>CAYJPO010000074.1:4299-23854 GCA_964372045.1 uncultured Anaerolinea sp.
GCTTCGGGGACGAGCAAGCCGACCACGAGGGTCAGGACGATGGGGAAGAAGGTCAGCGTGCGTTTGGAGATGGGCTTGGGCGCGTACTCCATTTTGATCAGGCGTTCTTTTTTTGTGGTGAGCAATCGCATCAACGGCGGCTGGATGATGGGGATCAGACTCATGTACGAGTACGCCGCCACGGCTATGGGTGCCAGTAATTCGGGCGCGAGTTTGGATGCCACAAAAATCGAGGTCGGTCCGTCAATGGCGCCGATGACACCGATGGATGCGGCTTCGTTGAGCGGGAAGCCCAACGCGATCGCCAGCATGAGCGTGCCGAAGATGCCGAACTGTCCCGCCGCGCCGAGCAGGACCATGCGCGGTTGTGCCAGCAGTGGTGAGAAGTCGATCATCGCGCCGACGCCGATAAAGATCAGCAGCGGGAATAATTCTGTCTTGATACCCGCGTCGTACAACACACCCATCATGCCTTCGACGGCGGTCATACCGGAGAGTGGAATATTGGCAAGCAAACACCCAAAGCCGATGGGCAATAAAAGTACCGGCTCGATCTCTTTGAACACCGCGAGGTAGATCAAGATCAATGCAGCGACGATCATCACGCCATTGCCCACGGTGAAATGCGTAAATCCTTTAAGTAATTCAGGTAATAAAGAAGTTAAATCCATAAATTTCCTTTACACATTACGGATTACGTAATACGTATTGCGTTGCTCACATCCAGGACGCTTCACCCACATCGGCGAATTTGATCAATGCCTGTTTATGCGCCACACTTTGACCGGTTTCCACCAGCACATCTTTGATCGTACCGCTGTACACCGAGCGGATGCTGTTCTTCATCTTCATCGCTTCGATCACCAGCACCACCTGTCCGGCTTCCACTTTTTCGCCGGGTTTCACAAAGATGCTGACGACCGTTCCCGGCAGGGGTGCGGTGAGGGCGTTTCCGCTGAGTGCAGGATTGAGGGATGGGACTGTGCTCGGAGCAGGACTCGGGTGATAGTCCTTGATCTCTTTTTTCCCGCCCGCCTCTTTCTGGACCTTGGGCTGTTCCAGCGCTTCAGGCTGAATCTCAAACCGCTGCCCATCCACGGTCACGACGATGGGGCGCGCGTTGATATTTTCGATTTCAACTTCATACGTTTGGTTGTTGACTGTGAGTTTGTATTTCATATTCCATCTTCCCCCTCTCCCATGTTGGGAGAGGGACGGGGTGAGGGTTAACGCCTTCGGCTATTTCCTTTTTCCGACAATTGTCTTGTGCGCATACCCAACTGCCATGCAGAGACAAGGGTGGGAGGCGGTTCCGTCAGCGGGTGCGCGGATGAGGAATCCTGTTCCGCGATCGCCATTGCGACAGCGAGCAAGGCAACTTGCAGCCTGGAATCCGCCTGGGGTATCCCGGCAGGTTCCGGGGAGTCTGATGCGGGGTCTTCATCCGCTGGGGATTCCCTATCTGCGGTGAGAGCGGTGAGAGTCACCATCATCAGCCAGAGAAGCAGGATCGCGCCAAAGACGAGTCCCATGCCAAGCGCAGTGATTTGGAGGGAGAGAAGTAGGTTGGTTGTCATATGTTTTGGTTTGAGTAAAGAGTAACAAGGGATGAGTAACGAGTAAACCTTCCTTCTCGTTACTCATTTCTCGTTCCTGTCTTTACACCGGAATATTTCCATGCTTGCGCGGCGGGGCGGGCGCGTACTTATCGCGCAGGGCAGAGAGGGCGGCGATGATCTTCGGGCGCGACTCGCGCGGCTCGATGATGTCATCCACATAGCCGGTGGAAGCGGAGTAATACGGGTTGTTGAACTTTTCGCGGTATTCATCGGCGAGGCGTTTACGTTCCTCGGCGGGGTTGGCTGCGGTTTCGATCTGCTTCTTGTAAAGGATGTTCGCTGCGCCTTCCGCGCCGAGCACGGCAATTTCAGCCGAGGGCCACGCGTAGGTGACGTCTGTTCCGAGATACTTGCTGGACATGACGACATACGCGCCGCCGTATGCCTTGCGGGTGATGATACAAATTTTTGGCACGGTTGCTTCGGAATAGGCGTAAAGCAGTTTTGCGCCGTGCCTGATGATACCGCCATGTTCCTGTGCGATGCCGGGCAGGAAGCCGGGTGAATCGACGAAGGTCACGAGCGGGATGTTGAAGCAGTCGCACATGCGCACGAAGCGCGTCATTTTGTCCGCCGCGTCGATGTCGATGACGCCAGCCATGATGGCGGGTTCCTGCGCCACGACGCCCACGCTGTGTCCGCCGATGCGCGCGAGACCGACGATGGCGTTGCGCGCCCAATCGGGCTGAAGTTCAAGGAACGAACCACTGTCCACGATCTTTTCGATGACCTGATGCATGATGTACGGTTCGGTTGCATCCAGCGGGATCATGTGATTGAGCGAGTCATCCATGTAGGCGAGATCGCTGTTCGGTTGAACATACGGCGGATTTTCGACGTTGTTCGAAGGTAGGTAGGAAAGAAAGTGCCGACCCATCTCGAGCGCGTCCGCTTCGCTCTTGACACTCAAATGCGCCACGCCACTGACCGCCATGTGAACATTCGCGCCGCCCAAAGACTCGGCATCGATCACTTCACCGGTCACAGCTTTGATGACGTCCGGTCCGGTCAGGAACATGAACGACTGCTTCTCGACCATGATGACCAGGTCGGTTAGGGCGGGGGAGTACGCCGCGCCGCCCGCGCACGGTCCAAGCATGATGCTGACTTGCGGAACCACGCCGGAGTATTGTGCGTTGCGTCTAAAAATTTCAGCGTAACCGCCCATCGAGCGCACGCCTTCCTGAATGCGCGCGCCGCCCGAGTCGATCAACGAAATGAACGGCACGCCATTGCGGACAGCCAGATCCATTACGCGGCAAATTTTATGCGATTGCATCTCGCTCAGTGTGCCGCCGTAAATTGTGAAATCTTGTGAATATAAGTAAACAGTCCGCCCGTTGATTTGTCCGTAGCCTGTGATCACCCCATCTCCATAAAACTTTTCCTTCAGCAGTCCCAATTCATCGCCTTGATGTGTGATGAACGGTTCGATCTCGTTGAAAGTGCCCGGGTCGAGCAGCATCTCCACACGTTCGCGCGCCGTAAATTTTCCTTTGGCTCGCTGTTTTGCATTGCGCTCCTCGCCGCCGCCTTCCTTTGCCTTGGCGCGGACTCGCCGCAATTCCAAAATTCTGGGATCTTCTTGGGTCATATTAATTCCTTTTGGTGATAAATTTCACAAGTAGGAGTATATCATTCGAGAAGATTATAACCAGTGATGGAGGTCATACGCGAAATAGGACAATGCGCCTCGTCTTTGGATGTGGAATTGATTCGGTTTTCTGGGGCATAGACTTGTCTGCATCTTTAATAAAAAACACTCCATTTAGACCATGGAGTGTTACATTCATGAAGATCAGATTTACCCTAGGAATTCTTTTACCTTCTGTAAAAAGTGCGCAGTGTTCACGGGTTTGGTCAGGTAATCTTCCGCGCCCTGCTTGATGCCCCTCACCACACTTTTCGAGTCGTGTTCAGCAGAGACGATAATGATGGGAATATCCCGCAGCATCGAATCCTCCTTGACCTTTGCCAGCACCGCGAACCCATCCATGATCGGCATCATCAGGTCGAGCAGGATCAGGTCGGGTTGTTCGCTCTGGATCTTCGCCCAGGCTTCCTGCCCGTTGGATGCAGTGACGACTTGATAGTCGGTTCCCTCAAGCGCCTGTTCGAGTACATCAATATTGAACGGTTCATCATCCACGATCAGAACTTTTGCTTTGCTCATAGTTCACCTCACGTATTCTTTGATTTTTTGTTTCAAGAGATTTCCGTCCACAGGCTTGGTGACGTAATCGTTACAGCCAGCCTCTTTTGCCTTTTCAGCGTCGCCAACCATCGCATAAGCGGATAAGCCGATGATGGGTGTATCTGCCATGTTAACACGGATTCGCCGCGCGGCTTCGTATCCGTCCATGATGGGGAGCGAGATGTCCATGAGGATTAGGTCGGGCTTTTCCAGCCCCGCCAATGTTACTCCCTGCGCTCCGTTTTTGGCGAAGAGCAGGTTGTAGTCGTCTTCCAATAGTTGGGTGATGAAATTGATGTTGAGTTCGGTATCTTCCACAACCAGAATGGTCTTACGAGATTGCGTTTCACCTGTTTCTTCGGTTTGACCATGAGTCGTTGCCGGGGTGACTTCAGTTGAATGGACGGGATTCACAATGGCGGCGGAAGAGGCTTTGTCTTTTTCGTAGTGCATGGGGAAGGTGAGGGTAAACGTCGAGCCTTCGCCCAACACGCTGGTAGCGGTCAAATCCCCGCCGAGCAGACGGGCGAGGTTGCGGCTGATGGTGAGTCCCAAACCTGTGCCGCCGTATTGACGCGTGGTGCTGACATCCGCCTGCTGGAACTCCTCGAAGACGCGACCGACCGCTTCTTCACTGATGCCGATGCCGCTATCTTTCACTGAGATGCTGATCATCTCTCCGGCAAGTTTTTCCACCTTGAGAACGATTTTTCCCTGATGGGTGAACTTGGCGGCGTTGCTGAGCAGGTTGAGAATGATCTGCTTGATCTTATCCTGATCGGAGAAAACGAAGCCGATGGTTTCATCCACTTGTTTTTCCAATGTTACATTTGGTTTGAGTAGGGGTGCCGCAAGCGCCATACATTGATCGGCAAAACCGCCCAAACTGAATTTGCCAGGGATGACATCCATGCGCCCGGCTTCGATCTTGGCGATGTCGAGCACGGTATTGATCAGACCGAGCAGGTGCTGGGAACTGGTTAAAACTTTATCCAGATTGTCAATCTGTTTTTCGGGCAATGCGCCTTCCGCTTTGCCTTTGACAATTTGAGTAAATCCCATAATGGCATTGAGCGGCGTGCGCAACTCGTGACTCATATTGGCAAGGAAGGTGCTCTTGGCTTTGTTGGCTTGTTCTGCGGCAGCACGCGACTCTTCGGCTTCTTCGAAAAGGCGTTTGGTTTCATCGAAGAGACGTACATTTTGGATGGCAGTACCCATATTTGCAGCAATGATTTCCAACATGCCAGTTGAAATATCAACAAAAGCATCCTCTCTTTCATAATCTGCGATGGAGATGCCGCCAATTACTTCCTTACCCACCAACAAAGGGAGCACCACAAAGGATTTCGGAACATCATCATCTATGGTCATAGATACCCACGTTCGCCAGTTCTCTTCAACATTGGAATTAACTACCCATGACCTGCCACCCGCTCTTGAGGAGGTGCGCATTGCGAGCTTATATTTTCTCAAATCAAAATCCTCTCCCGTGATCTTGATCTGTTTGCCATTGCGAACCATATATGGCGCCAACACCTGATTGGACTTTTTATCGAAAATGGAAATGACCATATTCTCTATTTTCAGCGCATCCTGTATTCTTTCGCCCACACGCTGGACTGTGCTGTTCAGATCCCCGCCTTCGGTCAGAGTCTGCCCGATGTTGTTGATGATCTGCAATTCGGTGGCGCGTTGTTCGGTCTCTTTAAGCAGGCGTTGGGTCTCATTGAACAGACGTACATTCTGGATGGCTGTGCCCATATTAGATGCAATGGTTTCAACCATATTGATTGATAGATCAGTAAAAGCATTCTCCTTTTCGAAATCTGCAAAGAGAATGCCACCGATCAATTCCTTACCTGCTAGTAGGGGGAGTGCCACAAAGGATTTTGGGGACTCTATATCCTCTCCAAATTTACGCCAACTCTTTTCAGCATTAGTGTTTACGACCCAGGATCTGCCTCCACCCCTTGCAGAGAGGCGCATACGAATCTTAAATTTGTCAAAGGACATATAATCATAAGCGTAGGTTTTGCTATAAAAATAGCGTGACATTTCATGTCCAGTTTTCGGGTCCAGCACAATTATGCCAATATGATCAAGATTTAACACCTCGCGCATTCTTTCACCTACGCGTTCGAGCGTATTGTCTAAGCCGAGACCTTCGTTTAAGGTTTGCCCAATATTGTTGATGATCTGTAATTCGGCGGCACGTTGTTCGGTCTCTTTGAGCAAGCGCTGGGTTTCATCGAAGAGGCGGACGTTTTGAATGGCAGTACCTAAATTCGATGCGATTGTCTCGAGCATGTTTATAGGAAGGTTGACGAAGGCATCTTCCTTTTCATAATCCCCAAAAATGATGCTGCCAACCAACTCTTTGCCTGTCAGCAAGGGAATTATCACAAATGATTTTGGGATTTCCGTCCATTCCATCACATCGACTACAAGTTTCCGCCAAATCTTTTCAACGTAGGTGTTAACCACGAGGGGCTTGCCCCCCATCCTGGAAGCGAAACGCATACCGAATCTGTTTCTACTCAACGAAAAATGCTCGGGATTAATCCGCTTGCCAAAGTGATAAAAATAATAAGAGATAGCGAAACCTGTCCGTGGATCATTTGCAAGAATGCCAATACTTTCAAGCTGAAGCGCTTCTCGTAATCTCTCGCCTACGCGCTCGAGGGTACTTTGCAGGTCAAGACCTTCTGATAATGTCTGCCCGATGTTGTTGATGATCTGAAGTTCGGTGGCGCGTTGTTCGTTTTCCCTCTTCAAGAGCTGGTTTTCACTGGATAGTTGGACGAGTCGTTCTTTCAGAGCGTGGATATCGTCTATATCCACGCTCTGAAAGGTTTTCTTTTCTGATGATTTAGCCTTGATCGCCTTGTCTTTAGAAGATATATTTCCTGGCATTCCCGTCATTCCTTTAATTTCTTCTAAACCAATAGGATTTGACGTTATGAAGGCATCGATGCAATTTTGGCTCTTGTCTTGCCGATTGTACCTTTGTTTATCCTTTTTGTGGAATTTGAGGGTATTAAAGAATAAACCACTTGCATAACTGATTCATGCCTTGAGTAAGGCAAAAATATGACTCATGCAAGTGGTTTATTAAAACTGTTCGATGCTTTTTCGCTAATGAGTTGGGATTATCTTGAGCGCTCTACCCATTTAACAGCACGATCTCGCTTTGCGGACCGCCAATGTAATGTGCGCCTTCATCGGTGAGGACTACATCTTCTTCCAAACCGATGTAACCGTAGTTTGTGACAGCCAAGCCGGGTTCGATGGTAAAGACCTGTCCCACTTCCAAGAGTTGATTTGGTGAGTCGCCGTATTTTTCCCACATCGGACCGAGCAAGGCGCCGCCGTCGTGTGCCACACGCCCCAGTTGGTGACCGAGCGCGTATTTGTATTCAGGATAACCGGAGTCGACCACGATCTCGCGTGCGATAGTGTCGATGGAATTGCCGGTCACACCCGCCTTCATTGCGCCGCGTGATTGCTCGATGGCGGTGCGGACGGTGATGAATCCGCGCTGGACTTCGACCGGAGCTTCGGTTTCGCCTTCGCGCAGGACGTAGGCAATGCGTTGAATGTCCGAGCAGTAGCCTTCATATTTCACGCCGAAGTCGAAATGGATGATATGTCCACGCTCGATCTTGATATCTGTGGGACCGTTGTGCCCGACCACTTTGTTCGGACCGGAATTCACGGCGGGATTGTTCTCAGGCGACCAGGCATAGCCGACGCCGTATTCTTTCATCAGCGCCTGCATGTAATTGGCAACTTCGATCTCGGTCATGCCGACTTTAATGAAGTCAAAAGTTTTGCGATAGATCTCCTCCGTGATGTCCACAGCTTTTTGGATGCGGGCGAGCTCGGTTTTTGTCTTGCGTCCGCGCATGGCATTGATGATGGGTTCGGCGCTGAGCAGACGGTCGATGTAGGGCGTGCCTGACAAATACTCGATGAGAAATTCGTACATCGCGTGAGTCAAACCGTCAGCGTGGACGTTGTTTTGGGAGGTGTTAACCGCTATCCAGTCGGGGTTGAGGCGTGTGATCGTTTCGCGCAGAGCGAGGCTTACGCCGGTGTCGTATCCGATGATGTCGGTGAAGACATCCAATCGTTCGATGGCTACTGTTTCAAGGTTGCCGACGATGGCGATCTTGCCGCCGCCCTTGGTGAAGATCAACGCCGATGGCCAGGTCAGGTCGTTTTCGCCGATGAGGAAATCGAGGACAGGGTCGCGCACGCCGCTGGTTTCGCGGACGAAGGTGAGCCAAAGGTCTATGTTTTGATTTTTGAGGATTTCGATCGCCTGGTTAACTTTCTCTTGAATGAGGGACATGGATTCTCCTTTTGAATTTCTATTTACATTTGTGGATTTGCAATTGTTCTTGTTTTTCGCGGGTCTTTGACGAGGAATACTAAAATGCCGATCATTACGAGCGAGAGGGTGGTGGAGATGGTGAAGGTGGGCGCAAAGCCAGCCGAGTCTACGATCCAGCCGCCGATGATGGGGGCAATGATGGTGGCAGGAGCGGTGAGCGTTTGCGAAAGCCCGATATAAATGGGGCGGTCCGCTTCGCTGCCGAAATCCACGGTCATGGTCATACTTATCGTCCAGAGCGAGACGTTTGCCATGCCGGTAAGAATAAAGATGGGATAGAACCACGCGATGGATGCGGCGTTCCATGCCAGCACGGCGCTTAGGAAGGCGGCAATGGCTCCGATGATGAGCATGGCGCGATGACCGACCCGGTCACCGATCCAGCCCATGCCAATGTTGGCGATGGTCTGCGAAATTGTCAATGTGGCGGTGAGGTAGCCCGCCACGACCGGGGTCATGTTGAATTCGCGCAGGGCATAGATGATATAGAACGCGAAACCCATGGTGGCAAATTGGGAAAGTACGCGTACGACCAGGAACCAGTTAAAATTTTTGTCGCGGCTCAGCACCCTTTTGGCATCGTCCCAGAAATGGGTTTTTTCTTCAGGGATGAATTTCTCAGTATCTTCCGGTTCGCGGGTGGCGGCGAGCGCGAACCAGGATATGGTGAAGAAGACGGCTGCAAGGAAAAAGCAGGCTGCAAAATCCCAGGGGTAGGCGAAGGAGTCCAGCAGGTAGCCCGCGCCGATGGCGGACATGCTGATGAAGAGATTCGCCAGACCGGCTTGCAACCCGAAGAAGGTGCCGCGCGAATCGGGCGGCATGATCTTGGAGATCATCGACGTCCACGCGTTGGCGGTGAATCCGCCGCCGAGTCCCTGCCAGACGAGCATAAGAAAAGTGAGGACGAGACCTACGTTCAAGCCGATAAATGGCAAAAGCAGCGCGATGACAGCGAACCCCAAAAATGGGGCGCGTTCATGGATCGTCATCATCAGGACGGTGTGTTTGTATTGCCGCAGGCGGGAGACATGACTCGCAGTAAAGAGTTGCGGGAACAACCATCCCGCCGAATGGATGGCGGGGACCAGCCCGATAAGAGTGGCGGAGTCGGTCATGGAGGCGACAAATAGCGGCAGGATGGTGCTGAACGAGGCAAAGCCAAGCGCCACGCCGAACAAGCTGCCGTCCCATAAGTTGACGGTAAGGTTGTATTTGAGGTTCTTTCGGATGTTTTGTTCAATGGGGGATAGCATAAGGGAAATTGTACCGTATGGACTTTTCAAGCGGCGGTTGTGTTTTGAGTGAGGAATGTGGGATGGAATTTGCGTCTTGACAAATCCGCGAATCTGCCTAAAATAAATACGAACGTTCGTTCATTTTTTTGGAGAGCAGGAATTGATGTCCACGAAAACAAAAGAAACACCTACGAAAGGTGAGATAACAAGGCTGGCTATCGAAGACGCCGCTGTTGTGCTGTTCATTGAGCATGGATATCATGCCACGTCCATGCGGCAGATCGCGGAGCAGGCGGGGCTGGCGCTGGGTGGGATCTACAATCACTTCACCAGCAAGGAAGAGATCTTCGAAGCCATTGTGCTGGATAAACACCCATACAAGAAGATTTTGCCGCTGGTTCTCGAAGCGCAAGGGGAGGATATTGAAACCTTCTTGCAGAACGCGGTCAAGATCACGCTCAAGGAACTCGGCTCGGAGCCGATGTACATGAAATTGATGTTCATCGAGTTTGTGGAATTCAACGGCAAGCATGGCGCAACGATGCTTTCGGAGATCGCGCCCAAAGTGCTGCCAGTGTTCGAGCGCATGGTCAAAGGCAGGAAAGACCTGCGTGTGGCCAATCCTGCCCTGCTTATGCGTTCATTCTTTGGGTTGGTCATTTCCTACTTAATTACGGAAATGCTCGTTTCCAGATCTGTGGTCGGAAAATTAATGCCCAAAGACGCCGCCGCCGCTTACACCGATATTTTTCTGCACGGTGTCCTTAAGGAGCCCGTATGAACTCACGATTAATGTCCATTATCCGCAAGGAATTCATCCAGATCTTTCGGGATGTGCGCACGTTGGTAATGATCCTCGTCATCCCGATCATGCAGTTGTTCCTGCTCGGCTATTCCGCCACGAACGATGTCCGCAATATTCCGCTCGCCGTGCTGGATAGAAGCCGCAGTGTTGAGTCCCGCGCGCTGCTTGATTCGTACCGCGCCGCGGATTATTTCCGCATCGCCTACAGTGTGGATTCGGAAGCGGAGATCGAGGACCTGATCTCACGCGGAGATGCGCGCGCGGCGGTCATCATTCCGCCGGATTATGCCCAACGCGTCAGCGACGGGAACGCACAGGTCGCTTTTATTCTTGACGGCTCCGACCCGACCAGCGCATCCACTGCGCTTTCGGCGGCGCAGCTTATCAGCCAGATGCACTCGACGGAGATCCTGACCGAGAAATTCTCGCGCACCGGCTCGACCATCCGCGTCCAACCGCCTGTGGAAGTCCGCACCACCGTTTGGTACAACCCGGACATGATCAGCGCCCACTTCATGATCCCCGGTGTGATTGGCATGATCCTTTATGCCATCGCCGCCATCTTGACCGCCACATCGGTTGTGCGTGAGCGCGAACGCGGTACCATCGAGCAACTCATCGTTACGCCCATCCGCTCGTGGGAATTGATCGTCGGCAAACTCATGCCATATGTCATCCTCGGTTTCTTCAACACCATCGAAGTGCTGGCAGTGGGGCACTGGTGGTTTGGCATGCCCATTCGCGGTGACCTTGGATTGATCCTGGTACTGTCGATCATCTTCCTGACCACCGGCTTGGGCATCGGTCTGTTCGCCTCGACGATTGCCAACACCCAGCAGGAAGCCATGCTCACCGTGTGGATGACACTTCTGCCAAGCATCTTCCTATCCGGTTTTTTCTTTCCACTCGACGCCATGCCTGCGGTCCTGCGCTGGCTTTCCTATCTGATGCCCCTGCGCTATTACCTCGTTATCATCCGCTCGCTGCTGCTCAAAGGCGTCGGTCTCGAAATGATCCAATTCGACGTCATCGCCATGACGCTCTTTGCCATTGGCATTATGGTGGCAGCTGCCCTTCGCTTCCGCAAACGACTTGATTAACAACTTCACCCCAACCCTCTCCTGAGAGGAGAGGGAGTCTCAAGGAGATTTCCATGAACCATAAACGTCCACCCCTTCCCGCCATCGTTATCATCGTCCTGCTCGTTGCATTGAGCATCTACTTTATCGTCACTCAGACCACAGGCGCAGACGAAACCGCCCTGACCGCCTCCGGTGCCATCGAAGCGACTCAGGTCAACGTCGCGTCTGAAATTTCAGGAAAGGTGACGGAAGTCCTCGTCGAAGAAGGTCAACCGGTCTCGATGAGTGACCCGCTTCTTCGTCTGGACCCGAGCCTGCTCGATGCCCAACGAGCTGTTGCCTCCGCCGCAGCCGACTCTGCCAACGCCGCCTTAGCCTCTGCCCAGACCAAATATGACCAAACTCTGGAGGCTGCTCTCGCCGCGCAAGCCGCACAGCGCTCCAAAGATTGGCAGGAAACTGCTCCCAGCGAATTTGACCAGCCCAATTGGTACATCGAACAGGACGAGCAGATCGCTGCGGCTCAAGTTGAACTCGATGCCGCGCAAACCGCCATCGACGATGCGCTTGCCAATCTCGATAAGGTCATCACGGACTTGAAGAATTCTGATTATCTCCAAGCCGAACAGGACCTTGCCGAAGCGCGCGCCGCCTTTGTCATCGCTGAGCAGGTCAAGGATCAGGCTTCCAATGCTTCTGATAGCGGCGGCTTGAACGAAGCCGCTCAGGATTATTACGACGATATCCTTTCCAACCTTGATGATGCCGAAGAAGCCTACAACGACTTGATGAACAGCGATGAAGCGGATGATGTCGAATACGCCCGCGGACAAGTCCTCGTTGCCCAACAGCGTTACGATGCCGCCTATGCCCGCCTGCTGACCCTGCAAACTGGAGCGCAATCTCCGGCTGTGATCGCCGCCGCGAAGGCGTTGGATCAGGCGAAGTCCGCGCTTGCTCAAGCAGAGGCAAGCCTCGCCTTGATCGATGCGCAGATCGCCAAGTTGACGGTAAATGCGCCCATGAGCGGAGTGGTGCTCACGCGCAACGTCGAGCCCGGTGAATTTGTCCAGCCCGGCGCTACGGCACTGACGATCGGCAATATCAATGAATTGACCATCACGGTTTATATCCCCGAAAACCACTACGGTGAGATCTCACTTGGACAGTCTGCCACCCTGACCGTGGACTCTTTCCCGGATGTCACTTTCGATGCGACTGTCATTCAAATCGCCGATAAAGCCGAATTCACCCCGCGCAACGTGCAAACTGTGGAAGGACGCTCGAGCACTGTCTTTGCCATCAAGCTGATTGTGCAAGACCCGGAAGGGAAGTTGAAGATCGGAATGCCTGCGGATGTGGTATTCAAGTAATGGTCAAAGGTCGATGGTCGAAAGTCTGTCAAACTATAGATTTGAATTTGGCATACAGGAGAACAATATGGCTGGGATTACTCGCTTTGAAGAAATAGAGGCTTGGAAGACTTCGCGTCAATTGACCAACTTGATTTATGAGTTTGGAAATCAAACAGGTTTTAATAGAGATTATGGGTTGCGCGACCAAATTCGACGGGCAGGCGTTTCCATAATGAGTAATACTGCCGAGGGCTTCGAGAGCCGAACCGATGTTCAGTTCATCAATTTTCTTGGAATGGCAAAAGCCTCGGCGGGCGAAGTAAGAGCTCAATTGTATGTGGCTCTCGACCAACACTACATCTCCGAAGAACAATTCAAAGAAGCCTACGCGCTGGCTGTGACGTGCGCCCGGCAGATTGCGAAGTTCATTGGGTATCTGGAAGCCAACCCAAGAAAGCGCCGCATCTCCGATGATGAGGCAGAATACGAAGTTTGACCATCCACTGACTTTTGACCTTTGACTTTCGACAAATTTCTAACATGAGACAGAAAATGAAGATAAATCGCTTTGATTGGTCGAAGATGAAGACTGTTCAAAATATCCATCGCGTGCTGTACGCCATCGGATTGGGACCGCTCATCGGCAGGATCATCCTCCTTTTGACCACCACAGGCAGAAGGTCCGGGTTGAAGCGGGTGACTCCTCTTCAATATGAAAAGATCGGCGAAGCGTATTATGTCGGCGCGGCGCGCGGAGTCAAAGCGGATTGGGTGCGGAACATTCAGTCACTGCCTCAAGTGGAAGTCAGCGTGGGTTCGAAGCGATTTCAAGGCACTGCCGAAGTTGTGACCGACCCATCACGGTTCGCTGATTTTTTAGAGGTCCGCTTACAGCGGCATCCGCGCATGGTCGGGTTGATCATGGAAAAAGCACATGGCTTGCCGCGGCACCCCAGCCGCGCACAATTGGAAGAATTAGCACAGACCGAGGCGTTTGTCATCTTGCACCCAACAACATTTACAGAGTATCGCAAAATTTAGTACATAGGGAATTCGATTTTCCCTCGTAATTTTCGATAAAAAGTATTCTTATTTTTGAGACAAGCGATAGCGAGAATTGAAATGATGGAATATCTAGTTCATGCAGAGGATCTACACAAACACTTCGGTTCCACCCAAGCGGTGAATGGAGTCTCACTCCAGGTCTTGCCCGGCGAGATCTATGGGCTCGTCGGTTCGGACGGGGCAGGGAAGACCACCACCATGCGCCTGCTGGTCGGCGCATTGAAACCGAGTCGTGGTTCTATTGAAGTATGCGGATACAACGTGTTGAAGCAGACCGATCAAGCCCGCTCCGCCATCGGCTATCTCTCACAGCGTTTTTCGATGTATGAAGACCTGACCGTGTTGGAGAACATCCGCTTCTTCGCCGAGGTGCGCGGACTTTCCACCACCGAGTGGCTGCCGCGTTCGATGGAGATCCTCGAATTTGTCGGTTTGGATAAGTTCAAAGACCGCCGCGCCGGTCAACTCTCCGGCGGGATGAAGCAGAAGCTCGGGCTTGCTTCCGCGCTGGTCACTCGTCCGCGTTTGCTTTTGTTGGATGAACCCACCACCGGTGTTGACCCCGTTACCCGGCAAGACTTTTGGCAACTGGTCATCAAACTGGTTGGCGCTCGCGACGGCGAAGGCGTTTCGGTGATCATCTCCACGCCTTACATGGATGAAGCTTCACGTTGTCATCGTGTGGGTTTCATGAAGAATGGACAGATCATCGCCGAAGACACACCCTCGAATTTGCGCGCGCGTCTCAATGGGCGCGTGCTCGAACTGCGCGGTACCCCATTGAATACGCTTCGTCACGTCGCGCATTCGGATGCGGATGTCGAAGACGTTCAAGCCTTTGGCGACCGCTTGCACATCCGAGTCAGCGATGGGAAATCCAAGGCGGTTTTGAAACGCTTGAAGACTGAGATCAAACAGGCGGGTGGTCATGTGGACGAACTCCGCTCGGTGCCGCCCGTGCTCGAAGATGTGTTTATTGCGTTATCCGACCATGAATATGTCAGTGCGTCTCACGTATGAAAGGAATAAACATGATTAACCTGGATTTCAGCGCTTTGATCGACCGACCTCAAAAGGATGTCTTTGCATTTGTCGCCAACCCCGGAAACATGTCAAAATGGAATTCCGCTGTTGTAAGCCTGGAACAAGTTGCGCCCGGTGCGGTGGGCGTGGGGACAAAATTCAAGAGTGTCGGTGAAATGATGGGACGCCGCATCGAAGGCGAGATGCAAATTACAGCCTACGAACCCGACACCAAATGTGCTTTTCAAATGAACGCCGGTCCCATGCAGATCAACATCACGCTTGCATTCAAGACTGTGGGCACAGGTACGAAACTAAATCTCACAGCGCAGGGCAACCCCGGTGGTGTTTTCAAGCTTGCCGAAGGCGTGCTGACGGGTCAGGTTAAATCGATGATGGAAGGCAATCTCGCCCGCCTGAAAACTGTCCTTGAAAAGGGAGCGTAAATGTCTTTACCTGTAATCTACGTTGAAAATCTCACGCGGCGCTTCGGCGATTTCACCGCAGTGGATCACATCAACTTCGAAGTGAACGCAGGCGAGGTGGTCGGGTATCTCGGTCCGAACGGTTCGGGCAAGACCACCACCATCCGCATGTTGCTCGGCTTGCTCGTGCCCAGCGAAGGCGAAGCCACAGTTTTGGGATACGATGTTGTCCGCCAAAGTGAGGAAGTCCGCGCGCGGGTTGGGTACATGTCGCAGAAGTTCGCGATCTATGATGACCTGACCACGCTTGAAAATTTAACTTTCTACGGCGGCGTCTATGGCATCTCGGATAAAGAGCGCATCAAACAGACGTTGGAACTGGTCGGACTCTCAGGGCATGAGCATACGCTGACAAGGGATATGTCCACCGGCTGGCGTCAGCGGCTCGCGCTTGGAATCGCATTGGTGCATCAACCCAAACTGCTCTTCCTCGACGAACCCACCTCGGGAGTTGATCCCACCGCCCGCCGCGCGTTCTGGGACCTGATCTACCAACTTGCCGAAAGCGGAGTGACCATTTTCGTCACCACGCATTACATGGACGAAGCCGAATATTGCGAGCGTGTCGGTGTGATGCGCGACGGCAAACTGCTGGCGATGGATACGCCCACCAATTTGAAGAAGTCCATTATCAAAGGCGATGTCTGGGAAGTGTTTGCGCATCCGCTCGAGCAGGGCTTGGACATCCTGCACGAACTGGACGGCGTCGAACGCGTCGGGTTGGCGGGAGATCATTTACGGGTTATCAGCTCAAAGGTCAAGAAAGAGGCGATGCAAGACCTCTTAAGCAGGAACAATATTCAGGTTGAGAAGATCGAGAGGGGAGAGCCAACTCTGGAGGATGTCTTCCTCACTTTGGCAAAAGGTTGATTTCTGGAAGGAATATTGTTGTATACTAGTCATGAATATGAATATCCAAGAAAAACAGCCATATTTACGATTTTTTCAGGAATTTGATATTCGAGAACTGCCCATCGGGATATATATGACATCCCTTGATGGGCAGATTGTTTTTGCTAATACTACGATGCGTCAGATGTTGAATTTGCCGTTGGAAGGGGAAATTCAAGCAAATATACAACAATTTTATGCAAACCCTGCCACACGGGGAGCTGTGATTGAAAAAGTTGTAAGTCGCCAAAGACTAGGTAAGGAAGTAGACCGTGAAACCCTGCACTTCCGTATTGGAGACCGAGATTTGCGTTTGGAAGACCATTGTCGGAGCTTACACGATGACCACGGAGAAATAATCGGATTCGCCGGTTGTATGGTGGATGTGACCCGTGATTTTAACTCGCACCAGCATGAGAGGGATTTACAGGAGAGAGTTGAAGAGCTCAGGTTCGATATCGGACGTATTTTACATGCGAACACAACCACGCTAGTCATGGTCAAACAGACCTTTGATGCAATTGTGGAAGCATTCGAACCAAAGCCTTTTCATGATTTCGCCGTACCGCAAACGGAAGAAGCTGAGGTGCTTTTGACCGAGCGTGCAACTGCCCTTGGAAATACGATTGATCGCTTGCTTCAGAGTGCAAGTGAGGAACGAAGATCAAAAGCGTTACCAGTGGGACAATGGAAGAAATTGCAAGGTTATGTGGAGTTTCTAAGGGAATTCAAGGAGAGAATTCCTGCCGCTGAGTTGTATTCTGTGACATTGAGGAAACTTGCCAATGAAGTCGGACAGATCCATGGTGCTATTATTTCGGGGCACCTGCCGCGTGAATTGGTGCGTGAACTTCAAAACTCGGCATGGAATTTGGAGCGCCTGGCAAACTTGATCGAAGTGCTCGAGACTCGGGCGGCGGTTATTCAAATGGATTACACCATTCATAGTCTGCGGGAATTCATAACTACAGATAAACACGAGAAGGTAGCCAATGTCAATTTAAGTGTCAAAACGATGATTGAAGAGAGCTCCCGCAGACTTGCCGAGTATTCACGTAGTTTGAAGATCGATATTGACAGCAGGGATGTTGAAGATATTTTTGTGAATGTCAATCAACAGGATATGGTGCGCGCCCTGACCAATTTATTACACAACGCAATTAAATATTCCTGGCGCCGCGATCCTGAACGGACCAAACCTGCCTGGGTCTCTGTTCGGTCTTTCGCAAGAAATGGACAGGCGTTTATTGAATTTGAAAATTGGGGTGTCCCGGTCAAACGAGATGAGATTGAAACAGGCAGAATTTTCGAACTTGGGTATCGCGGTGAACTTTCAAAAGATCGCGGTCGTTTGGGCACTGGTATTGGTTTAACAGATGCACGACGGGTGGCAGAGGTGCATGGCGGGCGATTAGAAATCGAGAGCCATCCGGCTTTCCGCGGCTCAATCAATGAAAAAAGCGAGAGCTATTATCAACAACCCTTCCTTACCAAGGTTACTATGATTCTGCCTTTAACCGGCAGATGATGATTTCAATGCCGGGAGGCTCAATGTGAAGATCAAAGTATTATGGGTGGAAGATAGTGCGCGGCTGGAACTCCGAAAAATGACCGGACCTATCTATATTAGTGGTGAATACGATATGAATTTGGCGGAAGAAGTTACCAGTGCTGTCCGTTACCTGAGTTCGAAGGAATATGATGTTGTCATCCTCGATATGCGGCTCCCGCCTGGCATAGATGATTATTGGATACAACTCTACCAAGAGAGAGGGGAGGATAAGGCTCAAGCTCGGCTGGGTCTGGAATTGGCAACCTGGATGTTAAATGGACATTCCGGTTTCTCATCGCCCCCCCCTAATTGGATCAAACCATATCATGTTGGGGTGTTTACTGTGGAAAATGATCCACCGCTACATAACCGGCTCAAGGAGTTGGGGATTCAGGTATTTCAACACAAAACCGCTGGCCTTACAGATACGATACTGATCGACATCATAAATGTTATTATGAATCTGCGGACTGTCTCTCAAAAGGGAAAGGGAGATATCAATGGAAATTCCATTTGATGGAATTCTGACTCTTTTAATTTTTTTGGTCGGTATCCCTGCCTTGGTGTTGCAGTTGATATCTCCTGCAGAACGCCGCGCGGCAATGAAGGAGAATAGGCTGGATGTTCAGTATTTTTTAAAGCGGGCGATTTATGTAATTTCGGTTGGTCTGATTCTGCAATTTGTAGTTGGTTTCTTGCTTTCTCGATATGACACCATCTTCGGCATCCATTTTGTTGATGGAGATAAAAAACTGATCGAGCAATCCCTTTGGTTGGTTGTCTTTGTCCCAATGATTTTCCTTGCTATCCGGGTTGCGCGCACTATCCCTGAACAATATGGGCGAAGGGAGCGGATCGTTGAGAAATTAACCCAAGATGTAAAACAGCTTATAAACAAATCCGGTCGGGTGGGAGGACCTGCCTTTTTAGATCTGTCTGACTTGGGGAAACAATGCGATCCAGGTCAGGAACGCCAGATGGTTGTTAATGCCTTGATGAATATTACGAAGGCAATGTTGGCAAGCCCGAAGTATAAAGGTGATTCCTGCGAGGCTTTGATCGACGAGCTTGTACATATGCTGGCTTCAGACCCAGAACCGAAGGACCTCGGTAATTATGACCAGGCAATTAAGATTCTGTCTGCCATTTTGGCAGTTTCACAAGTTGAAATGGACAATGATCGACAAAGGGCAATCCATGCTGTCAGTAAGCTGGCCCAGACATTAATCATTAACTTTAAATCAGTCGAGAGAGATAACATTATTCTCGAATATATAGATTCTCTTGAACTTGCCCTGCAGAAGACAGAAATGCTGACAGAGATTAGTCAGGCATTATTTGAAATCGGCTCTTGTGCAGTTGGAGAAAAACACGATTTTATTTTTGTCGCTACGCTTGATAAAATGACCGCCCTTGCCATGGCGCCCCTGCCTTTACCGGATGAGTTTGTTACTGATCTTCTCGGTCTGATAGCTCATTACTGGACTCAGGACGGAACTCGAAAACAACTTGCCCGTGCTAAATTTGGTGAGGTGCGCAATCGTTTAAAGACACCGCTCCTTGCCACAATGGAAAAATCCATTATTCATCTGTTTTCGACTATGTATTTCGATGAGGCAGATAAACTCTCCAAAATGGCGGAGGATTTCAAACGCCTAAAAGGGAAGCAAGCTAAAAAAACAAGCAAGACTCGTCAAAAGAAATAAACCGACCAGAAAGGTCGGTTTATTTCTTTTGACGCTATTGTTCGGGGGTAACGATCGCCATGATGAGATACACGATCAGCATGGCACCATTGAAGGTGAAGAAACCCAGCACGAACAACAAGCGGATGATGGTGGGGTCGA
>CAYJPO010000075.1:0-21841 GCA_964372045.1 uncultured Anaerolinea sp.
CAGTAATGCGTGTGGCCAGGTAACCCCCGCCGGGAGCAAGGCCAAGCAGGGACGATTTCGTCTGTGGACGATGGGAGGCTGCTCGTCTCCATACGTGCCTTTCCCTCTTGTGGGATTGGCCAGTCCCGGGTAGGCTGCATCGAGCGGAGCGGTGACGCGCCGCCCAGAGAGATGACTGCACAAGCGGAGCAATCCGCTGGACAGAATGCGGCTTATAGACCAGCCTGAGGCTCGACCATTCATTATTTTCAGGTTTGATATTTCGGACATTCACCCTATCGAAGGGCTATGCGGCTATAGACCAGCCTGAGGCTCGACCTGAATTCATTGCAGGTGATTTATCGGTATGACGAAGAGACTGCGATTATTACCGTTTTTGATATCTGTCCTGATATTTCTCCACGCCTGCAACCTGCCCTCCGCCTCACCCCCGACCCCTGACCTGTTCGCCACTTTATCAGCCTTAACTCCGCCGTCAGCGGATTCTCCCCTCGACCCAAACAACCCAATTCCCTCCACCAGCCAGCCGACCGGAAAGATCGCGTTCGTCTGCCAGATATTCAAAGTGCAGGCGGCAAATCAAATTTGCATCATCAACGCAGATGGGACAGGCTTCCGCCGCTTGACGACCGATAATGATCATCAGCAATACTATCCATCCATTTCGCCGGATGGACAGAGTGTTGTCTACGCCGCCTTTCGCGAACTAAACGTGTATGAGATCTATGAGATTGACATTGCTTCCGGTAGCGTGACGCAACTGACCGATAGACTCGGCAACCTGAGCGGACCTGAGATCTCCCCGGACGGCACGACCATCGCGTTCAAGCTTTCAACGACCGATTCAGACCACATCTGGTTGATGGACCGCGATGGGAAGAATCCACGTCCACTGCCGAACGCTCCCGGCTGGGACCCAACCTGGTCGCCGGATGGACAGTCCATCCTGTTCGCGGCGAATGTGCAGGATGGGGTTCAGCTTTTCCGGGTCAAGCTCGATGGGAGTGAACTGCAAATGGTCAGCAACCTGCCTGCGGTACGGGGGAGAAGCGATTGGTCACCGGATGGACAGTTCATCGTCACCTATTCCGGTCCGTCATGGAATCGTGATGTCTACATCATGAATGCGGACGGTTCGAATGCACGCATGTTGACTCCCACCGGCGGCAACTCACAGGGTCCATCCATCTCGCCTGATGGTCAGTGGGTGGCATTTACTTCCTATTTTGATCATTACGGCGATGACCACGGCTGCGAGATCTACATCATTCGCGTGGATGGCACCGATGTGCGCCGCCTGACCAACAACGATTATTGCGATTATCAACCTCGCTGGGGTCCGTGATTGAAACGTCATTGTGAGGAGGCTCTGAAAGAGCCGACGAAGCAAACTCCAAGTGTATATGAGGCTGCCTCGTTTTCGTTGTTACACGAGTTTAATAAAGGAGAATGACATGGATATTAATGGTAAGGTTGTCATCGTTACCGGCGCTTCATCGGGGATCGGCGAGGCGACCGCGCGTGAGTTCGGGCGCGAAGGTGCGAAGGTGGCGCTCGCCGCCCGCCGTGTGGATAAACTCCAATCGCTTGCGGAGGAGATCAACAAAATGGGCACTGGTGCGCAAGCATTGGTGGTCCAGGCGGATCTCTCCAAATTGGAAGATATTCAAAAGCTGGTCTCGCTGGTTTTGGAAAAATTCGGGCGCATCGATGTGTTGATCAATAATGCCGGTTTCGGTCGATTGGATTGGCTGGAGAACCTCGACCCTGTGAAGGATATTCAAGCGCAGATCGATGTGAATGTGATGGGTGTGATCCAAACCACGCGCCAGGTGTTGCCGGTGATGATCGGGCAAAGAAGCGGGAGCATTATCAATATGTGTTCGATGGCGGGCTTGGTGGGCACGCCGACTTACACCATCTATGCCGCATCCAAACATGCCGTGCATGGATTCTCCGAAGCGCTGCGGCGTGAGGTCAAACCGTGGGGGATCGATGTGTCGTTGATCTATCCCGGCGGCGTTGTAACCGAATTTTCCCAGCACGCGGGCATCAAGCGCAAGACCAATGCCACCACACCCAAGTTCATGTTGTTGACGGCTGAACAAGTTGGCAAAGCTGTGGTAAAACTGGTGCGCCGTCCGCGGCGGATGTGGGTCATCCCGTGGCTGTGGAGTGTCACCGTGTTCATGAACAGGTTCCTCCCCGGTGTTGTGGATACGACCACCATCAACAACTTCACCATCCCCGAACGCGCGGACGAGTTGAATAAAAAGTAAGGTATTCCGTCATTGCGAGGGTGACAACCCGAAGCAATCTCCAAATTTGTAGAGGAGATCGCTTCGTCGTGACACTTGCCCAGTACGCAAGTGCTGGCAGAGCATCCTGCTCACAATGATGAGAGACTAGATTTGCCTTGGAGGGCAGTATCGTATGGGATTCTTATCCAATCTTTTCGGGCCGTCTGTGCCCAGCATTACCGCCGAAGAATTAAACGAAAAACTGAAGTTCGGAAAAAAGCCGCTCCTTTTGGATGTGCGTCAACCGGATGAATTTCGCTCCGGTCACATCAGCGGCGCGAAGCTGATTCCGCTGAATGAACTCCATCGGCGTATGCAGGAGCTCCCGAAAGGGCGTGAGATCGTCTGTATTTGCCATTCGGGCAGTCGCAGCAGGTCCGCTTCGAAGGCGCTTGCAAAGGATGGCTTTACCGTGTTCAATGTCACAGGTGGAATGATCGCATGGAAGCGTGCGAAGCTTCCCGTACAAAAAGGGTAATAGAAAAAGACAGCCAACCGGCTGTCTTTTTTCTTATCCACCCGAAGGCTTCAGATCTTTTAAATTCAATTGATAATTTACCCGCCCATTGAATTCGTTCGGTTCATAGGTGAAGAGGATATCCACGCGCGCAGGCATGGACTTGTGCCAGTCACCGAGCCGGAAGCCGATGGCGTCGTGCGAGAATCCCTTTTTATCTTCGAGCGATAACTTTAAATGTTTCCCGTCTGCGCCGACGGTGCGGTGACTTTTGACTTTGACATTCCGCGCGGCAAACGATGCTTCGCGGTTTCCATAGCCGGTCGGTTCGAGATATTTCAACGCCTTCTCGTACAACTCCGGGCGGACATCCGTGAGCGACACTTCCGCATCTGCCGTGACCGTGGGCTTGAGGTCACTGCCGGATAGTTTTTCCTCGGCGATGGATTTCAGACGCGCGACCAGCTCCGGCAATTTTTCGTTCCGCACGGTGAAGCCAGCCGCCGCGGCGTGACCCCCGTGCCGGACGAGCAAATCCGCGCATTGGTCAAGCGCATCGGTGATGTGGAATTCGGGGATCGAGCGGCACGAGCCACGCGCCTCTTCCTCGCCTTTGGAGGCAACCACAGACGGGCGATAATATTTTTCGGTCAAGCGTGAGGCTGCCAACCCGACCACGCCCGAATTAAAGTTCTCATCCGCCGCAAAAAGCAGATAGGCATCCGGGTCGTCGCTCAGGGCGATCTCCTCGGCGCGGACTTGCATCTCGCGCGTGATGCGTTGGCGTTCGCGGTTCTGCATGTCCAACTGCTGGGCAAGTTCCCCGGCGCGGAAGACTTCGGTAGTGGTCAGCAATTCAAAGGATGCCAGCGCTTCTTTTAATCGTCCCGCCGCATTCAAACGCGGACCAAGCATGAAGCCGATATGCCCGGCGTTGACCTTTTGAATGGCAACCTCCGAGACTGCTGCCAGCGAGAACAATCCCTGCCGCGTGGTCTGCCGAATCTGGCGAAGTCCATTTTTGACCAGCACGCGATTCTCGCCGACAAGCGGAGCAAGGTCAGCAACGGTTCCAAGGGCGACCAGGTCGAGGAATGAGTTAAGCGTAACGAGGGATGAGTTCTTTCCATTCTCAGTACTCGTTTCTCGATTCTCATTACTTGTCCCTTGTCCCTCGTTACTCAACAATGCTTCCGCGATCTTGTATGCAATTCCTACGCCAGCCAGGTCTTTATCGGGATATACGTCGCCGTGCTGTTTGGGATTGATGACCGCGAAAGCGGGCGGGAGGTTTTCGCCGTCGGGATGGTGATGGTCGCTGATGATGAGATCGAGCCCTAAAGTCTGGGCGTGAAGCGCTTCACTTGGCGAGCGGATGCCGCAATCTACGGTGATGACCAGCGTGACCCCATCCGCTTTCAATTCATCCAATGCATTGTTGTTGAGACCATAGCCTTCTTCGAAGCGATTTGGGATATAGCCGCGCACATCCGCGCCGAGGTTTTTCAGGACTTCGACCATCAAAGCCGTGGCGGTGACTCCGTCCACGTCATAATCGCCGTAGATGGCGATGGGTTCATTGTGTTGGATCGCAAAACGAATGCGATCCACTGCCTTGCTCATTCCGGTCATTTGAAATGGGTCGGTGTTGAAGTTGGGTTCGGCACGCAAAAATGAACGCGCATCGGCGTCGGTGGCAAAGCCACGGTTGAAAAGAACCTGCCGCAAGATCGGCGGGAAGGCAATCAGCGCCGTATCCGCTTCGGGCGTAATGGGCGGCATGATGTTCCAGAGTTTGCTGTTCGGTTGCATGGCATGGGAGTATAAACGTTCCGTGAGGCAGATTCAAGGGTGCTGTATAATGAGTTGTGAGCCAAGGAGAGATTATGAAACCGCTTGCGCCTGATGAAAAGAGCGTCCCAGTGGTGGTGTATACGCATAATATGTTCGTACGCGGGGAGATCGTGATGATGGAGAATCTGCGGGCAAGTCTGTGGATCCGCTCGCAGACGGTTTTAAAGTACATCCATTTATTAAATGCAAACGTGCTTGTGTTCGAGGGACAGCAGCCGAAGAGCCTTACATTTTCTGAAATGTTCGTACCCATGAACGATGTGATCGCGTATCATCTTGTGCCACCTGCGCAGGAAGCCATGGAATTCGACACCAGTGAGTTGAACCGCGCCATGCACATTGTGGACCTGCTGATCGGTTCGTTCACGCTCAAAGGCAAGATCCGCATTTCGACGCAAAGCGACATGGCGACCAACCTCGAGGTTTTGCACGCAGGTTGGATGTCAGTCTATGACGCGGATATCAGCAGTATATATCTTCCACAGTTCAGCATGCATGTGCCGATGCTTTTGATCAATGCAGGAAAGGTCAGTTTTGGTATAACGTAGGGATTATGGATTTTTCACTAACCACCCCAGCTTTGTTGTTCCCCACTGTATCGTTGTTGATGCTGGCATACACGAATCGTTTTTTGACGCTTGCCACGATCATCCGCAACTTGTACGACCGCTATCATGAGAAGCAGGATAACAATCTGCTCGCACAGATCGACAACCTGCGTTATCGCGTCTATCTCATCCGTAATATGCAGATCTTCGGTGTGTTGAGTTTGCTGTTGTGTGTGGTTAGCATGTTCGCCATATTTGCAGGTTGGTATACCGGCGGCGCTTGGAGTTTCGGCGTTGCGTTGGTTTTGATGATCATCTCACTTGGTATTTCTTTGCGCGAGTTGCAGATCTCCGTTGGTGCGCTGGATTTGTTGTTGACCGATCTTGAAAAGAAAGAACAGCTTCCTTGAACAAAAAAAGCGCCGCAGTGAGCGGCGCTTTTTTTGTTACTTCACTTTGTCAACTTCAAGCTGTAATGTCATTTTGATCGTTTCAAAATCCAAGCCATTGGCAGCGGCATAATCTTTGATTTTCATCGCCGGGTCGGGCATGGATGCGTCAATGATATTTTCGATGACGTCCTGCGGGACTCCCCATTGGATCAACTCTCCGAAGGTGGTCTTGCCTTTGATGACGTACTCCTCCGCTTCGGACTCCGTTTGAGTGGATTCGCTTTCAGTGGCAGAGTCTTCACTGAGAGTTGACTCAGCTTCCCCGTCGACGGGCGATGCGGGAACTACATCCACTGTATAGGTATTGATGTAGTCGGTTTGATCCGGGGTGAGAGTTGCGTGATTGAGCAGGATTTTCGCAGCCGGGCTGGGCAGGTAGATTGCCAATCCCGTGGTGTCGAACGGCAAGCCGGTATAGTACGCCACGAATAAACGGACGGAACTTGTACCAATTTCATAGCCGCTGTTGAGATACATCGTTTCAAGTTCCTTGATGGCGAATGCGGCGGGATCATCCGTTGTGACCTGGAACGCCTGCGCGAGAATCTCGGGTGTGACGTCAAACGAGTTGGCGATGTCGCCGAAAGTGTACGAGCCACGGATATCCGCCGGGTTGGCTTGACCGGCGAATTCGCCCTCGGTGTAGTTTGCGGGCATTTTGGTGGATTCGGTCTGCCACCACCCGAGCGCGGATGAGATGGCGATGCCGCCGAATAGAATGACAACGATCGAAATGGCGAGGGGTTTGGAAGTCAGGATCATTCCACACCTCCGGTGGTGAAGACGACGGTTTTGGCGACGGGGCAGATGGCTTCGGACGTACATTCGAGACAGGAAATGCACTGATGGTCGCGCACGACCTTGACCGAATCAACCGGGATGTTCATGGGGCACAGGATGGAACAAGCGCCGTCGGCTTTGCAGGTGGACTCAGCGCGTTTGATGGAGAAGATACGGAAGAGATTGCTGATGCCGAGCACGGCTCCGTATGGACAGGCATACTTGCACCACGGGCGTTCGACAAAGACCGAGAGGATGAGCGTCACGCCGAGGACAAGCAGAGCCGTCGGCGCGACTTCGGTGCTCCAGAAGTTGAAGAGCGCGAAGTAAGGGTCGTAATCTTGAAAGAGCAGCGATCCGCTTTGAGCCGTCACATACAAAACCCACACTAGAATCCCGTAGCGGGCATAGCGCAAGATGCTGTCGAGTTTGGTTGGGACAAAGTGGTTATAGCGGCGTCTGAAGATCTTGTGACCCAGTTTGCCGACCCATTCCTGAACTGTTCCCAATGGGCAGACCCAGCCGCAGAAAACAGGTCCGAACAAGATGGCGAGGATGAAGCTGATGCCCATCAGCACCAGCGAGGATTCGTGGATTTTCTGCACGTACAATCCGCTGGAAAGTAAGGTGTACAGCGTCTCCACGCCGCCAAACGGACAGACCGCATGAAGCGATGCGCTGGCGAGGAATGGAATTTCCATTCCGCTTTCTGCCAGGGTGTGATTGACCGCGATCAACGCGATAAGAATGAAGAAGAACCATTGCACCACGCGGCGGATCCAGATCGTGCGCGGGCGGAAGAGCCGAAAGCGTTTTCCAAAGAGTGTGACCATGTTTTCCTCCGAAAAGTATTATGGTCACAGTGTAAATTTTATTTGTACAGACTTGAAAAAGGATTTATGAAGAATGTGTAAAGAAGGAGTTGTAATGAATTTGGATGTAGATGTCTGTCGTGAAATCTGGGGGTTGTCCACCCTACTGTATAATCCCGTCCACAATGGACTTCATAAATTTACTGTCACAACTTCCCAGCCCGTCTGCAAAACGGATCGCGCTGCGCATCAGCCCACCCGCGGAACGCGCTTTGCGGCAGGGACATCCCTGGGTCTTCGATCAATCCATCACTGAGCAAAGTCATTCGGGTGCGCCCGGCGACCTGGCGGTCATTTTCGATGACAAGCGCAAATTTCTCGCCATTGGTTTGTACGACCCCACATCTGCGATCCGTGTGCGCATTCTGCAAAGCCGTCAGCCGGGAGGTATCAACGCGGATTGGTTTCTGGATAAACTAAAAAGTGCAGCCGAGTTGCGCGCGCCCTTGGAAAAGCAGAACACCACAGGCTATCGTCTCGTCCACGGTGAAAATGACGGCTTGCCGGGTCTGGTCATTGACCGCTATGCAGACACCCTCGTCTTGAAACTTTACACCCCCGCCTGGATCCCGCACCTCAAAGAATTTTGTGACGCGCTGGCGCAGGTCAGCCCCGCCGATCATTTGATTTTGCGACTCAACCGTTCGCTTCAAAAGCAGGCAGATATTTTGTACAGCCTTACAGATGGGATGGCGCTCTCGCTTCAGACTCCCCCGAGCCTGATCCTGTTTAATGAAAATGGTCTCACCTTTGAGTCTGATCCCATTCACGGGCAAAAGACCGGCTTCTTCCTCGACCAACGCGAGAATCGCGCAAGAGTTGAAAAATTATCCAATGGCAGATCTGTGTTGAATGTATTCGCCTACACAGGCGGATTTTCCGTCTACGCCGCGCGCGGGGGAGCGAAGGAAGTTGTCAGCGTGGATATCAGCCCATATGCCACCGAAGCCGCCATCCGCAATATGGGACACAACCGGCATTTTCCCACCGTCGCTGCCGCATCACACGAGGCGATCGCTGAAGATGCCTTTGAAGTCCTCGCCCGCATGGAGTCACAAAAACGCCTGTTTGACTTGGTCATCATCGACCCGCCCATGTTTGCGCAAAATGAAAAACAGATCGCGTCTGCACTGTCAGCATATCGCAAATTGACCCGTCTCGGCTTGGGTGTCTTGCGTTATGGTGGCGTGCTTGTGCAAGCCTCCTGCTCCAGCCGCGTAGACTCTGAATCGTTTTTCGACTCCGTTCACGGGTCCGCCAGAGAAGCGGGGCGAACGTTGACCGAGTTCGAGCGCACCGGTCATGCTCTCGATCATCCGATCTGTTTTACCGAAGGCGCATATCTGAAGTGTCTATTTGCAATAGCAAAATAGCCATACTTGGCGCGGTTATTAATTGCGGTTTTCTTTGGTTTTTCCTTCGCGTCTTTGCGCCTTTGCGTTAAGAACTCGGATGGAACAATTTCGGCAAAGTCACAATTTTTTCCCGCGTTCAATATACATCGCTCTGGCAGAGTGCCATCCATCTTAGTATCGTATAATCATCTCATGTTTTCCTATCAGATCACAGCAAAAAATAACCGTGCCCGCACGGGGATATTCTCCACGCCGCACGGTGACCTTATCACGCCGGTCTTTGCACCAGTGGGCACGCAGGCAACGGTCAAAACGCTCACGCCTGAGCATCTTAAAGACATCAATGCTTCGCTGGTCTTGAGCAATACATATCATTTGTATCTACGCCCAGGCGACGAGCTTGTGCGTGATATGGGCGGTTTGCACAAGTTCATGCAGTGGCACAAACCCATGCTGACCGACTCGGGCGGCTTTCAGGTTTTTTCGCTCGCGCAAACCCGCAAGATCGACGATGACGGTGTGACGTTCAAAAGCCACATTGACGGTTCAACGCACCGCTTCACGCCGGAAAAATCCATTGCCATTCAAGAGAACCTCGGCGCGGATATCATCATGGCGTTCGACGAATGCTCCGACCCGAACGATCTGGCATACTCGAAAATTGCGATGCGGCGCACTCATTCCTGGGCGGAGCGGTCACTGAAAGCCAAGACCCGGTCAGACCAAGCCTTGTTCGGGATCGTGCAAGGTGGAGTGGATTCCACGCTGAGAGCGGAGTCTGCAAAATTCATCGCCTCGCTCGATACGCCCGGCATCGCCATCGGCGGATTGTCGGTGGGGGAGACCAAGCAGGAAATGCATGACACGCTGGATGTGGTCACGCCATTATTGCCCGAAAACAAACCGCGTTATCTGATGGGTGTCGGCACACCCGAAGACCTTATCAACGGCGTCTTGCGCGGCGTGGACATCTTCGACTGCGTCCTGCCGACTCGTCTGGCGCGGCATCATTCCGCCTTTGCGCCGGAAGGACGACTCAATTTGATGAACGCTACCTTTGCGCGCGATGAACGTCCCATTGACGAGACGTGCGATTGCTATGCTTGTAAGACTTTCACGCGCGCTTATATTCGTCATCTGATTGTTGCAAAGGAACTCCTCGCAGGTACTTTGATATCCATCCATAATTTACGGGCGTTGATCCGCCTGATGGAGCAGATCAGAATTTACATCGCAGATGGAACGTTCGAATCACGCGTGCCCGAAATGTTGGGACAATGGTCAAATAATGCGAAAAGAAAAATTCAGGAATAATAGAGAATGGTTAATGGAGGATTATTGTGACTGTGATGAATCTTGATAAATTGGATGTGTGGGTGAGGGCGAAGGACTTTGCCGTCATGATTTATAAGGAAGTTGTCCCTCACCTGCCTGCGGATGAAAAGTGGAATTTATCTTCTCAATTGAAACGCGCTGCTCAAAGTGTGCCTGCTAATATTGCTGAAGGACATGGAAGATACAATTATCTCGACAATGTTCGTTTTTGCTATTATGCCCGTGGTTCTTTGACTGAAGTTCAGAGCCACATGGCGATTGCTCATGAACTTGGATATTTGCCTGATGAAACTTATTCCCGTTTTACATCTCAAGCCGAATCGATTGGAAAACAATTGAACAATTACATTGCCTACCTCAAACGTTCCAAACAGG
The DNA here is from genome assembly GCA_964372045.1 of uncultured Anaerolinea sp. GTDB lineage: Bacteria > Chloroflexota > Anaerolineae > Anaerolineales > Villigracilaceae > Villigracilis. Next base: position 10,329 of record CAYJPO010000075.1, read on the forward strand.
GCGAAAAGGATTTTCCAGCAGGTTATACTGTTCGCGAAGAACCCGAGACATATCTAATCGAGCCGCTAAATGAAGACTCGTCAAATCATTAACCTATCATCATTAACCATCCTCCATTAACCATCTTATGAATCTATTCCACGCCATCCTCCTCGGTATCGTTCAGGGACTAACCGAGTTCATCCCAGTTTCGTCTACCGCGCATTTGTTCATCTCCAGTTATTTGCTTGGGCTTCCTGCCGATGATCGCACGTTTGCTTTCAACGTGATCATTCAACTGGGAACCGTTGCGGCTTTGTTGATTTTCTTTTGGCGCGATTTTTGGGAGATCGCAAAAGCCTTCCTGCTTGGGATCAAGAACAAAAAACCATTCGAAGATTTTCATGCCCGTCTTGGCTGGCTGGTGATCGTTGCCACCATTCCGGCGGGGATCGTGGGATTTGTCCTCAACCGGTTTGTCAAAGACATGGCGGGCGATCCGCTTTTGTGGGCGGGCATTCGCCTTCTGTTCACAGCCCTCTTGCTCTCGGTAGTTGAGTATTTCGATAAAAAGAGTCGTACACTGGAATCAGCGACCTGGTTGGATGCGCTCTTGGTCGGCTTGTTTCAGGTGCTGGCGATCTTCCCCGGCGCATCCCGATCTGGCTCGACGATGGCAGGAGCGATGTTCCGCGGCTTTGATCGCCCCTCAGCCGCGCGCTTCGCCTTCCTGATGTCCGCTCCCATCCTTTTGGCGGCGGGAGCCTACGAAACGGTGCAAGCCATTCTGCTGCCGAACACGACCGAATTTCTACCGATCCTCATCGCCGGATTTATCACCTCTGCCATCGTTGGCTGGGTATCGATCCGCTGGCTGATGGCATACCTCCGAAAACATTCGCTTTACGTTTTCGCCGCCTACTGCCTCATTGCCGGAATCACCGTCTTCATTTTGAAATAGCCACTCACTGATAACTGAATACTGACAACTGGATACTTCACCCTATGGACACCCTCTCCCTCCTCAAACTTCTCGTAGAAACAGAATCCCCTTCCAGCGACAGATCCGCTGTGGATCGTGTCGGCGCTATCGTCGCGGATGAAGCGCGTAAACTTAGCGCGCAAGTCGAGACCATCCCGAATCAAAACACAGGCGATCACGTCATATCCCGCTGGGATGGAATTGGCAAACCGATCCTCCTGCTTTGTCACATGGACACTGTCTTCGCTTTAGGCACTCTCGCAAAGATGCCCTATCGTGAAGCGGACGGCAAGATCTTCGGACCCGGCGTTTCGGATATGAAAGCCAGTATTGTCATCGCGTTTGCCGGGATCGAAGATGCGCTCAAAAATGGGATGACCCGTCCTGTCACTTTGCTTTGCACATCAGATGAAGAGATCGGGAGTCACACCTCGCGCGAGCATATCGAGCGGCTTGCGCAGGAATCTGAATTGGTGCTGGTTATGGAACCGGGCATGATGGATGGCGCGTTGAAGACCTGGCGCAAGGGCGGCGGTGGATTCCATGTCAAGACGAAAGGACGCGCCGCGCATGCAGGTGGCGACCATGAGAAGGGACGCAACGCCATCGAAGAAATGGCGCACCAGATTCTGGCGATCCAAAAAATGACCGATTACTCCGTGCAGACCACGCTCAATGTCGGCGTGATAAATGGCGGGACGGTTTCCAATGTGGTGCCCGATGAATGCAGCATCGAAGTGGACATGCGCCTGATGCAGCCCGGCGAATGGGAGCGCGTGAATGCCCTGATGCGGAATCTCAAACCTGTGCTGGATGGAACTTCCATTGAAGTGACAGGCGGATTGAATCGCGGACCGATGCCGTTCGATGAACGCATGAAAGCCACCTTCGAGAAAGCCAAATCGATTGCGGTGGGCGTTGGTATGGAACTCAAAGCAGGCGGTACAGGCGGTGTTTCCGATGCGAACTTCGTTGCGCCGCTTGGCATCCCAGTGCTGGATGGTCTCGGCGCGATCGGCGAAGGCTATCATTCGGAACGCGAATACATCTTTGCAGGGAGTATTCCCCAACGCGTGAAATTGCTGTCTGCGTTATTACGGGAATGGTAGTTGGATTTTCGGCGACGGTGGACAGTGGACGGCCTTCGGTCCATCGTCCACCGTCGCTTTCTTGATTGCTTAGGAATTGACATTTCAATCACCCCGGGGAATTTGAGCCAAAGAGTTAACCGTATTTTTACATTGGCATGTTATAACCCTTGCTCTGAACTTGAAAGCCATTTGAAAGCCGTCCTTTTGCGGTAAATTGCACAAAAGGGGTAAAATTAATTGGTTAACCTTATGCCTAATCCTATTGTCGAACTACACAATGTAAGTAAAACCTATTCAACCGCCGCAGGGGATTTCCCGGCGTTAAGGAACGTCAACCTGACCGTGGACGCGGGGGAATTTCTCGGCGTGGTGGGGAAGTCCGGTGCGGGTAAATCCACGCTGCTCAACATGATCAATGGCGTGGACGGTCTCTCTGAAGGCGAAGTCATCGTCACATCGGGCGGTCAACGCGTATCTGTGCATGGCATGAGCGAAGATGAAAAAGCGAGCTGGCGCGGCAGGACGATGGGCGTGGTCTATCAGTCCTTCCAATTGCTGCCCATGCTTACACTTGTCGAGAACATTACGCTTCCCATGGATCTCTCCGGAGATTTCAAACCGCGTCAGGCGCGTGAACGTGCACTGGAACTTCTGCGGCTGGTTGAGATCGAAGAGCATGCCGATAAACTTCCCGCCTTCATCTCCGGCGGACAGCAGCAGCGTGTGGCGATCGCGCGTGCCCTGGCGAACGATCCGGATATCCTCGTCGCGGATGAACCGACCGGCAGCCTGGACTCGCTCACCGCCGACCACATCTTCGATGTCTTTTCGCACCTGGCTGTGGATCGCGGTAAGACCATCATCATGGTCACGCATGATATGGGATTGGCGGGCCGCTTCACTCGTTCCTTGACCCTCGTCGATGGGGAATTGGCTGCAAAAATAGAATCGGATGACAAGCCGAAGAGGAGCCGCAAGAAATGACCAAGCCGACGACTCATCATCCCAGAAAGACATCGCATCCCCATTCGGGGACGGCGCGGACTCCGCACAAAGCGGCTCCACGCCATGTGAGCGACGCCGCCCCGGATGCGATCATCGAAATGCGAGGCGTGGTCAAGCGTTTCTCCAACGCGGCGGGAGAATTCACGGTTCTCAAAGGTGTGGATTTGATGATCAACCGCGGGGAATTCGTCTCCATCGTCGGCAAGTCTGGAAGCGGAAAATCCACCCTGTTGAACATGATCACCGGCATCGACCATCCCTCCGATGGACGGGTCATCGTCACTCACAACGATATCTACACCGGCGTGACCGAGAGTCAGCGTTCGAAATGGCGCGGAAAGAATCTCGGCATCGTCTTTCAATTTTTCCAATTGCTGCCCATGCTGACCTTGCTCGAAAACGTCATGCTCCCGATGGATTATGTGGACATGTACGATTTCGATGAACGGCCGCAGCGCGCGATGGACTTATTGAAACTGGTGGGCCTGGAAAAGTTCGCCAACAAACTGCCCGTGCTGGTCTCGACCGGTCAACAGCAACTGGCGGCGATCGCGCGTGCCATGGCATGTGATCCGCCGCTCCTCATCGCGGACGAGCCGACCGGCAACCTCGATACCCGCTCGGCAGATACCATCATTCAACTCTTTGAGCATTTCGTGGAACTGGGCAAGACCGTTGTCATGGTTACACATGACCCGTCGCTGACCTCGCGCACACATCGCAACATCATCCTCTCGGACGGCGAATTGATCGACGAGACCATCTCCCGTTCCCTGCCGCAGCTTCGCCACCGTCACATGCTAGAGTTCACCAAGATCGCTCAACGGAAGATCTTTCAGCCACACGAGACCATTCTTTCGCAGGACGAACGAGTGGATAGCTTCTTCATGATCCGCAAAGGCGAGGTGGAGGTGGTCTTGAAGAAAGCCCGCAGCAAAGAGACCATCCTTTCACGCCTGGGCGCGGACGAATTCTTCGGTGACATTGAGTTATTGCGCGGCGGTAAATCCATTGCCAATGTACGGGCGGGCAGTAAGCCTGTCGAATTGCTGACCCTGCCCCGCGTCGAATTTGTGCGCGTGATGGAAGAATCCCCGATCACAGCTGAAGCCGTAGGGAAGATCGTACAGAAGAGACTCGAAGAACATCGCATGTCAGACCCGAGGAAAGTGAAGAGATAAGTAACGAGTGATGAGAAGAGAACAGTTATCAGTAATCAGTTGGCAGTAGGTAACTGTAGCAATCGTCAATCAAAAATCGTAAATCGAAAATTGTATGTCCTCCGATCCGCGTAAACTCCCGCAAGTATTGTATATCGCCGAGAGCGACGAATCCCGTTCGCTCGTGCGGCGTTTGCTTGCGGATAAGTACGTCGTGCTCGAAGCCGCCAATCCATTGGATGGCTTGCAACTCGCAGAGGAGACCCACCCAAATCTGGTGTTGGTTGACAACGACCTCCTGCACATGACTGACAGTGAAGCCGCGACGCGCCTGCGCAAGATTCTGCCCGAGACGCCGATCGTCATCGTTTCTGGCGATACAACCTTTGGCGCAAAGGAACGCGCGCTCGCAGCGGGTGCGGTGGGATTCATCCCCAAACCAATTGATGAAGATTTCGAAGGTCTGGTCGATGAATACCTGTATGGCAAAGTGGATGCCCTTGAGAACGCCGAGGAGTATCTGCGCGAGTACCAAAAGGAACTGGCGGAGAAGATCGAAGATAAGACCCGTCAGCTCACGAACACGGTCGAGCGCAATAAGTATCTGCTTCAGCAAAATCAAAAGATGTTCGCCATGCTCGAACGCAGGCATAAATTACTCGAGACCGCTGCGCGCGTTGGACAGATGGTCACGTCCATTTTGGATCTGAACGACCTGCTCCGGCACACGGTCAACATCATGTGCAGTGAGTTCAATTTCTATTATTCGGGAATTTTTCTCGTTTCCGAAGACAGCAAATGGGCGGTCCTGCGCGCGGGCTACGCACTTGCCGGGCGGCGGATGCTCGATACCCATTATCGCCTGCCAGTGGATGACAAGTCCATGATCGGGCGCGCGATCCTGACCCAACAGGCACAGATCGCGTTGGATGTCGCTGGAGAGGAATCGCGCTTCAGGAATCCGTTTTTGCCGGATACCCGTTCTGAGATGGCTCTGCCGCTGACGGTTAACTCGATCTCGCTCGGCGCGGTGACCGTCCAAAGTAACGAGCTCAACGCTTTCAACGAGGAGGACGTCACCTCCCTGCAAACGATGGCGGACCAGATCGCAATTGCCATTAACAATGCACAGTTAATGAACAAGCTCGAATCAGCAAATGCGGAATTGCTGCGGACGAAGACTTTCGAAGCCATCGCCACCGCCACGGGCGAAGCCATCCACTGGGTGGGCAACAAAGCCGCGCCGATCCCCGGAAGTATCAGCCGCGTGCGGGAGGACGTCCGTTATTTGATTGCGCTGCTGGCGCAGTTGGATGAATCAGCGTTGGATAATGCCTCGTTGCAGGCCGCAGTTCAAACGGTCCGGGAAGAGGCGGCGACGCTGGGCATCGACCTCAAGCAGATCCTCGCGGAAATGTCCGCCATGAAGCCGAATCGTTTGCAGGCTTTGGTCAGTGTCGAATCCATGATGGAAGATCTGGATATCGCCGAGAACAGCGCCAAGACGATCCTCGATATCAAAGAAGGCTTGATCGGACCCGCACGCCAGCGCAACGATGCAGATATCTCGTTGAAGGAATTGATCTCGAACACCGTCGCCAACATGGGACTGCCCGATGGTGTGGTGGAGATGGGGTGGTCTGACGATATGCCGATGGCGCACGTGGATGTGCGTCAGGTGGAGCAGGTTTTCAACAACCTCATCAAGAATGCGTGGGAGGCGTTGACGATCACGAAAGTGGCTGCGCCGAAGATCTATGTGGTGGGCGCGCGCGACCCTGACCCGGGTTTTGTGCAGGTGATGGTCAAGGATAACGGTCCCGGCATTCCAAAGGAAATTCAGGAAAAAATCTGGGTGTCGTTCTTTACAACGAAAGGCGGAAAAGGCGGCACGGGTTTGGGGCTTTCGGCTGTGATGCAGATCGTCAATCAACACGGCGGAAAGATCTGGCTGGAAAGCGAAACAGGCAAAGGCGCAGCGTTTTATGTGCGTTTGCCTGTGGAAAAACAAATTAAATAACAATGTCATGCTGAGTACGGCGAAGCATCTCTGTGTCAATCCAAGAGACCCTTCGCTTTGCTCAGGGTGACATGGATGAACAACCTGTTTTCGGAGGAATTATGACGACAGTTCTTTTGGTGGATGACGAGAAGTTGATCCAACGTAGTTTGGAAAAGACTCTCCTGCGCGCGGGCTTCGATGTGCTGACCGCGGCGGATTGCAAAGGCGGAAGCGAAGTCTTCGCGCAGAACGTTGGCGCAGTGGACATCGCCGTACTGGACCTGAACATGCCCGGGTTCGATGGCATGCCAAAACCTGACGCGGGTTTTGACCTGTTGGCGGATCTGAAAAAGCAAAAGGCAAATTTACCGGTGGTCATTCTCACGGCATATGATGAGGTCAACAAAGCCAAAGATGCCGTCTCGAACGGCGCGAATGCATTTTTCGTCAAAGGACGTGAGCAAGGCTTGGTAGAGTTAATTCAGAAGATATTGAAAGCGTAATACGTAAAGCGTAAAACGCAAACCTGCCAGGAACGATTCAATCGTAAATCGAAAATTGTAAATCGGAAATCGTAAAGAGGAACTTATGACCAATAGCATCGAACGACATGCGAAATTACTGAAAGCCTCGGCGCGCGCCGCCAAGAACATTACCACCATTCTCGACCCGTATGAACTCTTCCAGCGTACTGTGGATATCATCTGCGATGAATTCGGTTTTTACTACGCCGGTGTCTTTCTCGTGGACGATACCAACCAGTACGCCCTGCTGCGCGCCGGACGCGGCGAACCGGGGCGCGATATGCTGCGCGAAGGTCATCGCCTGGCTATCGGCGGTAACTCGATGATCGGCGCCAGCATCGCCAACAAGAAGGGACGCATCGCGCTCGACGTCGGTGAAGAGGCGGTCTTCTTCGAGAATCCGCACCTGCCCAAGACTCGCTCTGAGATGGCACTTCCGCTCATCGTTTCGGATGAGGCGATCGGCGCGCTGACGGTTCAATCCACCGAAGAGGCGGCATTTCACGAAGAGGATATCGACGCCCTGCAAACGATGGCAGACCAGCTTGCCGTTGCGATCCAAAATGCGAAATTGCATCGTCAGGAAGAGCGCCGCTCGCGCCTGTTGAAAGCCGCGAACCGCGTCGGCAAGGAAGTCGCTTCGCTTCTTGACCTTGACCAACTCCTCCCGCAAACCGTGAATATCATCTGCGAGGCTTATGGTTTGTATTACGCTGGTGTATTTCTGCTCGACGATAAAAACGAATTTGCCGTTTTGCGCGCGGGCTATGGCAAGGCTGGCAAAGCCATGCTGGCGGAAGGTCACAAACTGCGAGTAGGGACCGAGTCAATGATCGGCGCGTGCATTGCGATGGGTGAGGCGCGCATCGCGCTCGACGTCGGCGAAGAGCGCGTGCATTTCAAGAATCCGCATTTGCCGCACACCCGTTCCGAAATGGCATTACCGCTCATCTACGGTGGACGGACGCTCGGCGCGGTCACCATTCAATCGTCCGAGGAGCGCGCGTTCAGCGAAGATGACATCACTACGCTCTTGACGATGGCTGAGCATTTGGCAGTTGCCATTAACAATGCGCATCTGATCGAAGAACTTAAAGAAGCGCACAACGAGATCTTGCGTAACAAAGTCTTTGAAGCGCTGACGACCGCCTCCACCGAAGCCATCCACTGGATCGGCAACAAGACGCTGCCCATCTCGCTGACAGTCGCCCGTCTGCGCGATGAGATCTCCCTCGGCGAAGTGGATATTGACTCTCTGCGCGAAGACCTCGATATGATCTCAGAGAGCGCGACGCAGATCATCCAGGTCAAAGAACAACTCATCGGTGCCGTGCGCGAAATGAGACCGCGTCCCATCCTCTTTGCAGATGTGCTTCAGACCGCCGCCATGCAGCGCAGCATTGCACCGGAAGCCATCACAGTGAAGATCGATCCCGAAGCCGCGTATATCATTGCGGACTCTACACAGCTCACGCGTGCCATCGGGAACATTTTGCAGAACGCCGCAGAAGCAGGCGCAAAATCCATCAAAGTGAGCGCACATCCAACCGAAGAGCGTGGCATGTTGGAGATCAATATCGAAGACGATGGCGCGGGTATGAACGAAGAGACCATGCGCAAGGTTTGGTCACCGTTCTTCACGACGCGCGGAGTCTCGCATCATGGTCTGGGTCTGCCCGCCGCGATGCATGTCGTCTCGCAGTCGCAAGGTCATATCGCACTGGTAAGCGAAGAAGGCAAGGGGACGACCGTCGCCATGTTCATGCCGAGAGGTCGCGTGACCATTGACGACGTCCAGCAGGGCAGCGTGAAGAGCGTTCATCTGATCGACGACAACGATGATTGGTCGGCGCTACTCACTGAACTTCTTAAGGGGACGAAGATCAAGCTGACCCGATCCACCGACCTGAAAAAGTTCCCGTCCGCCGACGTCATTCTTGTGGATGAAAACATCGCATCGGTTCCCCTGACCGAGGTTCTGGGTGCTCTCTCCAAAGCCGGACTCGCCCCGAAAACGGTCATCCTGACCTCCGCGATCAATCCTGAACGCGTGACCAAATACCTGCGTGATGGCTTGAAGGATGTCACAATCAAACCGTATTCTGCGGGTGAAGTAAGTGAATTGTTGAAGTAGTTAGTTGGCATTGCGAGGATGTATGCTCGACACTTGCGCCGCGTTGCGTATGGCGCAGTGCAGATGAGTTATCTCCGCGATTGATGGGATTGCTTCGTCGGGAAAAGCACCCTCCTCGCAATGACATAAGGTGATTATGAGACCAAGATGGCGTAAAGTTCTACACGATCTATGGGATAGCAAACTGCGCACCCTGCTGGTGGTGTTTTCCATCGCAGTCGGCGTATTTTCCATTGGCGTGATCTCCGGCGCATATGAGATCATTTCCAATGATATGGGTGTTTCCTACGCGGCGAATAACCCGGCGAACATCGAATTGCGCATGACGAGCTTCGATGAGGATGTCCTGTCTTCCATCCGTAATTTCAAAGGTGTTCAGGATGCCGAAGGCAGGCGCGTGGTCAACTACCGTGTGCATCCCGAAGGCAGTGACCAATGGACGACGATCGACCTGATCGCATTGGAAGATTTCAGCACGAACAAGGTCAATTTGCTTGTACCCATTTCCGGCAGGTCGGAGGCGGGCGAGGGTGAGATCGTTCTGAATAAAAAGAACGTGAACAAACTCCATGTCACGGTTGGCGAGTACCTCGTCTTTGAATTAGCGGACGGGACAACGAAGAAGCTGATGGTGGTTGGTATCGTTCAAGATGCCAGTACCGGCGCTGACGATTTCCTCGCGCCGCCCTTCGCCTTTACAGTGATGGATACGCTTCAAGACCTGAAACAGCCGGAGTTGTTCAACCGGGTCTTTTTGACCGTTTCAGAGTCGCCCAATGACCTTGGTCATATTCGCGCATTAGGCGCGGACTTGAAGGACAAACTGGAAAAGAACGGCAATACGGTGATCCGTAATCGCTATTCGGAACGTAACAAACATCCAATGACAGATACCATCAACGCCGTGCTGTATATTTTGCTTGCGTTGGGCGTACTGGTCGTATTCCTCTCCAGTTCGTTGATCGCAAATACATTGAGCGCGTTGTTGAGCCAGCACTTGCGTCATATTGGCGTGATCAAGCTGGTGGGCGGCAGGAATCAACAGGTCTTTTTTATGTACCTGGCGCTTATCATGGCATTTGCGGTGCTTTCACTTCTGGTCGCCATTCCGTTGGGTGGATGGGGTGCGTATGCGCTGGCGGAATATATTGCGGACAATCTGAATTTTGGTCTGTTGGGTTATCGCATTGTCCCATTGGCGTTCTTTGTTCAAATGGCGGTGGGTTTGCTGGTTCCGCTTTTCGCCGGGCTTGCCCCCGTGTTGAACGGTTCGAAGATCACTGTGTTGCGCGCCTTGAGCAACGACATCGCAGGCGATGAAAGCAAGCCGCATGCGGCAGGTGAAACGCCGCGAGTTAACTGGCTGGACTGGGCATTGGTGCGCCTGAGCCGTATTCTTGCTGCGCGTGGAATGCATCTGCCGCGCCCGTTTATTATTTCACTGCGCAACACCTTCCGCCGCACGAGCCGACTTTTATTGACCCTCTTTACCCTGACCATGGGCGGCGCCATCTTCATTGCGGTGTTCAACGTGCGTGTTAGTTTGCGTGACTATACCGAGCAGATCGGCAGTTACTTCCGTGCGGATGTTACTCTTGATTTTGACCGCGCCTATCGCATGGATGAGATCCGCCAATTCGCGTTTCAACTCGAAGGGGTGGAAGATGTGGAAGGCTGGCAGTTCATCGGCGTCGAGCTGTTATACCCGGATGGTTCGGTGGCGGAAAACGTCAACTTGCTTGCGCCACCGGCAACGACGAACCTGGTCAAACCGATGATCGCAGCCGGGCGGTGGATTCAGCCTGGAGATGTTCGCAAGATCGCCGTCAGCGAAGCCGTGCTCAAATATTATCCCAACTTGGAACCCGGCGATTCACTCTACCTTAGAGTGGATGGTCAGGAGGAAATTTGGGAAGTGGTGGGTATTTTCAAGTTTGTCGGGCGTGAAGGTGTGCTTGCGTATACTCCCCTCGAATACGCCGAAAAGATCACGAACCTGACCGACCGTGCCTACTCGTTCCGCGTCGTCACGTCTCAACATGACCGGGAATTTCAGGAAGCCATGTCTGAAAAGCTGGATGACTACTTCCGTGATAACGGCTTCAAGATCCGTCAGGCGCAATCCGGCTCGTCTTCGTTGGATTCGGTTTCAGAGAGCCTGGACATCCTGGTGGTCTTTTTGCTCATCATGGCGATCCTGACCGCCATCGTCGGCGCGATGGGTTTGACCGGTACGATGGGCATGAACGTGCTCGAGCGTACCCGCGAGATCGGCATTATGCGCGCCATCGGGGCTGACGACCGTGCGGTGATGCGGACGGTCATTGGTGAAGGCTTTGTGATCGGGATCATCTCATTTCTACTGGCAATTGTTGTATCCATTCCGTTGACCTATGGGCTTTCGTTCATCGTAAGTATTGCCATTTTCGAAACGCCTATTGAAGTGCTGTTCACTTATCAAGGCTACGTCATTTGGCTGGGATTGGTGCTTTTGCTTTCCGTGTTCGGTTCGATATTGCCTGCCAGGAACGCCGCGCGACTCACCATCCGAGAAGTGCTGGCGTATGAGTAGAGTTGAAAAGTGATATGTAATAAGAGACAAGTAACAAGTTTCAAAAATCGTAAATCGTAAATCG
>CAYJPO010000075.1:21941-23399 GCA_964372045.1 uncultured Anaerolinea sp.
TTTGCCATCCTCACCATGCTTCTAGGCGCATGCGGCGCTCAACCGACCGCAGAACCAGACATGATCCAGGAAGTTATAGCATCGGATGAAGTCGTTGCCGAAGGGCGCCTTGAACCAGTCCGCGGGACGAACCTGACCTTTCAGGCGCGCGGCGTTGTCGAAGAAGTGTTCGTGAAGGCAGGTGACGCTGTCAGCGAGGGAGATGTTCTGGTACGGCTGGCAAATGCCGGGGCGGCTGAAGCGCAAGTCCTCCAGGCGCAGAATGCGTACGATTCCCTCCTCCGCAATGAAAGCGGCGACCGTGCCAACCTCTGGAATGCATACATGCAAGCCCAGATCGCCCGCGCCGAAGCTGAAACAGAATGGGAAGACCTCAATGTGGATGATATCGACAACCGCATTGAAGACCTCGAAGCCGACATCCAGGACCTCGAAGACGACTTACAGGATGCGCAGGATGAGTTCGACAAGTATGCAGACCTTGACGAAGATAATTCCAAGCGGACTGCCGCCGAGGACGATCTCGAACAGGCGCAGGAGGATTTGAACGACAAGGTCCGCGAGTTGGAAGAGGAAACACGCAGTCGGGATGAGGTGGAAGCAGCCTACGAAGCAGCTCTCGCCGCCGAAGCCGAAGCGAAGTATCAATACGAGATCAGCCTCGATGGACCGAATGCCGATCAACTCGCGCTTGCCAAAGCCAATCTCGACGCGGCGAAAGATGCGCTTTCTAACTATGTCATCACGGCTCCGTTCAGCGGCGTGGTTGCCGATGTGAACGTCAATGCCGGTGAGCAGGTGGGCACCGAAACCCGCGCCGTCAGCCTTGCCGATTTCAGCGGCTGGACCGTCGAGACCACCGATGTCACCGAACTGGAAGTGGTGAATTTGATCGTCGGTCAAACCGTCACCATCATCCCCGATGCGCTGCCCGGCGTAGAACTGACCGGCACCATCACCGAGATCAGCAACGCCTTCACCCAGTCTGGCGGCGACATCCTCTACACCGTTCGCATTCGTGTAGATGGCTCTGACCCGAGCCTCAGATGGGGCATGACGGTCGAAACCATTTTTAGAACAGGTGAGTGATTGAAATCGGAGCGGGTTTATGCAATAATTAACATGCTCCGATAAAGAGCAAAACCGGGAAAACCCGGTGGCGCAAAGTCCTACTCTAAAGCTGAACTGAGCCATGAGTGTGAGGACTGCCGAGAAAAGCAAAACCGTTAAAAGACGGCGGCGCAAAGTCAGAGCGTCTAAAACCAGCGCAGGTGGCTGGTCAGGACCGACCGACTGCCGAAAGGTAAAACCAGGGAAACCTGGCGACGCAAAGTCATGGGTCTAAAATCACGATCCACATTGTGATCAAGACCGCCAGACTGCCGAAGAGCAAATCATTGCAGGGATGACTGTATTTTGGTCATCCCTGCTAGATTTAACCGCATCAGACTCCGCCGG
>CAYJPO010000076.1:0-23383 GCA_964372045.1 uncultured Anaerolinea sp.
GCGAAATCTACGGGTCAAAGTGCCAATCGTCAGCGATGGGTGCGAATGCCGCAGTAGGAAGCGTCATCTTTTTGTAACAAGAATCATATTAAAGTTGTCATGGAAATTGCCAAAAACAGTCCTCCAGAGTGGTTTTACCCAACCTTGGGGGAGGTATTATTGAGGGGCGATGGACTATACATATTGTCCTAAAGGTGTTCCCGTTGACGCGACTATAGAATTGGGTATAATTTACTGTGCTTCTTTTTCGGTTTGTAAGACGCTTTTTGAATTTAATAGAAGGAGGTGGTGCAACAGGATAGACTGACGTTGAATGTAAGTATGTTGTGTCCGTAAACCAATCCCTTTAATTTTTCTTCTTGGAGGAGAAAACATATGTTACGAAACCGATTGTCTGCTTTGCTGGCGTTGTTGGTAGTAGCCAGCATGGTACTCGCAGCTTGCGGTGGCACTGCCACTGAAGCCCCTGCGGTTGAAGAGACCGAAGCCCCTGCGGTTGAAGAAACCGAAGCCCCTGCGGCTGAAGAACCCACCCCCGAACCCACCACCCGTCATGGTGGCTGGCTGGATGAAATTGCCATTTCGTCCGTGACTTCTGATCAAGCTGTTACCCAGATCACGGCTGGCGCGATCGATATCTACACCCGCGCTGTGGCTTCCGACCGCGTCCAGGAAATCAAGGATTCCGGTTTGTGCTATGCCCAGTCTTATGGCGGTTATTACGATCAGTTGTTTAACCCGGCTGTCTTTACCGACGCCACCAAACTCAACCCGTTCAGCAACCGCAAGATCCGCGAAGCGATGAACTGGGCGATCGACCGCGATTACATCAACCAGGAAGTCTACGGCGGCGGATCCCTGCCCAAGTTCTTCACCCTTGCCACCCAGTTGGTCGATTACACCAATGTGATCGAAGTTGCGCGTGGTCTCGAGACCTACTACGCTTACGACCTCGAAAAGGCGAAGGCAGTCATCGATGCTGAAATGCCTGCGATGGGCGCTGAACTCGTCGACGGCAAGTGGAACTTCAATGGCGAACCCCTTGTGATCGCTCACGTCATCCGCAACGATGGTGATGGCACCCGCTTGAAGGTCGGCGATTACTTCTCTGATCAGCTTGAAGCCCTCGGCTTCACCGTCGACCGCCAGTACCGCACGGCTGGAGAAGCCTCCCCGATCTGGATCGGCTCCGATCCCAAGGAAGGTCAGTGGCACGTCTATACCGCCGGCTGGCTCTCCTCTGGACTCGACCGCGATGAGAAGGAAGCCTTCCAGGAAATGTATCTGCCCTCCAGCCCGCAGGGCATTCCGCTGTTCCTCGACAATGCTTCTGACCCCGCTTTCATTGAAGTTGGCGATAAACTCGCGAACGGTCAATTCGCCGACCTCGAAGAGCGCCGCGAACTGATCTTGGAAGCCCTGCCGCTCTCCCTGCAGGACTCTCTCCAGGTTTGGTACGTTGACCAGCAGGTCTATGCTCCTTACAATTGTAATGTTCAAACGACCTACGACCTCGGCTCCGGCATTGAAGCCGCCCAGATGCCCGCTTACAACCTGCGCTTTGTTGATCAGGAAGGCGGACAACTCAAGGTCGGTACCAATGAACTGTTCACCGATCCCTGGAATCCCGTCAACGGCTCCAACTGGGTTTGGGATGGCTTTGCTCAGAGCACCGGCGAATCCGGCAGCTTGATGTACGATCCCTACACCGGTCTCACCTGGCCGCTCCGCGCTGAAGGCGCCGAAGTGACCGTCCAAACCGGTCTGCCCGTTGGTACCAACACCGATTGGATCAGCCTCCAGACGGCTGACACGATCGAAGTTCCTGCCGATACATGGGTTGACTGGGATGCCGCCACCCAGACGTTCGTCCCTGCTGGCGATGGCGTGACCGCCAAGGTCAAGATCGTCATGACCTACCCGGCTGACCTCTTTGAAACCACCAAGTGGCACGATGGCACCAACCTCTCTGCTGGTGACTTCGTCATGCGCATGATCATGGTCTTCGATCAAGCCAAGGCTGAAAGTGCTATCTTCGATGAAGATGCTGTGCCGAACTTCGAAGCCTTCATGAGCACCTTCAAGGGCTTCAAGATCACCTCGACCGACCCGCTCGTGATCGAAACCTACACCGATAACTTCTATGCCGATGCTGAACTGATCGCCGTCTTTGGCGACTGGTGGCCCTGGTATGGTTACGGCGAAGCCTCCTGGGCTGGTATTGCCATGGGTAATGCGGCTGAAGCGAATGGCTTGACCGCTTATGGCACCGGCAAGGCTGATCGCAATGCCGTGGAATGGACCAACTATGTTGGTGGTCCGAGCCTCGAAGCGTTGGGCACCTCGCTCGACACCCTGATCGCTGAGAACACCATTCCGTACGCCGCCACCATGAGCGAATACGTGACCGCTGAAGAAGCCACCGCCAAGTATGCAGCCCTCAAGGCTTGGTACGATGCGCATGGTCATTTCTGGAGCGCCACGGGTCCGTACTATCTCGATACGGTTGATCTCAACGGCAAAATCGCCGTGGTGAAGAACAACGCCGACTTCCCCGATCTGGCTGACCGCTGGGCTGCGTGGAGCAATCCTCCTCTGGCTGAGGCTGTGATGGATGGTCCTGCCCAGGTTACGATCGGTGCTGAAACCCAGTTCACTGTGTCTGTGACCACCAAGGCTGGTGACCCGTATCCTTCTGCTGACGTCAAGGAAGTCAAGTTCCTCGTCTACAATGACAAGGGTGAGACCATCTACGTTGGCGCTGGTGAAATGGTCGCCGAGGGCGAGTACAGCCTGACCATTCCTGCCGATGTGGAAATCCAGGAAGGCGCTGGAAAGATCGAAGCCGCCGTGGTTCCGTTCCCGGTCGCCATTCCGGCATTCTCATCGCTTGAATTCGTGGCTATCCCGTAACGTTCGATTTTGATTAACGACAGGGGCAAGGGAAACCTTGCCCCTGTCACTTCCTATGAGCGGTGTCTCTCCAGGAAAACAGGGCGGTTCTTATGATGAAGTTTTCGTCGATTTGACTTACGAGAAATATCCGTTTTTATTAGGGCATTATGCTTTATGTTTGATGGTATTATTTGCAAGATCATTATTCTGTAATGCAAGACCACAACGCCCAGGGAAATGCCTTTTTAAACTTGAGCGTTAGTCATTAATGATGAATTGAGGTGCGATATGGCTACCGAAACAATTACAGCCACGACCGGAGGGGTGAAAAAAACATCACTCGCCAATACTACCTTTGGGCGTGTCATAAAATATGCCCTGGTACGGTTGGCGACTCTTGCCGTCACGGTGATCATCGGTATATATTTGACGATCTTGATCGCCAATATGGGCGGTTATGTGGATACTATTATGCGGAACGGGATCCGGGATAATACGACACAATCCATCCTTGCCAACCCTGCTTTCCGCTCATTGGCTCCTGATGCGCGCGAAAAGTTGATCCAGGATAAGATCGCGAGCGAGGAAAAACGGTTGGGCTTGGATAAACCCTTCATTAACCGTTCGTTCACCTACCTCGTCAATGGTCTGACCCTGAATCTCGGACGCGCTATCCACATGAACAGCGACAGCGGTTCGCGTCAGGTCCGACTGATCCTGCTTGAACGTTTGCCTGCGACCCTTTTGCTTGCAGGCATATCCGACCTGATGCTATTCTTTGGCAGTGTGTTCCTGGCGTTGGGCCTCTCCCGTAAGTATGGGAGTTTTTTCGATAAAGCGATCGTTGCTTTATCGCCCACTTCCGCGGCGCCCCCCTGGTTCTATGGGATTTTCCTTATCCTGATCTTCGCAGGCATTTTCCATGTCCTGCCGTTCGGTGGTTTGGTCGATTCTCCTCCGCCAAGCACTTCCTTTGGGTATGCATTGAGTGTCCTGAAACACTTGGTCCTGCCCGCCTCCTCCATCATCATTAGTTCATTCTTCCTGAGCGTATATAACTGGCGCACCTTCTTCCTGATCTATTCAAGTGAAGATTATGTTGAAATGGCGAGAGCCAAAGGTCTGCCTTCGCGGGATATCGAGCGCCGTTATATCCTTCGCCCCACTTTGCCGACGATCATTACGAATTTCGCCCTGCTTGTGATCGGGATGTGGACGGGCTTTACGATCACCGAAACGGTCTTTTTGTGGCCCGGGTTGGGACGCACCCTGTTCCAGGCGATCGGTCTGTATGACACCGCTGTGATCGTTGGGTCTACAATTGTTTATGCTTATATGTTGGGAATCACCGTGTTCATCCTCGATTTTGTCTATGCGTTGGTGGATCCCCGCGTTAAGGTCGGTGGAGATAGCGGACAGCAATGAACACTTTTACAAAATCCTTTCGTGAACTTGTCCGTTACCCCTCTGCGATCCTTGGGTTGATAGCGATCAGTTTTTTGCTGTTCGTCTCGGCGTATGCGCTGATCACCATCCCGTATAACGAAGCGACCCGGTTGTGGCGCGGCGGGGAGGATGTTTGGTATCAGAATCCCAAGTATGCCGCACCCTCCTGGATGAATCTTTTCAGCAGCGTCAAACAGCCTGTGTCTTTTGCCGTCAGCACGACGGATGGCACGATGACGAAAGTTGTCGAAGCCGGTAAGCAGGATACAGCGAAGATCACAATAACGTATCCGTTCGATTACCAATACGATGACTTCCCGCAGGAACTGATCCTTTACCTTGATGGGACGTATCAGGAAAAGCTCCCATTTGTCTCTGTCGCCTGGATCACTCCTTCCGGGGAAAGAATTCGCGTTGGCGATTTTGCGGTGGATCGCGACCTGACCTTCCGCGTTTCGCAAGACCAAAAGCTTATGCAGAGACTGAAGACGGACGATGTGTTGACTGGTCTCTTTATCGAACCCAAGAGCGAAGGCACTGTGCCGGTCAAGGGAACCTACCAACTTGAGGTCTCTGCAGTGACCTTTGAAGCAGACTCTGATATTGATGTCGAATTCGTCATGCATGGAACTCTTTATGGGCTTGCCGGAACCGACCAATATCGCCGTGACCTTATGCTGCCGCTGCTCTGGGGAACTCCGATCGCCCTTGCCTTTGGTTTGGCGGCGGCGCTCGGTACATCCCTGCTGACCATGGTCATCGCTGCGATCGGCTCATGGTATGGCGGCTGGGTGGATGAATTGATCCAGCGCATCACCGAGATCAACCTTGTATTGCCCTTCCTTGCCATTCTGATCATGGTGGGTACTTTTTATTCCCGCAGTATATGGGTCATTCTGGGTGTGACGGTGCTGTTGAGTATTTTCTCCGGATCGATCAAAACCTACCGGGCAGTCTTTATGCAGTCCAAGGTTTCTCCTTATATTGAAGCAGCCAGGGCATATGGGACGTCGGACAGGCGCATCATTTTCAGCTACCTGATCCCGCGCATGATCCCGTTATTGATCCCGGCGCTGGTTTCCTCTGTTCCAGCCTTCGTGTTTTTGGAGGCGTCACTGGCAGTTCTCGGTCTGGGAGATCCCGTCCTGCCGACATGGGGCAAGATCATCGAAAATGCCTTTGCAGATGGTGCCCTTTATCGCGGATTGTATTATTGGGTGCTGGAGCCTGCTGTGTTATTGATGTTGACAGGGTTGGGTTTCGCATTGCTGGGCTTCGCGCTTGACCGTATTTTCAATCCAAGACTAAGGGATATATAGATGTTGCAAAATAACACACTTCTCCGTATTGAGGATCTGGTCTTGCATTTCGGCACCACCCGCGGCTCTGTACAGGCTGTGGATAAGGTGAATTTCGATCTGGAAGCGAACAGTGCGGTCGTCGTGCTTGGCGAATCCGGCTGTGGTAAAAGCTCGCTTGCCAAAGCTGTTCTGCGCCTTTTGCCGCGAAACGTCGTCTCCTATTCCGGCCATGTGCATCTCAATGGGAATGACGTCATGCTGCTCAGTGACGAGGAATTCCGCCAGAATATCCGCTGGGCTTCCATTTCCATGGTTCCCCAGGCGGCGATGAACTCGCTGAACCCGGTCATCCGTGTCGGCGACCAGGTGTCGGAACCTGCCATCATCCACCTGGGCGTCAGCAAGCTCGAAGCTGTTTCCCTCGTCAAGAAGATGTTCCAGCATGTAGGTGTGCCGGAGGATTTCATCAACCGGTATCCGTTCGAGTTGAGCGGCGGGATGCGCCAGCGTGTGGCGATCGCCATGGCGCTTGTCACCTCCCCGAACCTGATCATCCTGGATGAACCGACCTCGGCGCTGGATGTTCTGACACAAGCCAGCATCTTCAATGTTTTGAAGCGCCTCAAGGGTGAACTTGGCATCAGCTTCATTCTCATCACGCACGATATCGCCACCTCAAGCGAACTTGCCGACCGCGTGGCTGTCATGTACGCGGGGCAGATCGTGGAGATCAGCGACGCGCATCGTTTCTTTGCCGAGCCGTTGCATCCCTACTCGCGCATGTTGATGGCGAGCGTGCCGCGCCTGCGCGCGAATGTGGAACCCGAATTTATCATCGGTCAACCCCCAAGCTTGTTGAACCCGCCGAAAGGCTGCCGTTTTGCCGACCGCTGCCCCAAACGATTTGCCAAATGTTCTGAAGAACCGCCAACCGCCAATGTCGACGGCATTCAGGTCAAATGCTGGCTTTACACATCCTAGTTTGTGTGGGATAAAAATTCAAAATGAGGTCTACAAGACATGACTGACAAACCAAGAGATGTGCTCCTCTCCATCGATGACCTGCACGTATGGTTCGAACTTCGGCGCTTCGGTTTCGGACACGCCGGATACGTTAAAGCCGTGGATGGTGTGACATTTGACTTGCATTACGGCGAGACGATCGCCATTGTGGGCGAAAGCGGCTGCGGAAAATCCAGTTTGATGAAGACCATCCTGGGTTTGAACAAGCCGACCAAAGGCTCGATCAAATACAACGACCTGGACGTGGGTACGCTGGGAGGCGAACCTCTCCGCCAGTATCGCGCAAAGATCGGGTATGTACAGCAGGATCCGTTCGGGGCGCTTGCGCCGTTCATGAATGTGCAGCGTATCCTTGAGGAACCCCTGCTGATCAACGGCGTGAAAGACCCTGTGGAACGCGAGCGGCGTGTCCGCAAGGTGATGGAAGAAGTGAAGCTTACGCCAGCGGATGACTTCATTCAGAAGTTCCCGCATATGTTGAGCGGCGGACAGCAGCAGCGCGTGGTCATTGCCCGCGCCATCATCCTTGAACCGCAGTTGGTCGTGGCGGATGAGCCCGTATCAATGCTGGACGCCTCTGTGCGTGTGGAGATCCTCAAACTCCTGCGCGGTCTGCAGGAAAAATATAAGCTGGCTGTGATCTACATTACGCACGACCTTTCCACGGTGCGCTATTTTTCGGAACGCGTGTTCGTAATGTATGCCGGGAACATAGTCGAAAAAGCTCCGGTTGGTTCGCTGGTACATAACCCCAAACATCCATACACCGTTGCATTAATGGATGCCACCTCAGACCCGGACGCGAACAATGCCCTGACCTATCGCGAACTCCCTTCGGGAGAACCGCCCAGCCTGGTGAAGCCCCCGCCCGGATGTCGTTTCCACCCGCGCTGCCCCAAGCGGATCGATAACCTTTGTGAGGTTGAAGAGCCGCATGATCTGCAAGCGGATGACCATTTGGTAGCCTGTTGGTTGTATAAATGAACTTTGAACATCCTGAGCGATTAATAGTCATCGGGGTAGCCATGATGCTGTTCGGGTGCATTGCGCCCTTCCTCATGGTGATCCATGTGTGGGAGTCGACGTTCTTCCTGAACTTCCTTTCCTATACAATGTCGGTACTCGGTATGGTGCTCGGCTTTGTGGGTGTGGCGATGACGCGTGCCAGACAAAAAAAGTCCGATGACAACGATGAGGACAAGTATCGCTAGTTCCATCCTATAACCGTATAAGTAGAAAGCCTGCGGACGCCAACTGACGTCTGCAGGCTCTTTTTGCAGGTGAAGGGCAAATGCCGGGGCTGCCGCGCCGGGTTCGAGGTCCGGGGTGATCGTTTTTTGAAATCCCTGTCCGGGTATAGGGGCAATTCGTTAATTCTTTGCTATAATCCAGCAATCTTAGTTTCGGGAGTTCTTTCCATGACCGACAAAAAGCCATTGCTTGAAGTCAAGAACCTGAAAACCTATTTTTATACCGAGGACGGCGTCGTTCGTGCAGTGGATGGGGTGAATTTCCACGTGTATCCCGGCGAAGTACTTGGCATCGTGGGCGAATCCGGGTGCGGAAAAAGCGTCACGTCGCTGTCTGTGATGCGGTTGATCAGTGCTCCCGGAAAGATCGTGGAAGGCGAGATCATTTTCGACGGCAAGGACCTGGTGAAAGCCAGTGAAGAAGACATGATGCAGGTGCGTGGAAACCGCGTCTCCATGATCTTCCAACAACCCCAGTCTGCGCTCAACCCGGTGTTTCGCGCAGGCGACCAGATCTCTGAAGTGTTGAACATCCATCAGGATTTTGGTAAGGAAGCGGGGCGGGTCCGTGCAGTTGAACTTTTGAAACTGGTCGGCATTCCCGAACCTGAAAGCCGCGCCGACGCATTCCCTCATGAACTCTCCGGCGGCATGTCGCAGCGTGTGATGATCGCGATGGCGCTCGCCTGCGTCCCCGATCTTTTGATCGCTGATGAACCCACGACCGCGTTGGATGTTACCATTCAGGCGCAGATCCTCGACCTGATGCGCGATATGCGCAAACAGCTTGGCTCGGCGATGATCCTCATCACCCACGACCTCGGTGTGATCGCTGAAATGGCGAACCGCGTGGCGGTGATGTATGCGGGCGAGATCGTGGAAGAATCCCCGGTCGCTTCCCTGTTCGATGCCCCGCATCATCCTTACACAAAAGGTTTGATCGGTTCGATCCCGGTGTTGGGCGAAGTTCGCGAACGTTTGGACGTGATCCCCGGTTCCGTTCCGAATTTGATCAACCTGCCTCCCGGTTGTCGATTTGCTCCCCGCTGCCTGGCGCGTGTTGAACACAACTTGAACATCTGTACCGAACAACATCCGGATCTGGTTGAGGTTTCGGAAGGACACAAGGCACGTTGTTGGTTGTACCAGGACGCCGCGGGGCACAAGGCTCCGATCAAAACTGGAACGAAAATCTGAGAGATGAAACTACCATGAACATGATAAACAAACAATCCAGGGAAAAAACAGACCTGCTGGTGGTCAATAATCTCGTAAAGTATTTTCCGGTGCGCTCGGGTCTTTTACAGCGGACGACTGCCTGGGTCAAGGCAGTGGACAAGGTCAGCTTTGCCGTGAAGAGCGGAGAGACGCTCGGCATGGTGGGCGAATCCGGCTGCGGCAAGACGACGGTGGGTCGCACGATCCTGCGCCTGGTCGAGCCGACCTCGGGTGAGATCGCCTTCGAAGGGCGCGACCTGACGAAGATGAGCAACCGCGACCTCAAGCCCCTGCGCCGAGATATGCAGATCATCTTCCAGGACCCGTATGCTTCTCTGAATCCGCGTATTCCCATCGGCGAATCGGTGATGGAAGGACTTCAGATCCACAACATCGGTCATCCCAAGGATCGCTGGGAAGTTGCCATCAACATGCTCAAGAAAGTGGGCTTGGAGGAATACCATGCCCGCCGCTATCCGCACGAGTTCTCCGGCGGACAGCGCCAGCGCATCGGCATTGCCCGCGCTTTGGCGTTGAACCCGAAGTTCATCGTTTGCGATGAGCCGGTCTCCGCGCTGGATGTGTCCATTCAGTCGCAGGTCCTGAACATCCTGAAGGACTTGCAATCGGAATTCGGTCTGACCTATTTGTTCATCGCGCACAACCTGAGCGTGGTGGAACACATCTCAGACCGCGTGGCGGTGATGTACCTCGGCAAGATGGTCGAACTGACCGAACGCGATACGCTCTATCGCGAACCCTTGCACCCCTACACCCGCGCATTGCTTTCCGCCATTCCGATCCCGCATCCAAACGTGAAGCGCGAACGCACCATCCTCAAAGGGGATGTGCCCAGCCCGCTCAACCCGCCGAAGGGATGCCGCTTTCACACGCGCTGTCCGATCGCGGTCGAGAAATGTTCACAAGACGAACCGGAGTTCAAGGAAATCCGCCCGAGTCATTGGGTGGCTTGCTGGCTTGCAGAATGATCTGAAGAATGAAACCGCCGCAAGGCGGTTTTTTATTTGACACATAGCCGCAAAGGGGAATAGTCTGCGCCCTCCGTGTACATTCCGTTAATAGTTGACGAAAACCCTGCATCAACATGGTTGGATAATGCCACGGTCACAAATTCCGCTATCCCTATTCTCAAAAACGCAATTTGTGACCGCGCTGGGTATAATTGATTTGTTACATCTCGTGTCCGGCATGTCATTCTGATCAAGCAGGTTTTATGAAAAAACATTTGCTTCCTGTCCTTATCGTTATCGTCCTTACCCTCAACGGGTGTTCGTTGCTGCGGACGCAGAACGAAGACTCGCGTGCCACTGTCACGCCGCCTGTCATAACACCCACCCCGCTGCCAGCCGAAACAGCGTTGACCGTGTGCCTCGGGCAGGAACCGGACAGCCTGTATCCGTTCGGCGAATTGAATTCCGCGGCGCGCAGTGTACTGGCTGCCATTTACGATGGACCATTCGACACCATCGGTTACGAATACCAGCCAGTTATTCTCACAAAAATCCCATCTCTCGAAAACGGTGATGCCCAGATCGTCAGGATCACGGTTGACGAGGGAGATATGATACTGGATGCGACCGGCGCACTCGTCCCATTGGAGGAAGGGGTGCGAGCCCGCCCCGCGGAATGCCGCAGCGATGATTGCGCCGTGACGTATAACGGCGAGATATCGCTCGAGATGGACCAGATGATCGTCACGTTCCACATCCGCCCGGATCTGACCTGGTCTGATGGCACGCCTTTGACCGCCGACGATTCAGTCTACTCGTACCAGCTCCATGTGGACGCCGGGATCAACCCCTATCTGACCGAGCGCACACAAGTCTACGAAGCCGCAGATGCGCAGACCCTTCAATGGTTCGGGATGCCGGGTTTCATTGACCCGACCTATTTCCTGAATTTTTGGTCGCCCGCCCCGAAGCATCTTTGGGAGGAATTCCCTGTGAGCGAACTGCCCTCCATCGATATTGCCGCCCGCACGCCGACAGGTTGGGGACCGTTCATGGTCGAGGAATGGATCCCGAACGACCACATCACCCTGACAAAGAATCCCAATTACTTCCGCGCGGATGAAGGATATCCCCTGACCAGCCTCATCACCTTCCGCTTCATCCCGGACCCGGATGCGGCTCTGACCGAATTGATCGCCGGACGCTGTGACATTATCGAACCGACAGTCAACCTCGAAAACCATGTCGGCTTGCTGCAGGAAATGCAGGCCGCCGAACAGGCAAAGCTCTTCTTCTCGACCGGCATGTCCATCGAATGGCTGGGAATGGGGATCGCACCTGCTTCCTATGATGATGGTCTTGACCCGCAGAAGGACCGCCCGAATATTTTCGCCGATCTCTATACCCGCCAGGGGATCGCCTACTGCCTCGACCGTCAATCTGTGGTGAATGATGTCCTCTTTGGGATGACCACGGTCCCGACCTCGTTCATTCCCGTGGAGCATCCGCTGTTCGACGAGAACATCGACGAAATTCCCTTCGACCCGGAAGTGGGCATCTCTCTGCTTGAACAGGCTGGCTGGCTCGATGCTGACGATGATCCGTCCACGCCGCGCCGCGCGATCAATGTGAAAGGTGTCGCCTACAATACGCCGTTGCAGTTGAACTACTACACCACGACCTCCACTCAACGCAGGCAGGTGGTGGATATTTTGGAAGACTCGCTTGCAGAATGCGGCATCGGTCTGAACGTGGAATATTCTTCCGCCAACGACCTGTATGCTTCGGGACCGAACGGTTTGCTCTTCGGTCGTCAGTTCGACCTGGCGGAATATGCCCTGGGCGTGGAAGGGATCGAGCCGCCCTGCGGCTGGTTCTCCAGCGCGGAGATCCCCTCCGAGGCGAACGGCTGGAGCGGCACGAACGTGAGCGGCTTCAGCAATGAAGACTATGATCTGGCTTGTCTTTCCGCGGGGTTGTCGATGCGGGACGAGCAAGCCTATTTGAACTTCAACCGCGAGACACAGATCATCTTTGCAGATGAACTGCCCGCCATTCCGCTCTTTTACCGCCTGCGCATTGCCGCCGCTCAACCCGATGTCTGCGGCTTCGACCTCGACCCAACCGCCAACCCGCTCTGGAATATCGAGTCTTTCGGCAGTGGGGAGACCTGTCAAAATTGATTAGAATCCGAATCATGAACTTTGCTATAATCTATTTGTTCATTCAGGTACTGCAATCATTCCCCCCACCTGTTGGTGAAAAGTAGGAGTTCATGGATCGTAGAATTTTGCTCGTTGATGACCATCGCGATATATTACGCCTCCTTCATGCCACGCTTGATTCTTTAAAGAACAAGGAACTCAAGATATTCGAATCTCCCTCCGGCGAGGAGGCGCTTCTCGAATCCACACGCCACAAGGTGGATATGCTCATCACGGACTATAAACTCCCCGGCATGACCGGCGTGGAGTTGATGCACAAGATCCGCGGACGGCATCCTGATATCAAGGTCATCCTCATCACCGGCATGACCGAAAAGCTTATGCGCGATGAGATGCTGAACGCAGGGGCGCTCGCTATCTTCGACAAACCGGTTCCCATAGCGGATTTTCTGGACGCCGTCGAACGCGGACTTGGACTGGTACCCACCATCTTCCCGCCTGAGAAGCCGGGAGAGCAGATCGAAGAGAAACGCCATTCAAGGCTTTCTGACCTGCTCGCAAACTTCCGGCAGGATATCAAAGCCGATGCGGTTTTCCTTTTGAATGAACGCGGCTTGGTGCAGGCACGAACGGGTGCCCTGCGCGATTCAAGCCTGGAGGTCTCGCTGATCTCGGCGTTGATGGCGATCCACAGTGCCAGCCTCAAGGTTGCCCGCCACAATCATCAAGAGACGTTGGATTCGTATCATGTGTTTGGCGGCGGCGACCATGACCTGCTCTTCATCCCGGTCACCCCGCTGTATGCATTGCTTGTTGCCGGGAGCGAACTCGCCACCGAGGGACACATCCTTGAGAGCGTGAGCAGTTTGCTTGCCCTGCGCACACAGGTGGAAAGGGCGCTCAAATCCATCGGCGTGACCGGCGAATTGAACACATCCGCGGCTTCGGCTCAAAAGACCCTTGCCAAAAAACAGACCGATAAACTCGCCCAGGCGACACCTGCCCCGGAAATGGAAGCCTTGCTTACCCAGGCGACCACCCAAAAATCAAAGGTCCAAAATACTGACGACTTCTGGAATGAAGCCGCGCAGAAACACGCCAACAAATCGGTCAATCCTGAAGTTATTTCACTGGAAGAAGCACGCAAGCTCGGCATCATTCCTGGTGGGCAATAAATTTGTGATACAATTTTGCCCGCACTGGGGCATGGTGCAATGGCAGCACACCAGCCTTTGGAGCTGTGGATCTTGGTTCGAATCCAGGTGCCCCAGCCTGACCTGTCCGTAAAACGGACGTTTTTCTCAAACGGGATTTGTCGCGGAGCAATGCGCTAACGCACAAATCCTGTTTTCATATACCCCATGCATTTCCTGCTGTTTTTATCGGGATGCGTGGGGGTGAGGTAAACAAACATGAAGAGTACCGCCATCCTCCTTGCCGCCGGGCAGGGAACGCGCATGAAATCATCCCTGCCCAAGGTATTGCATCCCGTTGTGGGCAGACCCATGATCTGGCATGCCTTGCAGGCGATCCAGCTAGCCACCACCGAAAAACCGGTTGTGGTGGTCGGGCATGGCGCGGATGCCGTGACAACATATCTCGGTGACTCGGCACAGACCGTTCTACAGGAACCGCAGTTGGGCACCGGTCATGCGGTGATGCAGGCTGAATCCCTGTTGAAGGGGCAGACCGACCTCGTTGTCGTTTGTTATGCAGATATGCCCCTGCTGCGCGGCGAAACCCTGCAAAAATTGGTGGAGACGCAAATGCAGAATACCGGTCCACTTTCCATGCTGACGGTCGTTGCCGATGACCCGCGCGGGTTTGGGCGCATCATCCGCAAAGCGGATGGGACGGTGGCTGCCATCGTCGAGGAATATGTTGCCACGCCGGAGCAGCAGCAGATCAAAGAATTGAACGTGGGCGGATATTGTTTCGATGCGAACTGGTTGTGGGACGCATTGCACCGCATTCCAAAAAACCCCAAAAAGGGCGAATATTATTTGACCGACATCGTCGAACTGGCATCCAAAGACGGGTTGGCTGTTCAAGCCACGGTGATGGATGACCTCGAAGAGACCATCGGCGTGAACACACGCATCCATCTCTCGGAAGTGGAGATCGCCATGTGCAGACGCATCAACCATGCGCACATGCTCAATGGCGTGACCATGATCGACCCCGCCTCGACCTATATCGAAGCCAGTGTGACCATCGGCAAAGACACCGTCCTCATGCCGAATACCTACCTGCACGGAAAGACCGAGATCGGCGAAGGCAACGTCATCGGTCCGAGCAGCATCATCCGCGATTCGAAGATCGGGAACGGCTGCAAAGTCCTCGCCTCGGTCTTGGAAGGGGCGGTGCTGGAGGATGAGGTGGATATGGGACCCTTTGCCCGCTTGCGTAAAGGCGCTCATTTGGGGATGCACGTCCACATGGGGAACTTTGGCGAAGTGAAAGATTCGTATCTCGCCGATGGCGTAAAGATGGGACACTTCTCCTACATCGGCAATGCCCAGATCGGTGCGAACACCAACATCGGCGCGGGGACGATCACCTGCAATTACGACGGCGAGAAGAAACATCCCACCGAGATCGGTGAAGATGTCTTCATCGGTTCGGATACCATGCTGGTCGCGCCGTTGAAGATCGGGGCAGGCGCGCGCACCGGTGCCGGCGCTGTTGTGACCAAGGATATCGCTGAAGATACCCTGGTCGTGGGGATGCCCGCCCGGGCAATTCGTAAACTGGAAAGAAAATCGAAGAAGAAATAGTCAGGCAAACTAACCATGACAAAAGATGAAAAACAAGCCTTGATCGATCTTGCAAATGAAGCCCGCCGCCGCGCGTATACCCCGTATTCCCATTATCCGGTTGGGGCGGCACTGCGCACAAAAAGCGGACGATTGTATACCGGCGTGAACGTGGAGAACGCGGCATATCCGCAGACCATGTGCGCCGAACGCATTGCCATCTTCAAAGCCGTGTCGGAAGGCGAGACCGAGTTCGAAGTGATCGCCGTCGTCACCAACAACGGCGGCTCTCCCTGCGGCGGATGCCGACAGGTGATGGCTGAGTTTGGGTTGGATACCATCGTCTTGATGGCAAATGGAAAGGGTGAACTGGTAAAGGAAACCAGCGTGAACGAGTTGCTCCCCGAAGCCTTTACGCCGAAGCATTTGGTGGTAATTAAATAGGTGAATAGTGAATAGCAGGTAGTGGCGTGATTTCTACTATTCTCCATTCTCTGACTTTTCATGACTGACTTCCGTTCCTTTCGCGCTTCCGCAGTTGTCCTTCGCCATGCCGATTGGGGCGAAGCTGACCGACTGCTCACGCTTTATACCCGTGACCAGGGCATGGTGCGTGCGCTGGCAAAGGGAGCACGGAAAGTGACCTCGCGCAAGGCGGGTCATCTCCAGCCGTTCACGCACATCACGGTCCAACTCGCAAAGGGACGCGACCTGCTCATCGTTACGCAGGTGGAAACGATCAACGCATTCCTCCCCCTGCACGATGATCTGGTGAAGACCGGGTATGCCGCCTACGTGGTGGAACTCCTTCTGCGCTTCTCCTACGAAGAGGAAGGTGCGAATCCTTCGGTGTTCCGTTTGCTTGTCGATACTTTGGGACGGATCGAAAAAGAAGAAGATGCCTGGCTGTCCGTTCGATATTATGAGATGCGATTGTTGGATGTGGTGGGTTTTCGTCCGCACCTGTTCGAGTGTGCCAATTGCGGACGGGAAATAAAAGCGGAAGACCAGTTCTTCTCGTTCACAGCCGGAGGAGTGATCTGTCCGCGCTGCGGGGAAGGCTTGCCCAACCCGGACAAAATTTCACTGGAGGCGCTCAAGTATTTGCGCCACTTCCAACGCTCGAGCTACAAAGAAGCTTCACGCGCACAACCCAGCCATGAGGTCTGCAAAGAGACGGAGGTGTTGATGCAGGGATATTTCACGCACCTGCTCGAACGCCGCTTAAATACACCGGATTTCATCAAAAGAATAAAATCGTGAATGAATTTATTGAAATTTATTGAGGACGCAGAAAATCATCAATATTCCGCGTCCTCTTTGTTCTTAAAGACAATTCCGGTTAAGTCCGCAAGTCTTTTTTGCTCCAATTCAAAATGAACAGCCATGCCACCAAAAGGACGACCGGTTTTATCATGCGCCAGAGCAAGATCTGGAACCAGCGCCACTTGAAGGTGTAGATGACCTGCGTAATGAGCCAGCGCACGAAAAGGGATTGACCGAGTCCGCTTCTGACGACCCGACGCTTGTACCCGCTAAATGAAAATTCGTTACGCCGGAACGACTCTGCGATCTCCCGCGCCGCGATGACGCCGTATCCCAACGCCATGCTGATGCCTTCGCCGAAGATCGCATCCGCGCCGACGGCATCGCCGACGAGCAGCACACGCGGGATGGATATTTTATTCCACGGGCTGTACCAGCGAATGGGATGACCTTTGATCTCGTATTTGTTGAGGTCGAATCCATGCCGCTTCATTTCCTCGGCAAGCGGTTCTTTCAACGCGGGACGTTTCTGGTCTGCCAGCAGGTTCGTATCATAGACGCCCCAACAGCGCATGGGCGTGCCGTTCACTTGAGTGGGGAAGTCCCAAACATACCCGGCGATGTTATCAGGTACGGGGAAGAAATCAAAAAAGGCGATTCCCTCCCGTCCCTTGCGCACTGCGGGCATCTCCCCAAAATTCGCAGGATTTGCGGGAGGCAGGTTGGGGGTGATTACTTCCAACACCCTTGCCGTGTACACCGGATCGTTCGGGAAGATGCTGTGGCGGGTGATGCCGTTCGACCCATCCGCGCCAACGACAAGAGTGGTGCGAAAATTTCCCTGGTCAGTTTCAACCGTCACGCCGGTTTCATCGGGCAGTATCTTTTTGACCGAAACGCCCTGTTTTATTTCTATTCCCTTGCTCTCTGCCTTTTTCGCCAGCCAGTGATCGAACTCGTCGCGGCGGATCACACGGATGGCATGACGCCTGGGCACGCGCACGCCGAGTCCCTTGCCCGCAAAGTCAAAGCGGATCTCGCCTGAGTCCACGTGCGGGACTTCGCTGGCATCCAACCCCAGGGCTTCGAGGATATTCTCCGCATCGATGACCAAGCCGCCTGCGCAAAGCTTCAGGCGTGGATAATGTTCCTTTTCGAGGATGAGGATGCGGGAGGTCAGATGCGGGGCGAACTTTGCAAGGTGAAGCGCGGTGGAGAGTCCGCTCGGTCCGCCGCCGATGATAATGACATCATGATTTGACGTGTCCATTTCCCCATTTTGCCAGAATTATTGACAAAGTGCAAAAAGATTCACCACGCAGAACACAGAGGTCACTGAGAAAATCATATACTCTGTGTTCTCCGTGTGTTCTTTGGTGATCAATCAGCTGAGGCGGAGACGGGTACAGGTTCGACCTTCCCGCGCCAGAAGAACGCCCAGTACATGAAGACTGAGATTGTGTAGAGTGTGATGGTGCCGATGAATGCCGGTCCGAAACCGTAGTTGACTTGCAGCCATCCGCTGACGGTGGGGCTGAGTGCCCAGCCGAAATTCCAAGCCATGCTGGTGAGGCTGGCAACCGTGGCGCGTGCTGACGGCTCGACATGCTCCATCACGAAGGTCTGGTAGACCGGGCTGCTCATATTCATCAGCGCGAGGCGGATGTAATACGTGGCGGCGCCGACCCAAAAGATGGGCGAGAAACCAAGCAGGATGAGGAAGGGGATCGAAAGTGCCTGCGTGATGACCACGAGTTGGATTTTGCCAACGCGGTCTGCAAGCGGCGGCGCGATGAGCAAGCCGATGCCCATTGCCAGCGAACCCCACGCGAACAAGGTGCCAATGACAGGGTCCGGCTGGTTGTGAACCACGCGGAAGAACACGTTCATGAACGGCATGATGAGTCCCGCGCCGATGGACGTGATGAGCATGGGCAGGACGAGTTTGGTGAGCAAGCCGGGATTCTTCGCCGCATACTGGAAGGGTGCGAATACCGCGCGTTGACTGCGGGTGATCTGCGGCGACTTGATCAGGATGAGCGGCAGGACGGCAAACGCCGCGCCGATACCTGCAACCAGGATGGAGTTGCCATATGCAATGCTGCTCGTAGCGGAGACGTTTTGCGTCTGTCCAATCCAGGTGGGGAGGTAGCCGCCGATCCAATTGCCGACGGATGCCATGGTCATCATCAGCCCTTGACCGAAGCTGAAGAGATAGGTGCGTTCCTTCTCGTCGCTGTTTTCCATCAGGAAGGGCGACATCGTGACGCCTGCCAGGCTTTGAGCCAGACCCGTGAGCGCATTCATCAAGTAAAAGACCGGCTCTGTTTTCCAGATCGCCATGGCGAGCACGGACAACGCCAACAAGACAGCGGAAATGATTAGCGAACTTTTGCGCCCGATCGTATCTGCCAGGTAGCCCATCGGCAGGGCGGCGAGCAGCGCCACGAAACTGCTGATCGTGATGAAGTTGCCCAGCACCGATTCGTCGAAGCCGAGGCTGAGGGCGTAGAAGTTGAAGATGAGCCGGAAGACGCCCATCACCGCGCCGGTGATGATGACGTTAAGCAAATAAAGCCGCGCATTCGGTTTGAAGGCGCGGATGTGGGTTCCGTACTCGCTAAAGATGCGGAAGGGGGGTATTCGATTGGGTTTGTTTTGGTTCATGCCAATTCTTTGGTCGGTTCGATTTCCAAAAAGGAGTTTAGATTTTCATACACAGCGGCAAGCGCCTGCCTGCGGACGGTATAGCGGTTTTCATCGTTCATGAGCCCAACCTCCACCAGACCGGCAAGGCGCAGTTCCTTGAGGTGGTGCGTAACGGTCGGCGGGCGGAGTTGGAGTCGGCGGGCGATCTCGGAGGGAGTCAGCCCTTCATTGGCGAGGTAGCGCAATATCTTCAGGCGAGTGGGGTCAGCCAGTGCTTTAAGCGAGCGGACAAGCCCATCGGGCACGGTTTCGCCGGGGATGACGGACATATCTGCGGGGCGTGCGCCGTAAACGAGGAGCATGGTGTTCCTGTCGATGCGTTCGAAGAAGACCAGCGGGGTGGACCAAAATGCCGGGGCGAGGATGTATTTCGATGCGTTCATTTCGCCGCCGAGTTGGAGGCCCTGCGAGAGTTCATTGAACAGGTCACCAAAGCTCAAGGTGGCTGCCAACTCCTGGGCACGGTCGAACCCAGCCTTGAGCGCGGGTGCGATGCGCTTTTCCTCTTCCTCGAAGAATGCCTGGTAATACGATTGAAGCGCGGAGAGATATCCCTCTCCAAGGTCTTCGGGTCGGCTCCACCAATCAAGCGCCCGTTCGAGAGCTTCCTTCTTTAGGGTGTGTTTTTTTCCGAAGATCTTCATAAAGAATTCGGTATCTTCAGATTTCCATTTCCCTTCGTGGGCAATGCGCATCAGCATCTCGTTCATACGGGTATGCTTTTCCTGCGTCTCTTTATCGTCATATTCACAGACTTCGTCCACGCGTTGAAGGGTGAGCAGGCGTTGGGCGGGCGGAATTTGTTTGAGCGCCCAGAGCGCGCTGATGGCGTCTTTGGGCGTGGGGAGGGTCGTGAGCCATTGCAGCGGCACACCGGTGATCGGGTACACCTCTTCCAACAGTTTGCGTTCCGCCGCCGGGATGCGTGAGCGTACTCCGGCGGCGTAGGATGGTCGGATGCCGAAATAATCAGGTTCGTGCAGGACGTGCAGACTGATGAAAAGTTCGTATGCCGTGCCAAAATCCCAAACGATGGAGGGGGAGGTGGTGTTTGTCATGGAGATGTCTGCCTGGTCCTCTTTTTTATTTGCTCAATTTCTTGCCGATCGAGATCAAGGTTTCACCGGTGCTCTGGTCGATGGTCTCATTGAAAGGCGGGATGAACTTGAAGAGCGTGCCGAGCGAAATAAGCGCCTGACCGGTCTGGCGGGTGAAGAGGTTCCGCGTGGTGGGTTTCACGTTTGAGGTGGACGTGCGGGGGTAAACCTGTTTTTCTTCCATTACTTGTTCGCTAGTATGTGTAGACATGGCTGCTCTCTCCTGTAAATGTTAGGCAAATGCCTGATTTAGACCGATGTCTAATTAGATAATAGTCTAACTTAGACGGTTTGTCAAGTACTCACCTGATAGGAAATTGGGGTCAGACGTGAATAAAACGCCCAGGTTGTATAATTCACTAAAGTTATCCGAAATTCACGCGAATTTTCGCCGATTTGAAACCGGGAATTCGCGGAGAATCCTTATCAGCCAGTCCCATCGAAAGGATGACATTATGGCGCGCAAATTACTGGTCGGTTTTTTTATCGGGGTAAGCTCGATCTTATTGACGGCAAGTTTTGTGGGAGTCATCCTGAGCCTGGCGCTCAATCGTCCACTGACCCATGAAGCTCTGAGCAGGCTGGAAGCGATCGACGCCGAACTCGAACAGGCGGAAACCACCCTGCGCGATTCCAAGGTGGAACTGGAGCGCACGCTGCGCATCGTCGATGAGACTGAGACGGCGCTCAACCAATTTACAGCCAACGACCCCGAAGGCTTTTTCAAAGACGTCCAAACCACGCTGGATGATGAACTCCTGCCTGAGTTGGAAACTGCCCGCGAGCGTCTCATCGCCGCGCGCGACATGCTGGAGAACATCCGCGTCACGCTCTTCGGTTTGAACCTGGTGCCGTTCCTGCAAATTAACATCCCCGATAAGATCCTGACCGACCTGATCGAATCTGCCGACGCGTTGGAGTCGGAGATCGGCGGCGTGAGTGAACTCGCCAAGAAAGCGTCCATCCTGCTCGACGACGCGTCCTATCTGCTCGGCGGCGATTTCGGCGAGACGCGCGACAGCCTGGAGTTCTTCCTAAAGGAAATTGATGTCTATCAGGAAAAGGTGACAGGCTGGCGCGAACAGATCGCGGATTTGACCGAATCCATTCCCTTGTGGATCGACATCGCCTCATTCTCGCTGACAGTTTTTCTGCTTTGGTTCGGCTTCTCTCAACTCGGGCTGATCCTGCACGGGCTCGCGCTCTGGCAGGGCGGCAATCCGCTGGATGTGTTGACCAAATTCCGCAAACCTGCGAAAAAATAAAAAACAGATAGTCACCGCATTCATCAACCGCAGGAATGATCTCCCTGCGGTTTTCGGTTGTATAATTTCAATATCCCATTTTCGGCGGGCTCAGGATACGCCAGAAAATTAAAGATTCGAATGACCATATGCGGGAAATAAAATGTCAAAATTCGACCCAAAAATTCATCATCGCCGTTCCATCCGTTTGAAAGCATTTGACTATTCCAAGCCCGGCGCGTATTTTGTGACCATCGTTGCCTGGCAGCGGGAAAGGTTGTTCGGCGAAATCGTGGATGGGGAAATGATCTTAAACCGCAATGGGCAGATTGTCCGTGATGCATGGTTTGATTTGAAAAATCATTATGGTCATTTGGAATTGGGGGCATTCGTTATCATGCCGAATCATGCGCATGGGATTATTGTATTGATCGATGATGGTAGGGGCGGGTCTTCCATGTCGGGCGGGGTGATTTTGCCTGGCGAATCGAATGCAGGCATGGTTCATTTGCCAAGCAACCAGGCCCGCCCCTACGTAAAAACCAAACCCCGTCATGGGCTGCCCGAAATCATCCGTGCATTCAAATCATTTTCCGCACGGCGGATCAATCGCCTGCGCCGCACAGACGGGATTCCGGTTTGGCAGCGTAATTATTATGAACACATCATCCGCAACGAACGCGAAATGGACAATATCACTCGATATATCGAAACAAACCCATTTCGATGGAATGACGATGATGAAAACCCGATGAAATCCAACCCGTAGGGGCAGATCTCCATTTTGGTTGGGACAGTTGGGGTCTTTGGTCGTATAATTTTAAAACTGGAAGATCATAGAAACTATCAAGCAATACCAGATTGGTTAATGCAAATGGTGGATACGTATGAAAAACAAAAAAGCCGACAATAAATCTGGTGATGAAATTAATGTCAATGGGGGCGTTTCTAAGAATGTGTTCGTAAACGGGGATCGAAATGTGGTGAATGTTCATGCGAAGGATAAATCCAAGGAAGTTCAGAAAGAAGAGCGATCTCAAAAAAACGGAACGAAAAAAATAAATGTTCCTATTATGGTTGCCTGGATCGGCTTTTTTGCGACAATTCTAGCAGCCCTCATAACAGTATGGGGGGATGATGTACCTCTTCTTCCATTGGGTGGCACAGCCACGCCGATCACTGAAACTGCCACGCTTACGCCTTCTTCCATCCCGACAGATACTTTTGCGCCTGTTGAACCAACTCAAACAGCTATTCCATTAACGGATACTCCCATTCCTACAGATACCTCCATACCGCCTGTACCCATAGGAGAAGATTGGATTCAGGGGTGCGTCAGTACTTTATGGAGGGCATACCCTTCATCTATCTTGCCGGAAGAAAGGGGAAATGGCTGTTGGCAGGAGCCAGTACATGTATTCTCGGCAGAAAATGGGGATTTGGATTTTCTATTCGAACGTGAAAAAGGGGCTCCTGAGATTTATGGTCTGTTCGCGCCGCTGCCAGAAAAAGGGATAGTTACATTTACGATCCGCCTGCACGAATTAAGCAATGTTGACCTTTGGATGGGCGTTTTCGATCAGCCGGATGTAACGTCCCATGGAATATTAATGACCATCCTGAACGGTGATGTGAACAGACGCGCCTTTGTTCAAAAAGATCCCGCCAACTATGAGACCCTTCAAGGTTCACAAGCCATTGAGCAGGGAAATGGTTATTCTATATCATTCAGATTTGATGATCTTTCTGCTACCAGCATCGTTAACCCATCTGTCTTTGTAACCAATTCGGTTTCGATGCCCTCAACGCAAAAGTGGCTCTTCTTAGGGTATAAAGGCTTGAGCGGATATTATCGAATTAATGGCACATTCTTGAATTTCAAGCTGGAGCCATAAATTATGACCGAAGCCAAGAGACCATTGAAAGTATTTCTTTGCCACGCACACGCGGACCGTGACGCTGTCCGCGCACTGTGGACGCGTCTGATGAACGACGAATAAATTGAGCGTATAATATACAGCATGAAGCAGGAAATCGTCCTC
>CAYJPO010000077.1:0-22628 GCA_964372045.1 uncultured Anaerolinea sp.
CCAGCGCGCTGAAATAATTGTACGAATCGTTATCTGCCAAAAAAGTTTCGGGGAAAAGACCGGCAGACAAGCCCCGTTGAA
Organism: uncultured Anaerolinea sp.; assembly: GCA_964372045.1. GTDB lineage: Bacteria > Chloroflexota > Anaerolineae > Anaerolineales > Villigracilaceae > Villigracilis. Next base: position 82 of record CAYJPO010000077.1, read on the forward strand.
ACGTCTCCCCGGTAACCACTGCCCCGGCGGCATCCGTCGGTCCATCTTCGCCGTCTGTCGCCAACGTCACCAGCATCACATTCGGAACATCCGCCAGTTCGCGCACCGCCGCCAACGCCAATTCCTGATTGCGTCCGCCGCGACCGCGTCCGCGCAGGGTGACTGTGGTTTCGCCGCCCGCCACAAGGCAGAATGGACGTGGTGTCGTTGTCTCTTTCAGGATGCCACACAACGTCCGGCTGACCTCGCGCGCTTCTCCCTGCCAGTCGTTGCCCAATAGCTGTGGATGAATCCCCTCGGACTTTGCCTGCATCAATGCGGATTCAGCCGCCAGCAGGTTGCTGCCCACAATGACATTTTGAACGCGTCGGAACAACCCGTCAGCGGGTTTGGGCGTTTCAGGGGCAGTGTCCAACCCTTTCAGGATCGCCGCTGAGACCTTTCTCAACAACCCATACTTTTCCAACACCGCCAGCGCATCTGCCCGGGTGGACGGGTCTGGCGCGGTGGGACCGGAGGCAATGGCTTCCAGCGGACTATTCACCACATCCGAAAGGATCAGGCTGACGACTTGCGCAGGCGAAGCCAGCCGCGCAAGCCCGCCGCCTTTAAGTTGATCCAGATGACGGCGCAAGGTGTTGATCTCGTCGATGCGCGCGCCACATGCCAGCAACGCTGATGTGAGTTCACGCAGGTCAGACAACGATACTCCAGCCTGCGGGGCGCTCATCAGCGACGAACCACCGCCGGAGATGAGGCAGATCACCAGGTCATCTTCTTCGAGGTCACTCACTAGTTGAATGGCTTTTTCACCGGCTCGCACACTGTTTTCATCGGGGACAGGATGACCGCCGGGCTGGATGTCGAATCCGCTCAAGGGGTGGACGGGAGTCTGTTTTGGAATGAGCAAGCCGCGGGGGGAAAGATCCGCGAGCATCTCCGCCACAGGCTGAGACATGGCTTGAGACGCCTTCCCCAACCCAAGGAGTCTGACCCGCCCGATTTTATCCAAATGATATGACTGCCCATCGATCAGGAGAGTCTGCCCTTGCCGCTCCATAAATTTGCGGACGGCTGCCTGCGGCTCTACTGCGTACATGGCAGCCGCGAGGATGCGCCTGACGGCTTCACCGTGCGGATGACGGTCAAGGGTCTGCGTGTGGAAAGATAGCGGGGTCAACATGGGTTTCCAACCGACTATAACATCGAAAGAATGAACGCGACATGATCGTCTGCCCTGGCAAAATCTTGACCCTTTCTTGATAATCCCCATCCCCGCCTTGCCCCCAAATTGACCTCCATCTGAATACACTGTAGTCGACGAAATCGGAGGCTGCTATGAATGATTTGATCTACCTTGGTTTAACCGTATTATTTTTTGCCCTCACCTTTGGTTTTATCGTGGTTTGTGAGCGGCTGATGGAGGACAAACAATGAACGTTCTCTATATCGTCACAGGTGTCATCACCGTGGTGCTATTCGTTTACCTGGTGCTGGCGTTACTTAAACCGGAGTGGTTCGGATGAACATCTATAGTTGGGTACAAATTCTTTTCTATCTGGTGGTTTTGCTGGCTTTGGCAAAACCGCTTGGTTCGTTTATGGCAAAAGTGTATCAGGGCGAGCGCACCTTCCTTGAACCGGTATTCGGTCCCGTCGAGCGATTCCTGTATCGCCTCTCCGACGTCAAAGCCGATGAGGAAATGAACTGGAAGACGTATGCCATCGCCGCGATCCTTTTCAATGCGTTCGGTTTGCTTGCCGTTTATGCACTGCAACGGCTTCAGGTTGTGTTGCCGCTCAACCCAATGGGACTGGGACCTGTCACCTCGGATTCATCCTGGAACACAGCCGTCAGTTTTGCAACCAACACCAACTGGCAGGGCTACGGCGGCGAAGTGACGATGAGCTACCTATCCCAGATGCTCGGCATGACCGTGCAGAACTTTGTCTCTGCCGCAACCGGCATGGCGGTTCTGATCGCGCTCATCCGCGGCATCGTGCGGCATAACACCAAACTCATAGGCAACTTCTGGGTCGACCTGACCCGCACCACCCTGTATATCCTTATACCGCTCTCGATCGTGGTGGCGCTTGGTATCTCTTCGCAGGGCGTCGTGCAGACGTTCAGCGAGTACAAAACCGTTTCCCTGCTGCAACCCACAACGGATGCGAATGGGAACACAGTGACCGAACAGGTCCTGGCGGTCGGTCCCGCGGCTTCGCAGATCGCCATCAAACAGCTTGGCACGAACGGCGGCGGATTCTTCAATGTCAACTCTTCGCACCCGTTTGAAAATGCCACGCCGTTCTCGAACTTCCTTGAGATGTTGTCCATTCTCGTGATCTCCGGGGCGTTGTGTTACACCTTCGGGGTCATGGTGGGCGATACCCGGCAGGGTTGGGCGATCCTGATCACGATGACCGTCATCATGGTCGCGTTTTTGTCGCTGGCAGTCTGGGCGGAACAGGGTGGCAACCCGGCATTTACAGCCATGGGCGTGGATCAGACTCAATCCCTGACGAACCCGGGCGGCAATATGGAAGGCAAGGAGACCCGCTTTGGCATCGCCAACTCCGCGCTGTGGGCAACAGTCACCACCGCTGCCTCGAACGGTTCCGTGAACTCGATGCATGATTCATACATGCCGCTGGGCGGAATGGTGCCTCTCTTCCTGATGCAATTGGGCGAGATCATTTATGGCGGTGTCGGCTCCGGTTTGTATGGCATGCTGGCATTCGTCATCGTGGCGGTCTTCATCGCCGGTTTGATGGTCGGGCGCACGCCTGAGTATCTCGGCAAGAAGATCGAATCCTATGAGATGAAGATGGCTTCGCTGATGCTCTTGATCCCGATCTTCCTGGTCAAGGTCGGTACGGCGATCGCTGCGGTGCATCCCCTGGGTTTGGCAACCGTTTGGAACACAGGCGGTCCGCACGGGTTTAGCGAGATCCTGTATGCCTTCTCCTCGGCGGCAAATAATAATGGATCGGCGTTTGCCGGTTTGGGTGCGAACAACCCGTTCTACAACACGGCGCTGGGCATGTGTATGTTGTTTGCCCGTTACTGGCTGATCATCCCAGCGCTTGCGATCGCAGGCTCCCTCGCGCAAAAGAAAAAGGTTCCTGCCAGCAGCGGCACTCTGCCCACCCACACACCCTTATTCGTAGTCTGGCTGATCGGTGTCATCATGATCGTCGGCGCGCTGAGCTTCATCCCTGCGCTGGCATTGGGTCCGATCGTGGAACACTTGATGGTGTTTTGATAAAAGACCTGACAGGTTTCCACAAATCGTTTGCGACCAAGTAACTGCTGTTCCGCAAGATGTTCGATTGAGTCAGGTCACAATGAAACCTGTCAGGTCTAAGAGGAAATAGAAAATGACTATTCAAACAAAAAAAACAACCACCTTCCGCAGCGAGATCTATCGGCGCGCGATCGTGGATTCCTTTAGAAAACTGAACCCGCGCTGGATGGTGAAGAACCCGGTCATGTTCGTTGTGGAAGTTGGCAGCGTGCTGACCACCGCATTGTGGGTTCAAGCCTTGCTCGGTCAGGGCGAAGCGCCGACGGGATTTATCGGCGGCATTGCCCTCTGGCTGTGGTTCACCGTGCTATTTGCAAACTTTTCCGAAGCTGTCGCAGAAGGACGCGGCAAGGCGCAGGCTGAGTCGCTCCGCAAAGCGCGTCAGGATACACCTGCCAAGCGCCTGCGTGGAGAGGCGCAAGATGTCCAGTCTGCACTCGCAAAGGTCGAAGTTGTATCTTCGACCGCATTGCGCAAGAATGACCTGTTCCTGATCGAAGCTGGGGATGTGCTCCCTGCGGATGGCGAGATCGTCGTCGGCATCGCCTCGGTGGATGAAAGCGCCGTCACCGGCGAATCCGCTCCGGTCGTGCGTGAAGCGGGCGGAGATCGTTCGGCTGTCACCGGCGGAACACGTCTGCTTTCCGACTGGCTCATCGTCCGCGTCAGCGCCGACCCGGGTCAGGGATTCCTCGACCGCATGATCGGTTTGGTCGAAGGCGCGAAACGCCAGAAGACCCCCAACGAGATCGCGCTCAATATTTTGCTGGCAGGCTTCACGATCATCTTTTTGGTCGTATGCGCCACACTGCTTTCTTATTCGCTGTATAGCGTCGGTGCGACCGAGCAGGGCACGCCCATCACCATCACGGTATTAGTCGCCTTGTTGGTTTGTCTCATCCCCACCACCATCGGTGGTTTGCTCTCCGCCATCGGTATTGCAGGGATGGACCGCATGATCCAGCGCAATGTGATCGCCATGTCTGGCCGCGCGGTGGAAGCCGCCGGTGACGTGGATGTCCTCCTGCTCGATAAGACCGGTACGATCACACTTGGGAATCGCCAGGCTGTGGAATTCATCCCCGTCAACGGTATTGCGCCGCAGGAACTTGCGGAAGCCGCACAACTCGCCTCGCTTGCCGATGAGACACCAGAAGGTCGTTCCATCGTGGTGCTCGCAAAAGAAAAATATGGTCTGCGCGGGCAGACGATGGGCGCAAGTGAGAAAGCGCCGAGCGGCATGCACTTCATCCCGTTCACTGCGCAAACCCGCATGAGTGGAGTCAACTTCAACGGGACGGAGATCCGCAAAGGCGCGCCGGATACGATGATCGCGTTGATCCAATCCATTGGGAATCACATCGCCTCAGACCTCAAGCCGACTGTTGACTCGATTGCCCGAACCGGAGGCACCCCGTTGGTTGTCACCCGCAACGGACAGGCGCTGGGCGTGATCCACCTCAAGGACATTGTCAAAGGCGGCATTAAAGAACGCTTCGCCCACCTGCGCAAGATGGGTATCAAGACCGTGATGATCACGGGCGATAACCCGCTGACCGCCGCCGCCATCGCCGCCGAAGCCGGTGTGGATGACTTCCTCGCGCAAGCCACGCCTGAGAATAAACTGAAACTCATCCGTGAATATCAGACCGGCGGACGCCTGGTCGCCATGACCGGCGACGGCACGAACGATGCCCCCGCGCTGGCGCAAGCCGATGTGGCGGTTGCCATGAACACCGGCACGCAGCCCGCGCGTGAAGCCGCCAACATGGTGGATCTCGACAGTAACCCGACGAAACTCATCGAGATCGTTGAGATCGGCAAGCAACTGCTCATGACCCGCGGCGCGTTGACCACGTTCAGCATCGCCAACGATGTGGCAAAGTATTTCGCCATCATCCCGGCTGCATTCGCTTCCACGTACCCTGTCTTGAATTCTCTCAACTTCATGCAGCTTGCCACGCCGCAAAGCGCGATCATGTCGGCGGTCATCTTCAATGCGCTCATCATCATTGCGCTCATTCCGCTTGCACTGCGCGGTGTGCCGTATCGCGCCGTGGGCGCCGCCCAGCTTCTGCGCGACAACCTGCTCATTTACGGTCTCGGCGGTTTAATCGCGCCCTTTATCGGCATCAAGCTGATCGACATGATCCTCGTCTGGTTTGGCTGGACGTAGAGGTGACAGATGAAAACTCACATTTCATTTCAATTGACGAATATCGAGGATACAAGGCAGAGTTTTGGTCCGATGAATAACCGCGCTCAAACAGACCCGAAAGATCGCTTTTCGATGAAACGTGCCGCTGCAAAATGGTTTGGGCTAATCGCCACCATTCTGCTGGCTGTCGCCGCTTTTGCCCCGGACTCGATGCATGTCCCGGCTGCGTGGCGTCCGTGGGAATTCGTCTTATTCATCTTTTGGTTCGTGATATATGCATCAGGAATGTTTACACAATGAAATCACAAATTCGTCCCGCTCTTACGATGTTAGTACTGTTGACCGTCATCACCGGCGTGCTCTACCCGCTGTTCGTTACGGGTGTCGCCCAGGTCGTTTTCCCGCATCAAGCCAACGGTAGTCTGATCGTCATCGACGGCAAGACTTATGGCTCCGAGTTGATCGGTCAGCAATTCGATGACCCGAAATACTTTTGGGGCAGGCTTTCAGCGACGGGCGCCTTTGCCTACAACGCCTTCAATGCCGAAACGCTGACCGGCTCCTCCGGCTCGAACTATGGACCCTTGAACACGGCGCTTATGGATATGGTCCAGGCGCGCATCGATGCGCTGCATGCCGCCGACCCGAATAATACGCTGCCGATCCCCGTCGATCTGGTCACGGCTTCCGGCAGTGGACTCGACCCGCATATCAGTGTGGCTGCGGCGATGTACCAGGTCTCTCGCGTGGCAGCCGCTCGCGGGTTGAGCGAAGCGGAAGTCACTGCGCTGGTCGAAGAATACACCACCGGACGTCAATTCGGTTTTCTCGGTGAACCGGTCGTCAATTTCCTCGAGCTTAACCTGGCTCTTGATGGGCTGCAGTGAGCCATCCGACTATTAAAAACCATCATTGAAACCTGGGTTGGATGGAATACAATACTATATATGAGAAAAGACGATCTTATAGATAATGACGGTAGTCTGAAATTCAATCGGGTCGTAAAAGAAAGCCAAAAGCTATCGTGGCGCACCTGGCTGATCGGTCGTCCACTGCCGACGGCGGAAGCCCCACAACAAACCATTAGCAAGGTGGTGGGGCTGGCTGTCTTCGGCGCGGATGCCTTATCGTCCATCGCATACGCGCCGCAGGAAACGCTTGTGATCCTGGCTGCGGCGGGGTCACAGGCGTTTGGTTATGCCTTCCCCATTTCGCTCATCATTACGGTCTTGCTCGCCATCGTAACCATTTCCTACCAACAGACCATCCATGCCTACCCAAGCGGCGGCGGCGCATTTACGGTCGTAAAGGAAAATCTGGGAACCACCGCCGCCCTGATCGCTGGCTCGGCGTTGTTGTTGGATTACATCCTGCTGGCGGCGGTGGCTATTTCTTCCGGTGTGGCGCAGATCGTATCTGCCTTTCCTTTTCTATATGAATACCGCGTCTTGCTTTCAGTGATTTTTCTGGTTCTGATCGCCATTGCCAATTTGCGCGGCGTCAAAGAGTCGGGGAACACCTTTGCCGCGCCAACCTATTTCTTTCTAGGTATGACGGTATTGACAGTGGCTGTAGGTTTTTTCAAATATCTGACCGGCACACTTGGGACTGTGATCGACCCGCCTGCGCTGGAAATGCTCCATACGGAACCCATCACCCTGTTCCTTTTATTGAGGGCTTTTTCGAACGGCACAACAGCCTTGACCGGCGTGGAGTGCATCTCCAATGGAGTGAAATCGTTCAAGGAACCGCGCGCGCATAATGCCTCTGTAACCATGATCTGGATGGCTGCGATCCTGGGGGTTCTGTTCATCGGCATCGTTTATCTGTTGGGTGTAATTGGCGCGGTCCCCTCCGAATCGGAGACGGTCATCTCCCAACTCGCCCGCACCGCGTTCGGAGACCGCGGTCTCTTGTATCTGGGAACGATCCTGGCAACGACGATCATTCTGGTCCTGGCGACGAACACCGCCTTCGCGGGATTTCCAAGCCTGAGCGCGGTGATCGCGAACGATGGTTTCATGCCGCGTCAACTGGCGTATCGCGGCAGCCGGTTGGTCTTCTCGCGCGGGATCGTAACGCTGGCATCCATTGCGGCTTTTCTGATCGTCATCTTCAAGGCGAGTGTGACCGCGCTCGTGCCGCTTTGGGCGGTAGGCGTGTTCCTTTCGTTCACTCTTTCACAGGCAGGCATGGCGCGTCATTGGTGGAAAGCCGGGCAAACTCCATCCACAGCCAGGCTCTCCGAAAACAAAGGTTGGAAATGGAAACTGGCGGTCAACGGCTTTGGTGCAGTCTGTACGACCATTGTGACTGCGATCTTCGCCGTCACCAAATTTACCGACGGGGCATGGATCATCGTTCTGCTCCTGCCGATCGTGGTGCTCAGCTTCATGGCGGTCCGCCGCCATTACAAAAATCTCGCGCACGACCTTTCGCTGGATAACTTTGGCGAGCCGCCACCTGCCGTCCGGCACCGCGTGATCCTGCCGATCTCCGGCGTGCATCGCGGCGCGCTGGAAGCGCTGAACTACGCCCGCTCCCTCTCGGATGATGTCACCGCTGTCTACATCTCGATCGAACCGGAGGAGCGAGACGCGGTCGAACGGAAGTGGAATTGGTGGGGCAAAGGCGTGAGGCTGGTGGTCATCGACTCACCCTATCGCACCTTCCTTGAACCCTTCCTCGGTTATGTGGATGAGCTTTGCGGAGTTTTGCAGTCGAATGAACGCCTGACCATTGTTGTCCCGCAGTTCAACCCAAAACATCCCTGGCATAATGTGCTTCACACACAAACCGCATTCTGGCTGCGTTTTGCCCTGCTCAGCAAGCGCGGGATCGTCATCACAGAAGTGCCTTATCAGGTGCATTGATTGGAACCCCATGGAAATGAATCGCCCCGACCCCGATGAGCTATTAAAGAACCTCCAGATGGAGGACCACAACCGCGGAAAACTCAAGATATTTCTCGGCTATGTGGCAGGCGTAGGCAAGACCTATGCCATGCTCGAAGCCGCCCACCAACGCAAGGCGCAGGGCGTGGATGTGGTGGTTGGTTATGTCGAAACGCACAAACGCAGCGAGACCGAGGAATTGGTGAAAGGGCTGGATGTATTGCCGCGCAGGCAGGTGGAATATCACAACGTCCGCCTGCCGGAAATGGACGTGGATGAAGTCATCAAGCGCAAACCGCAATTAGTTCTGGTGGATGAGTTCGCGCATACCAACGCGCCCGGTTCGCGCCACCCGAAACGTTATCAAGACGTCCAGGAAATTCTCGCCGCCGGAATAGACGTGTACACCACCCTCAACATTCAACACCTTGAAAGCTTGAATGACATTGTGGCACAGGTGACCGGCGTCATCGTCCGCGAAACGATCCCCGACAGTGTCATTGATGAAGCCTCGGAGATCGAAGTGATTGACCTGCCGCCGGATGAGCTGCTGGTGCGGTTGAATGAAGGCAAGGTCTATGTGCCGGATCAGGCGGCGCGCGCCATTCGGAAATTTTTCCGTAAAGGCAATCTCACAGCACTGAGAGAAATGTCACTGCGCCGCGCTGCCGAACGCGTGGATGACCAGATGCGCGCCTACATGCAGACGCGCGCCATTCAAGGGATCTGGGCGGCGGGCGAACGACTGCTGGTATGCATCAGCCCCAGCCCGTTGAGCGAGCGTCTCGTCCGCACGGGGCGGCGGCTGGCGGACGAGCTCAACGCAGAATGTATGACGCTGTATGTGGAAACGCCGCAATTCTCCACAATGTCTCAGGAGAAACGCGAACGAATCTCCGCCATTTTGCAGCTCGCGGAAGACCTGGGGGAACGGTCGTACACGTTATCAGCAGGCGATACGCTCGAATCCGTCGCACAGGTCATCATTGACTTCGCCCACAAGAACAACATCACCAAGATCATTGTAGGGAAACCGCTCCGCCCACGCTGGCAGGAATACCTGCGCGGCTCGCTGGTGGATAAGCTCATCCACAAAAGCGGCGATATTGATGTCTATATAGTCACCAGCAGTGATAAACCATCATTCCCTTCCGACGAACATCCATTGAAACTGCACAGCCCTGTCAACCGCTATGTGTGGAGTCTGTTCCTTGTCATCGCAGCGACGGCTGCCGGCTCTCTCATTGGCACGCGCATCGAACCGACCAACCTGGTGATGGTCTATCTATTGGCGGTCGTGGTGGCGGCGATCTACCTCGGGCGCGGACCTGCCATCGTCGCTTCGCTGTTGGGTGTGCTTGCCTTTGATTTTCTTTTTGTCACTCCCTACTTCACCTTTGCCGTTTCTGATACGCAATACATCATCACCTTCATCGCCTTGTTCCTGGTTGGCATTGTCATCAGCCAATTGGCTGCCCGGGCGAGCGAACAGGCAGAGGCGGCGCGTCAGCGTGAAGCGGAAACGGCGGAGTTATACGACCTCAGCCGCGATCTCGCCTCCGCCGTGGATAACGACGCGATCCTGTATGCGCTTCAAAAACACCTCGAACAAACCTTTGGGCGCACCATCGCCGTGCTCTTGTCTGAATCGAATCGGCTGGTCATAAAAACGATCAGCGAAAAGTTAACCCTGAACGAAGAAGAACTCGCCGTGGCAGACTGGGTCTATCGTCATGCGGAGGCTGCCGGTCGCAACACCAACACACTCCCCGCGGCAGAGCTGCGCTACCTGCCGCTCAAAACCCCGCGCGGCGTGGTGGGCGTGCTGGGAGTCGGTAAACCGGAGACCGCCAATCGCGACCTGACCCAAGCCGAGCGTCGCCTGATGGAAGCCTTTGCAAACCAGGGCGCACAAGCCATCGAACGCGCACTGCTCGAGGAACAGAATCGCCAGATCGCATTGCTGCAATCCGCAGAGAAATTGCAGAACGCCTTACTGAATTCGATCTCGCATGATCTTCGCACGCCGCTGGTCGCCATTACAGGTGCGCTTTCGGCGCTCGATGAAAACTTTACGGAGCTGGATGAAAATACCCGCGGCGCATTGATCGAAAACGCACGCGGCGAATCAGAACGACTTAACCGGCTGGTCGGCAACCTGCTGAATATGACCCGCATTGAAAGCGGCGCGATCAAACTTCATCTTGAACCCGGCGATGTGCAGGATCTGGTTGGCACCGCCATCGAGCAGCTTGGCAGACGCGCCGACAAGAATCAGATCAAAGTGGAAGTGCCCGCCAACTTCCCGCTCGTGCCGATGGACTTCACACTGATGGTGCAGGTCATCGTCAATCTTTTGGAGAATGCCAGCAAGTACTCGCCGGAGGATTCATTGATCGAAGTCATCGCTTCATTGGACGGATCAAATGCCCGCCTCAAGATCCTGGACCTCGGGGTTGGCATCCCCTCCGATGACCTTTCCCGCGTCTTCGACAAGTTCTACCGTGTGCAACGCCCTGAAAATGTCAGCGGCACCGGGTTGGGACTCTCGATCAGCAAAGGGATTATCGAGGCGCATGGCGGTCAGATCCGCGCCCTCAACCGCGAAGGCGGCGGTACAATTCTCGAAGTTGAATTACCATTAAGCAAATGAACCCATTCAATCAGCGTATCCTGGTCGTGGATGATGAAGCACCGATTCGGCGCTACTTGCGTGCCGCCCTGGGTTCGCAGGGATTCACCGTATACGAAGCCGCGACCGGGCTCGAGGCGGTCCAAGCCGTTCTCAGTCACCGTCCAGATATCATCATTCTTGACCTCGGTTTACCCGATATCGACGGCATTGAAGTTACACGCCGCCTGCGCGAGTGGAGCCAGATCCCCATCATCATCCTGTCTGTCCGCGAAGCCGAACAGGATAAGATCGCCGCTCTCGATGCAGGCGCTGACGATTACCTTACCAAGCCCTTTGGTACGGGTGAATTGCTGGCGCGGATGCGAGTCGCTTTGCGCAAGCAAGCGACCAACCCAAGCGAACCGGTCTTTCAAACCGGCAAACTGACCGTGGATTTTTCCCACCGCCTGGTTACAGTGGACGAAAAAGAAGTACAGCTTACCCCCACCGAATACGACCTGCTGAAGATCCTGGTCACGCATGCCGGGAAGGTCATCACGCATCGTCAATTATTACGTCAGGTATGGGGAGAAGGCTACGACGATATGCACATTCTGCGGGTCAACATCAGCAATCTGCGCGGGAAACTTGAGCCCGATCCCTCCCGCCCGACATACATTCACACCGAGCCAGGGGTGGGATACCGATTGAAGGTGTGACCTTGCTTTTCATCTAAGCTATGGGGGTAAAAATCATGGATTTCACAAAGTTCAGCTTCAGATCCTAAACACACAAATCAGGCGGATATTTTTCGTTTTTCACGGAAAAGCCGCTTTTTTCGTGTCTTCTCTGTGTAAATGAGAGAGGGTGTCAGTTAATTTGGGGAGCGGTGACGGCTAATCTTGACCATTTCTTGACGGTCTTGGTCTTTTCTTTGACAACAATTTGACCAAATACTGAATACACTATCACGTTTGGAAAAGCACAAATAGTCCGATACCGTCTGATTTAAAGGTCTATCTTTGGCACATTTCTGAACCACGATGGAGAATTTTCACACAATATGATCAACAGCAAAGATATACCACAGACAGCAATCATAGAGCGGGAGATTGACTTTGAGCCGCCGCGAACCCTGCGTTCCTGGCTTATCGGTCGCCCCTTATCCACCGCAGACGCACCTCATCAGACCATTGGCAAGGCAGTCGGGTTGGCTGTCTTTGCCTCCGATGCGTTATCGTCCACGGCGTATGCCACGCAGGAGATCCTGGGGGTGATCGCAGCAGCGGGAACGATCGCCTACGGATATTTATTCCCGATTGCGCTTGCAATTATTACCCTGCTTGCGATCGTCACCATTTCTTATGAGCAGACGATCCATGCCTATCCCGGCGGAGGCGGCGCGTACATTGTCGCCCGCGATAACCTCGGCGAACTCCCGGCACAGACCGCAGGCGCCGCGCTGCTGACCGATTACATCCTGACCGTGTCCGTTTCGGTCTCCTCTGGTGTCGCCCAGATCGTTTCAGCATATCCCGACCTGTTCCCTTATCGCGTCTGGATCGCCGTCGTAGCCGTTTTCTTTATCATGTTGATCAACCTAAGAGGCGTAAAAGAGTCTGGGACCGCGTTTGCCATCCCAACCTATTTCTTCGTTGTGATCATGGTCATCACAGTGGGTCTTGGAATTTTCCGGTTCCTCACCGGTTCCTTGGGGGCGGTAGTGGACCCGCCGCACTTTGAAGCGCATAACGTCATCTCAGTGATTACCCCCTTCATCTTGCTACACGCATTTGCAAACGGCACGACCGCACTCACCGGCGTGGAGGCGATCTCGAATGGCATCACCGCCTTCAAAGAACCGCGCAGTAAAAACGCAGGCATCACGCTGATCTGGATGTCAGTCATTTTGGGGACCTTGTTCCTCGCGCTTTCCTTCCTCACCGGAAAAGTTCAGGCAGTGTTTTCGGAGGAGGAGACGGTCATTTCTCAACTGGCGCGAACGATCTATGACGGCAGAGGCATCCCCTACTATATGTTGATCAGCGGTACAACGATCATCCTGATCATGGCGGCGAATACTGCCTTTGCGGATTTTCCCCGCCTCGGCGCGCTGCATGCAGGTGACGGATTTCTTCCGCGCCAACTCACCTATCGCGGAAGCCGCCTGGTCTTTTCACGAGGGATCATGACCCTGGCCGTGATCGCATCCCTCTTGATCATCATTTTTCAAGCCAGTGTGACGCGTCTGATCCCACTTTATGCCATCGGCGTATTCCTGTCCTTTACCCTGTCGCAAGCAGGGATGGCGCGCCGCTGGTGGAAGATCGGTCACTTGAAGGAAGGCGAGGAGATCGTCGAGCCGGGCTCCACTTTGAGATTTGAAAAAGGCTGGCGGTACAGAATGGTGATCAACGGCTTTGGCGCTGTTTGTACGGCTGTCGTCATGGTCGTATTCGCGGTCACGAAATTTAGAGAAGGCGCATGGGTGGTGTTGATCTTAACCCCGGTCCTGGTCGCCATTTTCTTTTCCATTCACCACCATTACAAGGGTCTCGCCAAAAAGCTCTCGCTGGATAATTTCGGAGCCATCCCGCCGCACAATATACGTCACCGGGTGATTATGCCCATCAGCGGAGTCCATCAGGGCTCGCTGGCAGCGCTGCGCTATTCCCGCATGCTATCGGACGACGTCACCGCGGTGCATGTTGCGATCGAACCAGCCGAGTCTGAAAAGGTCCGTAAAAAATGGGAGATGTGGGGAGAAGGCGTACGCATGGTGGTATTGAATTCCCATTATCGCCTCTTCCTCGAACCCTTGCTGGGATACATCAACGAGATTTCGCGAAACCGTCAGCCGGGTGAAACCATCACGATCGTGGTGCCGGAATTCATATCGACCAACCGCCTGACCGGCGCCCTGCATACCAACACCGCCGACCTCCTTCGCAGCCACCTCAGACGTCAGCCAGGCATCGTCATCATCAATGTGCCCTATCACGTCCACGAAACAGGCGGCGATCACATGCCAGGATCTGATAGTCAACAACAGTAAAGAAAAAACACCGTAGTTCGAGTTCAAAATGGCATTGCCTGGGGGCAATGCCATTTTTCTTACCTTTTCCATAATCCCATACGGAGTCTAAACAAAAATTTACGGGGGCAATTCGCGACCCTATCAGGAGGCTAAGGGCATTGCTTGACGGTTTCGTTCTGTTCTTTGACATTGCCCAAGAACCTGATAAACTATTGTGTTTAGAAACGCGCAAATAGTCCAATATTGTCGTATTTGGAGGTCTATCCCTGGCGCATTTCTGAACCACGATGGAGAAATTTCACAAAAATGATCAACCCCAAAGATAGTTCGCAAACTTCAATCATCGAACGAGCCACAGACCACAAACCACCCAAAACCTTTCGCTCCTGGCTTATCGGTCGTCCATTATCCACTGCAGATGCGTCCCACCAAACCATCGGAAAGGTTGTGGGACTCGCCGTCTTCGCTTCCGATGCACTTTCTTCCACTGCTTATGCCACGCAGGAAATTCTCGTCATCCTTGCCGCCGCGGGGACGATGGCATTTGGTCTTGTGTTTCCGATCTCGCTTGCGATCGTAATTTTATTGGGCATCGTAACGATCTCTTATGAACAGACCATCCATGCCTATCCGGATGGAGGCGGCGCCTATATTGTGGCGCGCGACAATCTCGGCGAATTTCCAGCGCTTATCGCCGGGGCATCCCTGCTCACCGATTACATACTCACAGTCTCGGTTTCGATCGCATCTGGCGTGGCACAGATCACCTCTGCTTTTCCATCCCTATATGAATATCGCGTTGTGCTGTCGGTCGGATTCATCATCTTTGTCATGATCATGAATTTGCGTGGCGTGAAAGAATCAGGAACCGCCTTTGCCATCCCAACGTATTTCTTCGTCTCCATGATGTTCGTGGCGGTTGGGTCCGGTCTTGTCCGCTTGTTCTTCACCCATACCCTCGGTACAGTCGTCGACCCACCGGAACTCGAAACACTTCATGGAATTTCCAGTATCACGCCTTTCCTCATTCTGCATGCCTTTGCAAGCGGCACCACCGCATTGACAGGAGTTGAAGCCATCTCGAACGGTATTACCGCCTTCAAAGAGCCGCGCAGCAAGAACGCCGGGGTCACGCTGATCTGGATGGCGCTGATCCTCGGTTCGCTCTTCCTGGGAATTTCCTATCTTGCAAAAGAGATCGGCGTGATCCCCTCCGAAAGTGAAACAGTTATTTCTCAATTGGTGCGTACGGTCTTCGCAGGGCGCGGGACGTTGTATCTCATGTTGATCGGTGCCACCACCGTCATCCTCATTATGGCGGCGAATACAGCATTTGCAGATTTTCCACGGCTTGGTGCGCTTGTGGCAAAAGACGGCTTTCTGCCTCGTCAGCTAACCTACCGGGGCAGCCGACTCGTCTATTCGCGCGGGATCGTTGCGCTCGCAGCGATCGCATCCATTATTTTGGTGATCTTCCAGGCAAGTGTTACCCGTCTTATCCCGCTGTACGCGATCGGTGTATTTTTATCCTTCACGCTTTCGCAAGGCGGCATGGCACTGCGCTGGCAGAAGATCGGCACACTCAAACCGGGCGAAGAAAAACAGGAACGCGGCTCAACCCTGCGTTTCATAAAGGATTGGCCCGTCAAAATGGTCATCAACGGTTTCGGTGCGCTCTGCACTGCGGTTGTGATGATGGTCTTCGCCGTAACCAAGTTCCAAGATGGCGCATGGGTGGTCCTGATCCTTATCCCGACCCTGGTGGCAGCGTTCTGGCTGATCCATCGTCACTATAACAATCTCGCCAAAAAACTTTCCCTCGATAATTTTGGCGCCATTCCCCCACATGTCATCCGTCACCGGGTGATCATGCCGGTCAGCGGTGTGCATCAGGGAACGCTGGCGGCGCTGCGTTATGCCCGCATGCTATCCGATGACATCACAGCCGTTCACGTCACGATCGAACCGGCGGATGCTGAAAAGGTGCGTCTTAAATGGGAGAAATGGGGCGAGGGCGTTCGCATGGTAATGCTCAATTCTCCATACCGCCTCTTCCTGGAGCCATTGCTGGGGTACATCGCTGATATTTCGAATGACCGCCAGCCGGGTGAGACCATCACGATCGTTGTTCCTGAGTTCGTCTCCAACAACCGCCTAACCTCCACTTTGCACACAAACACAGCTGACCTGCTTCGTAGTCAGCTCAAACGTCAGCCTGGTATCGTCATTATCAATGTACCCTATCAGGTGCGCGAATCGGACGGCGACAACCTGCCAGAAACTGGCAGTCAACAACATTAGAGATAAAAGTATCGTAGTTTGAGTTCAAAAATGGCAATGCTCCTGGCAATGCCATTTTTCTTGCCCCTTTTCGGCGGTAACTGTATAATCCCCGCATGGGAGTAGAAGGGCGTTATTCCGAAACGTTCCGCATAACACCCTCAGTAAAGGAGTCTTATGCGGATTGTTTTCGTTTTAGACATAGTTGGGTGCTGGCGCAGAAAGCAATACACAAGTGAGTTTGCATGGAAACGATAATCTCCGAATTTGACTTACAAGTCCGTTATCAAATCTATCGCTATTTTGCGGATAATTGCACTGCGCCTTCTTATCAGAAAATTGCCAATTTGCTGAATGTAGAAAATAAAGATGTACGCAATTCCTTTCATAAACTGCATGAGCGGCATATGATTTTCTTGGAACACAACAGCGATTCTATCCGCATGGCAAATCCTTTTTCAGCAATACCAACTCGATTCAAGGTAATTTTTGGAAATAAGCAATGGTGGGCAAATTGCGCTTGGGATTCTTTGGGTATCGCTGCTGCTCTTAAGATTAACGTGCAAATAAAAGCCCGTTATCCCGATATTCAAGAAACTGTGGATCTACAGGTAATTGATGGAATAGTAGACGGAAAAAGCCATATTGTTTATTTCCCCCTGCCTTTCGGTCAATGGTACGATGACTTAATTTTTACCTGAGCAAATATTTTGCTCTTTCGGTCGAAAGAACATGCTGGAACATGGTGCAGTCAAGTGCAAATGCCCGCGGGGGAATTATTGACTTTTGAGCAAGTGTGGGAGCTGTCTAAACTATGGTATCAAGACCGCCTCTCGCCTGAATTCAAAGGACGCTCAATTGCAGAAGCGCACGAAATATTTGAAAAACTTGGCTTGAATAGTGATTTTTGGCGGTTCGATAGTTCAAGTTGAAAACGTGGTTCTGGTAAAATGCGCCCTCAGAAACTGTCCTTACATATCGGAAACAAACCTCTACAATGAAATAAAAAAGGAATACCTATGAACCGTCAATCGAAAGGCGAGAAAGTCATTAAGAGCAACATCGTCAAGACAGTGGCTGGCTATATCATTGGGCTGGTTTGTATCCTATTTGGCGCTTGGCAGATCATAAGCACATGGGACAAGACACCCAACTCTCTTCTGTTGGGGGTTATCTTTATTGGGCTCGGACTGTATTTCCTGGGAGTCCTTCTGATGGCAGTGGAGGAAATCATCCTCAAGCCGGAGAAGATCATCATTGTTGGAAATTTCAGTGAAGAAGAACTCACTCATCAACAGATCTACAATATCAGCATGTACACATCGCGCGGACGGTATGGACAGATCGCTAAAACCGTTACGATCACCCGTGCATCCGGCGGTTCCATTACCCTGAATAGCAGGCTGGGAAATCCGGATTTTATCTACAATACGCTGATGAACTGGTGGGAACGCCCGAACGAAAACGTCTACACCAACCTTAGACCAGACTAATCTCATTCGGGGATACGTTACGAACTTAAAACAGATGGTATTGATCATAATGAAAACAATAATTACACTTAAGAATTTCTTTAAGAACAGCTCTGTTAGAGTCTTATCTGCGATACCAGTTATATTGGCAATTCTTTTGTTGTCAATATGGGTAGTACTTAGATCTAGTCTAATAAAAGAAATCCCATCTTCCTATAACTATATTGTCTTATCGATTGCTAGTCTATTAACAGGTGTAACTGGAATAGTTTATATTTACAAAAAGGAAATGCCAGGATTTACATCTAGCACAACAATAAAAGGTGAGTGGGCAATCCTTTCAGGTGTAATAACGGTTATTTTTTTGGGGGGATTAGGTTTTTTGATGATTTACTATATATTAACTGCCTAATCTCTTCTCAACTCTAGCGTCACCAAATTCTACAAGCTGGAACTCGATGAATCGACATCCTGTAAGATATCGGGTGTGCATGCAAAAATAGCATATTTGATTAATTGGCTTGGCGATCATCTCGGCTCGAACAGCCTCACCACCGATGCCAGCGGAAATGTCATCTCCGAACTGCGTTACACTGCCTGGGGTGACGTGCGCTACAATTCCGGCGTGACCCCCACGGACTACACCCTTCGACAAGCTCAGGGCATCGCCTACACGGGACAATACTCGCACACCGCGGACTTCGGTCTCATGTTCTACAACGCCCGCTGGTAGACCCGGCTTTGGGACGCTTCGCCCAAGCGGATTCGATTGTGCCAGGCGGTGTTCAAGGATTGGATCGCTATGCTTACGTGAATAACTCGCCGATGAATTACGTCGATCCGAGCGGGCATGATGCTTGGTGGTGTAATGCCCCAGAATGCCAAGCCAATTACAGCAACAGCATGGCGAATACTGGAGGCGGTCAGAATAATAATTCTGGCACTAATAACCAAAGTGGAGATGAGGAAGAGCCAACTTACGGGGATGGATTAATTGGTCCAGCCCAACCACCAAACACGAGTCCCTCCTCCATATATGGTCCGCCCGCACCATTAGCATGTTTCCGAAATTCTATTTGTATGGAAACGCCAAATATCATTATGAGCCCGAGTGATGTAATGTTCCTATCAATGGTTGGAAGAGTAATAATTTATTCACCGGAAGGAAAAGTGATTGGATTAAAGGAAATTTATGTTCGCCCAAATCTCAAGTCACCTACAGTCCACCTGGATATAGTACCCCAATGGATAGGGCGACAAATAATCGACAATATAGGCGTAGAACTTATAAAGATAAATTTGATTTTATTATTACAACCTGAGGCGGCTGCCGCAGTGGATGTCGCCTCTAAAATCCAAACTGCCTATGATGTAATAAACTTAGCCGATAAGCTTGTTACATTTAGAAGTAATGGATTAAAGACAGGCCCATATATCCCCGTCATAAATGCTCCAATACCAAATATTGCGACACCGTTCGATAATTTTCCATAGAAAGGAACGTATAACATGAAAAAGAAAAAACAAAAATGGGAAGTCCTTAATATGAATGAAACTGCAATATTTACTGTTCTAACCTATCTCTATTACTATTGCCTACTTTGCTTAGCAGCAGCACTAATTCTTTTGATTATTGTAATCATTTCAGGGAATAGCAATCCTGTCTTTGATGCTATCAAGAATTCTACTGAAAGCTCGATTATCATAGCCGTTGGATCGATATTATTTCTACCTGTAACCTTGTCGCGTAATAAATACATAAAACAACTAAGAAGCAAAAGGGATAAATAACATATTAGACCATCTTTGCATCGTCATCCCAAAGGACACCGGGACGATGTGTGCAAAGATGGGACGTTGTACTACCTGCTCGGTGACCACCTCGGTTCTACAAGTCTTACCACCAACGCCAGCGGAAATGTCATCTCCGAACTGCGCTACACCGCCTGGGGGGAGGTAAGATACAATTCCGGTGTGCCCCCCACGGACTATACGTACACGGGACAATACAGTCACACCGCGGATTTCGGTCTCATGTTCTACAACGCCCGCTGGTATGACCCGGCTTTGGGACGTTTCGCCCAAGCGGATTCGATTGTCCCTGGCGGCGTGCAGGGGTTGGATCGGTATGCGTATGTCAACAATAATCCTGTTCGCTATACCGACCCAAGTGGTCACGCATGTGTGGAAGGAACAAGTTATTGTGTCAATACGAGTACTGGGCAATCCTCGGGTAGCATGACAAGTTATTACAATGAAACCTATTCTGGCACAAATACAAACAAAGGTAGTGGAAGATCAATGGGGGATGAATTTCAAGATTTGTTGCCAAATGCTTCAGGTAATACTTTGGAATTTAATATTATTGCCGGAATTCCAATTGAAAACATAGAACATGCTACTATAGGTTTATTCTATCTTTCGCTTGGAGTGGTTACTGACGAAGCTGGCGGAGTTCAATTCTATTACACAACATTAAATCAAAAATATACCCCCGGATCTAAAGGACAAATGGGTGGGATTTCAAGTAAATCGGGCGAACAAAATTCTGCTTATGGACTTGGATTTAGCCTGAGTCGGGGGATTATTTTCGGGGATGATTTCAGAACAAGCAAATTCTTGGGTGAAGGTGAGGCTTTTTCTGTGGGCACATTCCCTATTCCTATTTCTGCTGGTTATTTCGAACCACGTGATAAAAGATTAAATTATAAAGGCATTGAACTTGGCGGTGGTCCTGGATGGTCAATAGGGCATGTTTCCACTTATACCCATGACAAAGGTGGACGGATAGAACTCCCTCCTAATTTAGTCCCAATTTGTCATATGATGGGACAGTGCGGCGTTATCTCTAGCATTCCTCCTATTCCATAATAAAAAAGGCTATACATGAAAAAATTTCAAAAAATAACAATAATTTTTTTGTCTGCCTCCGTTATTTTGGGCGCAATATTTAACTTCATTTACCAAAGAAATACACCCAAAACAGTAGGGGAGGTTGCTTTTCCATTGAAGAAAGAATGGAATTTATGTGTTGGTGGAGAAATTATTGAGCTTTCCTCTGACGGAGAAGGGCTAATATTGGCAAAAACACGTACAGCATTAAGTGCTTACGATCAAGCTGAAGGAAGTTTGGTGTGGACGGTTTCAATAGAAGAGCAAAGCGAGTCCTTCCCACCTGTAATTGTTGGCAATAAGGTATTTATTTCAGATAAAAAGCAACTTTGGAGCTTTGACTTAAAGACTGGAAAAGAACTTTGGAAATCTCCTCTTACTAGTACAGACGCTTGGATTCCCAGCGCATCAAACAAATATGTGCTTCTTAATTCAAGATCAGACAGCATTGTTATTTATAATGCTATATCTGGTAATAAATTATGGGAATTTCCAGGTGGAAGAGGCTATACTCAGGCATTCATAGAGAATGATATAGTTTACCTCATAGATCGCGGAGTAAAAGCTCTTGACGCAGTTAATGGAAATATCTTATGGGAATTGGACAATGGGCGAGTAACAGGCTTAAGCAACTTTAGAAACGGGGTCATCTATTTTATGGAATATCCTGGAAACAACACTTTTGATTTGATAGCTTATAGCACAGAATTAAGAACGGAATTGTGGAAAATTAATTTTCCAGATAATCATCCAAGAGGGCTTTATTTATATGATAAGTTCTTGTATTTAACTGAAAACGAAGCTTTGTATCAAATAGATTCTGAAAACGGAGAAACGAAATGGCAAAAAGTGTTATCAGCTCCAACAAATTTATCCTTTACAGGAAACAATGTGTATGTGCTTGAGCGATTCTATAGAGTGGTTCATACTATAGACATCAGGAGTGGAAATGAACTTGGTTCCTTGCAAATTGCACCGCAGAGAATTTTGGGCACTGAGACCCAAGAAATGGTTTCTTCAGGGACCAGTTTGGTGTTTTCAAGAGGGTGTGAAATTTTTGTGTACGGAAATTAAGATTGGATATAAGGAAGAAGAAGCTTAAAATCATTCTCTTCAAATAAAGTAGGCAACTGGCACTCAACGTACAAATCCATGACCATCAGCACATTATTGCGAACAAAGATATTAGTCATGACTATCAGCCAGTCATTCGATAGGATACAGGGACTTTGTGCGAAAAGAATTGAACTATATTTCCTGCTTGTGAGCAACCACTAATTCGGTTGATCTTCTTTTCCTTCCAAAAAACGAACCTGGCAGGGCAAGTTATCTGTGAAGTGTATTACTTGGGATAATTCCAGTGTGATTCCTATAGACTACACCAACCACAAGACAATACTCTGATAGTTACATTAACTTCCTCTGGTATAACGCCCACTGCATATAAGCCGGTGCTTGCAATATGCAAGAAAGTAACAGACTTTCATAAAGGACTCACACAAGAGTCCTTTTTTGTATTAAGGGAAATGTAACCATACACAAAGGAGCGTCCATGCCCCCCCCAGAATCTCCTCTGCGGCTCTTGAAAGCAATTCGATGTACCTCTTCACATCCACCATCCTCTCATCCACCCCCAACCCGGTTGCTCTTCTTTTTTCCCCCAAAAAAACCAATGACCTTTGTACCCACCCGCATGTGACGCTTGGCACTACTCGCTTCCTTCCGAAAACCACATCCACCATCCTCTAATCCACCCCCAATTCCCAAATGCGGACCCGCTCCCACATGGCTAACGACCAACCCATCATGCCCAATTCCTGATCGGCAGGCAGGATGGCTCCAGTCCATTGATAAATTGTTTTGCGATATACTGACTGCACAAAATCGATCGTT
>CAYJPO010000078.1:0-22203 GCA_964372045.1 uncultured Anaerolinea sp.
TATTAGGCACGCCGCCAGCGTTCATCCTGAGCCAGGATCAAACTCTCCGCAAAAATCACTCTTGCGAGTGTAAAAGTTACGGATTGACTGGTTCGCAATTGCTGTTTCCTATCACTCTTCAGTTGTTAAGGTGCTTGCCATTTTTTGAGCGGGCTGTATTCTAATTGCCCTTCCGTCTTGTGTCAAGGTTTTTACAGACTAAAATACCGATGCTTTTCTTTCTGCATCGGCGCATCAGACTGCAAAACTTTTGCTTTGTGTCTCTGATGGAAGACGGTTACTCAGTTGTGAATGATCTGTCTGGGGAGACGAAATCTTATGTTGTACTGGCGAAGGAGAATTATATGCATTCGCAATGATTTGTCAATACTCACAAGGGCTTTAAACCTTAAAAAATCGCACCAATTTCTAGATGATAACTGAACGCTTTTTATATTCAGAACCATGTGACTCAATCACCGCAATTGCATCAGCAACCCCATCCTCGCCTCGTATCATTTGACCCGTAAGCTGGGCACGCTCAAGAATAAATTTGGACTCCGCCTCGACAATGGCACTGACCATTTTATCCGCTGACAATTGATTCACAAGAATCGGCTTTGGACCAACACCAATTGCTTGGATTCTATTTCCCCAGAAGGGTTGATCGGCAGTATACGGGATCACGATCGCAGGGATCCCAGCTCGCAACCCTGCGGAAGTTGTCCCAGCCCCACCGTGATGAATAACCATTTTACATTTCGGAAACAGCCAATCATGCGGAACAGACTCAAGATACAAAAGATCCTGCGAAGATTCGCATTTGACACTTCCCCAGCCCGAAAGGATGACCCCGCGATTTGTAGTTTTCTTCAACGCTTCACGGACAATTCCATCGATGCGTTCTGCATTGCGATTGACCATACTTCCAAACGAGATGCAAATGGGTGGTTTGCCATTCTCAAGAAAAGAAGACAACTCAACCGGTGGTTGATATTCCTGCTCATCCAAAAAGAAATACCCTGTCACATGGATGTGCTCCTCCCAGTTGCTTGGGCGCGGCAAAATGTTTGGGCTGTAGGCAAACAGCAGAAGGGTTCGAAGGCGGCGCGGAACTTTATCAAAGGGATAATAGAACTTCTTTGGGTAATCAATTCCCGGGTTGGCACGGCGCGCTGGTCCGTATCCAGTATTTCCGCCATACCAAAAAACCTGGGTAGCAAACCAATGCGAAAAATAACTCAGCGGACCAGGCGGGACATTTGCCATTGAGACATTGGGGAAAGCGCGAGTGGGTGCAAACATGGGAAATGTCTGCACGGAGATATCGGGGATATTATGCTCACGCGCCCAGGAATGAGCGCCCACTGTAAACAAAAAAGAATGGATGATAAGGTCTGCGCCTTCACAGGCGGGGAAAGCAACACGCGCAACCTCGGAGGAGATCGAAAAAATGTATTTCTGCATGGAAGCAATGACGCGTACCGGATTTATGCCTGCGTCGTTGATCAGCCTGCTGATCTCTTCGGGATCGCCCGCCAATGGAACGGAGGTGATGCCATGCGATGTGATGAATTCATCAAACCTGTGCGGCGCAGCAAGTTTGACTTTATGTCCCCTCTTTTGTAAACCAAGCGCGAGTGCCAGAAACGGTTGGACGTCGCCGCGCGAACCGTAGGTGAGGATCGTGATGTTCATTTTAAACGTAGGGGCGACCTTTACGGTCGCCCACATTAATTCATTTCATGCCTGCCAGCCAGGGCTCGCAACAATGTGTTTTGATCGGCATATTCCAAATCTCCGCCGACAGGGAGTCCGCGCGCGAGGCGGGTGACTTTGACGCCCAAAGGCTCGAGTTGTTGGCGTAGATAGAGTGCCGTCGCGTCCCCTTCCATGCTGGGATTGGTGGCGAGAATGACCTCCCCCACTCCCCCACGTGCTACGCGCTCGGCAAGCTGTTTGATCTTCAAATCGTCGGGACCGATGCCTTCGATGGGAGATAAAACTCCCTGTAAGACATGATATTTTCCTTGAAAGCCGCCGGTTCGTTCAAGCGCGAGAACGTCCAAGGCTTCTTCGACTACGCAGATAAGAGTTGAATCGCGTTTGTGGGATTCGCAGATCTCACAGCGTTCGCGTCCCGCATCGGTGATGTTGAAGCATTCCGAGCAGAAGGCAGTATTGGCTTTCAGGTTCGCCAGTGCCGTGGACAAATCTTGCGCGACATCTTCTGAGGCACGAAGGAGATAGAACGCCAACCGTGAAGCGGATTTTGGACCGATGCCGGGAAGTCGTTCGAGGGCGGTGACGAGGGATTGGATGGATTCGGGTAATAACATAATTGCGTCAAAGGTCGAAGGTCAAAGGTCGTTGACTTTAGACCTTTGACTTTTGACTTAGAAGGGCATCCCACCAGCGAGCGGACCCATCAACTTTTCCTGCAAGGCACGAGACTCGTCCAATGCCATGTTAACGGCGGACAAGACCATGTCTTGCAGCATTTCGGGGTCTGCGTCTTTGAGGAATTCGGGGGAGATTTCGACGGATCTGCATTTCTGGTCGCCGGTCATGACAACTTTGATCGCACCACCGCCCGCTGTGACAGTGACCGTCTCGTCGGCGAGTTTCGCCTGCGCTTCTTCCATTTGTTTTTGCAGCTTTTGGATCTGCTGCATCATTCCGCCCTGTCCCCCGCCTACTGCGGGTCCACGATTAAATCCTTTTGCCATACGCTAGTCTCCTGGTTAAGTAGTTACATAGTTTATTAGTTGGTGGTCAATCCCACCAAGCGGAAAGAATCACATACGAAGCGTCTTTTATATCACTTGTTCCTAGCATATCCATCGCGCTTTCTCTGCCGATCCATTGTGTTTCGTCAGCATGGAATTGCTCTTTCATGATTTCTTCCAACTTAAAGCCATAACCATCTTCGGGATAAATATAAAGTGTATCTGCGTGCCAGTTTCCATCATCCATATCGCGAAGGGAAATAAAATCTAATGGTAACAAAACCACACGCCACATTCGATGGTTTTCTATCAACCATGCAGCAATTTCCTTACCGTTAAACGAATTGAAATTCGTTTTCGCGATCACTTCCAATTGAAAATTTTGCGCCTCGCTGATTTTTTTCTCCACCTGTTGAAGCACAGGGCTGATCGTGAATTCAATTTTCACATCTTTCTTCTTACCGTTACTATTTTTATTCGAAGTCGCCATAATCAACCTCAGTTACCAATCTCCAATTACCGCTCTTCACTCATCCATATCCACGATCTCCCCGCCGTGCTGGATCGCGGCAGCGACCATGCCATCTTGCGAGACATGAGCGGGGAGTTTGCCTTTGGCGTTGGTGACTACACAACGCACGGACACATCCACGTGGAAGTGATCTTTGATGATGCGCTGGATGGTTTCGATCTGGTCGGGTTTGTTGAGTTTTTCCACGAGCACATCACTTGCCAAACCGAGGATGAGGGTCTTGCCTTGAATGTCGATCATCTTGACAGAGTTCATCAACGCGCCGAGGTTTGCCTGCGCTTTGGGTAGCGCATTGATGAGCGGTTTCCAGGCTTTGACGACGTCTCCTGAATTGAGAGCGGGTTTCTCTTCAACAGAAGCGGACACTTCTTCCTTCGGAGTGGATGCGCTCTTAACTTCAGGCTTAGACTCGGCTTGGGGAGCTGATACAGGCTTCGGCTTGGTCTGAGGCGAGGTGGCGATAGTGGCAACTTCGGCAGGAGCGTCGATCACTTCCGCGAGGGCGAGTTCCAGACTCAAGGAGGGCTGCCAGCCGCCGCGTAGATCCGTCGCCGCGTTGTTGAAGATTTTCATCATCCGCAAAACATCAGTGGATGAAAAAGATTTTGCATGGGATTCCATTTGGGTTTTGACTTCGCGCGTGGCTTCGACTTGCTCGGCATTGCCCATTTGAATGAGCATGAGACCGCGCATATATTCAACAAGTTGACGCGCCAGCGAACGCGGATCGGCGCCAGAATCAAGAGCGCGATGGATGGTTTCGAGACCGCGCGCGGGGTGATTTTCAAGAATGGAAGAAATCACATCCAACACGGTTTGGCTGGTAGCCGTGCCGAGGACTTGCTGCGCGAGAGCGAGTGTGATCTTTGTGCCTGTGGAAGAAAGTTGATCAAGGAGTGATTGCGCGTCGCGCATGCCCCCCGCCGATTGCCGGGCAATGAGTGTGAGCGCTTCTTCGTCGGCTTGGATGTTTTCAGTCGTGGCGATCTCTTTGAGATTTTTGACGATCTCATCGATGGGCACGCGGCGAAACTCATGACGTTGACAACGAGATAAAACCGTAGCCGGGATTTTGTGAATTTCGGTGGTGGCTAGAACAAAGATGGCATGTGGGGGTGGTTCTTCAAGCGTTTTGAGCAGGGCGTTGAACGCGCCGCCCGAGAGCATGTGAACTTCATCGATGACATAGACTTTGTATTTTCCCTGCGACGGCGAGAAGTTGATCTTCTCACGCAAGTCACGGACATCGTCCACGCCGTTGTTGGAAGCGGCATCGATCTCGATCATATCCATGAAGCGGTTCTCGTTGACGGCTTTGCAGTGTTCGCACTCGTTGCACGGACGCTTGGTGGGATCTTCATTGAGACAGTTGACCGCTTTCGCAAGCAAACGCGCGACGGTGGTCTTGCCCGTTCCGCGCGGACCTGCGAAGAGATAGGCGTGACCGACACGGTCTGCCTTGATGGAATTGGTCAACGTCTGGATGACGTGATCTTGTCCGATAACAGTGTCCCATTGTTTAGGGCGGTACTTACGGTAGAGGGCTTGGGTCATTTTTTTTAGTGGGTAGTGGTTAGTGGGAAGTGGAAAGCAAAGGCGAGAGCGGTTTACTGCCCACTACCCACCTTCCACTATCCACTGATTTATGGAACTCGATACACGGCACGTAAATTTCCTTGCGAATCGAACAGCCTTGCATTCTCGCCGGAACTCCATACAGATTCGCCGATGCCCCAATACAGGTCAATGACGGTATCGGTACCTGCGTTCGTGTGGACTTGTACAGCGCCATTGGGATACAGGGTCAGTTTTGGGAAGTTGAAGGTGTTGCCGTCTTCATCTTTGAGTTGCCACGAAGCCAGATCCAATTCGCCTTCGCCTTCGAACTTGACGACGACGATCTCGGATTCCATCGCGCCTGCTCCGACAACACTGCTGATCTTCACCGGGATATCGGTCTGCAATTCGTCACTGGATACGGGAGCCGCATCACCGCTGCTGACGGAGGTTGCCTGCACGACAGCGGGCTGGTTGACGGCGCGGACGTTGCGGTCGTACCAGAACAGGATCAACCCGGTCACACTCGCCGAGACAAACACGTTCAAAAGCATGTATTGGATGAGTTTTCGGCGATCCATGATGGTCGAATCATAGCACAGATTTCTCAAATGTCATTGCCTGTACCGTGCGCAGGCACGCGTGCGAGGAGGGCGAAGCCCGGCGAAGCAATCTGTGTGCATACGAGATTGCTTCGCCGCAGAGAACGCGGCTCGCAATGACATGACTATTTCTTCATGGAGATTGCAACCCAGTCTTTCATTTGACGGGTTTCGCCTCTTTTCAACCCTTTGGCTTGACCTGCGACGATAACACTCTCTGCCTGATGGTCTAAAATCCCGCTTAGGATGATCTCCCCACCCGGTTCGATCAAGTCTGCGAGACCCGCATCGAAGAGACGGATGAGCACAGGCGCGAGGATGTTCGCCACCACCAGCGGCGCGGACTTGATCGCGAACTGCCCCGACAGGATCTCGGTCACGGACCCCTGCCCAAGCACAAGCTCATCCCCCACCTCGTTGACATCCGCGTTTTCGCGCGAGTTCTTGACGGACTCTAAGTCAATATCCACGCCGAGGACAGTCTTTGCACCGAGTTTAATCGCGGCAATGGAGAGGATTCCAGAACCGCAGCCTACGTCAATAATGGTGGAAAGTGGACAGCGGTCAGTGGACAGTTCCATCAATTCCAAACAGAGTTGGGTGGTAGGGTGAGTCCCAGTACCAAACGCCATACCGGGGTCAATTTTGATCGGGATTCGTTTCGGATCTGGGGATTCGAGCCAGGCAGGGAGGATCAGGAGTCGCTCACCAACGAGGATCGGCTTGTAGTGTTGTTTCCAGGCTTCCATCCAGTTTTGATCCGCGATCTGCTTGTAGGTGGGAGTCGGCACTGGCGTGATCATCCCCAAATAGAAAAGCGACTCTTCGATCTTTTGCCGCGTCTCTTCGAGCTGGTCGTTGACCTCCAAATACGCCCGGACAGTGATGGGACCCGTCGCTGTGCCTTCGTCCTCATCGTTGACGAAGCGGACGCCCTGTTCGGTCATCACACCGTTGGGAGCGAACCGCGCCAGCACATCCGCAACGGATTCGGCGAGTTCGCCATCTACGGTTAGGGAAATTTCAAGCCAGTTCATGTAGGGTCTCCAGTGCGTAGTTTTCAGCGATCAATTTTTGTTGGCGCGATAGAATTTGATCTGCGCCTTTTCGAGCGTGACCAGACCCGCTTCTATATGCGGATCGATGAGTTCAAGAAATGCTTCCAGTCTCTCCTTGGTATCCACAACTTCGACGACCATCGGCAGGTCTTCGGAGAGACGTTCGATCTTGAAGGTTTGAATGACGCGGGTATTCGCTCCAAATCCCATGATCCCGCGCAGGACGGTGGCACCTGCCAACCCTTGTTCACGGGCTTGGAGGACGATCCACTCGTAGAGCGGTTTATGTTCGTGCTTGTCAGACTCACCAATGAAAATGCGGAGCAGGCATCCTTCTTCGGGAAGTTGCATCTTACCTCCAGATCAAATATGAGACCGTTCGTCCGAGCCAGACGGCGAACAGACCAATGACCACATTCGCGCCGATATTTGCAAGCGCATTCATCATCTGATCGTCACGCATGAGATGTAGCGTCTCATTTCCAAACGATGAAAATGTAGTGAAACCGCCGAGGATGCCGACGAACACAAACAGGCGAGTCTCGCCGGTGAATACGCCGCGCGCTTCGGCAAGTTGGGCAAGGAAGCCAATGACAAAACACCCGATCACATTGACCGCCAGCGTGCCGTATGGAAAATCAAGGGTCCTTGCGGACTGTTGCACATATCCGCTGAGGAGATAGCGCAGGACCGAGCCGATAAATCCGCCCGCGCCGACAAGAAGAATGTTCGTCAAATTTTCTCCACAAAACTTTTTACCACGGAGATTCAAAAAAGGTTTCATCTCCGTGCTCTGTTTTAATGCTTTTCGAGTTCCTTCGCCGCCCAGCGGATCAAGTCCTTTTCCGCGAACAACATTCTTGGCAGGTCGTTGACGGCGAAATATCTCATCTCCGAGACCTCATGCGATGCTTTGAACTCGCCGTCCGTTATTTTACACAAATACACGATGCCGAGATGGGGAAACTCATTGGCACTGGCAACCTTCAACAACCGTATCACCTCGATCTGCATCCCCGTTTCTTCGTGAAATTCACGCACCATTGCATCCGGTGGTTGTTCTTTATACTCAAGTCCGCCGCCGGGGATTCCCCATTCGAATTTTCGATACGTATGCTTGAAGAGCAGGACTCTGCCCGTTTCATCGAAGATCAACGCAGACACTCCAGCCTGGAACTTCGGCTGTACCAGTCTTGTCACAAGGACGTGCAGCCACATGGGCAGCAAACGCCAGAAACGCAATAAAAGATTTATCATGGCTGAAGTATTATACAGGACATTAGATGATGACCGATCCACCTTAATCCACTGGAAAACGATCGTCCAAAACAAAAAAACGAGCGGACTCTCATCCACTCGTTTCTCATTCCTCGTCACTGTTCACTGATTACTTGGCAACTGGTTCTACCCGCCCAACGCCTCATTCAACCAATCCAGGAAGCCCTTCTCCTGCGGCTTGACCGTTGTGCCGAGGCTCTCCGCCAGTTTCTCGAAGAGTTCGCGCTGTTCCTTGGTCAACTTGGTGGGCACCGCCACATTGACGATCACCAATTGATTGCCGCGGTCTTTGCGGCGCAGGTACGGAACCCCTTTTCCGTGGATCGTGAAGACCTTGCCAGGCTGTGTGCCCGCGGGGATCTTTAATTTGGAATCGCCATCCAAGGTCGGGACATCGATCTCCGCGCCCAGGACAGCTTGTGCCACGTTGATATCGAGGTTCAAGAAGATATCGTTCTCGCGGCGTTTAAAGAACTGGTGCGGCTTGACGTCCAACACCAGGAACAGGCTGCCTTGTGGACCGCCAAACTCGCCCGGCGCGCCCTCCCCTGCCAGACGGATCTGCGTACCGCCGTCCACACCGGCTGGAATGGATACTTTCTTCTTAACCTTCTTACGCTCCAAGCCGTTGCCGCGACAGGTTGTGCATGGGGATGAGATCGTCTCGCCGCGCCCGCTACAGGTTGGGCAGGGAGCCGTCTGCACCATCTGACCCAAAAAGGTCTGACGCACCTGACGGACTTCGCCCTGACCGCCACAGGTCCCGCACTTCACCGGCGATGTGCCGGGTTCGGCTCCATTGCCGTTACAGCGTGAACATGTTTCATCGCGCGCAAACTCGATCTCTTTCTCAACACCGAAGACCGCTTCCTCAAAGGTAAGCGAAACTTGCATCTGTAGATCCCGCCCACGGCGCGGAGAGCGGCGCGAACGACGTCCGGTGGAAAAGCCAAATCCGCTGAACAAGTCCTCGAAGATGTCGTTGAAGTCGACGGTGTAATCCTGATATCCGCCGCCGCCCATGCCGCCCAAACCCGCCTTGCCATAACGGTCATAGCGCGCGCGTTTCTCCTGATCGGACAGCACACCGTACGCCTCGTTGATCTCTTTGAACTTCTCTTCGGCGTGTTCTTCCTTGCTGACATCCGGGTGATACTGGCGCGCGAGTTTACGGAACGCGGCTTTGATCTCGTCATCGCTCGCGTTCTTGCCCACGCCTAGAACTTCGTAATAATCTCGGTTTGACATGCGTTTCCACGTTTACAAGTTGGAAGGTTCGAACGTTAAAACCTTCCAACTTATGAACTACTCCTTTACTTCCCCATCCACCACATCAGGTCCCGCATTGGATGAAGAACCCGCTTCGCCCTCCGCCGCGGACTGCGAAGTCCCCGTAGAGGGTTCCTGACCGTAAACACTGGCGCCAATCTTTTGGATGGATTGACCCAGCGCGTCGACTGCGGCTTTGATCGTTTCCACATCTTCACCTTTCGCCGCTTCCTTGACCTCGGCACTCTTCGCCTCGACCTCCGCCTTGATCTCCGCCGGAACCTTGTCACCCAAATCGCGCAACGCCTTCTCACCCGCATAGACGGTGTTATCGGCATTGTTGCGTGCTTCGATGAGGTCCTTGCGCTTGCGGTCTTCCTCAGCGTGAGCCTCGGCGTCCTTGCGCATCTTTTCGATCTCGGCATCGTTCAAACCGGAGGATGCAGTGATGGTGATGTGCTGACTCTTGCCTGTTGCCTTGTCCTGCGCGCTGACTTTCAAAATTCCGTTGGCATCTACATCGAAGGTGACTTCAATTTGCGGAACACCGCGCGGAGAAGGCGGGATGCCATCGAGGATGAACTTGCCCAGTGACTTGTTATCCGCCGCCATCGGGCGCTCGCCCTGCAAGACGTGGATCTCCACTTGAGTCTGACTGTCCGCAGCGGTCGAGAAGATCTGCGAACGGCGGGTCGGAATGGTGGTGTTACGTTCGATCTGAGCCGTGGCAACGCCGCCAAGGGTTTCGATCGCCAGCGTGAGCGGGGTCACGTCGAGCAGCAGGATATCCTTCACTTCCCCGCCAAGCACACCTGCCTGGATCGCCGCGCCAATGGCAACGACTTCATCGGGATTCACACCTTTGTGCGGGTCTTTGCCGAAGAACGCGCGCACGCGGTCTTGAATGGCTGGCATACGGGTCATCCCGCCGACGAGCACCACTTCATGGATGTCGCCAGCTTTCAAACCAGCATCTGCCAACGCCTGTTTGACGGGGGCGATGGTGCGGTCAACCAGGTCAGCAGTGATCTGCTCCAGCTTGGCGCGGGTCATGGTCATCACCAGATGCTTGGGTCCGCTCGCATCAGCTGTCAGATACGGCAGGTTGATCTCGGTCTGCATGACCGTCGAAAGTTCGATCTTCGCCTTTTCGGAGGCTTCCTTTAAACGCTGTAGCGCCTGACGGTCGTTGTTGAGGTCGATGCCGTTGTCTTTTTTGAACTCGGCGATCAGGTAATCCATGATGCGCAGGTCAAAGTCATCGCCGCCGAGGAAGGTATCGCCGCTCGTGGAACGGACCTGGAATACGCCATCGCCCACATCCAGAACGGACACATCGAAGGTACCGCCGCCGAGGTCATATACACAAATGACTTCGTTCTTCTTCTTGTCCAAGCCATATGCCAGCGAAGATGCAGTCGGCTCGTTGATAATGCGCAGCACTTCCAAACCGGCGATCTTGCCCGCGTCCTTGGTCGCATTTCGCTGTGCATCGTTGAAATAAGCCGGGACAGTAATAACCGCCTGGGTGATCGTCTCACCCAAATACGCTTCGGCATCGGCTTTCATCTTTGCGAGGATCATCGCGGAGACTTCCGGCGCTGAATAATCTTTACCGCCGAGTTCCACGCGCACATCGCCATTGGGCGCTTCTTTCACCGCATACGGCACGCGCTTCTTGGTGCGTTCCACTTCAGCGTCATCTGCCTTGCGTCCCATAAACCGCTTGACTGAAAAAATAGTATTGGTCGGGTTGGTGATCGCCTGATTGCGCGCCACACGTCCGACCAAACGCTCGTTATTTTTATTCATCGCAACCACAGAGGGAACCAAGCGCTCCCCTTCCGCGGATGGAATTACGATCGGTTCCCCGCCCTGCATCACTGCTGCAACGGAGTTCGTCGTACCCAAGTCAATACCAATGATTTTTGCCATAAGTCAGTTCTCCAGTGTCTCTGTATTTCTTTTGTCCGTGTTCCAGTTTTCCGGTGTTTCAGTGTCACGATGCACAGTATCACGTGATACTGGAACTCTTGACACGGTTACACTGAATTACTGCGCCACTCTCACCAATGCCGGACGGATCACTCTCTCGCCGATCACATAACCGTTCTGGATCACGTCGATCACATAACCGCTTTCCACTTCTTCAGACGGCTCATGCGAGATCGCTTCATGGAAGTTCGGGTCGAACGCCATTCCCTTCGCTTCGATCTTCTTAACGCCTTCAATATCTAAAATGTTCTGGAACTTGCGCGCCACCAACTCGACGCCGTTCGCCCAGGCATCATCCGCAGGGCGGTTTTGCAGGGCACGCTCCAGGTCGTCCAACACGGGCAGCACTTTCTTGATGATGTCACCCTTGGTCGAAGCCTTGAACGCCTCGTTGTCACGGTCCACACGCTTGCGGAAATTCTGGAAGTCTGCCTGTGACCGTGCCCAGCCATCCTTATATTCGACGATCTTCGACTCCGCTTCTTTCAACTGCTGGATCAACGCCTCACGCTCCGCGTCGACGGGAGCCTGTTCAGTCGTCCCAGGCGTCGATTCCGCTGCGGCTTGATTCTCGCTGATTTCTTCCTGCTTATCCATTTCGTCTGCCATGTGTCTCACTCTCAAGATTGGGTATTGGAGATTGGTAATTACTAATCTCTAATTACCGCTCTCCATATTGTCACTTACTAAATCACTAAGCAATCCTGCCACAAACCGCACGGTTGGGATCGTCCGCGAATATGACATGCGCATGGGACCCAGCACACCCAGCGCGCCCGTCGCCATGCCGGGGACACCGTAACGGGCGATGACCAGGCTGCACTGACGCAGGTCGTCGTATTCACCTTCGCCGCCGATGAGCACCTGCAAGGCGCCCACGTTGCTGTTGCTCGTGGTTCGGGCAAGCAGGTCCTGCAAGGTGGAGGGTTCTTCAAAAATTTTCAACGCCCGCCGGGCATCATCCGATTCGGAGAATTCGGGTTCGGCGAGGACGTTGGTCAAGCCATCGGTGTAGATCTCGCCTGAGAGCTTGTCCGCGATGCGGCGCATGTCATCCAGGATGAGCAGGAGGATGTCCCGATCGAGCGGGTCGGGACGAATCGTCAGCGAGGATATGGCTTGGGTGGTCTGACCGGCTAAAAGTCCGTTAAGACGCGTTGCCGTTCCACTCAGTCGCTCCTGGGCAACAGGTTCCGCCAGGGTCAATATCTGCTGTGATACTTCCCCACCGAGCATCACCAGCACCATCAAGACCTGGCGTCCCTGGGTCGAGATGAGTTCGACATGTTTGAACTTCGTCGTCTCAACATGCGGCGCGGCAACGACAGAAACACCCTGCGACTGACTCGCGAGGATGGATGCCGCGAGGGTCATCCACTGATCGAGTTCGGGACGCGATTGGTAGAACTGA
Source organism: uncultured Anaerolinea sp. (assembly GCA_964372045.1). GTDB lineage: Bacteria > Chloroflexota > Anaerolineae > Anaerolineales > Villigracilaceae > Villigracilis. The sequence continues at coordinate 12,411 of CAYJPO010000078.1, forward strand.
TGCGAGATGGTGTGCTGAACGGTTTCGGGCAGTTCGGCGCTGTGCATCATTTCGCTGACGAAATAGCGGTAGCCTTCCTCGGTCGGGACGCGCCCCGCGGAAGTGTGCGGCTGACGCAGGTAACCCATCTCGGTCAGCGCCGCCATCTCATTGCGGATGGTCGCGGACGACAGGTTGATATGGTAATGCTCTACCAACCGCTTCGAGCCAACCGGCTGAGCGGAGTCGATGTAGTCACGAATGATCAACATCAGAAGGGTTTTCTGTCGTTCGGTGAGAAAGTTCATCTTGTAAATTTAGCACTCTCATCATGAGAGTGCTATCATCTTCGGAATAATAATAACAGCGGGAAAATGGGAAGTCAATAAGAAGAGTGTAAGAAAAACTCCCGCAGTGTTTGCTGCGGGAGTTCATTCTACGGGGTTCGAGTTGCGGGTCGCCAAGCCGGGTCGAAATCAAGCGCCTTATCCGTGGTGAGACGGACACGGTCACCACCTGCAACGGTCATAAAGAAGATATCGAAATTGGATGATTCTTCAACGCCTTCATAAGCAAGATAGAAGCCATCGGGCGAATAGTCCACGTTCTCGATATAGACGATGGGCAACTGCATGGGCAGTCCCTGTTCAATGGTCCGGTCAGATGCAGAAACGCTCATCAAATATGGATTGCAGAATTTTGTGGCGCAGCGCTGGTTGAAGAAGATGAGGTCGCCCTTGGGAGACCAGACGGGAAGGTAATCGTTATAGGCGAGTCCGCTGCGAATGATCTGTTGACTCTCAGTGCCATCCGCGTTCATCAACCAGATCTGGTAGACACCGATGCGTTTGACTACATACACGATCTGGGAACCATCAGGAGACCAAGCCGGCATACGGGATTCGATCCCCGGCTCCCCATTGGTAAGTTGGGTCACGGAGGTGAAGTCATCGACATTGATCGTGAATACTTCCATTTTGCCGGTGCGCAGGGAGGTAAAGGCGATGGACTTGCCATCCGGTGACCAGGCTGGGTCAAAATTACCGCCGACAGAGGCATCGAGCGCCACCAGGTCGGAGCCGTCAGCGTTCACAATGTAAAGACGGGTGTTGTAGTAGATATCCTCATTCGTTTTGCATGGCGAGATGAAGACCAATTTCATCCCATCCGGCGACCAGGAAGGCTGGCAGGCACCGGTTGGCAGGTTCGTGATCTGCGTGGCACTTTCACCGTTCAGTTCGGCAATGTACAACTGGGATGTGCCCGTGCGGACGGAGGCAAAAGCCATCTGCCCGGCACCGCCGCCAACGGTCACTGCCGGAACTTCAGTGGCGGTTACCGGAGTCTCACCCGCGGCAGGAGTGCTTTCGGTGGGACCTGCTGTGTTCGTCTGGATGGGAGGCGTCGTTGTTGGGCGCAACGTGATAGACGGACTCGGCACGACCGTGGATGTAAAGGTCGGCGGCATGGTTTGTGTCGGCAACAGCGTTGGCGTAGGGGTCGAAGTAAAAGTAGCCGTTGGTTGGAGGAATGGAACCATCGCGCGGACATCCGCAGGCAATAACCCCGGAGCAGCGATAACGACCGCACCAGCCACCATCAACAAAATAAATGAGATCAAAGCGAAACGCACCAGAGAAGCCCGACGCTGACGCTCACGCTCCTTCTGTCTTTTAAGCGGCGAAATGAACGGCTGTTCCTCGTGAAGAGCAGGCGCAGGTTGAATTGGATTTTTAGGTTTGGACTTGGAAGGCAGGACTTTCGATTCCGCATCCACGATCGTATCCTGGATCATCCTTTGCGGGTATGATTCCGACGGAGGCGGAGCGATCGTGTACGTACCGGGGATCTGCTGTGTCTTGGATTTCGAAGCCAGCAGGGCAGCCTTAAAATCCTCAGCCACTTGGAAGCGGTCACTGGGGTCAACCGCCATGGCTTTCTCAATGGCAGCCGCCAACCGGCGGGAGATTTTGTTATTTCTTTTTCGCAATGGGGTGAGCTGGGCATTATCCATCGCCCGCGCAAGCCCATCTTCGGGAATCACACTGCTCAGCGCCGCATACAACGTAGCACCCAAAGAGTAAATATCCGTGCGGGGATCGGTGCGGGCGGTGCCGTATTGTTCCGGCGGGGAATATCCGGGGGTCATCGCGCGCGCGCCGGTGGTTGTGGCTTGGTTCGCGCCTTGATAAACCTTCGCCAAGCCAAAATCCACCAGGAAGATATGACCGTCTGGTGTGATCTTTACATTTCCGGGTTTGATATCGCGATGAAGAATGGGAGGACGGCGAGTGTGCAGGTACGCAAGCGCATCACAAATGGAAGCGCCGATATGAACCGCATCTTCTTCGGAGAGCATGCCCAACCGCTCCATGCGGAAGCGCAGGTCTTCTCCTTCGATAAAGTCCATGACGAGATATTGGCCCATATCCCCCAACACGAAATGGTCCGAGACCCGCGGAAGATTTGGGTGCCGCAGGTTCGCAAGAATGACCGCTTCGAGTCGGAACTGGCGGGCGTATTCATCGGTCGTGAATAGGTTCTCTTTAAGGGCGACGGACACGCCGAGGTTTTCATCCACAGCGCGGTAAACCGACCCCATACCGCCCTGGCCGAGGATATCAATAATACGATAGCGGTTATGGATTAATATATCTTTATCAAGCGTCATCGAAAAACCTTAAACCTGCCCAGAAGCAATTTTGACACAGCCCACTGGCTGTGGACGTCTCCGTAAAGCAACGAGTTAACGTTAATCCCATGGACGAAGGGCATTATATCAGAAGGAAGGTTTATGAGTAAACTATGTAGTTAAATTGAAATGTTTGAAGACCCACGGACCGCCGCCGGTCACCCACCAGCCCACCAGGGTGTATCGGAAGTAGCGCAGGGAGAACACCAGAATTCCTTCACCGCGGGGAAATACAGCGCCCAAACCCATCCACAAGATGAGGATGCCGATCAGCCCGATCACATAAACCAGAGCGCGCTTCCAAACCGGACCCGAAGCCTGGTACCCGCCCCGGGAGTTGATCCACGCCAAACCGAGTCCCAGACCGAAGAACGTTCCAGCCGAAGTGAAGGTTCCATTCGGGTCAATGGGAGCAGGCTCTTCCATCCCGGCGAGAAGCGCATTGTTCATCCACAACTCAGGCAGTTGATAATCATTGCGCAGCGCGGTCACTGCCACCCCGGCAACAACGAACACCATCGAACCAAGGAATGAAAAAAGAACCTGCTGCCCAAAGGATTTTCCAGATATCCACGCGGAGATGGCATCCCAATAGCGCGTGAACGCCCAGACCAGCACTGCGCCGATCAACCAGCCGGCCAGCACATCATGCGGAAAATGAGCGCCGAGGAAAAGACGCGAGAACCCGATCATAAAAATGAGGAAGCCGCAGACGCCCCAAACCCAGGTCTGTTTGCGATAGGCGGCGATGATGCCCCACACGCTCATGGCATGCTGCGCATGACCGGAAGGAACGCCAAACGATGTTTCGCTCCACAAAGCGCGTACGTGCGAACTCACCCAATAGGGGCGCGGTCCTGCAAAAAGGATCTTGCCAAGATAATTAAACATGTTGCTGGTTACAAGGATCATTCCCACCCGCAGACCAAGCGCCGAGTCGATGCTCCAATAAATAAGAGGCAGGACAAGGAAAAAGAAATCCTCCGTTCCGAGCTGGCTGAAGAAGTTCATTGGAGCGATAAACCAATTCCCCGTGCCTTGAAGTGCGATCAAAAGAGCAATTCCACCGTCGATCAGATTCTGCATATAGTCCTCCAGTAGGGTTTTTTACGCTGTGCAATTGACGAACCGGCGACCCTCATTGTACACTCAAAGAATGGAAAAAAACTCGCGCTGGTGGGACCTTCCCTCCGCTGTTCTATTATTCCTCGCCGTCCAGGCTTCAACGTGGCGATTGCAAACCACAGGCTGGACGGAGGGACTTGAGCACGTCCGCAATGCGGCGGTGCTGGGCTTGATCCTCGGCTTGGCGCTGGGACAAAGCCGCTTTCAAAAACGGGGAGTCTTTCTGCTTTCCGCCGGATATATGCTCATCGTCTTTATCTGGCAGTGGCTGGGCTTCATCGAGTTCGGCAATGAACAACTGAACCTGGGAGAAAAGTTACTCATCCTTGCCGGAAGGCTTTTTACTGACTTAAACGAGTTCTTCTCCGGTAGACCTGTAGATGACCAACTCCTCATTGTGATGTTGTTGTGCATTCCCTACTGGTGTACGGGATTGTACAGTGGATATCAATTGATCCGTCACGGCAATTATCTGGGTGCGGTCCTACCAAACGGCATCCTGATGCTGATCGTATCCATCTACCATTTCACCCTCAAAGATTACACTTGGATGTTCGGGGTCTTTTTGTTCGTTTCCCTGCTCCTGATGGGACGTGTGAAGTATCTCAAAGACCGGAAGCGTTGGGCGGCGCAGCGTGTGCAGGTCTCCAGCGAAAGCGGATTGGACATCAACAACACCACCATGGTCATTGCGGCTGTGCTGGTCATGGTCGCATGGAGCATCCCGTACACCATAACCTCCGCCCCACAGGCAAAGGAAACCTGGCAGGAAATCACCGGAGATTGGTTCTCCGGAGATTTTTACGATAATCTCTTTTCGTCTGTCGAAAAAGAGAAAAAGCCACAGCCCCGAAACTTTCAAACCGAACTGGCGCTTGGCAATCAAGCCGCTCTCGGGGAACTCGTGGTCTTTCTTGTTTATGTCCCTTCAGGCGCGGATGAGTACCCGAGGCTGTACTGGCGCGGGCAAATCTATGACCAATACGAAAATGATCGCTGGCTGACATCAGGTAAAAGTGAGGCGAGCTACAACACCACCACAGACGGCGACCTCGAAATCCCCGATGTTGAAAACCGTACGCGAATGACCTTTACGTTCGATGTTTATTCAGAGGGGCAGACCTTGCTGTATTCCGCCGCACAGCCCATACGGCTGAATCACGGCGCGATCATCCTGCACTCCAAGTTGCCGGGCGAGGAAGAAGAGATCATGGACGTCATGGCGCTGAGGGCACTGCCATCGCTGGAAGCAGGTGACCTTTACCGAACCAGCGCATTGATCGCCGATCCGACCATTCCTGAATTGCAGGAAGCGGGAGAAGCGTATCCGGATTGGGTGAAGGAAAAATACCTTCAACTTCCCGCTGATTTCTCTCCGCGTATTCGATCCCTCGCAAGAGAGATCACCGCCGATCATGACAATCCATACGATCAAGCCACCGCCATAACGAATTACCTGCGTGAAGAGATCAACTACAGACCGGGGATTACCTTCCCAGAGGAATACTCGGACCCGCTCGAGTTTTTTCTCTTCGACGCCAAACAGGGCTTCTGCAATTACTACGCCACCGCCGAAGTGTTGATGCTGCGTTCCGTCGGGATTCCCGCCCGCCTGGCGGTGGGATATGCGCAAGGCGAGCCGAACCTGCAAAACAGTGTCTACACAGTGCGGGAGCGTGACCTCCACGCCTGGCCCGAAGTTTATTTCCCCGGATACGGCTGGATCGAATTCGAACCGACCGGGAATCAGGAGCCTCTCGAACGTCCACTGCAACGGGAAGTGCTGCCGGTTGCCACAGCTGTGCAACTCAATCCGGTTCCGCAGGCACAATTGTTGGAAGAGGAAACTCCCCTACCCGATGGGACTGATGAAGAGACGCAACCCAAGCTTACGCCTAGACAAGTCCGCTGGCTGACTGGTATCGGCGGGTTCATTCTCCTTATACTCGTCGCAACCTTCGTCAAACGACGGTTTGCGCCGAACACTCAGATGGCGGTCATTCTCAAATCAGCGATCGACCGAAGCGGATTCAAAGTGCCTGCATGGGTAAACCGATGGTTGCTATGGTCCAGCCTACCCGCCATCGAGCGATCCTTCCAAAGCATTAATACCAGCCTCCGCCTTTTGGGAAAACCGCAGGGAGTCCACGTCACCGCCGCTGAACGCGCACAGCTCCTGAGGCGACTAGTCCCTCATGCCTCCAACTCCATCGAGACTCTTTTGCAGGAACACCATTCTGCATTGTTCAGTCCGCGTGAAGGCGATACGACGATCGCCAGACGCGCTGCGCGTGACATACTTTACAAAACCCTGTCGTACCGTCTAAAAACCATCATCTTGGGATACAATTAGGAGCATACTTTGAAACCACTCCCGGTATCCCGATATGACCTCTGAAAACACTCGTCCCAGAACCGTACACGACCAACTGCTGGCGTTGAGCGCCCATGCGGGGAAAATCCGCACCGACCTGGAATCGAGCAAACACAAACCTTCCAAGGATGTTTTGGAGGATTTGCATTACCTGCAAACCACGCTAGAACAGATCGGCGGAAAGATCGAAGTCTTTCAGCGTGAGCACGGCAACATGCTTGCCCTGGCAGAAGTGGGGCAGATCATCAACTCCTCGCTCGAACTCGACGAAGTACTACGCATCGTAATGGATAACATCGTGCGCCTGACCAAGGCAGAGCGCGGCTTCTTGATGCTGCGTGACGCGAACGGCGAAATGATTCCGCGCATTGCCCGTAACTGGGAAATGGAATCCATCAACTCGTCTGAAAAGAACGTCAGCAGCACCGTCGTCCAGCGCGTGATCAATACAGGCGAATCGGTGGTGACCACGAACGCGCAGGAAGACCAGCGCTTCGTCGGGCAGGAAAGCATCGTCGCCTTCAACCTGCGCTCGATCCTGTGTGTGCCGCTCAAGGTCAAGAATGACCTGATCGGTGTCATTTACGCCGACAACCGCATCCGCGCCGGTATCTTTGCGGACTCCGAAAAGGACCTGCTGGAAGCCTTCGCCAATCAAGCGGCCGTTGCCATCGACAACGCACGGCTTTTTTCCTCCCTCAAACAGACGCTCGAAGAAGTGACCGCGCTCAAGAACCTGATGGATAACGTGTTCGCGTCCATCACCAGCGGTGTAATCACCGCGGACATTCAGGATACGGTCACGCTCGCCAACCGCGCCGCGGAGAATATCCTCGGTTCATCTCAGCAGGAGATCATCGGTCACTTATTGAACGAGGCGCTGTCTTCTGTTTCCAGTGAGCTTGAGATGCACCTAAACGAGATCCGCAAAACGGACAAGCCGATCGTCGAACTTGAGCTCAACCACCACCTTCCCAAACGCGGCAACGTGGACTGGCGTTTGAATCTCTCGCCGCTCAAGGATGCGAACCAAAAGACACAGGGTGTGGCGATCGTCCTGGACGACCTGACCGAGCGCAAGAAATTGGAAGCCCAGCGGCGGCTCTTTGAGCGCATGGTCTCCCCCGCCGTCATCGAACAACTCGACCCGAACAGCCTTCAGCTTGGCGGCAAGCGCACCGAGATCACCACCCTGTTTGCCGATATCCGCGGGTTTACGACCTACAGTGAAAGTCTTCCCCCAGAAAAACTGGTCAGCATCCTCAACCTGTATCTTGCCGCCATGGCAGAGGCAGTCCTCGCGGAAGAAGGCACGATTGACAAGTTCATGGGCGATGCCATTATGGCATGGTTCAATGCACCCATCCCCCAACCGGACCACACCTTGCGCGCAGTAAAGACAGCGCTTGCCATTCGCGATTCAGTCGAGCACCTTTACAAGCAGCTCCCACTCGATTCGCATCTCACCTTCGGCGCAGGCATCCATTTCGGCGATGCAGTGCTGGGTCTGATCGGAACCGAGAAACGCCTCGAATACACCGCCATCAGCGACAGCGTCAATACCGCCAAGCGCATCCAGGAGAATTCGGCGCGGAACCAGATACTCATCAGCAGGGAAGCGTACGAACGTGTGAAGAACCAGGTGGAAGCAAAACCACTCGCGAACATTACCGTCAAAGGAAAAACACAACCGATCGAGGTATATGATGTAATAGGATTGAAGTAATGCGGGTTGAGTGAGCAGCAACAAGGAACTGTTTCTCAAGGAAAAAGACTTTCATGACCAAATAACCGTGAAAGTCTTTTTATTTTAAAACTTTGAACAATACTTATTGTGACGGTTCTATTTTGCACAGATGCATCAATTTTGTTACACCAAAAGATCGATCCAAGCTAAATATTCGCCAAAGTCACTGTTTTCCCGCATGATAAATCTCCAATGGATCAGAATGTGGCTCAAACCTTTCATAATTGCAAGGAGAATAAACGGACATACAAAAGTGTGAAGGATACTAGTACCAAATTCCTATCCTTACACTTGATGCACAATCAGGGCTGTGATATTTTTCTTTATGCTCGAAACTACATAAAGATGCCTGAAAGTTTATCAAGGTTTTGGGGCGAGAAGACCATAAAAGGAAATAGCATCGTCGTGGACAGGTTTTCATTTCCCTTTATAGTATTAGATCGAATATCTGTTCCATTGTATAGTAACTGATCACGCCTGCTTAAAGCTGGTAATACAACGCCAGAGCACCTACTTAAATAATCACAAAGTCTCCAGCCAGCAAAAAATCAAATAAGGAAATAATTATGAATTACAAACTACATAAATTGCTATGCATGGCTGCGTTAATTGTAATGATCGCAGGTAATTTTTCCCCTGTAAACGCATTGTCCACAAATAGAGTTCTCCAAACATCCAATATCTATTATGTGGCAACCAATGGAAAAGATACAAACGCCGGAACAGAGACCGCCCCCTGGCTAACCGTTCGCAAAGCTCTAGCGACGATAAAAGCCGGGGATACGTTGATCGTCCGAGGAGGTCAATACGATGCGATCACCGCAGGATGGTATCTTGCTAACTCAGGGACTGCATCCCAGCCCATTACCATCACCAACTATCCTGGCGAACAGGTATTATTCAAAGCTCCGGCGGCGACAGTTTCTGGAAACTATGTGATCAAATGCACACCCAACAGCGGCGCAACCCCAAAAGCTGATTACGTCCGTATCATTGGGACCGATGTTTCGCCGCGTCCTTTGCCCAATGGTATAACCAGCCAAAAAGGGATCGTCATGATGGGCGTAGTAGGCGCAATTGCCCCAGCAGTCATGGCAATTGACTGCGATTTTTGGGAAGTTGCAGGCGTGGATTTCGTGGATGTTGCCTATGGAATTTTTACCCGAAAGATCAATCACGGGTTGAATAGCTCGGATAACTGGAACGTCCATAACAACCGAGTCCATGGGTATTACCGCGAATCCGGAATGCAATTCAACGGCAACTACAACCTAATTGAAAATAATGAGATCTATAAGGTAAACAACAGGCTGGATACACCCTATGGTTGTCAACTTTTGAATTTACTTGGAAACAATAATGTTGTCCGCGGAAATACACTAAGCCGCCTGGGAAGCACCTCACGCTGCATCGGTATTCTTTTGGAATGGGATCTGTCAGACGCTAACCTGATCGAGAATAACACGATCAGTGAAGTCCCAAATGGGATATCCTTTTTAGGCGGGGATGGAAATACAATTAGAAACAACCGGCTGTCCGGCACAGATACGGCAATCGTGATCCACTCCTATGCAGATACGATGAAAGATTACCCATGTAACTTTACTGAAATCGCGCCGTATGATTCAGCTGAATATGTTGACCGGGGATATTACTATCCCAACGACTGCAGATCGAAGAACAATCTCATAACGGGCAATGTCATCTCGGGGTTTGCAACACAATTACGCATGTACCCCCTCCAGGAAGACTCGAATATTTTTATTTCTTCTGGCGCGACTCAAACCGCAACAGTCCCCACCGCCACACATACTCAAACTCCAACACCGACGGCAACAGCGCTTGCCACGGGAATTTCACCGACCCCGCTTTCGAC
>CAYJPO010000079.1:0-21742 GCA_964372045.1 uncultured Anaerolinea sp.
CCCATCTGACCGGGCAGCATGTCCATGATCTGTGCGAGCGGTCCCATCTTTTTCATTTGCTTCATCTGATCGAGCCAGTCTTCCAGTGAGAAATTGCCCTTCATCAATTTCTGGGCTTGCTTCTCGGTGATCTGCTGGTCGAACGCGGCTTCAGCTTTTTCGATCAAGCCGATCATATCGCCCATGCCTAGGATACGCGAGGACAAACGCGACGGGTCGTACGTTTCGAGCGCATCGAGCTTTTCACCCGTACCGATGAACTTGATCGGCACGCCCGTGACGGAACGGATCGAAATGGCAGCGCCGCCGCGCGAGTCGCCGTCCATTTTGGTGAGGATAAGACCCGTCAGATTGATCGCGTCCTTGAAGCCTTGCGCGATGTTCAAGGCTTCCTGACCGATCATGGAATCGATGACAAGCAGCGTATCCACCGGGTTGACATTGGCATGGATGGCTTTCAACTCGTCCATCAACTGCGCATCCATCTGGGACCGTCCGGCTGTGTCTACGATGACGAGGCTGAAGCCGCCCTTATCCGCTTTGTCGAGCGCGCGCTTGGCAAGCTGCGGCGGCGTGATGGAGGTATCGGCTTCGACTTCTACATCCAGCCGTTCGCCGAGCTGCTGCAATTGTTTGACAGCGGCGGGACGATACGGGTCGCCCGCCACAAGCAGAATGCGCTCACCTTTGGATTTCATGAGTCGTGCGAGTTTGCCCGCGGCGGTCGTTTTACCAGCACCCTGCAAACCAACCATCATGACGACGCGCGGTTTGGGTCCGGTTAGATTTAGCGGAGCAGGCTCACCCAGGGTTCCGATCAATTCTTCGTTGACAATCTTGATAACCTGCTGACCAGGGTTGAGCGCCTTGGATACTTCCGCGCCGACAGCACGTTCACGCACCTTGGCGATGAAGGTTTTGACCACGCTAAAATGCACGTCAGCTTCGAGCAGGGCGAGGCGCACTTCGCGCATGGCAGCATCCACGTCCGCTTCGGAAAGTTTTCCGCGGCGGCGCAGGTTATCGAAAATTTGGTTGAGTCTTCCGGTGAGTGTTTCGAACATAATATTTTGGTGTCATTGCGAGGGCGTTAGCTCGAAGCAATCTCCCTGCACACTTGGGGATTGCTTCGTCGCCCTTTGGGCTCCTCGCAATGACGAAAAGGCTAAGGCGTAGGAAGAAGCATTGTAGCGCGTGACAGGTTTCGGGTCAAGAAAGAGGCGCTGCTCCACCATGGCTTTATCAAAGTAACGTCTGACAAATTTTTTAACCGCGAAGTCTGCAAAGAAAATCTTTTAAACTTCGCGTTCTTGGCGTGCCTCGCTGTAAATATCTTTGAAAGCGCAACCCCATTCTGACTTTGCAAAAGCCATGACTGCTCTTCCTATTAACAATTCCTTTACCTTTGCTTCTTTACAATGGTAACGAAACTCCGTATACTGACGCGTGTTCTTGCTTGTACGTACCCACAATACCGGAGGAATCATGGCAACAGCAACAGACGTAATGGTGAACGACAGGAAAGAGATATTTGGTTGGGCAATGTACGACTGGGCGAACTCCGCCTTTAGCACAACCGTGGGGACCGTATTTTTGGGACCGTATGTAGCAAGCCTGGCCCGCACGGCAGCCGAAGCAGCCGGGACGACAACCGTTCCGTTTTTTGGGATCCCCGTTGCGCCGGATTCATTCCTCCCCTACTGTATTTCATTTTCAGTCGGGATGCAGGTCTTGTTCCTGCCGATCCTCGGAGCCATCGCGGATTATTCACACCTCCGAAAACGCATGATGCAGATCTTCGCGACCATCGGCGCACTGGCAACCATTTTGATGTTCTTCCTGACCGGCGGCTTATGGTGGCTGGGCGGGGTGCTCTTCATCGTTGCGAATTTGGCTTTTGGTGCGGCGATCGTTTTTTACAACGCCTATCTGCCGGATATTGCCAGCGAAGAAGAACGTGACCGGGTTTCGTCTTATGGCTGGGCAATGGGCTACATGGGCGGCGGTCTTTTGCTGGCGCTTAATCTGGCGTTCTTTATTTTCAGCGAAGACATCGGTGTACCCACCAGTTTGGCTGTGCGCATCAACCTCGCCTCGGCGGGCATTTGGTGGCTGGGATTTGCATTCATCACGTGGGGCAGGCTTCGTCCGCGCCACGCCGCGCGGACTTTACCCGCTGGCGAGACATATGCCAGCATCGGCTTCAAGCAATTGAGAAAAACGTTCAGCGAAGTAAAGCATTACCCCGAAACTCTGAAATTCCTGCTGGCTTATTTCCTTTATAACGACGGCATCCAAACTGTGATCGCAGTAGCTGCAACCTTCGCCGCCGCGCCGCTCATTCAGGGCGGCTTGGAGCAGGACCAGACCACGCTGACTTCGGTCATTTTGATGATCCAGTTCATGGCGTTCTTTGGCGCATTGTTCTGGGGCAAGCTGGCAAAATGGATCGGCGCAAAGCAGTCGGTCATCGTCAGTTTGGTGATCTGGGCGGGTGTGGTTATCTTTGCCTATGGCGGTTTGAAGGGTGACAGCGTAACCTTGCAGTTCTTCATCCTCGGCGCGTTCATTGCATTGGTGATGGGTGGTTCGCAAGCCATCAGCCGCAGTTTGTTCGCGCAGATGATCCCCACTGGCAAGGAAGCAGAGTTCTTCGCATTCTATGAGATCAGCGAACGCGGCACCTCATGGATCGGTCCGCTGGTGTTCGGTCTCGCCAACCAGATCTTCAATAACCTGCGCATCGGCATTCTGTCGTTGATCTTCTTCTTCATCGTCGGGTTGATCCTGCTGCCGTTCGTGAATGTCAATAAAGCGATTACGGACGCGAAGAATTACAAGTCGGAATAGCTCGGCGATTGGTAAATTTGTAGATTGGTTATTGGTAGATTGATGAATTGATGGATTGGTACGGCGATATGAATGTCGCCGTACTTTTTTATTTCTTTTTCTTTTTTAGCAATAAAGGCGGGAGTTTGAATTGTGGCGCGCGGTCACTGGACCAGGGTGTTTGCGGAGCCATGACCAGACTGCACAAGACCAGCAGCACGCGGTCGTAATTGACGCGCCAGCCTGCGAAGTCCGTCCACGCTTTTTCGCGATCTGGTTTGATGGGAAGTTCCGCCGCCTCCAATTTGCGGATAAGTTCGTCATACTCTTCGCGGATAACGCTGATGGGTGTTTCCGGGAAGTGCGGGTCTTTTGGGTGAGAGATATCGAAATAGTCTGCCACGCGGCGCAAGGCGAGGAACCCAGCGCGGAGGCACAACGCCGCGGACATTTCCTGCGGGATATCCACTGATGAAAGCGTGATCGCCGCCGAATCCAACACCGCCCCCGCCGAGGTGACCCAGGAATTATCCGCGCGCGGCGAGCGGAAGAAGACCAGCGCCGGTAATGTGGTGTGACTCTCCTCCACGTCTGCGAACCAAATTTCCCATATCTTCCACAGGTCGCCGAGATTATCCAAGCCGTGGATGCGGTTATAGCGCGTGAGCATATCGTATGGGTTTGGCGGATTGCCCGCGCGGACTTCAAGCATGTTGACGGCTTGCTCACGGCGCGAGAAGGCAGCATACATCGTCGGCAGGTAGGCAATGAGCAGCGCCACCATGATGAGTCCCAGCATGGCTTCGGAGAATGATAATAACGTCACAATGTAATTCTCGGGCGCAGTGAAGCCGAGCGTGAGCAGGGATGAGCCGCTCAAGCGCAGGTCAAAGAAAAATTCCCCCGCTCCAAGCGACCAATACATGAAGGAAAATCCCAACCCGATCAATACGTACCAGGTCGGGACAAGCAGCATCAACGCGACAGGCGCATAATACGCCATGATCGAGTCGCGCCGTTCATACGTCCGCGCGAATTTCATAACGAATTCGAACACATGCCTGACCAAGCCGAACACAAGCCGGTTCAACTGACTGCGGGCACTGCGCGGCAGGACGAACGTGGAAATGGCGGAAGAGAGCGTGGCGAGGACAATTGAAATACCGATAATAAAAGCGAGTATTCGGGCAAGGGTTTCCATGAGCAAATTATAGTTGCAGATGTTGAATTACATGACAAACGAGAGTATAGTTGGCATATTCAAAGACTGGAGGATATGTGGAAGCTAAATCGCTGAGTCTTTCTGACATCCACGGCTCGGACCCCATTGGAAAGTTGCTCCTTGGACGAATGAACGTCAAGCCAATGATCGCGGCGTTGTTCTTCGTCATCGCCGGGATTCTATATGGCTTTGTCCTGCCTGTCTTGTGGGGTCTTCCCATGGAAGTGGACGGCATCAACATTCTCAATATCGTATTGGTATTTCCAATGGTGGGATTTTTCTACGTTTTTCAACCGCGTAGCATTTTGCGGACCTATAACAGCGCCATGCGTTTTTTGCGCGAGGAAGAACAATCGCATACCATTCACTTCGATAAGATCACGCGCACTCACGCCAGCAAACTTTTGTGGATCATCGGTCTCTTGTTCGGGCTGCTCGGCGCTGGGTTCGGGGTCTCCTACAGCGTTCAGCACTTTGGGGAATTTTCGTACAGCGCCAATTGGTTACAGATCATCTTCGTTCATCTCATCCGTTTTCTGGCTTTTTATTTCATCGGTGTTTCGGCGGGACGGCACATCGCCACCTCCATCGAATTGAACCACTTGTTCGAACATGCCGATTTTCCGCTAACGTTAGACGCAGACAGGCTGGAAGTCTTCAAACAGGTGAGAAATTTCGCGCTTGAGTTCGTTGGCGTCGCCGCCATCCTCGCCCTAAATCTGGGATTGCAGCCGCTGTTGATCGAGCCACCCGTGGTCGAATACACGATCTATGTCGCTTTGTATTTCATCATTGCGCCGTTCAGTTTCTTTCTACCCATCTGGGAGGCGCACTTGCGCATGGTCAGGATCAAAGACAAATTACTGGATAAATTACACTACGATTTTCAGGAAGAATCCCAGCGGTTGTATCGCGAGTTTGATAAGAACGATCATCCACTCGAATACCTCGGGCAGACCCAGGTTTTGGAACAATTGGAAAAAGCCATCACAACCATCTCGAAAACCCTGGTGTGGCCCTTTGAGGGGTCGACCATTTACAGGCTCATCGCAACTGTAGTTTCCCCGTTTGTGCTGTTCTTCTTTGAACTATTCATCAATATTTCGAGCAACTTGCTGGTGAAATTCTAAAAAATATTGCCGTCTTGAGTTGAATTCAAGGCGGCAATATTTTTTATTGGAGATGCTCGGCGAACAACGTTCTAAATTCGTCTTCCGAGATATACCCGACCAGTTTCCTCAATACACTTCCGTTCGGGTCGACGAGATAAAATTCGGGTTGGTAGGCAAACCCCAACTGCTGTTTGAAGACTTCTGTCTGTGGGTCGCTGGCATCAAGATACGAAAACTTGATCCTGCCGGAGTATTCCGCTTCGAGTCCATGAACCATGGACGCCATTGAACGGCAGGTACCTCAGGTGAAGCGGAAGAATTCGACGAGCTGCAATTGACCGGACGCCAGTGAGACCGTGGTCGGGTCGGTGGCTTCGAGTTCGGGTCCGCGGGAGGTGGCGACGGATTGAACTGCCGGGACTTGCGTGGCGGGATCGAGAACCGCCTCTGTCGCCGGGAGAGCTGTGGCTGTGGGTGAAGTTTGGTCAACGGCGACAGCGGTTTCAAGAACGATCGTCGTTTCCGTTGGAGCGGCTGGGGCACAGGACGCTATCAGAATAACAGCGACCAGGCTGAGTGTCCAAAAAGTGAAGCGGGATCTCATCCAATTTCTCCTATTTTTGGGATTAAGATATAAATCCGGTCGGTATTCTTACATTACTCAGCAGACTCTTAGTATTGGATGTCATTCCAGAAAGCCGATACTTTACTTTGACTATGGCAATTTCCTACGCTATACTTTGTTTAGTGAGATAGTCAGATAGCTTGATCGTTGGGTAGTTATTCCGTTGAATCTCAAAACTGCCTGAACGATCAAACCTTTCAGTTACAAAACTACCCAAGGAGATCCCTATGTCAGATTTCAAACTCACGTATGCAACCATGTTCAACCCGCCGGAGGAACTGCACGTTGGTTTTGATAAGGCGGTAGAGAAGTTGAAAGCGAATATGGGCAAGGAACACACCATGCTCATCGGCGGCAAGGAAGTTCTGGCTGACGACAAGCTCGAAGACCGCTCCCCCGTCAATGTGGACTGGGTGCTGGCGAAAATGCAGAAAGGCAATGCATCACACGCTCAGCAGGCACTGGAAGCGGCGCGCAAGGCATTCCCCATGTGGAGCCGCACTCCTTGGCAGAAGCGTGTGGAATTGCTTCGCAAAGCGGCTTCATTGATCGAAGAACGCATCTTTGATCTGGGCGCGGCGATGGCATTGGAGGTTGGCAAGAACCGCATGGAGTCTTTGGGCGATGTGCAGGAAACCGCCGACCTTATTTATTATTCGTGCTATCAAATGGAAAAGAACAACGGCTATATCGTCGAGATGGGCAAAGACCCGCTCGTCGGTTATGAGTCGCGCAACGTGTCGGTATTGAGACCGTACGGCGTGTGGCTCGTCGTTTCGCCGTTCAACTTCCCGCACGCGCTGACGGGTGGACCTTCCGGCGCCGCGCTCGTTACGGGAAATACCCTCGTCATCAAGCCCGCCACCGATACCGCCTGGATCGTGCGCCTGCTGGTGGATTGCTTCCGCGATGCGGGCATCCCCGATGGCGTGGTCAACTTTGTGACCGGTCCCGGTTCGACGCTGGGACAGGCGTTGGTCGATTCGCCCGAGGTGGATGGCGTGACCTTTACCGGCTCCTTCGATGTCGGCATGAAGATGTTCCAGGATTTCGGCAAGCGTAATTATGTGCGCCCGATCATTTTGGAACTTGGCGGCAAGAATCCTGTCCTCGTCTCGAAACATGCGGATTTGGAACGCGCCACAATCGGCATCGTCCGCTCGGCGTTCGGCTTGCAGGGACAGAAGTGCTCCGCCGCCTCACGTGTGCTGGTGGAGGAACCTGTCTACGATGAGCTGGTTGCCCGCCTGAAGGAGACCGCTGACAAGCTTGTCCTCGGCGACCCAACCGAACGCGCCACCTACAACGGACCGGTGGTCAACAAATCCTCCTATATCGATTTCAAGAACTTCTGCGAAGAGGTCAGCCAGGGTGGCGGCAAGTTCCTGACGGGCGGAAAAGTCCGCACCGGCGGCATGTTCGACAAGGGCTACTACTGCGAATCCACATTTGTGACCGACCTGCCGTTCGAGCATCGCCTGTGGAAGTACGAGATGTTCCTGCCCATCACCACCATTGGCAAGGTCAAGAACCTCGACGAAGCCATGCGGATTGGCAACGACGTCAACTACGGTCTGACCGCCGGTTTCTACGGCTCGAGCGAAGAAGTTGATTGGTTCTTCGACAAGATCGAAGCGGGCGTGACCTATGCCAACCGTCCGCAAGGCGCGACGACCGGTGCATGGCCCGGCTTCCAGCCGTTCGGCGGATGGAAAGGTTCCGGCTCCAGCGGCAAGAACGCAGGTGGCCATTACTATCTGCCGCTCTACATGCACGAGCAGATTCGGACATTGATCAAGTAGATTGGCAGCCACGCAAACAGGTACACAGGTAGCCAGGTTTAGGCTTGCTTACCTGTGTACTTTTTTTACCTGTATACCTAAGTACTAATTTCAACGTTTACTTGTCCACTTCCCGCAGGTAAAATAACTGCATGGAAGAAAATGACGAACCTCTCATTGTCCGCGTTGGGACATTTTTCATGGTGCTCGGAGCGGCGGCATTCATGCTATTTGTTACATCCGACCTGGCTGACAAGGTGGATTTTGATTTTCTCTTCATCGCCATGGCTCTGCTCGGCCTCGGCTGGTATTTTCGGAGAACCAAAGCGCCGCCGCCAGCTTCCGGCAGATTTTCCGGGATAAAGGGTTTCGTGGGCAAACGAAAGCAAGGCAAGGGGGGCGGCAAGGAAGAAAAAAAGGATGCCAGGAAGGATTCAAAATAGGAACATGTCCAAACTCACTACACTAAAAAAAGCAGTTTCTGAATTTGTGAATGACGGCGATATCGTCTATGCCGCAGGCTTCACTCATCTCATCCCGTTCGCAGCGGGACATGAGATCATCCGTCAGGACAAGAAAAACCTGACGCTCGCGCGCGCCACACCCGACCTGATCTACGACCAGATGGTGGCGGCGGGTTGTGCTAAAAAAGTCATCTTTTCGTACATGGGCAACCCCGGTGTGGGATCACTGCGCATCGTCCGCACAGCGATCGAAAAAGGCGAACTCGAATGGGAGGAATACTCCCACTTTGGAATGATCACCCGTCTGCAAGCCGGAGCCGCAGGCTTGCCCTTCCTGCCGATGAAACAGACCGGCGGGGAAAGCCTCGAAAAAGTCAACCCGCTCATCAAGCGCATCCCTGACCCGTACGGTGGTAAGGATGTCATCGTAGTGCCGGCGCTCAATCCCGATGTTGCCATCGTCCATGTACAGCGCGCAGACAAGAACGGCAACGCACATTTGTGGGGCATCATCGGCGAACAAAAAGAAGCCGCCTTCGCCGCGAAGAAAGTCATCCTCACCGCTGAAGAGATCGTGGACGAGGAAGTCATCCGCTCCGACCCGAACCGCACGATGATCCCCGGCATCGTGGTCAGCGCGGTCTGCCATGTGCCGTATGCGAGTCACCCATCCTATTCGCAAGGTTATTACGACCGTGACAACGAGTTCTATCTCGCCTGGGATAAGATCAGCGAATCGAAAGAAAGTGTGCAGCAGTATCTCGACGAATGGGTGTACGGCGTGAAAGACCGGAATGCGTATTACAAGAAACTTGGTGACAAGGTACAGAAGCGGTTGAAGGTAAAAGCGAAGTACAGTGAGAAGATCAATTACGGAAGTTATTAGTCCGCTAATCTTCGCCAATCGACGCGGAAAAACATTGATGAAAACCATTCCTCACTTCGATCATGGCGGCGATGGCGCACCGCTGCATTTCCTTCACGCCAACGGCTACCCGCCCGAATGCTATAAAACTCTGCTGGAACATTTACAAAAGAATCACCGTCTCTTTGGGATGAAACTCCGCCCGTTGTGGGACAACGCGGATCGGAGCGAACTGCAAGACTGGCATCCCTACTCCGAAGACATGCTGCGCTTCCTCTCGGACTTTGAGCCGGATCCCGTGATCGGAGTGGGTCATTCCATCGGAGGGATCGTCACCCTGCGCGCCGCGATGCGCGAGCCGAAGCGCTTCAGCGCCATCGTCCTGCTCGACCCGGTCTTCTTCATCCCGCCGTTCTTGGTGATGTGGAATTTCTTCCGGGCAATTGGCTTGGGAGAAAAAGTCCACCCGCTCATCCCGGCTACCAAAAAGCGCAGACGCACGTTCGACAATTTGGAGACCGTCTTCCGCGGGTATCGCAAGCGTTCGATCTTCCGCTATATGAGTGACGAGAGTTTACGCCAGTACATCGAAGGTATCACCCAACCCAAAGCGGACGGTGGCTACGAACTGACATACACACCGGAATGGGAGACGCACATCTACATGACCGGCTTGCGCGACTTCGACCTTTGGCGCGGGTTGCCGGATCTAGTAGTGCCAACGCTCATCATCCGCGGCGCAGAGACGGATACATTTTTAGAGAAAGCCGAACGGCTTGTTAAAAAGAAGAACCCGAACATACAAGTGGTTACGATGCAAAAAGCCACCCACATCCTGCCGCTCGAACATCCACAGGAAGTGGCGGAAATCATAGAAGACTTTGTTAGACCTGGCAGGTTTTGAAAACCTGTCTGGTCTAAGGAGATAAGATCCATGACCGAACTCAAATATTCCTCCGCCGAACTGATGATCATCAACGCCGCGCGTTTATTGCGCGACGGTGACGTGGTCTTCGTCGGCGTGGGTCAACCCAACCTCGCCTGTAACCTCGCCAAACGGACGCACGCCCCAAACCTCGTCATGATCTATGAGGCGGGAGTGATCGGCGCGGAACCCGCCCGGCTGCCACTCTCCATCGGCGACCCGACTCTCGTCAGCGGTTCCCTCTCCGTAGTGAGCATGTACGATATCTTTGCCAACTACCTCCAGCGCGGAAACGTGGACGTCGGTTTTATGGGCGGCGCGCAAATTGACAAATACGGCAATATCAACGCCACGACGATTGGTGACTATGCGCAACCTAAAGTCAGATTGCCCGGTTCTGGCGGCTCGCAGGAAATTGCCGCCTGGGCGAACCGCTGTTACATCATGACCCCCCACCAGAAGCGCCGCTTCCCTGAAAAAGTGGAGTTCATGACCTCGGCTGGGTTCATCAACGGCAAAGGTGACCGTGAACGAGCCGGTTTGCGCGGCGGCGGGATGCTCGCCGTGGTGACCGACATCGGCATCATGGAACCGGATGAGAGCGGAGAAATGATCCTCACCGCCCTGCATCCCGGAAAAACAGCCGAGGAAGCCAAAGCCAATACCGGCTGGGACTTGAAGGTCGCACCTGAACTCAAGACCACGGAATATGTTACAAATAAAGAATTGAAGATCTTACGAAAGGAATTAGACCCAACGGGCATTTACCTGAAGGGAGCCGCATAACCGAAAATCCATCCGCGCCAAAGGAGAAGATTTTATGAAGCATGACAGATTTAAATCAACCGTTGCCGTCCTGGTCGCCATCGTGACGGTATTGGGAGCGACAGCAGCATGTCTTGCCTCTGTCGCCGTATCCGATGCGGGGGATGCTGACTTTAAAGGTCTGGACGCATCCATCCGCGCGCAAAAAGCCGACATCATCAATCATGTCTATGGCTACGAGCATTATCGCGCCTTTACCGATTATGTCCGCTATGACGAGTTCGGCAAATTGATGTACGACCCCAACGCCGACCCGGAAACAGACTTAGAGAACGGAGCCTTGCAGCGCGAAGCCTGGGGTGTCGCCAGCGGCATCAGTTCCGTATTCTTTAGTCCGCGCTACATCAACCCGGATGGTCAATACGACCTCGAACGGGAACTCCAGGAATCCTGGGCACAGGATGCGCAAAACGAAGACCTGGAAGCCACACCCTATTTTGAAGAGTCCGACCGGTTTCGGCGGCGTTCCTCCTACCTGACAGGCGACATGATCGTTCTCGCGCTCTCCTTCTGGTTTTTGACTCTCGCGCAAGCTACCGAGAAAAAGATCAAATACCTGTGGGCGGGCGTCGGGATTCTGTTCGCGTTGGGCGGAATTCTCGGCATCATCCTTGGGAGATACATAGTATGAACGCCGAACCCAGGACTGAACAACGCTTTGAGAACATGGTCACGATCCTGATCGCGACCGTCGCGATCTGGGTGGCTATCACCGCCTACTATCAGAATTACTCTTCGAACATCGCCGATCAGGCACGCCGCCGCGCCCAGCAATATGCCATCGAAGCCACAAAGAAGGAAGTGAACGGGAACATTCAGTTCAGCTACGAGTGGCAGGGAGCCTTTCAGACCTGGCGCGAGTTAAGCTGGCAGATCACCGCCGCAGAACAAAACGGAGATGATGCCGCCGTTCAGCGCCTCCAAAAGATGCAAAGGCGCATCGAAAGCCTCAGCGTAATGCTCGGACCGGATTATTTCGATCCTTCCAATGGGTGGCCTGAATCGTATAAATATGAAGCGGATGCCTACCTGGTCGAATCCACCCGCCTCTCGGAAACCTACTTGGCGGAATCAGAACTCGGCAACTTCACGGATGGCGTCGCCGATTCGCTCATCGTCCAACTCACCTTACTGACGGTCGCCCTCTCCCTGTACGGTCTTTCGATGGCGCTCAGGGGACGCATCCGCTGGCTGTTCATCATCGTCGGCTCGGGCATCGTCGCTTTTTGCGTGATGTGGCTGGGATGGTCACTTCTTAATCTGTTCATCCGCCCTGAGGTCAACGAGAAAGCCATCGCATCGTATTCCGAAGGCGTCGGGCTGGCATATCAAGGCTTGTACGAAGATGCCATCGTCAAATACACCGAAGCCATCGCCGAAAATGAGTATTACGCCAAGGCATATTACGAACGTGGCCTGGCATATTACGACCTCGGCAACCTTGAAACTGCCATCACGGAGATGGAGACCGCCCGTTATCACGGCTTGGACGATGTCAGCACCAACTGGAATCTCGCCTGGACCTACTATCTGCTCGGGCGGTACGACAAGGCGATCGAAGTCAACGAGCGTATTTTAGCGACCAAGCCTGAGGTGCTCGGCATGCGCATGAACCAGGCGATCAGCTATCTGGCAATGGGCGACTTTGAAAATTCACAGGCGCAATACGACCTGCTGATCCAGGAAGCCGAACGGCAGGTGAACGAAGCGCGGGCGAACGGTGCGGAGCCACCCGCTTCCCTCTGGTTCTACATGGACGCCGGAGCACTAGATCTGCGGAACCTGATCGACACGATCGAAAACAACCCGAAGGAATGGACGCAATCCCCGCCGGCCAATCTTATCAACGGTGACCATAATGCCATCCGCAACTTTGCCAATGAGCAAATGAAACGGATCAAAGAGTCGACCGTTGCGCTCGAATACACAGGTCAGCTTCCCGGCGCAGAGGAAGTCATGCTGGTCCAGGCGTTCAAATTCGGGCAGATCACCGGAACCGACGACCAAGGCTTCATCACAGGCTTTGAACCCACACCGAATTCCATCATCCCGTTCGGAGAGGAATCGTTCAGCGTCGAATTCACATACGCCGGACAGGCTCCCAGCCAAATGATCTGGAAGGTGTACGTGAACGGGATCGAAGACCAGTCCCTGCGCATCGTCGCCAACGATGACATCAGCAGCGGTAGCACCTGGTACCGCACCTTTGGATATCAGTACACCAACGTATTCATCCTATCCGAAGGGGAATATACCGTGGAGCTTTACGCAGACAACAAACTCGTCCAAAGCGGCACTTTCTACGTTTTGGAACAATAACGCTCTCCCCCTTTTTACCCCCTTTACATGATGCGGTCATCAGGGTATATAAACTCTGATGACCGCATCGAACATTAAACACCTGCTTTTCGACCTCGGTGGGACTCTCATGAGCGCAAGGGGAGACTGGCACCCGATCTATGACCGCGCAGACCAGGCGTTGGTGAACAAGCTGGAGCAGGCGAACATTCACCTGAATGCAAAAATGTTTCGCGAACGACTCCATGATTACTACGAACAGCGGGATAAAGACATGCAGGAAACCACCTATCACTTTGTTCTGAGAGAATTGCTCAAAGAGTTGGGGCAGGCTGAGGTTCCAGAGTCAACCCTACGGTCCGCGTTGGATGCGCTTTATACCGTTACCCAGGCAAACTGGCAGGTCGAGGATGACGCTATCGAAACCCTCGAACAATTAAAAGCCGGTCAATATCATCTCGGCATTTTTTCCAACGCAGGCGACGACAAGGATGTGCAGGAGCTGATCGAAGGATTCGGCATCCGCCCTTATTTCGATTTCGTGCTGACCTCCGCTGCGAACTTTTACCGCAAGCCGCACCCGCGCGCGTTCGAGATCGCGCTTGCCCAATGGAATATCACGCCGAAGGAAGCGGCAATGATCGGCGACAGCCTCGAAGCTGATATTGACGGTGCGAAGCAGTTGAACATGACAGCCATCTGGATCACGCGCCGCGCCCATTTCACAGACGAGGAAATGCGCCGAATCAAACCAGACTTTAGCATTCGCAAACTCCGGGAGCTTTTGCCAATCCTTGAGCGAATCTCCTTTAATCGCATCTGATAGAATTTCCTCCATGTCCAACAATCGATATCTTCCATATGCCGCGCTTGCGGTCGGCATCGTTGCGCTTAGCCTGTCTGCCATGTTCGTGCGCTGGGCAGATGCTCCCGGTCCGATGACCGGTTTCTACCGTCTGCTTTTTTCGACGATCCTTTTCCTACCGCTCTACCTCCATCGCCAGCGGACATCCACACCATTGGATAAACGCTATATTTGGTTCCCGCTGGCAGCGGGCTTGTTCACCGCGTTCGATTTCGCGTTTTGGAATTCATCGGTCAAATATACAACCGCCGCCAACGCCACCTTGCTTGGGAACACGGCACCGTTATGGGTCGCGCTGTTCGCGTTGTTCGTCTTCAAGGAAAAACTTCGCGGAACGTTCTGGTTGGGACTTTTGCTCGCATTATCGGGCGCAGCCCTGATCGTCGGCACGGATT
This sequence comes from uncultured Anaerolinea sp., assembly GCA_964372045.1. Taxonomy (GTDB): domain Bacteria; phylum Chloroflexota; class Anaerolineae; order Anaerolineales; family Villigracilaceae; genus Villigracilis. Next base: position 14,207 of record CAYJPO010000079.1, read on the forward strand.
TTTTGACTCACCCCACCTTCGGCATCGGCGACCTGATGGCAAGCGCCGCCGCGATCTTCTACGCTTCCTACCAGCTCATCACCCAGCGCGGACGAGTCCACATCGACCCGTTCCGCTATACCTGGCTGGTCGGCGTAAGCGCCACACTGGGAATGTTGGTGATGAATTTGTTGCTCGGCAATTCGTTCAGCGGATACTCGACCCAAACCTGGCTGATATTTTTGGCGACCGCCATCGTCTCCCAAATGATCGGCTATCTCGCCATATCCTATGCTCTCGGGCATTTACCTGCATCCGTCGTATCTCCCACGCTTATCGGTCAACCGATATTGACCGCAATGCTCGCCATTCCTCTTCTGGGTGAGATCCCCATACCCATCCAATGGGTCGGCGGTGCAGTGGCGCTTGCTGGAATTTACATCGTCAACCAGGCGCACGTGCAAGCCAACCGGCAAGCGCCGAACGCGTAACAAAACAAACACAGGAGCGCAACACCATTATGTTGGAAGTTAATATCACCATTCAAAACGCGCGCGTGCCGGTTACGATCCTGCACCCCCGCGGCGAGATCGACTCGTCCAATTACAGATCGTTTCAATCGATCAGCGATGAGACCCTTTCAAAAGGCTCACGTTACCTGCTGATCGACCTGGCGGATACTCCATACATCAGCAGTGCAGGGTTGCGGGTGATCCACACATTATTCAACAAACTGCGCGATCTACACAAGGATGTCAACGACCATGATCTTCAAAAAAAGATGAGTGTTGGCGCTTATCGCTCGCCCTACCTGAAAGTCGCCAATCTATCGCCGCGCGTCCGGGAAGCGTTCGAGTTGAGCGGATTCGACATATACATCGAGACCCACGAAGACATCGCCAATGCCCTGCAAACATTCTAGCGATCCATTGCCAGTTTGGCGTTCCTGCGTTTTTGTGTGAATGAATGCAGTTATTTAATTGTATAATGCCCATATCTTATCCGTATTGTCCAATAAGGAGCCCGGTATGGAAATCACAACTGCAACTGAAAAGGGGCGCGTCCCCGTCACAATTTTTCACATCAATGGGAACCTCGATTCGAACACATACCTGACCTTTCAATCCAAGGCAGAGGAACTGATGAAAAGCGGTGTTCGCTATATGCTTGTGGATATGACGAACGTCCCCTTTGTTAGCAGCGCCGGTTTGCGCGCACTGCAAACCATCTTTAACCTGCTCCGCGCCAAATATGAGGATGGCAACGACCAGGAATTGCACAAAGGCATCAGCGCAGGTACTTATAAATCCCCCAGCTTGAAAATTTACAACATCACGAAAGAAGCGGAGACAGCGTTCAGGACCGCAGGATTTGACATGTTCATTGACACTTTCACAGATATGGAATCCGCTATTTCATCGTTTTAGTGGTACGTTTGAAAAGTAATTTAACATAGACATGTCGATTTTTTCTCAACCCATTCGCGAAGATCGCGACGTGTCCACGACCAATAGATAGGATGAGTCCATAATCGATTGTATTCCGGGGTGCTGGCATGAAAATGATCAATCGAGTGGTGGCGACTCGTCCAGTTGCCGCGTTGCAAGTAACGTACCTCGAAGCATTTCAAGAGAATTTCCGCTTGATTGAGCCAGGAAGGATGAGCCGGGATAGAAATAACCCGCAGCCGGTCACCATTTCGCGATTTTAGAAATGAGTATGTTGCGGCAGAAGCATGGCTGGGTCCTCCATCCCAAATCAGATGGACACGCTTAAAAGAATGAAATATTCAGCCAATTTAGTTCTTATTGATCCGCGCGTGAGACTTTGATGGTTTTTGGTTTACGTATCCTCTTGCGCACTCCTCCAGAAAAAATGCGTGAGAAGGATACGGCTTATTAATGTACTACGACTATGTTAAATTACTTATCATACAGACCACCAGGGTTTTGAAAATATATTGACTTTTTCTCAAATCGGATTAGAATAATGTGAATGCCTTTCAAAAGTGCAAAGCGATCCGGAAACTGGTTCTTTTTTGCACCCCAAATCAAAAATCTATTTCCAAACAAATTTTCACTCACACTCGAAAAATGATTCTTATGCTACCAACTACACACCCACTAAATGTAAAAAGCCGTGTGCAAGAATTTGCAGAACGTATGAACATGTCGGTATCAATTTATTGGGGAAATGCGAAAACTGGGCTGTAGTGAGCCAACCGCCATGAAGATCTGGCGCGGGGAGTATGAGAAATTCGATAATTTCAATGAAAATAATGTGCAATTGAGTAATTTACGCAAGGCGGCGGTTGTTTTGAAGGTCGGCACGAGACAGTTATTACCGGCTGATTGAGGTAGGAGTTCCTAATGACTCCCCATTTTGATATCTCGGAATATTAAGGAAACCTAAAATGTTAAAATCTTTATTCGCAAAGATTTTATATGCAATTTTGATTGTAATTATGGTCGTATCCATCATGCCGGTCCAGTCTGTGCGGGCAGCCACACTCACTGTGACCACGAATGCGGGCGGGGTGATTGCTATTGATGGGCAATGTTCCCTGCGAGAGGCGATCATCAATGCAAATAATGATGCGGTGGTTAATCCGGATTGTGCAGCAGGAACGGGTGCAGACACAATCCAATTTTCAGCAGCAGTTACAACCATCACTGTCACAACGCTCGCCTTGCCAAACATCACAGATGCTGATGGTTTGGTCATCGACGGCGGTGGAAATGTTACAGTGGATGGAGGCGGAGCCTTCCGAATTTTCAACGTGACGGGCGGCGCGTTTACTGTCCAAAATATTACCCTGGCGAACGGACAAGTAGCAGGGAATGGTGGAGGTATCCAGTATGCAGGCGGTGTGGGGCTTACCGTAAGTTCTTCCACATTCAATACAAATCGAACCACGGCTGCCGTTAACCTTGGCGGCGCGATCTATCACACCACAGGAACTTTAAGCATTACAAACAGTACTTTCGACGGGAATTATACAGGTTCTAATGGTGGTGCCATTTACATTGCAAATGGCACAGGCACCATGACCATCACGAATAGCGCATTCACCAACCAAAATAACGCCACCCTAAACGATGGCGCGGCATTGTATCTCGCCTTGGGGACTCTCGAAATCAATGGCGGAAACTTTACAGGGAATACCACAGTGGGCGGGAACGGCGGCGCAATCTTTCAAAACGGCGGCTCGCTTACGATTGGAAATACTTCATCCGTTTCTTTTATAAACAATTCTTCATCCGGCAATGGCGGAGGGATATCCTCGCATAATGGAGGCACGCTGATCGTTACCGGCACATTTACAGGCAATTCCGGTTCATTTGGCGGCGCGCTCTTTTACCTCACTTCGGCTGGTACTTTCACGGTCTCGAATTCCACGTTTACGAATAATACAGCCGTCGTTGGGAATGCCGGCGCCATTCGTAGCGGCGGTAACCTGACCCTCACCAACTCCACCTTTACAAATAATTCTGCAATCGGCAATGGCGGCGCCATTTGGCACACTACGAACTCCCTCACCATTTCGGGGAGCACTTTCGACGGGAATTATTCCTCCGGGCTGGGTGACGGTGGCGCAATTTATCTTGTCAGCGCTAGCGGCACTGCGACTGTGGACAATACCAATTTCAACAACCAGAACAACGTCCTGATCGATGACGGCGCAGGTATTTACATTGACGGCGCAATCGGGGGAGCCGTCGTGGAAGTCAACGGCGGCGGGTTTTCCGGAAACAGCGCCACCGGAAATGGCGGCGGGATTGCCGTCAGCGCAGCAGGTACACTTACAATCGGCAATACCAGCGGGGTAAATTTCACTAACAATACGGCAGGTGGCGGCGGCGCTATCTATCATAACGGCAATTCTCCCTTTTCCGTTTCAAATTCGACTTTCCAAAATAATACGGCACTTGGGAACGGTGGCGCAATGGTGGTCGCCAGCGCATTAGCCAGCCTCAATGTGAGTAACAGCACTTTCACGGGCAACACAGCCCAGGATGACGGGGGCGCAATTGTCAACAATGCAATCCCTGCAACTATTACCAACAGCCTATTCCAAAACAATTCTGTCACCAGCACAGTGGGCAATTCGGAGGGAGGCGCTATCCAAAACGGGCCCACTGCTGATCAAACTACGATCCGATTATCTTCTTTTATTGGGAATAGCGTTACCAATACAAACAATAATAACGCGCACGGCGGAGCCATTTCCAGCGACGGGGCAAATTTCACATTGGCAAATGTAACCTTCTCCGGTAATTCTGCCAATGAAACAGCCGCCGCTGCCGGTAACGCCCAGGGCGGCGCGGTTTGGTCGGACGATAATGCAACGATCCATAATGTCACTTTTTCAGGAAACAGCGTGTCTGATACCGGCACTGGGGCAGCCGACGGTGGAAACATTTTCCAGAATGCTGGAACGCTGACGGTCGCCAACTCCATTCTTAACGGTGGGATGGAAAACGGCGCGGCTGGCAACTGCGGCGGCGTCATTACCGACGGCGGCAGCAATATTTCCTTCTCAGCCGCAGATTGCGGAGGCGGCTTTACCAATAGCGATCCGCTTTTGGGCGTATTGACCGGTTCCCCTGCCTATTTCCCGCTCAATACGGGCAGCCCGGCAATTGGTACAGGTAATACCACCACCTGTCAACAAGCCACTACTACAAATGATATATCTCAAAATGGTATGGATCGCATCACTGCAGTAACAGACCCGATTTGTGATGCTGGCTCCTACGAAACGCCAGCCAACACTGCGCCGACGGTTCAAGCCGCGATTACAGATGTTAATGTCGATGAAGACGCCGCACCTACGTTCTTCAGTTTGTATCCCAACTTTCAAGACGCCGAAACCGCTGACAATCTATTGACCTACACCGTAACGGCGATCTCAAATACCGCCTTGTTTACATCTCCTGCAGGCGCTTTACCAATCGCCATTGCAGACCCGACCAATTTCTTTCTTGATTATGCGCCAAATGTAAACGGGGTATCCAACATCACCATCCGTGCAACAGACCCGGGCAGTTTGTTTGTGGAAGATACATTCGAGGTCATTGTTAACGCCATCAATGATGCTCCCAGTTTCACGGCGGCGAATCCAGCCGCAGTTAATGAAAATGCGGGGGCTCAATCGGTGAACCCGTGGGTGACTGCCTTCAACCCTGGCGGTGGCGCCGATGAAGCCGGTCAAACTGCTACATATACAGTCACGAATGTCGGTTCTTGTGCCACGCTGTTATCTGCCGGTCCGGCGGTGAGCCCTGCCGGGGTTCTCACTTATACACCAGCCGTAAATCAGAATGGCTCGTGTACTTTCGATGTCAGTGTCCAAGATAGTGACAGCGGTATCGCTCCTAACGTGAATATCAGCCCGACGCAAAACTTCACCATCACAGTCAATGCCGTCAACAATGCGCCTGTTTCCTCCGCAATCAACCAATATCAAACAGATGCAACCACCACCATTGCCCAAGGCGACTCGACCAACGAGACCTCGGTCGTCTTCAAAGCCACTGCAACAGACACCGAAGGGCAGCAATATCAACTCGAAGTGGAAGTCAGGGATATTTCAGTTGTTGCCTTCAGCGATATAGCCACCTGCACCATCAGTCCACTCACCAATAGCGGCGTCGAAACCAGCACTGGCTCTTGCGGACCCTTCGCTGCGGGTTCGTACAAATGGCAATACCGCCTCGTGGATAGCGGCGGCGCTGCAACCGCATGGACTCCCTTTGGTGGAAGCGACCCTGACTTCATCATTGATACCGGCGCGCCAGTGGTCTCGAACGTCACCTCCTCCACGGCAGATGGCACCTATATTGCTGCTGATGTCATCAATATCAATGTGATATTCAATGAGGTCGTGATCGTTACCGGCACACCGCAGCTCACACTCGAATTGGGTGCGGTTGACGGAATTGCTAACTACTCGGGCGTCGGAAGCGGCACCACCACCCTGTCCTTTAGTTATACGGTAATCGTCGGAGATGTCACCCCCGATCTGGACTATGTCGCGGCAACCTCGCTTGCCCTAAATGGCGGCACCATCCGCGATGCCGCGCTTAACAACGCCGTCTTAACCCTGCCAACACCGGGAGCAGCCGGTTCGCTTGGTGCTAACAAAGCCATTGTGATCGACGCCACCCTTCTGCAGGTGATTCTGAACGGAGTCAATTCGAATCCGGATACGGGCGATGGCTTCATCGCTGAAAATGAGATCGCTTCCACTTCGCTAGGGATCAGCCAATTGCTCGTGCAGTTCAACAAAGATGTCTACGATGTTCCTGCCAGCACCACAAATCCAGATGAAGTTGATAACCCTGCCAACTACATCCTCGTCCGTTCTGCAACGGGTGTTTTCAATACGCTCAGTTGTGCTGGCGTGGTTGCACCGGATATCATCAACCCGGTCACGACAGTGACGTACAACAACGGTGGTGGTTCTGGTCCTTTCGTTGCCACTCTTACTCTAACCACACCGCTCATTACCGACGGCTATTACCGCTTGTTTGTTTGCGGTACTACATCCATCGTGCAAGCCAACAACACTGCACTTGCACTTGCAGGGGATGGCATCGCCAATGGCACTGATTTCATCCGGAACTTCCAGCTTATCACTCCGGCAGCAGGTGGGGGCGGTGGTGGACGAGTAGATGATAATTTAGCTGTCGCTGAATTGCCTGACACTGGCTTCGCTCCTGGTCGCATCACGGCTCTTCCCGTTCAGCCGGATGAGCTTGCGTACTCCGATCTCAGCGACCTGTGGATCGAGATCCCATCACTGGGCGTCAAGACCAGCATAATTGGTGTGCCACAGACCGCCGAAGGCGAGTGGGATGTCACCTGGCTTGCTAATAATGTTGGCTGGCTCAATGGTACCGCCTTCCCCACTTGGGAAGGCAACTCGGTCGTGACCGCGCACGTCACCAACGCTGATGGCGTGGATGGTCCTTTCGCGAATTTGAAAAAGGTCAAATATGGCGACCAGATCATTATCCATCTCTATGGGCAGAAATACACCTTCGAAGTCCGTAACTCACGCCTTAACCGCCTCTTCACCACCAGCTTCGCATTTGAAGACCTCGAGGATGCATCCTACCTGACCCTCATTACCTGCCAAGTATATCTACCCACCAGCGACACCTATCTCTTCCGGCGGGTGGTTCGCGCTGTCCTCGTCTCTGTCCAAGATGAGTAAGGTCCCATTTTTTAAGTAAACACTTCCATTGTGTTTTGAATGAATTTGCAGCCATGTTACTCCAGACCTCCTCGTTTTGGAAGCTTGAAAGAATACATTATTACCATATAAAGCAAATGTAACAGTTCACAGGTAAACGGGTTGAGACAGGAAAGGCAAAACGGGAGAACCCATCAACTGGACTAATTTTTGAAATGCGCTTTGCCCATTTCGTTTTGCAGTATTCAAAACAGTCGCTAAAGAAGCATAAGCCTGAGCATCCCAATCAGAGCGGAAACTGCCCAAGACTTTACGATGGATCACGGATGGGCGCAATCGCTTATATCCAACATGAT
>CAYJPO010000080.1:0-21172 GCA_964372045.1 uncultured Anaerolinea sp.
TGGCTGGCAGATTCACTGACACGGTTATTGCTCCCATAAACGAAAAGAGCCTCGTTAATTAGCGAGGCTCTTTTATTCAAATCGAATTACGGTTTACTTTTACTTCACCAAATTCCTCAGCACCGTGTGCAGGATGCCGCCGTTGCGGTAGTAGTTCACTTCCACATCGGTGTTCAACAGCGCGGTGGCTTTGAACTCGATCACCTTGCCGTCGGATTTCTTCGCCTTGACGGTCAACTCGCCCTTGGGTTGGATGTTGTCGGTCAGACCTTCGATGTCGAACACTTCGCTGCCATCGAGACCGAGAGACTCAGCGTTTTGACCTTCAACGAATCTCAGCGGAAGCACGCCCATGCCCACCAAATTGGAGCGATGGATGCGTTCAAAGGATTCAGCGATAACCGCCTTCACGCCTTGCAGCATGGGACCCTTCGCCGCCCAGTCGCGGCTCGAACCGGTGCCGTATTCTTTGCCCGCCAAAACAACTGTGGGAATACCTGCTTCTTTATATTTCATTGCAGCATCAAAAATGGACATAATCTGACCATTGACCATGGACGATTGACCATCGTCTGCCGTCTGTCGTCCGTCGTCAAAGAACTTCGTCCAATTGCCTTCCTTCGGCGCAACCATGATGTTCTTGAGGCGGATATTCGCAAACGTGCCGCGCGCCATCACGAGGTCATTGCCGCGGCGGGTGCCGTATTGATTGAAGTCTTTCGGCTGCACACCGCGTTCCTGTAGGAACTTGCCAGCGGGAGAATCCGCGGCGATGTTACCAGCGGGAGAGATGTGGTCGGTGGTGATGGAGTCTGCGAACATGCCGAGCACGCGCGCATTCTTAATCGGTTGAATGGTCGGTGTATCGAGCGTGAGTGACTGGAAGTAAGGCGGGTGATGGATGTAGGTGGATTCTTCGCTCCACTCGAACAGGTCGCCTTCCTTCACGCTGATGTTCTGCCACATGTCCGAGCCGGAGAAGACGTCGGAATATTTTTCCATGAACATTTCAGGCGTAACGCTGGCAGCAACCGCCTCAGCGACTTCCTTTTGAGTGGGCCACAAGTCCTTGAGATAGACTGCCGCTCCATCCTTGTCGGTGCCAAGCGGTTCATTGACAAGGTCAATATCCACGGTGCCAGCGAGCGCATACGCGACCACCAACGGAGGCGATGCGAGATAGTTCGCCTTCACGAGCGGATGCACGCGTCCTTCGAAGTTGCGGTTACCGGAAATGACTGCGGATGCAACGAGGTCGGAACCCGTCACAGCCTTGGCAACTTCGCCGGGCAGCGGACCGGAGTTTCCGATACAAGTGGTGCATCCATAAGCAATGACGTTGAAACCGAGTTTGGAAAGCGGGTCGATCAGACCAGCCTTCTTGAGATATTCGGTCACCACACGCGAGCCGGGCGCGAGAGAGGTCTTCACATACGGCTTGACGTTCAAGCCTTTTTCCACGGCTTTCTTTGCCACAAGTCCCGCCGCGACGAGCACGGAAGGATTGGACGTGTTGGTGCAGGAAGTGATGGCTGCGATCACAACCGCGCCATGCTTCATTTGAGTCGAGCCGCCGTTGGTTCCAAACGTGGCTTCTTTGGCGAGCGCTTCACTGGAGAGTTCGTAGCCGCGATCCTTTACCGGGGCGGTTAAGGCTTTTCGGAAGGTATCCTTCATATCGGTCAGCGCGACGCGGTCTTGCGGTCGCTTGGGTCCAGCCAGTGAAGGCACGACCGATGCCAGATCCAGTTCGAGCGTGTCGGTGAATTCCGGTTCGGGGCTGTTCGCATCGCGGAAGAGTCCCTGCGCGCGCAGATAGGTTTCGGTGCGGGCAAGCACTTCGTCGGAGCGACCCGTCAGGCGCATGTAGCGCAGCGTCTCTTCATCCACAGGGAAGTAGCCCATGGTCGCACCGTATTCAGGAGCCATGTTGGCGATGGTGGCGCGGTCGGTGAGGGACATGTTATTGAGCCCTTCGCCGAAGAACTCGACGAATTTATCGACGACGCCTTTCTTGCGTAGCATTTGAGTCACAGTCAACACGAGGTCTGTGGCGGTCACGCCTTCTGTGAGCTTGCCGAATAGTTTAAAACCGATCACATCGGGGAGCAGCATGTCCATTGGCTGACCGAGCATCACGGCTTCGGCTTCAATGCCGCCCACGCCCCAACCCACCACGCCCAAACCATTGATCATGGTGGTGTGCGAGTCAGTCCCGACGAGGGTATCAGGGAAGGCGATGGTCTCGCCGTTCTCTTCCTTGGTCATGACAGTGTCGGCGAGATACTCAAGGTTGACCTGATGCACGATACCGGTCATCGGGGGAACGACTCGGAAATTGGTGAAGGCTTTTTGTCCCCATTTGAGAAACTCATAGCGTTCGCGGTTGCGTTGGAATTCGACTTCGGTGTTGCGGTTGAGCGCTTCGGCTGTGGCGAAAAAATCCACCTGAACCGAGTGGTCGATGACCAGGTCCACGGGCACGAGCGGATTGATCTTCTTCGGGTTACCGCCCAGGCGGGCAACGGCGGCGCGCATCGCGGCGAGGTCCACCACGGCAGGCACGCCGGTGAAGTCTTGCATCACCACACGACCCGGCAAAAACGGAATGCCGGGGCGGGCACCTTTGGGAGTCCATGCGGCGATGTTCTTCACATCTGCCTGCGTGATCTCCTTGTCGTTGCACTGACGCAACGCGGCTTCGAGTACGATGCGGATGGAATACGGAAGTTTGCTGAGTTTGGTCAGCCCGGCTTTTTCGAGCGCGTCGAGCCGGAAGTAGACGTACTTTTTCTTGCCCACGCTTAATACGTCACGGGACTTAAATAGGTCTTGCATAGGATACTCCTTTGGTATGAGATATTTGTAGGGCGAAATTAATTTCGCCTTACACTCACACCACAATCTGGAAGAACTCAAAGGAGCGCCTTTGATATCCTTAATATAATGTGGTGGGGGTAACGAGAAAAATTCTGACCTGAATTATACTAATTGAAGGGCTGAGAGGGAAGTGGGTCTTTGAGCGTGCGAACTGAGAATTAAATTGCCAGCTTCAGTTCTTTCGCAAGGGATTTGCTCAGGTCCTGCTTCGCCTTCTCATCCAGGAATGCCGACTCCGCCGCCAGCAGAACCGATCGTTTCAGCGTATCCAGCGGTACATTCAACTTGTCGCAGGCTTGCTGATATTCGTGCGCCAGCGTGATGCGCGATACGCTCGGGTCATCCGTGTTAACCGTGACCTTGAGCCCCTTTTCGATCATACGCGCCAGTGGATGTTCCTCCAGCGTCTTGACCACGCCAGATTGGAAATTGCTCGTCGGGCAAACCTCGAAAGTGACCCCGCGTTCCTTCGCCAGTGCCGTGACGTTCTCATCCTCCAGCACCCGCACCCCGTGACCGATCCTGTCTGCGTTCAGGTTCTCGATGGCGTCACGGATGTTCTCCGCCGGTCCCCACTCCCCCGCGTGGATGGTGATGCGCAGCCCGGTCTGTTTGGCTTCCCTGAATATTTCATGGAACGGCGTGGATTTGAATTCCGCTTCGTTGCCCGCCAGGTCCAGACCGACCAATCCATTCTTGATGTGCTCCGCCGCGAGCCATGCCACCTGTTCCGCGAGTTCGGGGCTTTCATGCCGGTTGACCGAGGCGATCAGACCGACCTTGATCTTGTATTTCTTCGCCGCATCCTGCGAACTGCTGATGACCCAATTGATCACATCGTGAAGCGGAAAGCCTTCCGCACGGCTCAATGCCACGGGCGTAAAACGCAGCTCAAGGTAGCGGACGTTATCCTTCGCCGCATCCTCCACCGCCTCGGCAGTGACGCGATGGATCACATCCGGCGAACGGTAAAAGAGACGCAGGGTTTTAAATTTTTCGAGAAAATTGGAAAATGTCAGCGGGTCTTTATCCTGGATCTGCACCAACCCGCTCAGGTTGAGCATCGAAACCGGGACGGTGACCCCATGCTGGCGCGCAATGTCCAGCATGGTAGCCAGTCGTAAAGACCCTTCCAAATGCCGATGCAGTTCGACCTTAGGCATGGAAAAATATTTGTTCAGGGGGGAAGTATCGTCTGCGACCAACTCTTCCTCTACGAGAGTATTATCAAAACCATCTCATTTTTTTTTACACGGAACGAACTGAAAAAAACTTTTATGACCTATCCGTGTCCAAACGATGATCTATGAGATCAACGGCGTCTGCGCTTCTTCTTGCTTCCGCCGCCGCCAATTTGCACCGACGTCTCCGTTGGCGCATGGGTCTCCTCTGTGGTCTCGATGGGCGTGATCTCCACCCGGCGCGGTCTTGCGGCGAACGCGCGGCTGATCACCAACCCACGTACATCTTCAAGCAATTGCTGGAACATTTCCGAGGCTTGTCCCTTGTATTGTACCAGCGGGTCACGCTGGGCGTAAGCTTCCAAGCCGATGGACACGCGCAGCGCCTCGACCTTGGTGAGATATTCCACCCAAAGTTCTGAGAACGCGCTCAACAGCAAATGGCGATGTCCTTCATTCAGTATATAACGCCCGAGGGAAGTGGCTAACGCCGCCTCATCAGCCTCACCGAGACCGGATGCAGCTTCGTTGAGTCGTTCCTCCCCGAAAGCGATCCGCGCCGCGGGACCATAGTCCGCGAGCTTGGTGGCATTCTGCTTCAGATGCGAATACTCATTCTGCCCCAACGTCTCGCGCAAAACCTCTTCTGCAATTTCGAGATGTTGCATCACATCTTCAACAACACTCTCCGCCTCCCTGCCTTCCAGCAACTGGGCGGCATGGAAGGCATACGCAAAGCGCGTATATACCTGCTTGACCTGTTTGTGGGTCTTATGGTCGAACCCCGAATGCGCGCCCTGTGCAAGCGTGAGCAGCAGGCGCAGTTTGCCCGCATCGGTGGAAGCATCTTCGCGTTGAAGCAGCCCGTCGATATCATGATCGATCTGGGTGTTCAGTCGTTCGCGCTTTTTCTCGAGCGCTTCACGCGTCGTGTTCAAAAAGATATCGGACAGTTCATCCCAATCCGAAGGCAGCGGACTCTGCAACTGGATCTGCTCGCCCACGCGTTTTTGGATCGCACCGACGACGCGCACCGCGTTAATAGTGGTCAACTGGGTCGCGACCAACTGCTGGAGATCCTCTTTTGCTTCTTCGGGGTCATCCGCCAGTTTCTTTTGAAATTCATGGCTCAGCTTTACCGGGAGGCGAATCAGCGCCGTGATCTCTTCCGCCAATTTTTGCGGCTTGGGTATCTCTTCCATGTCGCGCAGACCCTGGAAGTACGCATCCAACGCATCTTCGCGGTCGGAGAGTTGGACTTCGAGCGTTTCACCCGTCCGGGCGATCAGGCTCTCGATGGCACGCATGGCATGCGCCTGCTCGGCATCGATGGACCTGGAGATCATTTCCGAGATCGCAGTCCGAGGGTCTTTATCTTTGATCGCATCGAGCAGCAACTTAAAGCCATAGGATGGGAACAAACCGTTCTTTGAATCGAACACAGGCTGCACCTGGTCGAGCCAGGCGATCAGACGCCAGGGACCTTCCTCGTCCGCGAGACCGGCATCGACGCGTTTGGTCACTTCGGCTTCGAGCATCTCCGCCACATCTTCACTCAGGTCTTCTTTGACAAAGATGCGGTCACGCTGGCTGTAAATTTGATGACGCTGTTTGTTCAGCACATCGTCATATTCGAGCAAATGCTTGCGGACGTCGAAGTTCGCGCCTTCCACACGGGTCTGCGAGCCTTCGATGATATTGCTAACGAGGCGCACCTCCAACGGAAGCGTATCGTCCACTTTGAGGCGTTCCATCAACCCGCTGACCTGTTCGCCGCCGAACAAACGCATCAGGTCATCTTGCAGCGAGAGATAGAAGCGTGAAGAACCCGGGTCACCCTGACGGGCGGCGCGACCGCGCAACTGATTGTCGATGCGGCGGGCTTCATGTCGTTCCGAGCCGATGACGTGCAAACCGCCAATGGCATGCACAATGATCTCCTGCTCGCTGTGCTGCCAGAAATCCTTGATCTTTTTGAAAAGGCTGCTTGAAATATTGATCTTGCCGAGGGCGTAACTTAATAAATCCCATTCTCCCAACGACTTGCTTTCCATCAAGGCGTCGGATAACTGCGCTCTCTGTAGAAATTCCTTGCGCAGGACCTCTGGATAATATAAGGGATTCTCTTCAATAAAACGATCGACATCCGTAAACCCAAGCCGATTCCCCAACACGACCATCAGGGAATTGAAAATATCCACGTCCGAAAGCAGATAGACGCCGGAAACTTCCTTTGCCAGGATCCGCTTGATCTCAGCAAGATCGCTGGGGTTGAATTCACCGCCCAGTTTGATGTCGACACCGCGTCCAGCCATATTGGTGGCAATGGTCACTGATCCCAGCGAGCCTGCCTTGGCAATGATCTGTGACTCTTCCGTGTGTCTCTTTGCGTTCAAGACCTGGTGCGGCACACCGCCCTGGAAGATCTTCTTGAGGCGATCCTTCGATTCATCAGACAGGCGCAAAATGGAAAGCAGGGTGTTGAGGTTCGTTTCGTCGTCGAGGCTGATGTTGGTCATGCCGTGCGGCTTGATGAACGCCCGCAGCGCATCCGCGGAGATCTTGTCGATGGGTTCATTGAACGGCACGAGGTCTGCAATCAGGCGGCCGTCTTCCACCAAATTGGTCGCGCGAATGTACTGGTCACGCACCAGCGCGTACTGCATCAGGCGGCGGACTGAATCCGCTTTGAGGCGGTTCGACAACCGTTCCGAAGATTCGACCGAAGTCGTGCCCACCAACAGCGGACGCCCCATCGCATGATAGCGGACGATCTCGGTCACCATCGAGCGCAGTTTCGCTTCGACCGTGCGAAAGATGACGTCGGGATAATCTTTGCGGCGATAAAAGATCGGTTCGGTCTCGCCCGCCTTCGCAAAATACGAAAAGGCGTAGTCTTCTTCATCCTTGGTCTTGATCTCGACCAGCGGCGCATCCTTGCCGTAGGATTGATATTCAAGGTTCGGGGGGATGGGCGCGACTTCAAGCTTGTAGATCTTGTTGAATTCCTCGGCTTCGGTCAACGCGGTACCGGTCATGCCTGCCAGCTTTTCGTACATGCGGTAGTAGTTCTGCAAGGTGATGGTCGCATACGTAACCGACTCCGGCTCGACCTTCACACCTTCCTTCGCCTCGACGGCTTGATGCAACCCGTCGCTCCAACGGCGACCGGGCATGAGGCGTCCGGTGAATTCATCCACGATGACAACCTTACCGCCCTGCACGAGATAATCCTTGTTCTTTTGGAAGAGGAACTGCGCGCGCAATGCCTGCTGGAGATAGCCCATCAGACGCGCCTGTTCGGGAGTGAGGTCTTCAGGTCGTTCGGGATCGATAAGCTGCAGCCCCAAAATGGATTCAACCCGGCTGACACCGATCTCGGTCAGGTTGATCATGCGGTTCTTTTCTTCCATTTCGAAATCTTCGGGCTTGAGCTGCTTGACCACCTGCGCCATGCGTCCGTACCATTCAAGGTCGCCCGAGGCGGGACCGGAAATGATGAGCGGTGTGCGCGCCTCGTCGATGAGCACGTTGTCCACTTCATCCACGATGGCGAAATAATGCCCGCGCTGGACGCGGTTCTCGAGCTTCATGGACATGTTGTCGCGCAGGTAATCGAAACCGAATTCGGAGTTCGTGCCGAACGTGACATCCGCGCGGTAGGCTTCGACGCGGTCCACCATGCGTAAATATTTCTGATCTTCATGCGGCGACTCGCGCGTGAAATCGATAACAAAGGCTTTCTTGCCGTTCTCGGTCACCGCCGCCATTTGCAAGACGCCCACGCTCAAGCCCAATGCCTGATAGATGGGCGCCATCCAGCGCGCATCGCGCCGCGCCAGGTAATCGTTGACCGTGATGAGATGTACGCCGCGCCCAAGCAGGGCATTGAGATAGACCGGCATGGTCGCCACAAGCGTCTTGCCTTCGCCCGTGCGCATCTCGGAGATCGTTCCGCTGTGCAGTGCCGCTCCACCGATAATTTGCACATCGTAGTGCCGCAGACCGATCGTGCGTTTGGAGGCTTCGCGCACTACCGCAAAGGCTTCGGGCATGAGTTCTTCCAGGGCATCCCGCTCGGCTTTACGGAGCGCGCCCTCATCCTCGATCCCGGCAACCGCCTCGGCAACACGAGACTTGAACCCATCAGTTTTTGCGCGCAGTTCTGCATCGCTCAACGCCTCAAATTCCGCCTCGAGCGCATTGACCAGCACCACCACGTCACGAAATTGTTCGACTGTTTTCTTTGTGGGGTCACCACTGAATAGTTTTACGAAGTTTTTAAGCATGTAATCCCTTTCAACGGAAAGGGATTATAGCATGGGGTGTATTGGAGGAATGTTAGAGAACCCCCTATGATTCTTTGGTCCTTTCACATTGATAATGAATTAAAAAAATACACGCCGGTCCCTATCCGGCGTGCTCACCAACCCCCAACCGCATCAGCCTTCCCTTTTTCGCCACTGACGCGCCAATAAATTCAAGGCATCCCCTCGGTACGCTTCGGTCTCCTCCGCCAGTCCACTGACGTTCGAACCGCCCAGAGACCGAAGCATACCCAACCCCACCCCCATTCTCCTTATCGGAATAGAGACCAATGGGTCACCTCATATTCCGAAGCATCTGTTATGCTTGTTCATTATAGAAAATCCGGGCTTGCGCTTCAATCGACAGGTGTCGCCGGGGTGTAGGCATTTGTACTGTTTTTCAGAAAAAGGATTGAAACAGGGTGTGGTTTTTGATACCCTGATTGAAACGACAGAGGGAGCAGTTCCATGAACAATAAAATTCGCGTGGCAATCCTCGATGACCATCTCATGACCGTGGAAGGATATGTTGCCATGTTGGGCAAAGACCCGCAGATCGAGATCGTGGCAAAGATGAGCTTTGGGGAGGAACTGGAAGACACGCTGAAAACACATCCTGCCCATGTATTGCTTTTGGATGTCAGCGTCCCGACCTCGAGCGAGAATCACAACCCCTACCCCATCCTGTATGTCATCCCCAAACTATTGGACGCGCACTCCGAACTCAAGATCCTCGTCATCAGCATGCACGCCGACCGCGGTTTGATCCGCGCGGTGATGGATGCCGGGGCAAGCGGGTACATCCTGAAAGACGATCAATCTGTCCTCAAGAATTTGGTCAGCGTGGTCAAAATGGTAGCCAACGACGGCATCCAGCTCAGCCGCGCCACCCATGATATCTACGCCAAACATCTATCCGATGAAATAAAAGAACTGACCTCCCGCGAACGAGAGGTCCTGTCCTTGAGCGCGGCATTCCCCAACGATAGCACCGCCGATCTCGCCCAAAAATTGAATGTCAAAAACTCGACTGTCCGCAACCTGCTTTCCAAGGTGTATTTCAAACTCAATGTGAATAACCGCACCGCGGCAATTGCCAAAGCCCGCGAAGAGGGACTGATCACACCGTATCCGCCGGAAGCGCCGCATCGTCCATTTCCTGAAAAAGACTAAACACCGGTTGGACGACATCGTCAAATATTTTTTCCAAAACATCCCGCCGCTCAATCGCCAGCCCGGATAATATCCCCTTCACCAGATCGTACCGCTGCAATAATTGATGGAGGCAGTAACTCACCGCCCCACAGCCGATGAGGATCTCCTGCGCCTCTTCCAGGACTTTGGAACTGTCCCTGACATGCGGACGAAGTTCCTCAAACCGACTACGCTGCGGGTGATCGACCAACTGTGCAAAGAGAATGGTCAACGGCGCGCGCCCATCGTCCCAATCCGGCTTGGCAGGGATGGTCAGCGTATCGTTCACATCATCATGGATTTGGATCATCTCCCCATACAAACGTCCCAACTCCCTGACCTGTGAAGAAACATCCGCCGATGCGCCGCCCATCACCGCGCCGATCTGAAACGTCGCGCCGAAGAACGGCGAACTCTTCGCGCGCGCGATCTTCCAATACGTATCTTCATCTGCTACGATGGAATTCGCATCCCAATACTGACCGATGGTGGTCGCCAAAAACATCTCGTTGACGCTTTCCATCACCGCTATCTTTGTGTCTGCATCCAGGTCGCAGTTGGTGATCACAGCCAGCGCTGCAGATTGCAAAGCTGACGCCATATTCGCAGCCGCGCCTTCCCCTACTCTCAGATGTTCACCGCGCGGGTCGGCGTCCAACATGTCATCGACCAGGATGATCCCAATGTGCGAGCATGCCACTGACAGGACCGCGGGGATGGCGCGTTCCTGGTCACCGCCCACAGCTTCACAAACATTCAATGGCAGCAACCAGTGACCGGGTCGGTTTGAAGCGACACGGCGAAACAGGGATTGGACTTCCTGCCATTCCTTCACATGAGGAAGATCGGCAAATACTTCGATCGTCCGGGAATAGATATCCATAATTTTCTCCTTTGGAACAGGTCGGGATTTCTCCCGACCTGTTCGTTGAATTACTACACAGCCGCCGACTGCGCAGGAGCCTCCCACATGAACCAGGGAGCATCCGTTGCTTCCAATAAGCGGGAACGGGTGAGGCGGGTCACAGCCGCCAACCGACGCTGCATGGGTGTGGACGAAATGGCAGACACCGACAACCAATCACGAAAAGCTTGCATTTGTTTCATTGCAAATACCTCCAGATATTTTTGGTTACCAACTACCGGCTAGAAATAGCTTTGGCACAAACGGACATTTTTGCTACGAATCCTGACACTACGCTATAATCGGACCACCTCCTTCCAACAATAAGATCCCACCAGTTTCACCAGAGATCCCCCATGCGCAATCCCACATCACAACGCTGGCAAGTTAGTGAGCTGTTAATCTCCATCTTCGTACTTTTCATCCTGGTGAGGTACACGTATGGCATCTTGTTCGCCGTTCCCTATCCCGGCTTTAGTTTCAACACCAATACGGGGCATATCTTTGATATTTATTCCCCATCTGAAAATGCGCACCTCTTGCAGGAAGGCGATCGTTTGGTACAGGTCGGTCCTGTTTCCTGGGAAGCATACAAAAAGGATTTCAGACTTGTGTTCTTTGAAGGTGTTCGGTCGGGAGATGTTGTGGAGATCACCGTCGACCGGGGCGGCAAGGAAGTTGTTGTTCCGTGGGAGTATGCAGGGTTCGATCGGAGTGAGTTTAGAACGCGCTTCTTCAATATATGGGGTCTGGCTTTCTTCTTCTGGTTCTTTGGCGCGGCGGCACAGTTATTTATTCGCCCCAGAGACCTGCGCCGCGGGTTGTTCATTGCCGCGAATTACCTGACTGCCTTGTGGCTGATCTTTGGCTCCCTGTCTTCCATGCGCATTTGGGAAAGCTCGATCCTGTTACATGCTGTCACCTGGCTGCTACTACCGGTTTACCTGCACCTGAATTGGATATTCCCCCGTCCACTTGGTAAAACGCCAAAGATCGTTTGGGTTGGTGTCTATCTGGTCGGGTTTTCGTTCGCAGCGGCAGAGATCACACAAGTGCTTCCGAAAGGTCTGTATGGTCTCGCATTTCTGGCAGCGCTTCTGGGAAGCGTTCTTCTGCAAGGAATGCACTTCATCCGCCAGACCGACCAGCGCCGTAATGTGAGCCTGCTTGGCATTTCCTTATTCCTTGCCTTTTTCCCCTTGGTCGTTTTTGGGATCCTGATCATCGCCCAAAGCGCTCCGATCTACGCGCCGATCGCCTTGCTGGCACTGCCATTTATGCCAACTGCATATTTCTATGTCATTTACCGCCGGCAAATGGGCGGGATGGAAGTCCGCTTCAACCGCGCGATCTCACTTTATGCGTTCCTCATCCTGCTGGGCAGCATGCTATCCACCCTCTATATTCCCATCACAGTCCTGAATGCAGACCGTGAAGTGTGGGCGTTTCTCCTGGTGGTTTTCACCTTGATCGCAGTTGCAGTGGCGATCACTACTTTTCCAGGATTTCAAGCCTATGTCGAAAAGCAATATTTTGGCATCAAGCTTCCCCACCAGGACCTGCCAAAAAACTATTCCAGCCGCATCACAACCAGCACATCGCTTGCCAGCCTGCTTCAGCTTCTTGAACAGGAAGTCTTCCCCAGCCTGTTGATCCGCCAATACGTGTTCATGCAAGTCAAGGATGGAAGCCTCAAAACGCTGCTCGCCCAAAATGTCTCAGATCCTCAACTCCCCGGCGAAGGAGAATTGGGTACCCTGATCTCCCGCTCGCAGACCTCTCTTCCCAGCCTTCCTGCCGCAAATGACTGGCTCCGCCTCATTCTCCCGCTCAAAGTGGGCGAGGACTACATGGGCTTTTGGCTACTCGGACGGCGTGATCCCGATGATCTGTATCCCTTTGCAGAAATTTCCGTCCTGCAATCCATCGCCAATCAGACGGCGATTGCGCTAAGCAATATCCTGCACTCCGAACAACTGCGGAAGATGTACCAGGTCGACATTGAACGCAACGAACAGGAGCGCATGCGCCTGGCACTGGAATTACATGACAGCATCCTCAATCAATTGGGGTTCCTGCGCAGAAATCTCGACGAGACCAGCCTCTCCCCGAAAACCCAGGCGGCATACGAAGAAGTGACCCGCCGCCTGCGCGAGATCGTCAGCAACCTCAGACCTCCCATGCTGACGTATGGTCTCAAACCCGCCATTGAGGAATTGACGGAAAACCTCGTGGAACGAAGCGAAGGCAGGCTGAAAGTAAATCTCGCCCTCCAAGCCAGCGCGGATAGGATCCCCGAACACATGGAACTTCATCTCTTCCGCATCGTGCAGGAAGCCTGTGAGAACGCCATGCGTCATGCCGATGCGCAAACCATCAATATCCGTGGAAATCTAACACCGTCAAACTTCGATCTGTATATTGAAGATAACGGCAAGGGCTTCGATTTGAACGGTCAGCTTGATCTGAACACACTATTAGTCAACAACCATTTTGGTCTCGCCGGGATGATCGAGCGCGCCCGCCTGATCGGTGCGGATATCCAGATTCAATCCAATCCCAGCCGCGGGACGAAGATCCACGTTACCTGGCATCCTGAAATATAAATTTTTAAGGTGCAAACCCTCCATTCATTGTCAGGGTTTATACAACCATGACAATTGAATTTCCATCGGCAATCGCTTGAATTTCTCAAGCAACGATTGAATTTGAGGTCAGACCGTGAGCGAATTCGGAAAACAACTTCGTACCTTTCGAGAACAGAGTAGGCACCCGGCAACGGGAAAGCGGCTCACGCAGGAAGCTCTTGGTGAATGCCTTAAGGAGGAAATAGGCGTCCGCTACACTGGCGCAGCTATCAGCGATTGGGAAAGAGGTGAAAGCAAGATCAGCGCAGACGACCGCCTGCTCCTGCTTAGCTTGATAAAAATATTGAAACAATACGGGGGAATCGAGTCATCGGCAGCTGCCAACCTTTTGCTCGAAGCTGGAAACTATCGAGGGCTGAATCCGCTTGAGAGGGAAGAATTATTTCCGGGTGAGGCAATGCAAGATGATCCGCCCTACCCAATATTCACTCCAGGCGGTTCCAGCCCCGCCCATCGAGCCTGGTTGGATGAGCATCCCTACTTCGGTTTTGAAAAAATTAGTGAGGCGATCAAGGCAGAAAGCGACGGTCCACACCCCATCTGGCCACGCGTAGTGGTTTCATTGATCAGGAAAACCACAGATCGTCTCACCGCTTTCGATGTTCTTCGAGCAATCCTCTGGCTTTGGATCTTCGTAATCACTTATTTTCTAGTTTTCCCGTCTCTGCAATGGTCGAATATGGCAGGATCAAACGCCATAAAAACTGTGGTTCTCTATACAATTGGAAGTATTATCATTCCCCCGATGATCGGTGGAATGACCGATACAGGCAAAAAAGCTTTTTGGAAAGAAAAGGAACTATCGCGCTCCGCTGCCTTACATCTCTACGTCCATCAAGGAGCGTATGTGGGTTTCCATGTCGGATATTTCATTACTTTTTTATTCACGTTCATTCAAAACCTGTTTGGAACGCAGCCCATAACCTGGTTCGAAAGTATAAAAATCATCATTCCCATCACAATTAGTTACCTCGGCGCCCAGGTTATTCCCTATAATCTTTGGAGGGCTTATGGGCGTATTCATCTAAAAGACGGGGGGATCTTTTTCGTTTTTGCCTTACTCGGTCCTTTGTGGGCATGGTTCTTTCTCGAATTCCATAAAATCCTGATCTCATCAATCCCGGGCGCTGTCATCATCCTGATGGCAGTTACGATCCTGGTCATCCAGCAGGCGGGGAAAGGCAGGAAATAGATATACTTTGGGGAATTAAAAAATCACACGCCGGAATAAATACCGGCGTGCGCCCCAAAAAACCCCTAACCGCATCAGCTATCCCCTCCCGCCACTGACGCGCCAGCAAGCGTTAGAAAATATCAATGAATATAGGCACGATCGATGGGTCGAAATGTGACCCGGATTGATTGACGATGTAGTTCAATGCATCCAAATGGGACCATGCCCGGCGGTAGGGCCGATCCGAAGTCAACGCATCGTACACATCCGCAAAGGCGAATATCCGCGCGGAAAGTGGAATATTCTCACCGGCAAGTCCATCCGGGTAACCGGTCCCGTCCCATTTTTCGTGATGAGAGCGCGGGATCTCCAATACCGACGTAAGGTAGGGAATCGGCTCCAGCAATTCGGTGGCAATGATCGGGTGACGTCGCATGACAGCCCATTCCTCTTCTGTCAGCGGTCCCGGTTTGAAAAGAATGCTGTCTGGAATGGCCACCTTCCCGATATCGTGCAGGATGGAGCCGCGCCGAATATTAAGCAGCGCGACATCAGATAGACCCATTCTGCGAGCTAAACGCAGGGTTATATCCGTGACGCGTTTCGTATGATCTTCCGTTTCCTTATCCCGAAGGTGAAGCACACGCGACCAATTCTCGATCGTCCTGTCGTGGTTTGGCTGCGAGTATTTCAAAAGGAACGGCACCTTGGATTTTTCAGCATTCCATACAATCATGGTATTCCAATCATAATCATCAAGCGGGGCAGATAAAGTTTCCGATACCCAATAAAGCTTTTGCGCAAGAACCCTTTAAACGCCGTAATCGACCAACTGCCGCGCAAGATCAGACAACGACTCTGCTCGGATGGAAATAAGCAGGTCGCGCTCATGATCGCTGAGCTTGAACGTTTCACCCAAATATCCGCGCTGAAGGGCGGTGTGCGGATCCTGCAGGAGCATCTGGCAGAACTGACGACTAACGACCGCTGCCGCAAAGACGCGGCTCAACCCATTCGATGAGGTTGGTCGCTGCATACCTTTCATTTGTTTCACTTGCGTTCCAGGTTGATAAAATACCGGAGCAATCATATCGATATCCTTTTTTTAGATTGGAGTGGCACGCCTTCTTGAACTGCGAGCAGCCAGAAAACTCCAAATGCAATAAAAACGTCACCGAGGCTGAAAGCCACTTGATAATCGAACCATTCGGGAGGAAGAAAGCGATCCGCAAACCATTCGAGGCGGGTGTTCTCCGGCGCAAGGAGGACATCCTTGACACCAAACCGGCTGCCGGTCGGGATGTCCATCAAAACTTCCTCGGAAACGAGCCGGCTTGCCGTCTGAGGGCTGATGGGCATGAACCCACCGTTCGCCACCATGACCGTAAAGTTAAGTGCCGCACCAAGGAGCAGGAGTTTCATCCCAGCCTGTTTCCTGTTAAGCCAGGCAAACCCCAAAAGCAGGAGTTGCGAGGCTGTCAGGAGGATTCCCGCCCAACTATCTGAAACTTGCTCACGCAGGCTTGGAATGTACAATGTGACGATTTGCGGCAGGAAGGCGATGAAAACCAGCCAGAGGGATTGCAGATCAGGCGCCTTATAAGCATGTCCGCGCAGGCTTGCCCAGCCGACCCCTATGAGAAAGCCAAGCGCGACAGCAGGGAGCAAGACCATTAGCGGCTGATGGTCCCACCATCATCCGGCGCACCCAAACCGAGGACAAGCATTGCCAGGGAAAGCAGGACAAAAATGGTCTGGATATGCTGGCGGTTGATCTTGGAGGCGGACACGGCAAGGAGGTTGAGTTTGTTTTTCATGAGGTTCCCTTTCAATTGTTTGGTTAGGTTGTCCCAAAGATACCTTTCAACAGGCTTCAAAACAGGCTTCAAAAGGAAATAAAAAAAACAGCCAAATGGGCTGTTTTTTCTCACCAGCAGGCTGGTTAAGGTCATCGCATCAGGCGGCGGTAGAGATCTTCTGTCTCCCTGGACGGCGGGAGTCCAAACAGGCGTTTTGTGGCGGCAGCACATGCCTGATACACCCGCGTCACCGCGGCGCGGTCGCCCAGACGGCTGTAGGCTTGCATAGACACACAACAGGCGGCTTCAGAGGCGGGGTCGAACTCGATGGCGCGTTGACTGGTCGTGACCGCAGACTCCAATTGGGCTTGTTTCAGGTACAGATCCGCCAGATTTACCAACGCTTCGAGATATGCCTGCCCCAGCCGTTCGCGTTCAGGGCTGATCCAGTCCGTATATAGATCGTTGAGAAAAAGTCCCTGCACAAGATCCACGGCTCTCTGGTAATAATCGATCTGCCCCTTGATATCTGCCGCCGATTTTGCCCTGGCAATGAACGCCGCGAACGCTTCCACATCGTATTCATAATCCAGGTTCCGGTTGAAGGAATAATGATCGTCGTCGAAGATGATGACATCCTGCCCGACCGCGCGGCGCAGGCGGTAGACCTCATTTTTGAAGCGCAATTTTACTTTGGCGGGGTCATTCACATCCTGCCAAAGTGCGTCGCCGATCTGTTCCTTGGTCAACGCCCGGGATGAGGAAAGCAGGTAAAAGAACAATTCGCGCACCGATTGGGTTTGCCAGTCGGAAGTGGTCAACTTTCTTCCATCTATCGAGACGGATGCCTGCCCAAACGCCTGAATGACCAAATGCGGGGTAGGACCCGACACCACCCGCGCCTGCCGCCGCAATTGCCGGCGTACGCCTGGTAGTTTGCCTGCCAGACGTTCAACCTGTGAAAACCAGTCACGTACTGCCCGTGGCGCAGCAGTGCGCCCCTTGAGTTTTTCCAACCAATGGCGAACCTGATGGGATGCCACCAGCGCAGCCTGAAGATTTTTTCCTTTTCTCGATGATAATTCCGTCAGGATCTGAATCGCAATATCGGGTTCCCCATTTTGAACATGACAAGCCGCGAGCCAAACCCGGGCAACATTGGCTTCCGCATCCCGGTCGTCTTCAAGAAAATGCGTTTCGGCTTTTTGAAATTCATCGAACGCCTTGTACGAATCTCCTTTAAGCAGATAAAGCCGTCCATATGTCATATTGAGCAGGCTCTTTTCGTATTTCGAGCCCCCTGCCAGGATCGATTCCCTGGTCTGATCCAGAATTAAATCTGCCTGGGAAACATCTTTTTGCATGATCGCCATATTTGCCTGCGCAAATGCCAGGGAATGCGACAGGAAAAGATCAGACATGCCTTCCAAAACATTTTCAGCATGGCGATAGTTTTGTTGCGCCATTTCAAAATCTTCCAACTCCGCGAATAGATCCCCCAGGCTGATGGAAATTAATCCGTCCAGACGAACATAATTGCTGCGGCGCGAACAAAGCAAACCTTCCTCGAACGCCTGAGCGGCTTTTTCATACTCTGCAAGTGCATGATACAACCCCCCCAGGTTATTCATGAGGATCGCCTGCCAATATAGATTCCCTTCGTTTTGCCAGATTTGCAATGCGTTGTTATACGCTTTTTGGGTCGCAGAAAAATCTCCAACCGCTCGATACACCATCCCTGTTTCCATCATCAAGATTGGAATTTGTGAAGCCGCACCAAGCCGCTTATGAATATTCAACGAACTTTCCAGACAATCCACTGCCTCTCTGGCTTTTCCCAGCCGGTATAAGGCAAGTCCTTTTACGCGCAAGGCATCAGCATAAAATTCCTGCAATGGTTCTTCGGTTTCCGTGTGGCGAATGACTTCCTCGGCATTACTCAAGGATTCGGCATAGTTTCCTAAAAACCGGTTGACGGTCGCCTGGCGGACAAGGGTTAGTGCCATCCCATAAACATCCTGCGTTTTGCGATATCGCTGCTCGGCATCTTTTAATAGTCTTAACGCCTCGCGTGTATCCCCCTTGAGGTGAACGATCGCCCCGCGGATCGAGAGCAGACCGGGTTTTGTGCGCAGCATGGAAAGCGGCAGGTCTCGAAGCCAGCTTTCCAACGTCAGATGCGCGCTTTGCAGCATGGATGTCCCGGCGCGCTCGATCAGGTCTGCCAGAGCTTCGACATCATTGCGTTGCAGACAGATGTGATGCGCCTTGACCCATTCATTCATGGATTCATACGCCGCCTGCAATCGGGAAAGGATCGGTTCGATTTCTTCCGGGCAATCACGCTTGAAACGCTCGCGGATAAAATCCTGGAATAGGTGGTGGTAGCGCAGCCAGCGTCCACCCTCGCCAACGGGCAGGGCGAAGAGGTTATTGCGGGTGATCGTCTTGATCCAGTTCTGCCAATCCTGCGACTCCGCGTAGAAAGGCGCGAGGACCGCCTGACACAACGACGCATCGAACTCCCCCAATAACGAGGTGCGCAGGACGAATTCCTGTAACTCGGGCGGCTGGCGGTCCATGACTTGCTGCCCGAGATAATCGAAAAGACCGGACCTGTTCCCTGCCTCCAACCCGGCGCGTTTTGAATTACCGCGCAGCGCACTTGAATCGGAAAACTGCAAACCCGTCACCCAGCCTTCGGTTTCTTCGATCAAGCGCCTGGCTTCTTCGTCTGGGATATGTGATCCGCTATTCTGCGCCAGCAACGCCTGTAATTCATTTTGCTGGAAAGCAAGGTCGGAGTAGTTCAAGCCGCTGACCTGTTCACGCGCAACCAGCAGGGTCAGATCGTTCAGGTTGGTAAGCACACGCGAGGAAATCACCAGGTGGCAATTGTCGTCCACCAATTGGACGAAACGGTTGACGAAGTTGTAAATGGGTTGGACGCCTTCCAAAAGATGGAAGTCATCCAGGATCAAAACAAAATGTTCCTTCACCTGCTCATACAGTTCATTGACCAGCGTCACGAGCAGGCGTTCCATCTCCTGCTCGAAGGAGTTCATACCTTCAAGCAGGCTTTTCGACTGATTGCCAAAGCTCGGGAACCGCTCTGCCAGTGCCGCAATGAAATAAGCCGCAAAGCGCTGGGGATCGCGATCCAATTCGTCCAGCGACAACCAGCAGCAGGGCAGGTCATCCTGATGGACAAGGTCAATTAGCAGGGATGTCTTCCCGTATCCGGCAGGAGCGGAAACGAGGGTCAGTTTCTTATCCAACCCATCGAACAACATATCCAACAGCCGCTTGCGGGTTAATAATTCCACACGGCGGCGGGGAGGAATGATCTTCGTTTTACTTACAGGAATAGGGAACATGAATTGCCGGGCCTAACCAACTAATACTCAAACGAGTACAACCTATTTATTTTATCCCGGTATTGTCCATTTTAGCGTTGCAGGGGAATATAAAAATAACGTAATTGCTCAGCCTCTGGAGTCCTACTCGATCATGTCGCTGCGAGGCGTTCTTGGTTTTAGCCGAAGCAGTCTTCTCATGGGCGCGGGATTGCTTCGTCGGAAAGAGCAAGCACCCTCCTCGCAACGACATGGCTGAGTAGTTACAAAATAATGCTATAAACCATCAACGCTGAGTATAATTCCAAAACCCATGAAATTAGCAGGCTTACATCTCAAGCGACCCTGGCTCGTAATTTTATATGCCGCGCTTTTTGCCACCCTCGCGCTGACGGTTCTCACCCAAGCCAACCCCGGCACCGAACTCCCCAACCGCGACTACGGCTACTACGCCTACATCGGCAAACAGATCGCAAAAGGCTACCTGCCCTATCAAAACGCCTGGGAGAGCAAACCGCCAGCCATCTTCTACTTAAACGCCTTCGCCCTGCGCCTCGGGCGCGGATTCCGCTGGGGCATCTGGCTGGTCGAATTCGGCTTTCTCTTTTCCGCCATCGCCGCATCTTTTTATCTCCTCAAAAAACTTTGGGGCATCGCCCCCGCTCTTTTCGGAATTTTCATCTGGCTGTGGGGCATGGATTTCACCCTGCAAGGCGGGAACTATACGGAAGAGTATCCTCTGGTCTTTCACTTCTTCGCGCTGATCCTGCTCCTCAACCTGATTCAAAACCCAAAGCATCGCCTCTTTAATTTGACCCTGGGGCTGACTCTGTCCATCAGCTTTTTGTTCCGCCCGAACAACGCCATCGTCGAGGCTGTGACCATTCTGGTCTTCGGGGTCAGCCTGCTGATCAAAAAAGACTTGCGCGCATTCTTCACCGCCGTCTTCTGGGTCACACTCGGGATCATCATCCCACTCGCCATCACATCCGCGTACTTTGCCTACCACGGACTCTTCCAAGCCATGCTCGAAGCGTCCATTTTATATAACCTGACCTACAGCGCCACCGACCTGAGCACCACCTCGCCGTTGAAGGTCGGCTTCGAATTCCTCAACCTCGCCGCATGGATCGGACTCGTCGGTTACCTGCTCATCTTTGCCCGCATCAAAGACGTTCTCAAGAGTCCTCATCTCCCGTTATTCATCGTCCTCCTCATCGGCGCTCCCGCTGCCGTCTTCCTCAGCGACCCCGCCAAACGCAACTACGGTCATTACTTCATGAACTGGCTGCCATTCATTGGCTTGCTTGCGGCATTTGCATTTCATACGGTTCAAGAAAAACTCCTCACTAAGGAAGAGCAGCGGTCAGCGGTCAGCCGTCAACCCGCTGCCGCCCGCCTTCTGCCTTCTTCGTTACTCGTTACTCTTTTCTCATTCCTCATTGCTCTCACCATCTTCATCACAACTGGTCGCGCCTCCACCTACATCAAAGCCTTCGACCGCCTCTTCACTACTTCAGAACGAGAACTGCGCTCGCCCATCTCCATTTACGTGGAGAATCACACCCAGCCCGGCGAGTATGTCCTATTCTGGGCGACCCACCCCGGCGAGAATTTTATGTCCCACCGAGACGCGCCCTATTCCACCCTCTTCTATCCCATGATGGTGGACTCGGACATCTCCGACCGCCTCAATGCCGATTTCTTCGACGACATCCAACGCAACCGC
>CAYJPO010000081.1:0-20989 GCA_964372045.1 uncultured Anaerolinea sp.
GACGTTTACGTCCGTGCGGGCATGGCAGAAAATGCGTCCAGTTTTGCTGGAATAATTTGGAAAATTCCACCATGTCGCACTACAAAATAAAGTGCGTAACCTCAATGATTAATTCCAGAGATCAAAAGGTCAGGCTTTCACCCGACCTTGATCTGACTACTTTATCACGACCCCGCTTCGAGCGGGGATGGTAATTTGGTCACCCTTGATGGTGGGGGAGCCGAACAGCACTTTGGCTTTCTTATCGAGCGGAAGATGGATCGTCTTTTCCACGTCCGCGGTGTTGATGGCGGTGAGGATGCGTTCGCCTTCGTGTTCGCGGGCATATGCCACCACATTCCCTTCGGCGTAGAGGCGTTTGTAAGCACCCTGGCGCAATGCCGTGTGCTTGTTGCGTAAAGCGATGCAGGCTTTGGCGTATGCCAGCAGGTCCTTGTCCCATTTGGATTCATCCCAGGGGAAGGCTTTTCGGCACTCGGGGTCATGCCCGCCGTTCAGACCGATCTCGTCACCGTAATAGATGCACGGCGCGCCGGGGTAGGTGAACAGGAACAGCCATGCCAGCTCGAGCGCAGTCTTGTCATCCTTCACGCAGGAGAGGAAGCGCGGCGTATCGTGGCTGTCCAGCAGGTTTAGTTGCGCAAAGGTGATCTCGGGTTTGTATAGCCCGAGGTTGTGGTCGATGCGGTTGGCGAACTCCTCCGCATGGATGGTGTGATGCACACCTTGATAGTTGGATTGTTTGTGCAGGATGCTCAGGTCCAATTCCCTGGGGAAGAACGCCAAACAGCATTTCGTGATCTCGTAATTCATGACCGCATCGAACTGGTCGCCTTGCAGCCAGCGCTGCGCCTCATGCCAGATCTCGCCGGTGATATACGCCTCCGGGTTGACTGCGCGCACGCGGCGGCGGAACTCCTGCCAGAACGAGTCATCGTCGATGTCGCCGGGCACATCCAGCCGCCAGCCGTCAACGCCGAATTTGATCCAATATGCCGCCACGTCAAACAGGAATTCGCGCACAGCCTGGGAGTTGGTGTTGAACTTGGGCAGGGCGGGTAGATTCCACCAGGCGCGGTAGCCGATCGCCGTCAGGCTGTCTTCCTGATGGAGCAGCCGCTGTTCGTTCGGCGATGGATACGCCCCCCAGTGTTTGTGCCCTTTCAAACGT
Source organism: uncultured Anaerolinea sp. (assembly GCA_964372045.1). Classification (GTDB taxonomy): domain Bacteria; phylum Chloroflexota; class Anaerolineae; order Anaerolineales; family Villigracilaceae; genus Villigracilis. The sequence goes on from CAYJPO010000081.1 coordinate 1,172, forward strand.
TCCGGGTCGAAGTGGAACCAATCCTTGTAAGGTGAGGCGTCGCCTGTTTCGAGCACATGGTGGAATTGCCAGAATCCGCGGGAGGAATGGTTGAACACACCGTCCAAAATGACGCGGATGTCCCGCTGGTGTGCCGCATCCAATAATTTCGACAACGCTTCGTTGCCGCCGAGGAGCGGGTCAACGTTGTAATAATCGAAGGTGTGATAGCGGTGGTTGGACGCCGAAGCAAAGACCGGGTTGAAATAAATGGCATTGATCCCCAGGTCCTGTAAATAGTCCAATTTTTCGATCACGCCGTACAGATCGCCGCCTTTGAATCCATGCGAGGTGGGGGCGGAGTCCCAGTCTTCAAAATTGAATTTGGCGGGGTTCTTCCCGCTGCGGGCAAACCGGTCGGGGAAGATCTGGTAAAAGACTGCGTCTTGTACCCATTTGGGAGTGGTCATATAGATGCCTCGATAATTTGATTTTTTCGTCCCCGAAATGGAGCCCTTCAAGGAAGGATGTCCGGGGTCGAAACTTTTTCGTAAAAATTCTGAATTCGAAATAGCGTGTAAAATTGTGGCAGCGTCTCATGTTTGGGGCGTTCTACCCGGAGATATGAACCATGGACGTTGACCCTGACAGCCTCGATCCTGAATTACGATTCTCGAGATTATACGCCATCGCATCCGCTTCGCTTGGGGTGATAAGCCTTTGCCTGGGAGTCATTCCAGCGTGCGGGGTCATTACAGGCATCGTTGGGGTGGTATTGGGCATCCTCAGTTTGCGGACCCAGAATACAAAAACCGCCATTGCCGGGATCGCGATCTCTTCGATCGGCGTTTTTGCGACGCTTATCTATGTGATCGGCATCATCTATTTTGAAAAATAGACCTCTTGCATAAGTGCTCCCGCCGCAGTCCCCGGCGGCGGGGACGCCGCCTTGAGCAGGATAAATGTATGACTTTTGCAAGAAGTCTAATAGACATTTCGGTCGCTACTTGCTGATATCCAGCGCCAGCATTTGATAGGGGGCTAACTCTTCGAGGGGCTTGTAACCGGTCAACTGCCCGTCTTTGATCTCCAATGGGAATACGTTTTCTGCGCCGAACAGGGTGGACGGGGTGATCTCTCCATTTGGAAGGTCAATACCGGTCAGGTCCAATTGGTAATCGGAGACAGAGGTCTTTCCCAGATTTACGATGAGCAGGATGCTTTCGTCACCCTTTTGGCGCAGCAAGGCAAAGACAGAGGAAACGTTGGTTTCAACCAGCACAGCGTTGCCGGAGTTCAAAGCCAGGTGTTCCTTGCGGAGTTGGATGAGCGCCCGGTAGTGATTCAGCAAAGAGTTGGGGTCTTGAGATTCCGCATCCACATTGACCGTAGTGTAGTCTTCGTTTGGCGCGCGCCACGGCGTGACCGTTGAGAATCCCGCGAATGTTTCCGCGCTCCATTGCATCGGCATGCGGATGTCTTCATCCGGTTTTTCGCCTTGCATTCCGATCTCCTCGCCGTAATAAATATAGGGAGTCCCCGGCGCGGTCAACATCAGGAAAGCGGCAACTTTTGCCTTGTCCACATTGCCGTTGAAAACAGACATGACCCGGTTCTGGTCGTGGTTCGTCAGGAAGGTCGCGTAATTGAAATCAGGCATATCCATGAATGCGAATTTGTACGCGCTGGTGATGCCGGAGTTCGCGCCGCCGTTGGTGCTGTTCACGAATCCGCTGGACATTTCGAAGTTGAAGATGTGGTCAAGTTCGTCGCCGGTATACAGTTTGACCACCGACGACCCTGCGCCGAACACTTCGCCGATGGTGTACGCCTGCGGGTCCTGCGCCTTGTAGGTTGTGTAAAAATCCTTGAGCCAGGTGTGGGTGGCGGGTGTGTTCTCCACTTTGCCATCCGCTTCGATGAGGTGCTTCACCGCATCCACACGGAAGCCGTCGATGCCGACCTCGTTGAGCCAGAAATCGCTGATCGCGAGCATGGCTTCGGTCACTTCGGGATTGTTGTAATTCAGGTCAGGCATGCCTTCCCAGAAGTAGCCGTAGTAATAGCCGTTCTGTCCCGTATGCCAGTTGCCCGTCCCGGGTTGATCTGCCCAGACGTAGAAATCGCGGTACGGTGAAGCGGGGTCTGCATTGGCATCTTTGAACCACGGATGCTCGCTCGAGGTGTGATTGATGACGAAGTCGATGATGATGCGGATGTCGCGTTTGTGCGCTTCGTTCAGGAGATTCTTGAAATCGTCCATGCTCCCATATTCGGGGTTGACATCGTAATAGTCCATGACGTCGTATCCGTGATAAGAGGGGGAGGGGTGGATCGGCATGAGCCAGATGGCGTTGATCCCCAATGATTCGAGATGATCCAATTTTGCGGTGATGCCGTTGAAATCGCCGATACCGTCATTGTTCGTGTCGTAAAACGAGCGGACGAAGATCTCATAAAAGACCGCGGTACGCCACCAGTCGGCGGGGTTAATTTCCGGGATGGCTGTGGCTGGTGGAGCAGGGGCAACTGTCGGGGAGGGGGAGGCGCAGGCTGTTAAAACGAGAAAAAGCAGGAGGGAGGTTATGATCCGTTTTTGCATGAATGCCGTTGGAAAAAAAATTTCCTCTTCCCGCTCTGAGGAGAAGGAAGAGGATTGAAAAGTAGATCGAATTCGGATTAGCCCTTGACGCTGCCCGTGGTCAGCCCGCCGACGATCTGTTTTTGGAGCGCGATGTATACGATGGCGACCGGGAGCGCCACGATGACCGCCATGGCTGCGAAGCGGTTCCAGGGGACGCTGTTGGCGTATTGCCCTGTCATGTTGTAAAGCGTCATGGCAAGCGTGTAATCTTTTGGTTGTGATAGGAACAACCACGTCAGCACGAACTCCTGCCAGTGCCCGATGAACCCGAGGAAGAAGGTGACCGCGAGCTGCGGCATGGCGAGCGGGATGACGATCTGCCAGAAGGTCTGGTTGGAATCGGCTCCATCGATGGCAGCGGCTTCTTCCAGTTCCCGCGGAATGGTATCGAGATAACCTTTGAGATTCCAGACTGCGAACGGCAGGGCGGAGGCGGTCATGGCGATGCCCACGCCGAAGAGCGAGTCGCGCAGATTGAATTGCAGCCTGCCCCTATCGCCTTCCGCACAGAAGGTGAAGGGTTGGATCGCAACCGCGCCATCCTGACAGGTCTTGATCTGTACTTGATTCAACAACAGGTACAACGGTGTGCTCAAGCCCACGGCCGGCATCAGGAGCGGGATGAATACGAGGATCATCAATACTTCGCGCATCTTGAATTTGAAGCGCGAGAAGGCATAGGCGGCAGTCACAGCGACGACCAGCGCGACAAGTCCCACGCCCATCGAAAGCACAAAGCTGTTCCTGAGCAATTCCGCGAACGTGACCGGGTTGCCGGTGGGTTTATCGAGCACCTGTCGGTAGGCAACGAAGGAGATCTCTTTCGGGATGAGTTCCAATTGCGACGGACGGGTGGTCTTGGAACTGAAGGACAGCGTAACGATGTACATGATCGGGAACATCACCGATGCCAGGATCGCCACGGCGATGAGTTGGAGCAGGATCTGTCTCCAAAGCGGGAGGCTGCGTCCGCTGGTCTGACTGGATGTGTTCATGGTCAGGAAGCGGACGATCGGATTCTTTGAGGAGGTTGTGTTTGTCATCGTTATGCCTCCGAGTAGTTTTGAGTGGCGCGGGTGATGCGGTTCGTGATGAGGAAGACGATCAATGCCACGCCGAAGATGATGACTGCAAATGCAGCCGCAACGCCATACCAACGCAGGTTGCGGACGAGGTTATAAGCAAATGTGACCAGCAGTTCCGTGGACCTGGCAGGTCCGCCTCCGGTCATAAAGAACACAAAGTTGAACAGGTTGAAAGATAAGGTGAAGCCATACACGGCGGCTGGGATCATGGCTGGACGCAAAAGCGGAACCGTAATATTCCAGAATTGCTGACCGCCTGTCGCGCCGTCAATGGAAGCCGCTTCGTACAGATCTTTGGGGATGCTTTGCAGAGCGCCTGTCGCCACGACCGACATAAAGGGCCAGCCCAGCCAGAAGTTGGCGATCATCATCGCGTAGTAGGCGAGGGTCAGCGGCGCGCCGGGCAGGAAACCCGGGATGGGCGGCTTGACATCCTCGAACCAGCGGATGTAGACGGGGTCAAAGTTGCCAAGGAAGGTGCCAGAGAGGGTCGTAAGCAATTGGTTCATCGCGCCGTAGCGTTCATCGAAGATGTTCGTCCACACGGTGGCAACGACCAGCGGCGGGACAACCACCGGGAGGATGTAGGCTGCGCGATAAATGCGCTTCATCCAAAGCCCCTCGGTATTGAGCAGGGTGGCGATCAATACGCCTGCCGGGACGTGCAGCATGACGTTGCTCAGTGCCCACCAGAAATTGAATTCCAGCACGCGGAAGAAGTTGAAGTTTTCAACGGGCAGCGCCGCTGTGAAAATGTCAACGTAATTTTTTATGCCAATGAATTCCAGATCAGGCGACCTCATGCCCAGCAGGAGGTGCTGGGTTTCGAAGTTCGTGAATGAAATGATGATCTGGTAAATGAGCGGGTAGAACGTGATCACCCCCATGATTAAAAAAGCGGGTAACAGGTAAAGATATGGCAGGGACGCATTTTGTTTTTTCATTTTCGTAAAGGAAGATTTTGCAACTGCCATGGTTCTCTCCTTGAGTGCGGATTTCTGTTCCTAATAAGGGGGAGCGGACAAGAGTACTCTTGTCCGCTCCCTGATTGATATTGCGTGGATTACTTGGTTGCGCCTTCGAAGGCGGTACCAACCCAGTCAGCTGCCGGAACGCCGGCATCAAAGACCTGGTCGACACCACAGAAGTTGCCCCAGTAGTTGCCCATGGCTTCCACCTGCGGGCGGAAGTAGGCGGTGGCGAACGCATCGAGCAGACCCTGGATGAGCGGGTCGGTCACATTGACCTTGGTGTTGGCGGGAACGTGACCGGCTTCATCCATCATGACCTGCTGGGAAGCGGCGTTGGTCAGGTAAAGCGCGACTTCGATCGCGGCTTCGGTGTTCTGGCTGTTCGGGTTGAAGTACCAGCCATCCACGCCGAGGAGCGGGTTGGAAGAGCCGCCAGCACCAGCGGGGATCGGGGCTACGCCGAGTTTATCGCCGAGGGCTGTGCGGTAGTCGCCCATCGCCCAGTTGCCATTGGTGATCGCGGCAACACTGCCTTCGGTGAAGGGAGCGAGACCATCGCTGTCGTTGCGGGGCCAGCCGTTCTCAACGGAGATCTGATAGAGGTCGTTGAGGTAGCTCATGGTTTCCGCAACCTTCGCCTGATTCGCATCGTCGGCGACGAAGCTGAATTGGTCATCGAAGATCTGTGCGCCGAAGGAGCCGAAGAAGCCCCAGTGGTGGTAGCAGCCGAAGGAAATGGCGACGGGGGTTCCGCTTTCCATCAACGCCTTGAGTTCGTCGGTGGTGGCGGGAGGTTCGGGCAGCATATCCTTGTTGTACCAGAAGGCAACAGCCTTCATGGATTCGGGGATGCCGTACATCTTGCCGTCATACATCATGCCACCCTGGGAAAGTTCGCTGTAATCGCCGAGTTTGCCATCGACGAGAGCGGTGATGTCAGCAATGGTTCCGGCGCGGGCTTGTCCACCGAGGTTGTCGTTCGGGGCGATGAACATGTCAGGACCACCACCGGCAGCGACATCGGTGTCATACTTGGTGAAAATGTCGTTGAAGGGGACCTGGAGGACGTTGATGGTCACGTTGGGCATGTCGGTCTTGGCTTGTTCCAACAGTTTGGTGAGTGCCATTTCTTCAGCGGACCCGGTGCCATAGGCGTGCCAGAAGGTAACTTCACCCTGAGCGGTCGATGCACCACCACCGCCACAGGCGGTCAGCGCGAGGGAGGCGATCATCAAAACGCTCAACAAAGCAAGCAAATTCTTTTTCATTCTCTTTTACTCCTTGAAAGTTTGTGAAACAAATAACTTCGTGAAGCCGGGCTGTTGTTTGATTTGTCTTCCGTCTGGCAACCACCTCCTTTTAATTATCGAATTGCTTCTTCCGTATTTGCATCGAAGATGTGGAATTTATCCATATCGAAGATCACAGGGTTATCATCGCCGACCCGCCGGCGCGAGCGCGGATCGACACGTGCGATGAATGTATTTTTTCCGTTTACGAGATAGAGCAGGGTTTCATTACCCATCAATTCGGTCACGTCCACCTTGGTGCTGACCTTTTCGCCGTGAATGTTCACCGGGGCGAACTCAGGATCGTGGATGTTTTCGGGGCGAATGCCGAAGACAACGCTTTTGCCATCCATCGACTTGTACGGACCCGAGAGCGCATCTGGGATCTGGACCTTGAATTCACCCGTGTCTACGAAGACCTTGCCGCCGCTGACAGCCAATTTCGCGGGGAAGAAGTTCATCGCAGGCGAGCCGATGAAACCAGCCACGAACAGGTTATTGGGGTGATCGTACAAATTCTGCGGGGTATCCAACTGTTGAAGAATGCCCTTGTTGATCACGGCGATACGGCTTGCCATGGTCATGGCTTCGGTCTGGTCGTGGGTGACGTAGATGAAGGTGGTCTGAAGGCGCTGGTGCAGTTTGCTGATCTCGGCGCGCATCTGAACGCGCAGTTTCGCATCCAGGTTCGAGAGCGGCTCGTCGAAGAGGAAGACCTTCGGTTCGCGCACGATCGCGCGTCCCACCGCCACACGCTGGCGTTGACCGCCGGAGAGCTGGCGCGGCTTGCGCTGTAGCAGGTCGGTGATGCCAAGGATCTCGGCGGCTTCGCTCACACGCCGCTTGATCTCTTCCTTGGGTGTCTTGCGCAGCTTCAAACCGAACGCCATGTTGTCGTACACGGAAAGATGCGGGTACAACGCATAAGACTGGAAGACCATGGCAATGTCGCGGTCTTTCGGAGCGACGTCATTCACCACGCGATCACCAATGCGGATCTCACCTTCAGTGATCTCTTCAAGTCCAGCCAGCAGGCGCAGAGCGGTCGTCTTGCCGCAGCCTGATGGTCCAACCAGAACAAGGAATTCCTTGTCCTCAACGGTGATATTGAGCTTCTTGATGATTTCCAGATCGCCGAACTTTTTGATTACGTCGTTATATGTAACACTTGCCATGGTAGCCTCCATTTCGGAAAAGTATAGTGATGTAATTATAATCACATCGGTGGTTTTGACCTATGATTTTGAAACTCGAGTTTGTTGTTCGGTTAAACAAAAAGGGGTTAAAGCAGGCTTATTTTCCCCCCAGTTTCGGCAGATTTAAGCAGCGCCAGGATGGCGGCAACGTTCCCCCGGCTGTCTGCAAGGGATACACGGGACGGTTTCCCGAGCTGGATCGCGTCGCACATATCCTCCACTTCGCCGAGATACAACGCCTGTCCCTTTATTTTGATGGTCTTTTGTTTGTCTTCGCGAGTCAATTGGATCTCGGTCTTTAATCCCGGCTTGAATGGCGTTGGGATATATAGATCACCCTCGCTGCCTACGATTTCAATGAAGGTTCGTGACGGGGAGGCAAAACCGGAATCGAATTGGGCATGGACTCCGTTCCCGAACCGCATTTGCCCAACGAACGAAACATCGCTTCCACCCGGACCCGTAACCTGCCAGCCAAAAACCTCTGCAGGTTCCTCCCCGAGAATCGTCCGCGCGAAGGAGATGGGATAACAGCCCACATCCCAGAGGCTGCCGCCGCCCATTTCTTTGATGTGACGATAGTTTCCCTCACGGGTCAGCGTGAATGTGAATGCACCGCGGATGAGTTGGATCTTCCCGATCGCGCCGCTCTTCACGAGTTCCATCACTTGCATTGTCTGCGGGTGATGACGGTACATGAAGGCTTCTGCCAATACCATGCCGGTCTCACGCGAGATGGCGGTCATTTCATCCACTTCTGCGAGCGTTAGGGCAATCGGTTTCTCACAGAGAACATGCTTCCCGGCGCGCATGGCTTTGATCGACCATTCGGCATGCAGATGATTCGGCAGTGAGTTGTAGACCACGTCGATCTCCGGGTCGGCGAGCATGGCTTCGTAACTTCCATACGCACGCGGAATGTTCCACTCGCGGGCATAGGCGTCGGCGGTGGCTTGGCTTCTCGAAGCGGCACCCAGCAACCGGGTCCGTTTTGAGGCGCGCAGGGGTTTGATCAACGCCTGGTTGATCTTGGCAGTCGAGAGCAATCCCCAGTTAAGGATTTTTTCCATGTTCATTTCTCCTGAACAAAATAAAAGTGAAGAGGGAAGTCAATAATGCCAACCCGAGCGTCAGGTTGAAACCGGTTTGCAATCCCAAGAGGTCGCTGAACCATGCCATCAACCACGGACCCACCATGCCGCCGATACCTGAAAATGTAAAAAGCACACCGAGGATGGTGTTGAGGTTTTCGTGATGTGCATCAGAGACGCTGGCAGTGAACGTGGGGAAGATGATGGAGAAGAAGAAGCCGGTCAGTGGGATGAAAATGACCATGCTTGTGAAGAGCCCGAGCGATAGGCTGATGACTGCCAGCAGGCTCGCGAACAAAATGGAACGCAGGTAGCCGATACGGTGGACGATAAACCCGCCGATGAGCCGGCCGAGCATCAGCATCCCGAAGAAGAGTGCCAGCGCTTGATTGCTTGCGGAGACTGAAACGCCGCGCGCATTCTGCAAATACACCACCAGCCACGAAGCCAGCCCGATCTCAGCGGCAACGTAGAACAGCATGGCGAAATAATAAAAGGGCAGGTCGTTTCGAAATGCAACGCGCGGAATGGAGCGAAACTCCAGCGCATTTTTCTCGTCTGATCTCGGGAAGCGCAGGAGGACAGTGGCAAAAATGAGCACACCGATGGGAACCAGATCCCAGCGATAAACGGTTCGCCAGGTCGCGCCCAGGCTGAAGAGCAGGCTGGCGAACAACGGCGCAAGTGTGGAGCCCAACCCATGCAGGACCGCCATCAAGTTAAGGTACAAGCCTTTGCGCTCGCGATAGAGGCTGACGACAATGGCATTCGGTCCCAGTTCGAAAGCTCCCAGTCCCATCCCGGTGATGAAGAGGGATGCGCCCAATAGGGAGGCGGTGTTCAGGGAACTATATCCGCCCACGCCGATGGCAAGGAAGATGCCCGCCAACAGCATGACGAGTTTCAGCCCAAACCGGTCCGCGAGGATGCCGGTGATGAGGGTGGCGACGACGAAGCCAAGATATTCGCCAAAGAATATATTCCCGCCAGTGCCGTAGTCGATGTTCAATTCCGCCAGCATGGGCGGCAAAGTGGGACCCTTGAGATTGTCGGTGACCCCGAAGATGAAGAATGCGAAGAAACAAATCGCTGTCAGGAGAAGTGCATTTTGTTGAGATGTTTTCTGCATTGATAAATGAATAGAGGCTGGCTTCGTTGATGAAGCCAGCCTCCAGTGATTGTTTAGCCTTTTAGGGAGCCAGCGAGTAATCCGCGCAGGAAGTATCTGCCGAGGAAGATATAGACCAACAATGTGGGAAGCGCTGCCAGCAGGGAGCCTGCCATTTGAACGTTCCATGAAATGATCTGACTGCCAGCCATGTTATTGAGTGCCACGGTGATGGGCCATTCCTGGTTGCCTGTCAAGATCACGGCAAAGAGGAAGTCGTTCCATGCGGAGGTGAATTGCCAGATGAGAACCACCACGAAACTGGGCAGGGAGATGGGCAGGAGGATGTAGCGGTAGATACCAAGCATATCCGCGCCATCGATCTTGGCGGCTTCGAGCAGTTCCTGCGGCAGACTGGCGTAGTAATTTCGGAAGGTCAGCGTGGTGATGGGAATACCATAAATGATGTGCGCCAGCGCCAGCGCGGGCAGCCCTGAAACGCCGATCGCATTCATGAACTGCACCAGCGGGATGATGATACTTTGGTAGGGGATGAACATGCCGAACAGGATTAAGGGAAAGATCACATCCGCGCCGCGGAATTTCCACTTGGAGAGGATGAAACCGTTCAATGATCCTAGCGCTGAGGAGATTAGCGCCGCAGGGACGACCATCATAAAGCTATTCCAAAGCGAGGGCGAGAGCTTTGCCCAGGCTTCGATGTAATTGTCCAGCGCGAACGTTTTGGGAAGATCCCACATGTTCTTGAGGTCGATCTCTGCGAAACTTTTGAAGCCTGTTGTCAGGATGACGTACATGGGCATCAGGTAGAAGATCGCCATTAGAACCAGTGGAATGTAGAGCCAGTATTTTCCGATACGGAGATTGGTTTTCATTGTTGTGTCTCCGTTTTTAGCGTGAAGCGGATATACGGGATAATGAGGATGGCAACGCTGATGAGCAGGATGATGCCGATCGCGGCGCCTTTTCCATAGAATAAACCGTCAAAGGTGATCTGCCACATATAAATGGAAGGCACATCCAGCGGAAGCTGTTTTCCGGCGACGGCGATGATCAGATCGAATACCTTAAGTGACATATGCCCAAGGATGATGAGCGCTGATAAAGTGACAGGTGACAAGAGTGGCAGCATGATATGGCGGTAGATCTGTAATTCGCTTGCACCGTCGATCTGAGCCGCTTCGCGCAATTCCCCAGGAATGGCACGTAATCCGGCTAAATACAATGCCATGGTATAGCCGGACATCTGCCAAATTGCAGCCAGCGCAATGGACGCCATTCCCCAAGTGGGCGTGTTGTACCAGGTGTTGGCGAGGAAATCCAGCCCCATGTTTTGAAAGAGAATATTGAATCCGGTAACGCGCGAACCGATAATGGCGGGGTTCATCAGCCAGCGCCAGACCACGCCCGTCACAATGTAAGAGATCGCCATGGGAAATAGGAAGAGACTGCGGAAAAATCCCTCGCCCTTCAACCCCTGGTCGAGCATTACAGCCAGGATAAAACCGAGAGTGATACTGCCGAGTACAAAAACACCTGTAAAAAGCAACGTATTTCGGATATCCACATGGAAGCGCGGGTCTTTGAAGAGTTCCATGTAATTATTGATCGAGTTCCAGGTGTAATCAGGGGTCAAGCCTTTCCATTTACTCAGCGAAACACGTACTGACCAGCCGATAAACACATAAATAAAGATAAACACCGCCAGAATGGATGGCGAAACAAGCAGGATATTCAACAGGCGATCTTTATCTCTTCGCATGACGGTTCTCGCTTTGGATAGGGATTCTTGAAGGAGCACACAAGTGTTGACCGAAAAATAAGACTGGGTTGTCAAACTTATAGATGTTGAATTACTTATGGTCACTGAGGCTTCAGAGAACCTGAAGCCTCAGTGGATTCTAACACTATTACAACGTACCTACCTGTTTACTTGCCGCAGGGACCAGAGGCTTCACAGGCGGCGACGAGCGCAGTCTGGAAGGTCGCCACATCACTGTCAGCGATGAACAAGCCGAGAGCGGTGTCGATTTCGGTCTTCCAGGAATCGTTGGCAACCACACCGTGAGTCAGCGAGCCGACGACCACATTGGTGGACCAATCATCCATGGCAGACTGGAGGTATTCACCGAAGAGGGCCTTGTCGCAGTCGGTGCGGGCGCAGATGGAGCCCTTCACGGGGTTGAACGCTTCCTGACCAGCCTTGGAGCCGGCAACTTTCAACCAGGCGGTTGCGGCTTCGGGATCCGGAGCGCCAACCGCAAGAACGAAGGAGTCGGAGAGGAACTGGAACACACCGTCGGAACCGGGGGTGGCAGCCCAACCGTAATCGGTGTTGGGGGCTTTGCCGAGTTCACGGAAGTAGCCTTCAGCCCAGTCACCCATGACATTGAACGCCGCATCGCCGTTGACGACAAGTTGGGCGGCATCCTGCCATGAGAGCGAGGCAGAGTCGGCGTTGGCATAGGTCAACACCTTGGCATAGTCATCCAGAGCGGCGGTAACTTCAGCGCTGCTCCAGTCGGTGGTTCCGTCCCACAAACCGTTGTAAGCATCAGCACCAAGGCTGCCGAGCAGGACAGTTTCCATCAGGTGCATCTTGGTCCACTGTTCACCGAGAGCAAGCGGCTGAACACCGGCGGCTTTCAGGGTGTCCATTGCGGTGAACCATTCGTCCATGCTTGTGGGAACTTCAACGCCATTGGCTTCGAGCACGGCCGGGTTGTACCACAACACATTGGCGCGATGGATGTTGACCGGCACGGAATAGATATTGCCATCCTGCGAGATCAAGGGGATCAGGGTCTCGGGCATGACGGCGAGCCAGCCTTCGGCTTCGTAGAGATCGTTCAGGGGTTCGATCTGGCTTGCGGCAACATAGGTACCGATCAATTCCTGACCGGCATGACCCTGCCAGCTATCGGGCGGATCGCCAGCCTGCAAGCGGGTCGCGAGCACGGCGCGCGCATTGGTTCCAGCGCCGCCAGCCACAGCCGCATTGACGAATTCGATATCGGCATGTTGTGCCTTGAAGACCACGATCATGGCATCGAGACCAGCCGCTTCACCGCCGCCGGTCCACCAGGAAAACACTTCAACAGACTTGCCAACGGCGGGTTCAGCCGCAGGCGCTTCCGTCGCCTGTCCGCCACATGCAGCAAGCATGAGCGAAGCGAGGACGAGGATGCTAAACAGTGCGAAAAGCTTTTTATTCATTCTTCTCTCCTTATTGAGAATTTTGATTGATATTGATTAATTCTGATGCAACTGAAATACAAATGTGACTTTGTTTAAGAATCACCTCCTTTCAATGGTTATAGGGTGTAAAAGTGCGTCGTCCACCACAATGGCGATCGCACCGATCAAACTTGCATCCGGACCGAAGGTGGAAAGCTGAACCTCCACCTGCTGTCCGATCTCCAACATGGAATGCTTCGTTACCGTTTCCTTGATGGCTGGTAACAGATATTCCCCGGCGGTACTCATGGGTCCGCCCAGGATCACTTTCTCAGGGTTGAAGATGTTGATCAACCCTGCAAACCCTTGTCCCATGGCATGACCGGCCTCGGCGAATGAATCTATGGATTCTGTATCGCCCGCATCCGCCGCTTGTTTGATAAGGGAAAAATTCAAAGGCGAATTGTGCTCCGCCATCAGCTTTGGAATGATGCTGGAGCGTTTCACTTCCAGCCGCGCCTGCATGCGTTGAATAATGGAATATTGATTGGCGTACGTTTCCCAACATCCGCGATTGCCGCAATGACAAACATTCTGCGATGGTTCCGCCATGATGGGGGAGTGCCCGATCTCACCGGCATATCCGTTGTTGCCGCGGTACAACTTCCCGTTCAGGAACAGTCCGCCACCGATGCCGACCCCGGCAAAGACGAAGATGAAATCCTGGCAGTGACGCGCCGCGCCAAATAGATGCTCGGCAACCGCTGCCGCGTTCGCGTCGTTCTCGACGAATACCTTTAATTTGGTCTGTTCAGAAAATATCTTTACAAAGGGTACGTTTCGCCAGTGCAGGTTCGGGGCGAAGATCAAAACCCCTTTGGTCAGGTCCACAGTTCCGGGCGTGGCAAGACCGAGCCCGAGGAAGTGGTAATTCTTCCGCTTCCCTGCAGACAGCGCTTCTTTAACGATGCGCAGCGTCTGGTGGATCATCTTATCCTGATCTTCAGACGGGTCCGCATCTTCGCGCCTGCGCCAGACGATGTTGCCCAGAAAATCGGTCACTGCAACCGAGACGAAATCCACGCCGAGTTCCACACCGACGATGTATCCCGCCTGCGGGTTGACTTCTAGCAGCGTCGCAGGGCGGCCCGCGCCGCCGGTATTACTTCCAGTTTCATGAATAAGCTTGCGCTCCAAAAGTTCGTCCACCAAACTCGAAACGGTGGATTTGTTCAACCCCGTGATGGCTGCCAGTTGCGCACGTGAAATCGGCGCCTGAGTGTGGATCAGCCGAAGAACCAGCGAGAGATTTGTCTCGCGAACAAAAGCCTGGTCAGCAGTGTTCCTGGGTTCCATCATAATTAGTATGTTGGAGCAACAAACTAATTATAATGATTTGGCGCCGTTTGTCAACTTAAAAATTTGCAGGCTCAAAACCCGCTTCAAATCGGACCTCGAGCCTGCTGTTTGTTTCTGGAGGGTTTATCTTTACCGAGATAAAAAGTGGCGGTCACTTTCAAAGCGACCGTCACTTTTGTCTACTTGACTTTCAATGCATCCCAACCGGCGTACTTGGCGGTGTCGCCCAACTCTGCTTCGATGCGCAGGAGCTGGTTGTATTTCGCCACACGGTCAGAGCGGGCGGGGGCTCCGGTCTTGATCTGCCCGGTGTTCAGCGCAACCGCGAGGTCCGCGATGGTGGCGTCTTCCGTCTCGCCGGAGCGATGCGAAGTGACCGCTCTCCACCCGGCGCGATGGCACAAGTCCACGGCTTCGATGGTCTCGGTCAATGAACCGATCTGATTAACCTTCACCAGCAATGCATTTGCCGAATTCTCCATGATCGCCTTGCGGACGCGCTCCGGGTTGGTTACGAGCAGGTCATCGCCTACGATCTGGATTTTATCGCCGAGCTCTTTGGTCATCAGATTCCAGGATGCCCAGTCGTCTTGAGCAAGACCGTCTTCGATGGAGACGATGGGGTAGTCCTTGACCCACTTCGCCCAGAATTCAACCATCTGCTCGCCGGTCAGTTCCTTGCCTTCCTTGCGGAGGTTGTACTTCTTGGTCTTTTCATCATAGAGTTCAGAAGCGGCGGGATCGAGCGCAATAGCAACCTGTTGACCGCGTCCGGCTTTGAAGCCCGCCTTTTCGATGGCGGCGAGGATGAGCTCGATGGCTTCGTTGTTCGCCTTCAGCGCAGGCGCATAACCGCCTTCATCCCCGACAAGCGCGCTGTAGCCTTTTTCTTTCAACACGATCTTGAGCGCATGATAGATCTCTGCACCCCAGCGCAAGCCTTCCGAGAAAGAAGGCGCGCCTAACGGCATGACCATGAATTCCTGCATGTCGGTGCTCTGCCAGCCGGTGTGCGCGCCGCCATTCATGATGTTCATCATCGGTACAGGCAGCACGTGAGCATACACGCCACCGAGGTAGCGATAGAGCGGCAGTCCAAACGAATTCGCAGCGGCTTTGGCAACGGCCAGGCTCACGCCCAGGATCGCATTCGCGCCGAGCTTGGATTTGTTCGGTGTGCCGTCCATGTCGAGCAGTTCGGTGTCGATGGCTTTCTGTTCAGCCGCATCCCAGCCGAAGAGCGCGTCTGCGATCACGCCGTTGACATTGGCAACCGCATTCGCCACACCTTTGCCAAGATAGCGCTTCTTGTCGCCATCGCGCATTTCGAGGGCTTCATGCTCGCCCGTCGATGCGCCTGACGGGACCGCTGCGCGTCCCCATGACCCATCCATCAATACGACTTCAACTTCCACGGTGGGGTTGCCGCGTGAATCGAGAACTTCCAGCGCGGAGATGCTTTCAATCGTTGTGTCCATTTTGTACTCCTGGGGTTATTATCTAAAACCAGACCCTAAAGGCTGAGCCTTTTCAATATTCGACTGGTTTTGAATTGGAATGTTAGGTGGAATTGACCCGTTGGTCTCCATACCTGCTTCAAGTATAATCCCAAACCTTGCGTGAGGATATCTTGTCTGAAACCACGTTTTTCGACCCAAGAGAACGATTACATTTTTCATTTCGTGCCACACCCTTCCGGAAATTTGTCGTATTTTTGCTCGGAAATATATTCAAACTCTTCATGAAGCTCGAGGTACAAGGCGCTGAAAACCTGCCCTCCGATGGGGCGGTGGTGTTGACGGCGAACCACGTCACCAACTTCGATGTGATTCCCATGCAGTTGAGCATCCCACGTCCCATCTTTTTCATGGGGAAAGCCAGTCTGTTCAAGATACCCATTTTCGAAGCCGCCATCCGTGACCTCGGTGCGTTCCCCGTCTTTCGCGGCGAAAAGGATGAGTGGGCGCTCCAGCATGCCGCGTGCGTGTTGGAAAACAGACAAGTGCTTGGGATGTTTCCCGAAGGGACTCGCTCCAAAGGAAGGGGTCTCAGTATTGCCAAGACCGGCTCCGCCCGCCTCGCCCTCGACGCGAACTGTCCCATTGTCCCCATGGCTGTGGTCGGCACCGACAACTTTTTCAAACGCTTCCCGCGCCGAAATCATGTCATCATCAAACTTCTTCCGCCGATCCTGCCCAAGCCCAGTGAGACTCCGCTTGCACTCATGGACCGGGTCATGTTCGCCCTCGCCAAAGAACTCCCCGCCGATATGCGCGGAGTCTACGCTGATGTGCCAAAGGGGTTCGGGCAAAAGTAAACGTTGGCTTTAATAATGTATCTCTTATCTTCTGTGTGGTGAATCCCCAATTCTCAGTCTTGAATCCCAAACCAGTTTTCCTTTTATAATGAACCTCGTCGTTATCAGACAGATAAGCGAGGTTTTCTAAATGAGATTCAATACCAGATCACTGACAATCCTTTTGCTCCTGATCGCAATCCTCTCCGCCTGTGGCGGAGCGCCAACCGAAGAACAACTATCCACCGATGACGCGGTTTTGACTCTGGCTGTCGGCACGATGGTCTCGGGGTTCTTCGGCACACAGACCGCCATGGTCACCCCGACGCCGCCGAGCACGAACACACCTCTCCCGACGAACACCTTTCCGCCGGTGCCCTCACCGGTGAATACACAACCTCCCATTGTGTGGACACCAACCTTTGGCTTCTTTTATACGGCTACTCCCGGCAACGCGTTGACCCCGACCGTGACCGGAACGCTTCCAACCGCGACAGCCAACACTGGTGCGCTTGCCTTTGGGTGTAACAACTCAGCTTTTGTGCGCGATGTGAATTATCCCAGCGGGACAACCTTAAACCCCGGTGAAGAATTCACGAAGACATGGAAGGTTGAAAACAACGGCTCCTGCAACTGGCAATATAACTACGGGATGGCGGTGATCGTCGATAATGATTTTGATTCGTCATGGAATCATCTTGGCAGGGATGTGAAGCCTGGAGACTGGGCGGAGGTCTCCGTCATCGTCAACGCCCCCAAAAATGATGGAACCTACAGCGGCTCATGGCGTATGGCAGATGCCGGAGGAAATCCCTTCGGTGCCACGCTTACATTGACCATCGTCGTCCCCTAAATGTACGTAAAAAGAGACCTCACTCACGAAAAATTCGGAGTGAGGTCTCTTTACAAATCTATTTCTTCATTCTTTCCTTCGCCGCTTTCAACAACCCCACGAACAGCGGATGCGGCTTCATCGGGCGCGAGAGAAACTCAGGGTGGAACTGACTCGCGACCATGTACGGGTGATCCTTCAACTCAACAATTTCAACCAACCGACCGTCGGGGGAAAGACCCGAAAAGACCATGCCGTGCTCCTGGAATTGCTCGCGGTAGGCATTGTTGAACTCGAAGCGGTGACGATGTCGCTCGTCCACGTTGGGGACGCCGTAAGCGTTCGCCGCTTTCGATCCTTTTTGAAGCTCACACGGGTAGAGTCCGAGGCGCATCGTGCCGCCCATGTCGGTGATGGAACGCTGGTCGAGCATCAGGTCGATGACCGGGTGCTGGGTGGCGCGGTCGAACTCTGCGGAGTTGGCATCTTCGAAGTCCAGTGCGTTGCGGGCGAACTCGACGCACATCACCTGCATCCCCAGACACAAACCGAGATACGGAACCTTGTTCTCGCGGGCATAACGCGCCGCAAGGATCTTGCCTTCCACACCGCGTGACCCGAAGCCGCCGGGCACAAGCACGGCATCCGCTTTCTTGATGACATCCCAACCCTTATCCTTTTCGAGATCGGCGGAATGCACCCAACTAATGGACACTTCCACATCGTTGGCGAGCGCGGCATGTTTTAACGCCTCACGCACAGACATGTACGCATCTTGCAGTTCGACGTATTTTCCAACCAGCGCTACATTGACCGTTGGCTTTTCTTTTTTGACATCGTCCACCAGTTTCTTCCACGGACGCATATCCGGTTTTCGGGAGGCTTTCAGACCGAGTTTATCGAGCATCAATTCACCGACGCCCATTTGTTCGAGTAACAGCGGCACTTCGTACAACACGCTGGCGGTCTTCATAGGGATGACAGAATTTTTTTCCACATCGCAGAACAGCGCGATCTTGTCGCACAGACCCTGGTCAACATCCTGGTCGGCGCGCGCAATGATGACATTGGGTGAAATACCGATGGAGCGCAAAGCCGCCACCGAGTGTTGTGTGGGCTTGGTCTTGATCTCGCCCGTCGCACCGATGGTCGGCAGCCAGGTTACATGGATGAAGAGACAGTTCTCGCGTCCCACCTCGTTGCGGAGCTGGCGCAGCGCCTCAAGGAACGGCTGGGATTCGATATCGCCGACCGTCCCACCGACTTCGAGGATGACGATCTCCGCGCCGGTCTCTTTTTCGACCAGCCCGATGCGGCGCTTGATCTCATTGGTGATGTGCGGGATCACCTGGATTGTCCCACCGAGATAATCACCGCGCCGTTCCTTTGAAATAATATCCGCGTAGACCTGCCCGGTCGTGAAGTTGCTGACCCGGCTCAGGCGGATGTCGATGAATCGTTCGTAGTGACCCAGATCGAGGTCCGTTTCTGCGCCGTCATCGAGCACATACACCTCGCCATGCTGATACGGTGACATCGTGCCGGGGTCCACGTTAATGTAGGGGTCAAGTTTTTGGACTGCTACTTTGAAACCGCGTTCCTTCAACAGCAAGCCGGTCGCTGCTGCTGTCACGCCCTTGCCAACTGATGAAACCACACCGCCGGTAAAAAATAGATATTTTGTTGCCATTCGTTCATCTCCTCGTCATTGCGAGGAGGGCGTTCTTCCCGACGAAGCAATCTCCTATAGCACAGGAGATTGCTTCGGGCTGTCGCCCTCGCAATGACGTTATGAAATTACAAAGAGAATGGGGAGGGCGTTATGCCCTCCCCATTCCGGGGTTACCTTTTTATGGAAGTACGTATTGCTTTGGTCTCATCCGACTAGTTTCAATAGATCTTCTGCGGCACGCCTCATCTCGAGGAAGACCATGCCAAGTTTTGCTTCCTGCCGTGCCATTGCGGTCAGCACTGCTTCCTCACCGATGGCGGTCAGCACGATCGAGCCTTTGTCGCCTTTAATGTAGACCTGTTCCAGAACACCACGTCCCAGTTCGCCGGAGATGCGTTCGCCGAGGCTCAGCATGGCCGCAGACATCGCGGAGACCCGGTCCTCTTCCACGCCTTGTTGAAGGGCAGATGCCATGATCAAACCATCCACTGAAACAACAGCAGAGGCTTCGATATCGGGTGCGGCGGCTTGCATATTGCGAAGTCGTTCCACGATCTGTTCAGAGCGGGATGGTGCCATAACTAGGTCTCCTAGTGCAGGTTCGTAATTTTTTTTTGGACGGGTAGAGTTTACCAGAAAAACCCCCATTCGAGAATTGCCTCCGCATTTCAAATCGGAAAAGATTTCAATTTGACCCGGCTTTTCCTTCATAGTAAACTTAACGGTTGCCATGCTCAAGCTATTTTTGATTCTTTTCCTGTTTTTTCAAGATCCGACGGTTGCGATCACCTTTCCGCAGCCCGGGGAAACGCTGCGCGGACAGGTTGAGATCCAGGGCAGGATGGACGCCCCGAACTTTGCCTCGGCTGAGCTGGCGTTCACCTACGAAGCCGCATCAGGCTCCGGCGGGACCTGGTTCAGCATCCAAACCTTTTCCCAGCCGACAGCGGGACTCGCCATCGCAACCTGGGACACTACCTCCGTCACCGATGGCGACTACACCCTGCGCCTGCGTGTCGTTTTGCAGGATGACACATTTCAAGATGCGCTCGTCACCGATCTGAAGATCCGCAACGACGAACCGCTTCCCACCGTCCC
>CAYJPO010000082.1:0-20274 GCA_964372045.1 uncultured Anaerolinea sp.
TCATTCCTTTGGATGTTTTCAAGTGGTAACACCTCTGATTATAAAAGGAAACAAAAGCCCTCGAAAGTCAAATTGACTCTGAGGGCTACTGTTCACTAATTACTGGTCACTGACCTCTAACCACCGCTCTTTATCAACCCGACCTTCACCTTCTCACCTTCAAATTCATCCTCCACCACAGAAGCATCCGTAGGTGGAGCGGCAAAGGCGAGATTCGTTGTCAGCGTCTCAGAAGTGATGTAGTCCTTGTGCGCTTCCACCGCGGACTTCAAGCCTGCGCTGGCTTCGACGAACAACTCGATGCGATCGGCAACATCCAGGTCAGCGGATTTACGCAAGTCCTGCACGCGGCGGACGAATTCACGCGCCAGACCTTCGGCGACGAGTTCAGGCGTCAGGTCGGTGACGAGGGCGGCGACGTACGCGCCATCTTCCGCGACGGCGAAACCGGTCTTAGCTTGCGCCTTGACTTCTACTTCCTCGGCGAGGATGTCGTAGGTCGTGCCGTCCACAGTCACTTTGACCGGGCTACCGGATTGTAACGTCCGCGCAACTTCTTCGGCGTTCATGGCAAGGATCGCTTTTTGTAGCGCAGGGAATTTGTTGCCATACTTCTGTCCCAATTGCTTGGGCAGAGGCTTGACCATATGTGAGACTGCTTCGGTGGCTGCGTCCAGGAGACGAACTTTCTTCACATTCAACTCATCCGCGATGACATCCGAGTTTTTCATCATGGCGGTGCGTTCGGCGGGATTCCCAACCGAGAAAGCAGCTTCCGCCAGCGGCTGGCGCACTTTACGGTTCGCCTTCTGACGAGCGGAGTGTCCGAGCGAGACCAGCTTCATCACCAATTCCATTTCGTGGTTGAGCGTCTCGTCGATGAATTCGTCCATCACCTTGGGCCATTCGGCAAGGTGAACAGACTCAGGCGCGGTCTCATCCACCGAGCGGACGAGGTTCTGATACAGTTCTTCCGCGAGGAATGGCATGGCAGGCGCGATCAGCTTTGCAACCGTTACCAACGCGGTGTATAGCGTGGAGTATGCTGCTTGCTTGTCCGCGCCGGATTCATTCTTCCAGAAACGGCGGCGCGAGCGGCGCACGTACCACGTCGAAAGCGTCTCCACGAACTTCTCCACCGGGCGGGTCGCGTTGGTAACATCATATTCCTCGTAGGCTTTGGTCACATCGCGGACGAGCACATTCAACTCAGAGAGCAGCCAGCGGTCGAGATCGTTGGTCGTGGCGGTGACGGTCAATCCCTGCGGCTTGTCGAGATTGGCGTAGGTTACGAAGAACGAGTACACATTCCACAGCGTTAACGTAAAACTGCGGATGACCTCGCCAACCAGATCGGAAGAGAAGCGGCGCTCCTGTCCTGGAGGGGAAGCGGTATAGAGATACCAGCGCAGCGCATCCGCACCGTGTTCGTTGATCACATCCCACGGCTGGACAATGTTGCCCAACGACTTGGACATCTTGCGACCTTCCGCATCCTGGATGTGACCAAGGCAGATGACGTTTTTGAACGAGACATCATCATTCAACAACGTGCTGATGGCATGCAGCGAATAGAACCAGCCGCGCGTCTGGTCAACGGCTTCGCAGATGTAATCCGCGGGGAATTGCTCTTTAAATTTATCCTGATTCTCGAACGGGTAATGCCATTGCGCATACGGCATCGAACCGGAGTCGAACCACACGTCGATCAGGTCTTTGACGCGCGTCATCCTGCCTTCGCACTCGCTGCACTTCCAATGAACATTGTCCACGTACGGGCGGTGCAGGTCGAGATCGGTCAGATCCCTGCCTGCTTTTTCGGAGAGTTCCATCACCGAGCCGACACATTCGCGATGTTTACAATCGTCACATTCCCAAACCGGCAGCGGTGTGCCCCAATAGCGTTCGCGGCTGAGCGACCAGTCGATGTTGTTTTCGAGCCAGTTGCCGAAACGTCCGTTCTTGATATGGTCAGGGACCCAGTTGATCGTCTTGTTCAGACCAACCAACTGTTCGCGCCTCGAACTGGTGCGGATGTACCACGACTCACGCGCGTAATACAACAGCGGCGTATGACAGCGCCAACAGAAGGGATAGGTATGCACGAGCGTGCCAGCGCGGAACATTAATCCGCGCGCATCGAGATCCTTGATGATCGCCGGGTCGGCGTCTTTGACGAAGATTCCACGCCAGGGTTTTATCTCGGGCACGAACGTGCCATCCGGCTGAACGGTCAGCAGGACTGGCAGATCGTATTGCTTTGCCATCTCCATGTCTTCCGCGCCGAACGCGGGAGCCTGATGCACGAGCCCGGAACCATCTTCCGTGGTGACGAAATCGCCAAGCACAACGTAATATGCAGGCTTGTCCACGGTCATGAAGGTGAAGAGCGGCTGATACTTGGTGCCTTTGAGCTTTTTACCTTTGAAGGTTTCGAGCACCTTGACTTCTTCATCCTTGAAAACCTTCCCAAGCAGGTTCTTCGCAAGGATAAGCTTTTCCTTCGTGCCATTATTGTCGCGCTCGACCGTCACATAATCCACATCGGGGTGCGCCGCGACTGCCACGTTGGCAGGCAGCGTCCACGGGGTGGTCGTCCAGACCAACAGGGACGTATCGGGCTTGTCCACCAGCGGGAAGCGCACAAAGATCGAAGGGTCGGTCGCATCATCGTAGCCGAGAGCCACTTCATGGTCAGAAAGAGGCGTGCCACAGCGCGGGCAATACGGGACGATCTTATAGCCCTTGAAGAGCAGGTCTTTCTCCCAGAAACTTTTCAATATCCACCAGACCGATTCGATGTAATCGTTGGTGTAGGTCACATACGCTTCGTCCAGATCGACCCAAAAGGCGATGCGTTCCGTAAGTCTTTCCCATTCCTGAATATAGGTAAAGACGGACTTCTTGCAAAGTTCGTTGAATTTGTCGACGCCGTACTCGTCGATCTGCTGCTTGTTGGTGAAGCCAAGCTGCTTCTCCACCTCGATCTCCACCGGCAAGCCGTGCGTATCCCACCCGCCGCGGCGCGAGACATGGTATCCGCGCATGATCTTGTAGCGCGGGAACATATCCTTGAACGCGCGCGCCAACACGTGATGCACACCGGGGCGTCCGTTGGCTGTGGGAGGACCTTCATAGAATACGTACTCGGGCTTCCCTTTTCGCTGCTCAACGGTCTTTTTGAAGACCTCCTGCTTCTTCCAAAGTTTGAGGACATTGTCCTCCATGGCAGGGGCATCGAGTTTTGGATTTACAGATTTGAACATTCATTCTCCTCTTCGTCATTACTTCGGGCTGACACCTTCGCAACACCTGCACCAGCACACACGCGCAGGCGTGACGGTGAAATTAAATAAAAACTCTCATCTCATTCAGAGACGAGAGCAATGCTCGCGCGGTACCACTCTGATTCCCATCCCGCAGCGCGGGCAGGCACTCATTGGATGACCAACATCATCCTGTTCTGATAACGAAGAACAACCTCGGATTCCCTACTCTCAGCGACAACCCGACCATTTGCCTGTCGGACTCTTCAACTAATTTCAGTTCACTGCTCCGGGAGGATTTTCAACCGTCTACGCGTATCCGCCTCACACCGACCTCGGACTCGCTGACCGTTTCGACCAGTTTACTCGTTCCCATCAACGCTTTTGATTTTAGGATTATACACACGGAAATCACAAACGACAAGAGGAACGGAGATACATAAAAAATCTGACATCGCATCAGAACCTGGACCGTATCATTTTTCGACCCATTGAGCCGGGAGAAACCCGAATTTTTCTCCCGCAAACTCAGACAAAAACTCTTACCTAATTCACATTGACTGAATTTTGTCAGACAGGTATAATCGTTCTTCGGCATTATTTCAATAGCAGGAGTATATATTATGACTACACCCGATAGCGCGTCGGCCGTGGCGCTTGAACCAAAAACGAAACTGAACGGCAAGGTTTTGAAGACAACTCTCGCGGGGGCGCTCGTTGATATCGGTCAGAGTTTACCCGGTGTCATTCACATCTCACAATTGAGCGATAAGCCTGTAAATAAGGTGGAAGATATCGTCCAGGAAGGGCAGGAAGTGGCGGTCTGGGTCAAACGTGTCCGCAGGGACCGTGTCGAATTGACCATGATCGAACCGCTTGCCTACGAATGGAAGGAACTCAAGCCGGAGATGACCGTCAAAGGCAAGGTTGTCCGCCTCGAATCCTACGGTGCCTTTGTTGATTTCGGTGCGGAACGTCCCGGGCTTATCCACGTCAGTGAACTTGCCCATGGGTATGTCAAGACCGCAGCCGAAGTCCTCAAGGAAGGCGAAGAAGTCGAAGCGAAAGTCCTGGAAGTGGACCGCCGCAAACGCCAGATCCGCTTGAGCGTGAAAGCCCTCCAAGCCGAAGTGATCGAAGAAGTCAGGCAGGACCGTGGTGAAGAGCACCGTGGAAAAGGCAAGCGCAAAGGCAAGAAGGAAGAAGACTATTCCACCCAGATGGAAGTCGAAGCCTCCCGCGAACCGGAATATACCGCGATGCAGATCGCATGGCAGCAGGCTCTTGAAAAAGCCCAGGGTCGTAAAAAGATCCACCGCAAGTCGCTTAAGACAAACTCCGAGGAACACGAACATCTCCTCAATAGCACTCTCGAAAAACGAATGCCGACCGGCGGTTAAATCAAAAAGAGCGGGCTGCATTGCCCGCTCTTTTTGATTCTCGTCACATTCACTAATTCGAACTGCTCTTCAAGTAGGATTCCATAAACCCATCCAGGTCTCCATCGAGCACGGACTGGGCATTGCCTGCCTGGAAATCGGTGCGGTGATCCTTGACCATCTGGTAGGGATGCAGCACATACGAACGGATCTGACTCCCCCACTCCGCCTTGGTATATTCGCCGCGCAGGACCGCCCGTTCCTCTTCCTTCTCGGCGGTTCTTAACTCCAGCAAACGGGCGCGCAGGATGCGCATGGCAAATTCACGGTTCTGGGTTTGGGAACGCTCATTCTGACAGGTCACCACAATACCGGTCGGGATGTGGGTGAGGCGAACCGCAGTAGCATTCTTTTGTACATTTTGCCCGCCCGCGCCGGAGGAACGGAAGACATCCATCTTGATATCGCCGGGGCTGATCTCCACATCGGCTTCATCCATCGATACTTGAGGCAGGACTTCAATCAAAGCGAAGGATGTATGTCTGCGATGCGCCGCATCGAATGGGGACAAACGCACAAGGCGATGCACACCCTTTTCAGAGCGCAAATAGCCAAACGCATATCGCCCGCCGACAGCGATGGTGACGCTTTTGATCCCGGCTTCTTCACCGGGGGTCGAATCCAGGATTTCCACTGTGAAGCCGCGGCTTTCCGCCCAGCGTAAATACATACGCTCGAGCATTTCCGCCCAATCTTGAGAGTCGGTCCCGCCCGCCCCGGCGTGGATCGCAATAATGGCATCATCGTGGTCATAAGGACCGGAAAGCATCGTGGCGAACGATCGCTTTTCAAGATCGGCTTCGAGCTTTTCGATCTCCGCTTCCAACTCAGCGCGCAGAGACTCGTCTTCAAGCTTTACCAAATCCGTGAGATCATTGATATGCTGCTGGAGCTTTTTCCACCCAGAGATTTCGTCTCGAACATTCGAGGCAGTCTTCATTATCCGCTGGGCGCTATTCGTATCATTCCAAAAATCGGGTCGTTCTATTTCCGCTTCGAGTTGTGAAAGCTGGCTTTCCTTCCCTGCCAGGTCAAAGACGCTCCAAGAGCTGCTGGGTCAATTCATTTGCAGTATTTAAACGCTGAAGCAAGTCTTGCATGAGGTCTCCTAATTGTTCGATAATATTCCGTCTACAAAAGCGTCCGGGTTGAAGGGCGTCAGATCCTCGGGCTTTTCACCCAAACCAGCAAACAGGATCGGCAGACCAAGTTCGCGTTGAATGGCAAATGCCATACCGCCCCTTGCGGACGAATCCAGCTTCGAAAGAATAACACCAGTCACATTGACAGTTTCTTTAAAAGAACGTGCCTGCTGCAAGGCATTTTGTCCGGTTGTCGCATCGAGCACCAGCCACACATCGTGCGGCGCGCCGGTCATTGCCTTGCCGATGACGCGATTGACCTTCTTTAATTCTTCCATCAAATTGAAACGGGTATGCAGACGTCCGGCTGTATCGATCATGACGATGTCGATGCTGCGGGCGATTCCCGCCTGGACTGCGTTGAAAGCCACCGCGCCCGGGTCGCTTTCCGGCGCACCCGCGATCACATCGACCTTGAGCCTGTCACCCCAAACCTGAAGCTGATCCACCGCCGCAGCCCGGAATGTATCCGCAGCACCGAGCAGAACAGTTTTGCCGTCATCGACAAAGCGCGATGCAAGTTTCGCAATGGTGGTCGTCTTGCCGGAACCATTGACACCCACGATCAACAGGATCGTTGGCTTTGATCCAAAGACCAGGCTTGGCGGGGTGATCAAGCGGGAACGCAATTCCTGCTTCAGCGCAGATGAAAGTTCCTGGGCGCGGACAAAGCCTTCGGTCCGCGCGAGGCGCTTAAGCGATTCAAGAATGGAGGCTGTTGTCTCAATCCCAAGATCCGCCTGGATCAAAAGCGCTTCGAGATCATCCCAGGTCTCAGCAGTGATCTCAGTTGTACCAAGAATTGTTGCGATTTGCCCGAATGCGGCTTTACTTGTGCGCGAGAGTCCCTCACGCCAGCGTGAAATAATGCTCATGGGCGGCGATTATATCAGGGATTCTATGTTATACTCATTCGGCTAAATAGAACAAACATGAGATAAAAATAAGGAAAAAGGAATCAGAAAAATGTCCGGAGAACCCATTCACATCTCAGACGAATCCTTCGAGCAAATCGTAATGCAATCTGCGACACCGGTCATCGTCGATTTTTGGGCACCCTGGTGTGGCCCATGCAAGATGATCGCGCCGACACTGGATAAACTTGCGAAGGAATTGGATGGAAAATTGATCGTCGCAAAGATCAACACAGATGACCATTCCGAATGGATGCAGAAGTTCGGCATTCAAGGCATCCCCACCCTGTTATTCGTCGCCGGTGGCAAGGTTGTCCATCGCCAGGTCGGCGCATTGCCCGAACGGATGCTCCGCGATGTGGTTTCCCAATTTTTGGAAGTCGTCAGCCAACAGGCATAACTCGGCTTAATGCCAGGGAGTTGGGTGTATGAAGAAACTGCTTGTCACGGTACTTGTGTCCGGTTTTATTCTGAGCGCATGTCTGCCTTCTTTTACGCAGACACAACAGGCTGACACCCCATCCCCGATCTCAGAAGCAGATCTGCAGGGAACGGCGGCAGTAGTTTCACAAATGACGCTGCAGGCATTGCCGTCCCCGACTCATATTCCGAGCGAGACGCCGGTCATAGTCACCACGACGAACACAGCCATCCCGGTGACGCCGACAGAAACACAAAACCCGTTCCTGTTGACATTGACCGCAACTCTGGGAACCGGCACCGTGACGCTTGGCGCCACCACCGGCACACCGGGTTCAACCGCCAGCGTTGGTACTCTGCCCGTCACGAACACAGCCACCAACACACTGAACTCGCTCACACAGACGACAACACCCCATCCAGCGTTTTACGGGACCCTGCCGCCAGACCTTCCGTATGGGCTGATCAACCTTTTCAACAAGTCGCACGTTGATGCGTATATCTCCCTTCGCTGTGTGACCAAGGATGGATACGTAACGATCCTTGAATACCCCGTGAAGCGGCAGGTCAAAGCAACAGCTCCGGCAGGGAATTACACCTATGTTGCCTGGGTCGGCGGAAGACAATTTTCGGGTAATTTTTCACTGGCTAAGGATGAAGAATTGTTAATTTCTCTGTTCACTGATAAGATAACCATAAAACGGAACTGAGATAAAAAAATACATAATTTTGCAACAAAGATAATGGAGAGACAAATGATCAAAAAAATAATCCCCGTACTCGCGGCGCTTGCATTATTTCTGACGGCATGCGGCGGGCAGCAGGCAGCGCCCACCATGTCACCGGAAGAGGTGCAGGGAACGGCAGTAGCCGCCGCATGGACGATGGTTGCTATGACGCAGGCTTCTATTCCCACCGCAACACCGCTCCCGCCCACAGAGACACCCAGCCCCACTCCTCTGCCGACATTTACACAAGCGGTTCTTCCCACGGCTACGATCGATTTTGCCCTGCTCCCCACAGCCACTCAGGCTGCAAGCAGCGGCGGAGGTGATTGTTTGAAACCGCTGAACATCGGAGAAGCAGGTCCGCAATCCAATGTGCGTTTTGAGAATGACAGCGGTGGGTCGAAAGTCACACTTTCCTTGAACCTGGGTACGAACTTATTCGGACAGTGCGGAACTTTGGTTTACGTTCTCGGCAAGAATGAAAAGCTGACCGTCTCACTCCCCAAGGGTGAATACTTCGCTTATGCCTGGATCGAATATCCGGATGGCGATACCAGCAACGCATCTGGCTGGTTCATCAATAAGGTCGGCGATAATCACCTTTTCCCGGTCAAGATTCAAAAAGAAGTGATCGTCTCGAAATAAATAATCGTCGATAACCTGACAATTAAAGAAAGAAGCCGGTCACGTCAATTGCAAATGTGACCGGCTTCTTCTGTGTTAAGTGTCTATTCGACAGCCCGCTTTATCTTAGCGCCAAGCATCATTAATTTCTCGTCCACCCGCTCATAGCCTCGTTCGATCTGACGAATATTTCGGATTTTGGAGGTTCCTTCTGCCGCCAACGCAGCAAGGAGGAGCGCCATGCCGGCGCGAATATCAGGGCTTTCCAACTTCTCCGCATACAGCTGCGTGGGACCCTGGATCAGACATCGATAGGGGTCGCACAGAATGATTCGAGCGCCCATGCCGACCAGCTTATCGGTGAAATACATTCTGCCCGAAAACATCCAATCATGGAAAAGGACTGACCCGGTGGTCTGGGTCGCCACTGTGATCGCAATACTGGTGAGGTCCGTTGGGAATGCGGGCCAGACATTGGTCTTGATCTCAGGTACCGCGCCATCGAGATCAGACTGTACGATCAGAGACTGATCGGACGGCACGATAATATCCTTACCATCCACCGTCCAATGGACACCCAGCCGCCGGAACGTCTGCGCCACCATTTCGAGATGCTCCACGCCTGCGTTCCGGATGCGGACCGTGCCCCGCGTAACAACAGTTGCGCCGATATAGCTGACAACTTCCAAAAGGTCTGGTCCGATCGTAAACTCACCGCCATGCAGGCGTTCCACGCCAGTGATGTGAAGAGTGTTGGAACCGATCCCTTCGATATGCGCGCCAAGGATGTTCAGAAAATTACATAACTCCTGAACATGCGGCTCCGAAGCAGCATTTCGGATGCATGACTCCCCTTTTGCAAGGACAGCCGCCATGACAGCATTTTCCGTGGCAGTCACGCTTGCCTCGTCCAACAGAATATCCGCGCCATGCAGGTTGGCTCCCTGAATATCAAAAACGCGGCTGTATGTGATCTCTGCGCCCAAAGCGCGAAGCGCCAGAATATGCGTATCGAGCCGGCGGCGTCCGATCACATCGCCACCGGGCGGCGGAAGTTTGATCCCACCGGCGCGGGCGAGCACCGGACCCGCAATCAAGATCGAAGCCCGGATGCGGCGACAAAGATCCGGGTCCAGATGCGAGGCGACCAGTTCCTGCGTGGTTATCTTCCAGCTATTCGAGCTCAATTCCTCCACCTGTGCGCCGAGGCTTTCGATCAAATTCCTCATTGCCAGCACATCCCGAATTTGAGGGACGTTATGAAGGACGACCGGTTCCTCCGTCAACAAACAAGCAGCGAGCAAGGGAAGCGCCGCGTTCTTGTTGCCAGAGGGAGTGATCTCACCCTTTAATGGCACCCCGCCTTCGATGACAAATTCTTCCATATATGCTCCTTGACCATTCAAAATTGTAAGGCGGTTATTGATTTCCGCCAAGAACATTGCAGTAGACTTACATCACAGGGCAGTTTTGCCCGTCATCTTAATTGGAATTATAATAATTCAAAATGTCAATTTCATTGATACTTCCCATGCTCATCGGATGGCTTGCCGGATGGATGGTCAATTATTTTTCAGACATCCTTCCCATTACGAGGCGTATTTCCAAGCCCGTATGCCTGGAATGCGGCGCAGCCTATTCGTTGAAGGAATACCTGTTGTTCCAGCGCTGCTCCAATGGGCACGCGCGCGGGTATAGGGTATGGCTCGTACAGCTCCTTATCGCCGCTGCAAGTTTATACATCTGGCTCCAGCCTCCCACTGGGATCGGGTATGCCCTGGGATTGTTGTTAATTCTTTATTTCGGTGTGGTCTTCGTCATCGATATGGAACATCGTTTGATCCTGCATCCAACCAGCATCGCCGGGGCGTTGCTTGCGTTGACAGTTGGCATTATCTCACATGGAGCAGTCCCAACCCTGCTTGGCGGATTGGGCGGATTTGTGATCATGTTCGTGTTCTACTCTCTTGGTGTGCTTTTCACCAAGTTCCGCGCAAAACGGATCATCGCGCAGGGACAGGTGCCGGATGAAGAGGAAGCGCTCGGCGCAGGCGACGTCATCCTTGTGACCATCCTCGGATTTCTGGTGGGATGGCCGCTCATCTGGTTCTGTATTTTACTAAGCATTATGATCGGCGGGATCGCCAGCTTGATGCTGGTGGTCGGTCTTCTTCTCACGCGCAATTACAAAAAAAACGTCTTAATGGTCTTCATCCCCTATGGACCTTATTTCATCATCAGCGCGTTCCTCATCACCTTCTTCCCCCGTTTCCTTGCCATGATCGTGCCGGGATGATTTACATAAAATGGAAGTTGGTTCTCCCATGATTCGTTCCCTCACAAAACAAAAACAACCAAAGGCGCAAGCCATGGTTGAATTCATGCTGGCGCTGCCGATCCTGATCGGTCTCTTATATGGGATCATCGAGTTTTCGCGCCTGATCTTCATCTTTGCCTCCGTTTCGAATGCCTCCCGTCAGGCGGCGCGCTACGGCGCCGGTTCCGGCGAATTCGATGGAGTCAATTATTACCAGAATTGCGACGGGATCCGGGATGTCGCCAATCGTTCTGCGATCCTCACCGACTTCGATGAGATCAACATCACCTACGATCGCGGCATAACCCCAGAAGGGGAACAAATCCCGATCCTTGATATCGATCCCGATCCCGATGCGGACACCTGCCCCATCGAAGATAACCTTCTCCGCAATGGCGACCGGATCATTGTCCAAGTGGAGGCGGATTATGCGCCGATCATTGATATTCTGCCGATCGAGCCTCTGCGCATCGTTTCGGTTAATGCCAGAACTTTTATAGACTCCGTCCCCATTTTTGGCGACGAATTTCCTACAGGATTTTCAGCGGAGACAAGTACTCCGTCCCGAGTTCCCGCATCGAATGACACGTCCACACCCACACCAGCAGTTGGGCTGACCCTGACAAGCCAGGTGCTGACCAAGCTGCCCATGACGATCACCAGTCAGGCGCTCACGAGTCAGATCTCGACACAGGTTGCCGCTGGAACTCCACACGTCGTGCTCCCGACGATTACTTTACCGCCGCCAACATTTACGTTCACACCCTCTGTAACACCCAGACCGACCAACACCCCATCCATTACCCCGACGGCGATCAGCTGTACCGGCTTGACAGGTGTGTCTCACGGACCGCTCGAGTTCCAGAACAATCGCATGCGGATGCTGATCTCCAATTACACCGGTCATGTTTTGACGGCGGCACAGGTGTATGTGGAGTGGAATCATGATACCGGTCATCTCGACGGTGACCCATCTCTGCACCTTGTGGAAGCCCGGCTCTCAGGTCAATCATGGACCGGCGATATTTTCAGCCCATCGGCATTTATCACGGCTTATTATCCGCGAATCCCGCAAGGCGAATCGTACATCGACTTCTTCTTCAACCAGAACTATGATCAACGTGACGGCACCGAGCGCATCATCATCACCATTGGCACACCCGGGTGCGTAAACTATCCTGTGGATTCCAGCAGGTAATGATGAAAGAATTACGTCGAGAACCGATCACAAACAGATCAGAGCGAGGGCAGAGTTTGGTTGAGTTGGCGATCAGCCTGCCCGTCCTTCTGCTCATCCTGCTTGGGGTCGTCGACTTTGGTATGGCGATTTTTTCCTATGCGATCCTGCGTGATGCCGCCCAGGAAGGGGCGCTTTATGGATCGTTCAATCCGGGGAATGAAGCGGAGATCGAAAACCGAGCGAGGAACATCCTGCCTGAGAACGACGATGTGTTTTACTCTTCACCGGTCGAACTTCGAGACACGAGCAAGGTCGATGTTGAGATCGATGTCATTGGTGCTGCGTGCCAGGGTGCTGCAAACAGCATCCGGGTCAACGTTCGGTATCAATATCAGATCGCCATGCCTATTATCGGAGTAGTTATCGGTACAGACACAATCCCGCTAACCGGTACTGCGACAAATGTAATCCTCCAACCTCCCTGCCCATGAAAAGAACTCGAATTCAACCTGCGAAACCAAAAACAAGCGAGCGCGGACAAGCGATCATTATCATTGTCTTCGCCATTATCGGTGTGATCGGGATGGCTGCGCTTGCCATCGATGGAGGGAACGCCTACGTAGACAGCCGCCGTGCGGAAACTGCCGCGTCAGCTGCGGCACTTACAGCTGCGTTGACAAGGATCGAGGGCGGAAATTGGCGAGCGGCGGCATTAGCCACGGCGCTGGCAAACGGATACAACAACGACGGTGAGACCAATGTGGTGGAATTGAATACCCCGCCGCTCAGTGGTCCGTATGCCGGTGACTCGGAATATATCGAGGTCATCATTACTTCACGGCTTCAGACATTTTTCGGGTCAGTGATCGGTATCCCGTACATCACGAACGTCGTGAACGTGGTTTCACAATCGAAACCCGCGGTGCTCGGAGAGATGTTCCCCGGGTACGCTGTGGTCAGTCTGGCACCGACCAGCCAATGCGATCACCATATCGGCTTTTGGGTGCATGCCGAGGCGACACTCAATCTGGAAGGCGGCGGATTGTTCGTAAATTCCGACAACCCCGAGTGCGCATTCATCTCCTTCGGCAGCGGAAGTGTCCGGGTCCGCGACGCGAGCCGCATCACTGTCGTCGGCGGTGCACGGGTGCAGAAACCGCAATTGATCACCCCGTTCCCCATGGAAACCGGCGCAGCGCCCATCCCCTTCCCGCCCCCTTATAAAGAACCCCGCGTCGGATGCGGTTCGAAGATCGCGGCTGTTGACGAGTCCACTGGGTACATGCTGCCGGGAAACTGGGACGAGGGAATTTTTCCACCGGAAGGTGTAACCCACCTGGAAGGAGGCGTGTATTGCCTCCAAAATGACTTTATCGTCGCTGACGGAACAACCCTGGAGGGCGGAGGGGTGGTCATCATCATGGAAGACGGAAACATCAGGATCAGCGGTCATGCGGATGTGGATCTGAGCGCCCCCAAGGCTGGTCCGAACGCGGGGTTACTGTTCTACATGCCGGTCGGAAATCGGGGAATCATCGCCCTTAGCGGCAGCAAGGACTCAAATTACATGGGGACCATTTATGCTCCCGGGGCGGATATTCGCATAAACGGGCTGGATTCCATCGGCGGCGGCTCATACCGCAGCCAGATCATCGGCTATTACGTCGAGATCGACGGCACGGACAGCATCCTTGTGCGCTACAAGGATGAGCAAAATTACGACACCTACAAAATGCCCGAGGTGCTCCTGAGCCAATAACCCTGAAATTTGGTACAATATCTTACAGAAATGCAAACGTTGCAGGGACATCGCATATTTCATACCGGTTTGGATGTGGTATATAATTTAATTTGAAAATCACCGTCGGCGATCTTTTCATCATTCTCCCGCGCCATCTACCTAAATTGATCGCTTCATTATTTCAAGTCGACAGTATGTTCATTTATGTGTTTTTCGATTGCGAGAAAGTGTCATGAAAAATTTGTTCGATAACGCAATTCTAAAATTGAAAGCCGGGAACTCCGATCGTTCGGATTCGGGACCCCGCTTTAAGACCAAGGCGCAGAGCATGGTGGAATTCGCGATCACGCTGCCGGTGCTGATCCTGCTGCTCACCGGAATGGTGGAGTTTGGCTTCATGCTGAATACATACCTCTCGATCCAGGATGCCGCCCGCACCACAGCCCGCCGGTACAGCACGGTCAACCCCTTCAATGCCGACGGGACGGATAATCTCGCCTTCTATTCAAATGCCGCACTATATGCGGTTGAGTTACTGGCTCCTTCCGGAGACCCTGATTCGCGGCAGATCCAACTGGACTCCACCCGTGACAATATCCTGGTCTCGCTGGTCAGTGTGGAAGTGGATGAAAGCACGGACCCTGACGAGATTGCATCTGTTACCCGCTTTTCAGGCGCGGATTACTACAAATATTTCAGTGACACCAACCCGCCCTCGGCATACCCGGATGCAAGTATCGAAGCTTTAATGACAGCCAATGACGCCGAACCGTCGGATGCCGGGCTGCTCATTATCGAAATCTATTACGGATATGAAGGTACCCTCAATCTGCCCTGGACGCGGCCCTTCTTTTCACCGGATAATCCGTCCATGATGTATGTCTCTGTCGTCATGCCGACCATTTATGCAAAACCGTTCGACGAAAATTAATGGATCTGTCAGTTCTTAAGGACCCAATTATTATGATAACGAAAGTAGAGAAAATCAACGCTAAAAAATGGGAGCGCGGACAAGCCATTATTCTTATTGCGTTCGCGTTTGTTGGGATTGTCGCCATGGTAGGTCTCGTGACCGACGTGGGATTGCTGTTGATCGAATACGGCAAACTCAAACGAGCCGTGGACGCTGCAGCGGTAGCCGCCGCCCAGGAATTCAGACCGGACCCCGACACAGGTACGTTAAATTTAACGGCAATGGAAAACGCGGCGCTCAGCCTGCTGCAGATCAATCAACTGAACAACGTCAGGGATATTACGGTTCATACCTGTGAAGATACCGAACCCGAACGTCCTGATCTTTGCAACCCCGAGCCGATCACCAACCCGATCGAAAACCGAAAATTAGTGGAAGTCACAGCCGTGTCGGATATTGCCTTCGGTTTTCTGCGTGTACTCGGTATCAACAGCACAGAAGTACATGTCACCTCGATCGGTGAAGCGGCAACCATCGACCTGGTGCTGATCATTGACACATCAGGCTCTATGGCATATGAAACGGATTCTGCTAGTGATCCCTTTAGCGCCCAGGCAGGTGATGACCCGATCCAGTGCAATGTGGACGATGATTGTCAACCCTTACGCGCAGTCAAAGACATAGCCCTTGATTTTGTCGACTCGTTAATTTACTTCGGATACGATCGTGTATCTGTCATCGCCGGAACGGGGCAAGTCACAGGACCAAGCGATGAAGCTTCGCGCGATCCCGTGGAAGTCATACCGCTTTCCTTCGACCGGGATTTGATCTTCTTTTCGATCGACACTCTCAAGGTCTATCAACCCAGAATTTGTGAAGAGACGGACAATGATGATCTGGGTAATATTCCTACCGGCGAATGCCTGCGATTTTTTGGAGGGACCTTCGACGGAACTATGTGCCCGGCGTATGAGTACCCGACCGATAATCCAGACCCGCTCGTCAGAGCGATAGCAAACTGGTCTTCCTGCCCTTCCAGTAATATCGGCGGGACAATGGTTCGCGCACAAACTGCCTTATCCGGCAGCGGCGATCCGGATAATCGGCGGTTGGATTCACTTTGGGTTACAGTTGCCCTCCTTGGTGGTCCAGCGAATGCAACCGACGAGGGTCCAGGCGGAACGTTCCCGTTCGGTTATTGCCCGCAAAACACCTGGCTTGATCCTCAAGTGTTGCCCGACCCCGATCCGCCGCCTTGTCGCGATGCATATCCAAGCACCCGCCACACTGCAGGTGAAACAATATCATGGACAAATCCCTTAAACGGGGAAACCATAGATATGTCCTTGTACGATGCCGACGATTATGCCCGGGATAGTGCGGATAATCTGGCTGCACTGAAAACCGGAAACGGCGTTACAATTTACACCATCGGTCTGGGAAGCAGGATTACCAGGGAATCATCCGGGGAACCTGGGGTTCCAGAGGCGGCAACGCTGCTTGAATATATTGCCAGTGAAGCCGGCGATACACTTAACCCGGATATCAATCATGGCGCTTATTTTTTTGCACCAAACAATGTGACCCTGCGAAACATCTTTGAGATCATCGCACAAAATATTGCAACGAAGATCTCGCAATAGTCAGGATTTTTTTCTTTTGGTTATTATATGGAGCGTCCTATGAACCGTGCTAATACGCGAAATGGTCCACCCCCAAAGAAAGCCCAGGCGATGGTGGAATTTGCTTTGATCATCCCCATCCTTTTGCTTGTGATCGTGGGCTTGCTTGAATTTGGGCGTTTGTTCTATGCCTGGTTAATCATCGAGAATTCAACGCGTTTCGGTATCCGCTACGCGACCGCCGGTTCGTACAATATAGCACACTGCGACGATGATACCCCCTGTACAGACGATAGCGTGGAGCAGGAGATCAAAGACGCGCGTCTGCTCTCCATCAAGGATGAAACCATGCGGGTCATTGTGGGCTTTGCCTACAACAATGATGACAATCTAGCCCTTCCCCTTACTGACAGAGAGCGTCTCAAGGTGACTGTATGTGCGGGTCCTGAAGTGGACCCGCCGGTGACCGACCCTGCCGGGCTGTACTTTACCCGCCCGCAAATGGGCAGCCTCACCAAATATGCGGATTGCACATCTGCCGGTAGCGATCCCGCTGGCGTAAATCCCAATGAAAGCGCGGGGGATCCCGGCGATCTTGTGATCGTGACCGCCGATTACAATTTTACGTTCATTGTCCTGCCCATCTTCGGCATCCAGCCGGATATGATCCATCTCGCCTCTTATCGCGTTGGGCGGAATGAAACCTTCGAAACCGCGGAGATCGTCAACTTCCCGCCGCCTGCCCCGGGTGGCGACGATGGCGAATTTGTATATAACTCACCGACCCCGACCTCCACGCCTTCACATACGCCGACCAACACTTTTACGCCAACCAACACCGCCACGCGCACACCATCCAGAACGCCGACCATCACGCGTACGCCGACCGTCTCACGCACGCCGACCGTCTCACGCACGCCAACCAACACACCCCAGCCGTCATGTTCGGATATCTTCATCGTCAACGGTACGACAAGGTTCCAATCGAACTTCATCCAGGTGAATGTTAGAAATAGAAACATTCAAACTGCAGATCTGGTCCATTCGATCCTGGAATGGGATAACTCCCCGCTGCCGGGTACCAAGTACTATGATTACACTCAGTTTGAATCGATTTATGATAACCCGGGTTCAACAACCATTAAAAACTCTCCGGTAGACCTCGATGGAATTACGGGTCAGTCCATTGCCGGAAATAATACAACCCGCACCTGGCGATCCCGCTTCAGCAACACCACCTGGACAGGCTCCTGGGATATCACCTTGATCTTCGACTTCCCCGGCTGGGGTAATGATGCCGACTGCACGCTTACGACGAGCATCAACAACTACACGGCTACGCCGACCAATACACGCACTCCTACGAACACGCCGACCATCACGCGCACACCCACCATTACGCGCACGCCCACCATCACGCGTACGCCGACCATCACCTATACGCCGTCCAGGACCTACACCCCGTCCAAGACCTACACGCCGTCCAATACACCGACGAGGACATTGACGCCATCCAGGACGCCGACGCGGACGGCTTCGTACACACCGTCCAGAACGCCAACGCGGACGCCAACACCGGCAGCCTCGCCCACACCGACACAATCACCGACGCCGACGAATACACGCAGACCTACCGACGGATAATAGCAAGAAAGCCAGCCAGAAATGGCTGGCTTTTTTTACGGTATAATCCCGCATTCAAAGAAAGGAGGCAGCCGGAAAAAGTCTCGGGAAAGACAGCGCATGGACTTCGACTCTGTCGAAGTTGACGAGGATGAGGGTTCTCCATTGCGAAATGGAGTTAACCCAGTGCTGGTTGAGCAGCCTTAAAGGCGTATCGAAACCAGCGCTGGGGAAGATCGAACGATCAGCGGAAGCCCTCCGGGTACGCCATACCCGTCATTCTTTCCCTCCAGGTACAACTCTGCCCACAAGACCACGCGGGTGACCGCGGGAATAAAAAGGCAGAGGGTGGCACAAATCAAGGGGTCAAGCGGACAGGCGTCGGCACGATTGACGCGCCTGTGCCTTGTCACCCAAATCAATCTAAACTGGAGGATCCCATTATGTGTGGAATCGTCGGATATATCGGGCCGCGTGACGCGACACCGATCATCCTTAATGGTCTGAAAAGACTTGAATATCGCGGCTATGACTCCGCCGGAGTCGCCGTCATCAATGAAAACCGTATCGATGTCCGCAGAGATGCGGGCAAGTTATCCCAACTCGTCGACCTGGTCAGCAAGTCACCGCTCACCGGAGCGCCGGGCATCGGGCATACCCGTTGGGCGACACATGGCGCGCCGTCGGCACGGAACGCGCACCCGCACGTTGGCAATACCGGGCGGATGGTGGTGGTACACAACGGCATTGTTGAGAACTTCCTTGAATTGAAGGATGAACTCGCCAGTGAAGGCGCGGTCTTCAACTCGGATACCGATACGGAGACCATCGTTCACCTCGCGGAAAATCACAAATCGTCCGGCATTTCTTTTGAGGAAGCCGCGCGCCGCACGTTCAAACAGATCGAGGGCGCGAACGTGGTGCTGTTGATGTCCACCGAAGAGCCGGATAAGATCATCGCCGCGCGCATCGGGAATGCAGGCGGCGTGGTGCTGGGCTTGGGGGAGGATGAAAACTTCCTCGCGTCGGACATCCCCGCAATTTTGGAGCACACCCGAAAAGTTATCTTCCTCGAATCGCGCCAGATGGCGGTCGTGACCCGCGAAGGCATCCGTGTGGAATCGCTGGACGGCGGAGAGATCAAGCCGGAGATCCACATCATTTCCTACGACGCGGTCTCGGCGGAAAAAGGCGAATACCGCCACTTCATGCAGAAAGAAATCCACGAACAGGTACGCGCGTTGACCGATACGCTCGCCGGTCGCGTGGACTTTAACGAGGGGCGCATCCGCCTGCCTGAGCTGAACCTCACCCCCGAACTCGCCAAACGCATCCAGCGCATTTACATCACTGCCTGCGGCACTGCCGCGTACGCGGGCATGGTCGGTAAATATCTAATCGAAAAGATCGCACGCATCCCTGTGGAAGTGGTGATCGGTTCCGAATTCCGCTACAGCGACCCCATCGTGGACGAGAATACCGTCATCCTTGCCATCTCTCAATCCGGAGAGACAGCGGATACGCTTGCCGCCATGGAAGAAGGGCGGCGCAAGGGCGGCATTATCTGGAGCAACGTCAACGCCATCGGCTCGCAAGCCATGCGCATCGCGGATGGATACATCTCGATGCAAACCGGACCCGAGATCGGGGTGGCATCCACCAAGGCATTTACCGCCCCGCTGGTGGACCAGTACATGCTTGCCATTCTGCTGGCTGACCTGCGCGGGGTGATCGATGAAAAGACCCGCCGCCAACTGGTCGCCGACCTGAGGCTTGTCCCGGACCTTGCCGGGCGTGTTTTGGACACCGAAGCTGACGTGGAAATAGTGGCGCACGCGCTCAAGGATATTCGCGGCTGCCTGTATTTGGGACGCGGCATCAACATGCCCATCGCCTACGAGGGCGCGTTGAAGCTCAAGGAAATTTCATATATCCATGCCGAAGGCTACCCGGCGGGCGAGATGAAGCACGGTCCCATCGCCCTGATCGATGAGGATATGCCGGTTGTGTGTCTCGCACCGAAAGATCCCTGGCATGAAAAGATGATCTCGCAGATCCAGCAGGCGAAGGCGCGCGGAGGGATGGTCATCGCTGTGGCGACCGAAGGCGATGAGCTGGTAAAGAACATGGCAGACTATGTGCTTTGGGTTCCCGAAGCGCCATGGATGCTCTCCCCCATTGTGACCGTCCTGCCGCTGCAATTGCTGGCATATCACATCGCCGCCATCCGCGGATTGGATGTGGACCAGCCCAGGAATTTGGCGAAGTCGGTAACAGTCGAATAAAGTAAATCAGCCCCCGGTGTTTTGCCGGGGGCTGATTTTTTCCATATTCGTACCGCGGCT
>CAYJPO010000083.1:0-16335 GCA_964372045.1 uncultured Anaerolinea sp.
AGGTCCATCATTACATCAAGCCGGAGGGGATCGAAGCCTATAAAGCCGTCACCCTCGAAAATGCACAGAAGACCCGGCTCGAACCGGGCGTGTTGCGCTTTGAGTTCTTTCAAGACGCCGCCAACCCCGCACACTTCAGCCTTTTCGAAGTCTATGCCGATATGGCAGCCCGCGATGCCCACCTGCAAACCGAGCACTTTTTGAAATGGAAGGACGTCTATCTCGCCACGCAGGAACGCAAAGGCAACGGCGATGAATTTATTGCGATCTATCCAGAAGAAGGGGAATGGAAAAAGGCATAACATGTAAGCCAGCTTTGCACAAAGCTGGCTCTTTTTATTTCGCTCATTTCATTTTTAAATGCCTGCCGGTAACCAATACGATCAAGCCTACTGCCGCCCATGTTAACAGCGTGTTCAATATTAATGGCATCAGGTCACTGCCGGTCTGACCTAATATGCCTAACGTCCCAAGGGTCGTATTAACAGCCGCATGGAACAAGACAGGCATGAGAATACTTTCAGTGTTGACGTAAACCCAGGCAAACAGAACAGACCACGCCGTCGTCATAAGCGCGAACCATGCGAAAGGGACTCCACCTATCGCAACTCTGCCCTCGGGAATCCAGAAAAAGGGCAAATGCCAGAGAACCCACACACACCCGATAAACACACTTGCCGTAAAGGCGCTCATCTTCTCACGCATTTTAGGCAGGGCGTAGCCACGCCAGCCAATGTCCTCCGCCAGCGGACCGCCGAGAAAAATATTCACGAAGAAAATAACCGGCAGGGCGACCAGCAATCCATCTTCAGGGATGCCCGCGGGGAGATTGAATATTATTGGATCGCCATCAAACAGCCATATGTTCAGTCCTTGTGCGGCAAAGGCAATCACCGCAATACCGAATAAAACCACCAGGTACCATTGAACTCCAACACGCCAGCGGACTACGCGCCGCAGAAATTGACGCAGACCGTCCTTGCCATCAATCAGCCATGTGAGATAGCAAGATACGATACTTGGTGCCCATGCACCGGGGATCACGGACAGCAAAAAATATTTCGGCGTGAGAAAGCCAACCGGCAGCCAGATCGACCATGCCACGACGAACGTCAGCACGAAGAATGAGGGGATTGGGTTTTTCTTCATCCATTCAGAAATTGATTTGTTCATGGTTTCTCCTTTTTTACATACTATTTGGTATGTAAGTTTGGTAAAAAAATTTACGAGTCTGACTTCAACCCTGAGAGCAAGACATCAGCGAATGTCCCTGCACTCCCCTTCAACGAAAAAGATTTCGGTGCCGCAAGCCACAACTGAACGACTCCGTTTTGAAATGCGATGAAAGAACGAGCCATTTCCGTGGGTGAAATATCATTTCGTAATTCACCGTTTGTGATTCCGATCTGCATCGCCTGGGCAATGCCGTCGATCATCGCCTTGCCGGTCTTGATCTGCCGTTCACGCCCGGATTGCAATTCGGGGTGTGTTCCCGTTTTGAACAATGCCAACTCCATCACCGCCCGAGCTTCTTTATTCTCTTCGATGTATGCCAGTTGACGGGTAAAAATTCTTTTCAGGATCTCGGTAAAGGTTCCGCCCTCTGCCACGGCTTGCTGCACAATATTCGCTCCACTGGCAGAAACTTCTTCAACAAGGGTATTGTACAGATCGGCTTTGTTGGTAAAGTGGTGATAAAGAGCGCCGCGAGTCACCCTGGCGGCTTTGGTAATGTCGTCAATAGATGTGGCCGCATAGCCCCTGGTACTGAACAAGGTCAATGCAGTCTTCAAAAGGGTGGCGCGGGTGACCGCAGCTTCCTCTTTGGTTCGCCTCATATATACATACTAATCGGTATGTAATTGTTTGTCAAGGGAAAATTTATCTAGCCATTTCCACAACCAGCGTATCCAGAGCCAGGTCCAGTGTGACCTGGCTTGTTTTCACCTGCTCATCGATCTTCAGCAACTGCCGGTAAATGCTTTCGAGCGATTCCATGGTGTAGCGCCCCGCCTGCCCGGTGGTCTTTTCCGCGACAAACGGATGGATCGCTAGCGCGCGCGCCACATCGTCTTTGTTCCCGCGCCCATCTAAAATTTCACGCGCCTGGATCAACAAACGGAATTGGCGCACGACCATCCCCCACAGCGAAAACGCCTCTTCATTTTCCAACAAGCGGTGTAAAAGTTTTTGCGCAGTTTTTCCATTGCCCTGCGACAAGGCATCGACAAAATCGAATACGCTTTGCTGGGATGTGACGATACAGACCGCCTCCACATCGGACCCGCGAACGGGTCGCTCCCAGTTGACATACGCCAACAGCTTAGCCAGTTCCATCCCCGCCTGACGGGTATCCACTCCCACCATCTCGGCGAGACGCGCCGCGGCGGCAGGCTCGATCTGTCCCTTTTGATTCCTGGCTTCGTTGATGATCCAGCCGGGCATGTCGCGCTGCTGCGGCAGGAAGAAAGCCTGCATCTTGACAAGTGGCTTGTTCTTCTCCGCCCATTTGACCAGCCAATGCTTCTCCGCATCTCTTGGCTTTTCGACGGTATCGTACAAGATGACCTTCGACGAGTCGGGAGCCTTTTCTAAAAATTCCTGAAATTTCTTGCGGGTATCGGGCTTGTTAAATTTTGCGGAAGGGTATGCGATGAAAACCAGTCGCTTCGGCGCGAGGAATGGCATGGCATTGACCGCGTTGTTCAGATCGTTCTCGGTCATTGTCCGCGCTTCGAGACGGGTCGTGTTCATATCCGCGGTGGTGGGATCGGTGAACTCCGAATCAAAATCCTTGAGCTTGCGCGCGATGGCAAATTCGTCGTTGCCGTAGAGGAGGAAGATGGTGGGCATGGTTTTATTGTAGGGGCGGCGTCTTGCCGCCCAAAGGACAGGGCGAGGAGACCTCGCCCCTACGTGTTATTTTGTAATGACCCGATGAACGCCCTGGCGGACGGGCACGATATCCACGATCTGCAAGCTGCCCAGGTGCGCTTCGGTGGTGACGTGTTCTTGCAGCCAGGGTCCGAGCGGCTTGCTCAGTTGGTAGCCGATGATGGCGAAAAGCAATGCAAACGGAACGAGCATGAGACGCCACAGCGTAGACTTCGTTCCCCGCAGCGGCACCCAGGCAAAGGTCCCGGCAAGAAGCGCGGACGTTGCCAGGTTGGTACCGCAACCGGGGTGGATCGCCAATCCACTTTCACCGGAGTTCAGTCGCGTGTGTGCTTCCGTGGCGGCTTCCCAGATCTGCTGTGTGGTCAGATCACCGAGCAGGAAAAAGCCGGTCGGGTTGGAATGTCCCGCCATGCGTTTGCCCGCGTGCTTGCGCGAAAGCAAATGGATGGTGGCGTGTTCCAGCGCGTGATTGCGCCGCGTTTCGAGAATGAGGGGAAGGTCGAGGATCATGGGATGATTATACGTTATATCAAAATGCTCTCTGCGGTGTCCTTGCCGCCAGGGACGGCGGCTTGAGCAATAATCGGCGAGTCGTAAATCTTTTCGAGCAGTTCCAAAAACTCAGCCGATGGACGCGACTTGAGAATTTCCTTGCGTTCATCGCGCGTGAGGTGCTGCATCATCACGTACTGCACGGCGTTCTTGCGGAAGAGGCGCGTGCCGTCCTCGTCGCCGTAGAACTCGACACTGCGGGCGAGATGCGTGCGGATGGTTTCCTTGACCATTTCCGGCGGGACCTGGTCGCGGTCGAGGCGGGCGAATATCCACGGATTGGGGATCGCGCCGCGCCCGATCATAACCGCGTCGACGTTGGTGTGCGCCTTCATGCGGTCGATATCGGCGACAGTTTTGACATCGCCGCTGCCGATGACGGGAATCTTTACCAGAGATTTGACTTCGGCGATGGCGTCCCAATCGGCGTCGCCTGCGTAGCGCTGTTCTTTTGTGCGCCCGTGGACGGCGATCAGCGAGCCGCCTTCTTCTTCGACGATGCGGGCGATGAGTTTGAAATTCTTGTTTCTGTCCCAGCCGAGGCGGATCTTGCCGGTGACCGGCACACGCAGATGTTTGACCAGCTTGCGGAACGTGCGCGCGATGCGAAGCGGAGAAGGCATCATACCCACGCCCGCGCCACGGTCCGCGATGGTCTTGGCGGGACAGCCCATATTGAGGTCGATCACGTCGGGGTTGTTCTCTTGCACTTTCAGCGCCGCTTCGAGGATGAGGTCGGGGTCTTCACCGTAGATCTGGAAGGTGATTGGGCGTTCAGGTTCGGTAAAGTACATCCGCTTGGCGGGCTGTTTGGACTTGCTGAGGATCTTCTCCACTTTGATGAACTCGGTGTAGCTCATGGCGGAACCCAACTCGCGGCAAATGGAGCGGAAGGGCCAGTCAGAATACCCGTCCATGGGCGCGAGAATCGCGTCGCCGTAGATGGGCAGGTTACGGATAAAAAAGGAGGGGGGAGATATTAGCTGCATTTCCAAGATCGTTTTCGCAAGTATACCCGGTTTGGAAAGAGCGGTTTGACTCTCTGGGGCTTCCCCTGATTTATACCTTTTGAACACGGATTGCACGGACAGCCACGGGTTTGCACGGATTTTTCGGTGTGAATCCATGTACTGATTCACGGCAAATCATAAATACCCTTTTTTATGAAACAAGCGGTAAAATCCATTCGCGCTTTTCACGAATCAAAAACCCATGGCA
Organism: uncultured Anaerolinea sp.; assembly: GCA_964372045.1. GTDB lineage: Bacteria > Chloroflexota > Anaerolineae > Anaerolineales > Villigracilaceae > Villigracilis. The sequence continues at coordinate 4,669 of CAYJPO010000083.1, forward strand.
CTTATCACCACCTCTTCCCTCACCAAATCCTTCGGCGCGACCGACATTTTCAGCAACCTGACTATCTCCATCGAGAAAGGCTCGCGGCTGGGCATCGTCGGTCCGAACGGCGTTGGCAAGACCACGCTGCTGCGAATCCTTGCCGGGGAAGATGAAGCCTCGGCGGGTTCAGTCACCCGCACAAGGGGAGTCCGAAGCGGATATTTGTCGCAGGAAGCCGATTTCAAAATGGAAGGCACGCTGTGGGACGCGTGTCATTCCGTCTTCGAAAATTTGATCAAACAGCAAAAGGAATTGCACCGCCTCGAAGAATTGATGGCGACGGATCAAGATGTCATCGAGCAATACGGCAAACTGCAAGAGGATTTCGAGCGACGCGGCGGATACACCTACGAGACGCGCATCCGGCAGGTGCTGACCGGTCTGGGATTCGGCGCGGAGGATTACGGACTCTCGCTCGATCATCTCTCCGGCGGACAACGCACGCGCGCCTTTTTAGCGCGCCTCCTTCTTTCGGACCCGGATGTACTCCTGCTCGATGAGCCGACCAACCACCTCGACATTCGCGCCGTCGAATGGCTCGAAGGCTATTTGAATCAATGGGACGGCGCGGCGGTCATCGTCTCGCACGACCGCTATTTTTTGGATAAGGTCAGCACGGTCATTTTGGAAATGCTACCCGGCGCGTATGAGACCTACACCGGAAATTACACTGCCTATTTGAAACAGCGCGAAGAACGCATTGCACGCAGGCAGGAGATCTTTGAGAGCGAAAAAGAAAAGCTCCTCAAGGAAGTCGAATACATCAAGCGCAATATTTCGGGGCAGAACACCTTGCAAGCCAAAGGCAAGTTGAAGCGGCTTTCCCGCCTGGTGCAAGCCGTGGAACAGATCGGTTTTGAAGCCGCGTTGAATCAAAAATGGAGCGAGACCGCCGACGAGATCAGCGTGACGACTTCGTATTTCGGCGTGGAAGAAGCCGAGAGACGCGTGCGTGCGCTGCGTTCACCGGTGCGAATGGTGCCGCATTTGCATCTGCGCCTCGGCTCGGAGAAACGCTCGGGTGACCTGGTCATCCGCACGAAAAATCTGCAAGTGGGTTTTCCCGATAAATTTTTATTTAAGTCGCCTGATATTGAATTGAGGAGGCAGGACTGCGCCGCGTTGATCGGACCAAACGGCGCGGGCAAGTCCACCTTCCTGAAGACCATCCTCGGTCAACTCGAACCGTTGGGCGGAGAGGTCATCCTGGGGTCGAGTCTGCACATTGGGTATTTTGCGCAGGCGCACGAAGGGCTGGACCCGGAGAAAACGCTTTTGCAGGAGATCGACTCGGTCATGCCGAACTGGCTGCCGGGGCAGGCCCGCGATTATCTGGGCAAATATCTGTTCAGCGGCGATGACGTGTACAAGAAGGTCGGCATGCTCTCCGGCGGCGAGCGCGGACGGTTGGCATTGTCCAAGCTGGCGCTGCAGGATACAAATCTATTGCTGCTCGACGAACCGACCAACCACCTCGACATCCCTTCGCAGGAAGTTTTGGAATCGGTGCTGGAGGATTATTCCGGCACGATCCTGCTCATCTCGCATGACCGCTACCTTGTGGATGCGCTGTCCACTCAAATTTGGGAAGTGGATCCCGACGAAGGCGAGTTGATCTCGTTCAAGGGTACCTACTCTGAATTGAGAGCCGAGCGCGAGCAGAAAGAGTACGAAGCGTTCATGGCGGGGCAGAACGCGAGTAACGATGGGCGAGTGGCGAGTAATGAGGTTAAGAAAACGAAGAACGCAGGCGCGAAAAAAGAGGAAAGACGGAAGATCGCGCAGTTGCAGGAGTTGGAAAACACTATCGCCGAGTTGGAGAAAACGCTGGCGAACCTCGGGTCACAGTTGGAGAGTCCGCTGGTGAAGCCGGAGGAAGTGGTGAAGATCGGCAGAGAGTACAACCGCATCCAAGCCGAGATGGATGGCAAACTGGCGGAGTGGGAGCAGATGCAAGAGTAGTAACATTGCTCATATAAAGGCTTAGCCCCCATATGAGCGGTATGATTGCAAATGGAGCAGCCATGACCAAACGCGTCAAATTCGACTTTGAGATCGACTTTACCAACGGCGGCGGGATCCAGGGACAGGATTTCCGCCTCGATATCGATGGCGATTCCATCTCAGACAAGGAACTTGCAGATTACATCGTGCAGGATATGCGCCTCTTGATGGTGGGACAGGTACGCATCCTCAATAAAGAGGTCATCAGCGAAGCTCACAAACGTCAGCCGGGCATCCCTGTCATTGAACCGGGGTACATCGACCTGAGCCATGTCATCTATGACGGATTGATCACCTACAAGGGCCTGCCCGCCCCCATCATCTGCGATTATCTCAGCCGCGAACAGTCGCGGGCGCGCTATGCACCCGGCACCGAGTTCCAGATCGGCAAGATCGAGATGGTCACGAAAACCGGCACTTATGTGGACTGTCCCTTCCACCGCTACGAGGACGGCAAGGATCTCTCGGAAATGGAATTGGAGAGTTTCACCGATCTAGAAGGCATCGTCATCCGCGCGGATTATCGCAGCGGGCTGGCGGTGACGGCGGAAGATTTCAAAGGCAAGGAATTGCGCGGGCGCGCAGTACTCATCCACACCGGCTGGGATGCGCATTGGGCGACGGATGCCTATTTCGAGAAGCATCCCTTCCTCACCGAAGAGGCGGCGGTCCATTTGCGCGATTGCGGGGTCAAACTCGTAGGCATCGACTCGATGAACATCGACGACACGCGCGGCAATGCCAGACCCGTCCACTCCATATTGCTGCGGGCGGAGATCGTCATCGCCGAGCACCTGTGCAATCTGGCAAGCCTGCCCGATTCCGGCTTCACATTCACAGCCGTGCCGCCGAAGTTCAAAGGCGCAGGGACATTCCCCGTCCGCGCGTTTGCGAGGGTCCGCTAAGCTGGTTTCTCGTGCAAAAAGCGCAGCACATTAACAGCAATTGGCCATAGAACGTAAGGAGAACGTAAGGCGACCCGTATTCGGAACAAACAATGCGAAACGACAGCACCCTACGCACATTTTTGAGATGCCTTGTCGTTATGAGAAAATGATATTCGCCGATCCATCAACCAGAGATAAAATTATTCAATGACTACACCCGCAATACGCACTGAAGACCTCCGCAAAGAATTTGGCGACAAAGCCGCCGTAAAAGGACTCACCCTGCAAGTGGAGCAGGGTGAAGTTTTTGGTTTTCTGGGTCCCAATGGCGCGGGCAAGACCACATCCATCAAAATGCTGTTGGGGCTGGTCGCGCCGACCTCCGGCGCAGCCTACCTGCTTGGCGCACCCATCGGTGACCGCGCTTCGCTGGCGCGCGTCGGCTTTTTGCCGGAACACTTCCGCTTTCAGGAATGGCTGACCGCGCATGAATTCCTCGAACTGCACGGCGAACTGTTTGGCATGTCCGCATCGGACATCAGTCCTCGCCGCGATGAACTGCTCGAACGCGTGGGGCTTTCCGAGTTCCGACACAAACAACTGCGCACATACTCGAAAGGCATGTTGCAGCGCATCGGCCTGGCACAGGCATTAATGAACCGACCCGCGCTCGTCTTTTTGGATGAGCCGACATCCGGTCTCGACCCGGTCGGGCGGCGGCTCGTGCGCGACATCATCCACGAACTGCGCGAGGAAGGCACGAGCGTTTTTCTCAACTCGCATTTGCTGAGCGAGATCGAAGTCACCTGTGACCGCGTGGCGTTCATCAAACACGGAGAAGTGATCCGCGTGATGGAAATGTCCGCGCTGGATCAGAATATCTCGATGTTGACCATCCGCGCCTCAGGTCTGACGCCGGAGGTTGTATCGGGCTTGAGGAAGTGGGGCGATGACCTGCGCCTTGATTCTGACCACCTGACCATGACCATCCGCGGCGAGTCTGACCTGCCGGAGATCAATCGCTTTTTGGTCGCAAACAATGTGCAAGTCTATGCGTTGACACCCAACCGGCTCTCGCTCGAAGAAGTCTTCATCGAAACCCTCGGGCAGGACGGTGTGCAATGAAAAATATCTGGACACTCGCACGACTGACCTTCCGCGAAGCCCTTCGGCGGCGCATCGTTCTCACCGGAGTGGTCCTGGGGCTGGTCTTTCTGACGATCTTCTCGGTGGGATTCCACTTTGTGTATGTCAGCGCATCCGCAGAGGCACCGACAAGAGGGGAAACCGTCGCCAACCTCATGATGAATGAAGCGGTCAACATGCTCATGCTGGCGGGTTTGTACGCAGTGACCTTCCTCTCCGCCGCAATGGGAGCCCTGCTCGGCGCGGATACACTCTCCGGCGAGATCATCTCTGGCACGATCCAGACGGTCGTCTCCAAACCGATCCGCCGTTCGGACGTGGTGCTCGGCAAATGGCTCGGCTATGCCATTTTGTTGGCGGGCTATTCCTTCCTCATGTCCGGCGGGACGGTGCTCAGCGTGGCTCTGCAATCGGATTTCACACCGCACAACGTTTTACAGGGAGTCAGTTTCATCTACCTCGAAGCACTGCTCATCATGACGATCTCCATCACCTGCTCCAGTTTTCTCTCCGGGCTGGCAACCGGCGGCGTGGTCTTCGGCTTGTACGGGTTATCGTTCATCGGCGGTTGGGTGGAACAGATCGGCTCTGTCCTGCAAAACGAGACTGCCGTGCAAGTCGGCATTGTGACCAGCCTGCTCATCCCCAGCGAGTCGCTTTGGCGGCGGGCAGCGTTCGAAATGCAATCACCCATCTCTGCCGCGATCGGCATGTCTCCGTTCGGGACGATCTCCGTCCCAAGTCCGCTGATGATCGGGTATGCGATCATTTATCTAGTCCTTGCGCTGATGGTGGCGATCAGCACATTCAATCACCGCGACCTGTAAATCGAACATCATTACCCCCGAGCTTAATCTGGGACGCGGACGAGCGCGGATTGACGCAGAAAAGTTTTTAATAGTCCGCGTTCGCAGCGTGAATCTGCGTCCCATTTGCTCTTAAAAATGAACTCACCCACGAAAAAAATTAAATTCGGGGTGAGTCATGTTTTTTTATCGTGAGAGGGGTAGAATTCGTCATCACTTCATTTTGGAGAAACATTGATGACCCGTCCGCTTCTCGAAAGCCTGATCGAAGTCCGCGAACATAATGGACCCGATTACAAGCCGCTCGTCGATTACCAGTCCTGGCGCGTGGCATTGATGAACTACACCGAAGACCTGACGCCCGACAAGATCAACCGTATGCAAAAGCACACCGAGACCGACGAAGTCTTTGTGCTGATGACCGGACGTTGTATCTTATTTATCGGGGAAGGAGAGGGAAGCGTGGCTAACGTCCACGCGGTGGATATGGAGCCGTACAAGCTTTACAACGTCAAGCGCGGAGTTTGGCATTCGCACACCTTCAGCAAAGACGCGCGCGTGTTGATCGTGGAGAACCGCGATACGGTCGTAGAGAATTCGCCGTTCGCGGGGTTGAGCGGGGAACAGCAAAAAGAGATCCTGGAATTGACGAATAAATTGTGGAAATAAATTTGTAGGGGCGGGGTCATCCCGCCCCATGTGTTTCATTAACCAAAAAGGTCGGGGAAAACCCGCCCCTACGTTTTAACCAAATTCAAACGTCGGCATTCCCTCGTATTTCGTCACCACTTTGAACAGCCCGCCGGAGAGCGGGTATTTATTTAAATCTGCCTCGCTCATCTCCTTCCGCGCGGAGGTGACGTATAGCTCGTTGTGATCCTTCCCACCGAACACACAGGATGATGTCTGTAAGGCAGGCACAGGAATCTGTTCCAGCAATTGACCCGTGTTCGGATTCCAGCGCGTGACCTGCGCGCCGCCCCACATGGCGATCCACAAGTTACCTTCGATGTCAGAGGTCATGCCGTCTGCCCAGCCTAGCGTGTTGGGAACTTTTAACGCGATTCGCAGATTTGCGATCTGCCCGGAAGCCAGATCGTAATCAAAGGCTTTGACTTCGCGGGTGGGCGTGTCGATGTAGTAGAAGGTTTTGTGGTCTGCGCTCCACGCCATTCCGTTCGAGATGCGGATGCCGTCGAGCAGACGGGTCACTTGCTTTCCATCGAAGGAATACAGCGAGCCGCTGGATTCTTTTTCGTTCATGTCCATCGTACCGGCGATGAAGCGACCGGCGGGGTCACACTTGCCATCGTTGATGCGGTTATTGGCAGATTCACTCACAGACGCGAGAACCGTCTGCTGCGAGGTGCCCGGCTCAAAATCCACGAAAGAGGTGCGTTTACCGAGGAGGAAATGTCCATTTTTTCGCAAGGCAATACAGCCGATGAAGTCATCCAGTTGGGCGAAGAGTTCCGTTCCCGCATAGATTCTTTTTTCGAGGATATCCAGCCAGTAGAGCGTTTGAGATTTTTCATCCCACACGGGACCTTCGCCCAGTGTGGCTTTGGCATCAAAGATGAGTTCAGAATTCATTAGAACCAATCTCGCTTGTAGAAAATGAAGGTTGCCACCGCAGTGAGTCCGAGCGCCAAGCCCAAGACTGTGAGGAAGGCGAGCGGATGCCCCTCGCCGGGTAAATTCACATTCATGCCGTAGAACGAGGCAACGATGGTCGGCACATTGAGGATGATCGTGAGTGCGGCGAGGGCTTTCATAACCACGTTCAAGTTATTCGAGATGATCGAAGCGAATGCATCCATCATGCTCGAAAGGATCTCCGTGTTGATGCTGGTCATTTGAATGGCTTGCTGGTTTTCGGTCAACACATCTTCGAGCAGGTCCTGGTCTTCTTCATAATAATTGAAGAGCTGCGTCTTTTGTACACGCTCCATCATCACTTCATTGGAACGAAGCGCAGTGGCGAAGTAGGTCAGGCTTTTTTGATATTTAAGCAGTTCGAGCAGTTCGCGGTTCTGTGTGGATTTTTGCAGACGGTCCTCCACCAACTCGGTGGCACGGTTGATATCGCGCAGCAGGTTCAAATAGCGCGCGGCGGTCTCGAGGAAGATATATAACGTGAGCCGGTAACGCTTGCCGGTTTTCATCTGCTTGTATTTTCCGTTCGTAAGCGATTTGAAAATATCGCTGTCGTAACGGCAGACTGTAATGATCTTGTTGCCCAGGATCATGATGCCAAGCGGCACGGTGTTATAAGGAATGTCGCTTTCAGGCTGGTGCATGGGAATGCGAAGCAGGATGAAGGTGTAATCTTCATCCCGTTCCATACGCGGCATTTCATCCTGGTCGAGGGAATAATTAACGTAGTCCATTTCCATCCCCCAGTTGACCAACTTTTCGATCTCATCGGGCGTCGGGTCCACTACATTGACCCAGGCGCCGTTTGCGATCGTGTCGAGCGTTTCGAACCCGCTCTCCGTGTTTTTGTAGATGCTCAGCATGGCAGCCTCCTTGCGTGAAGTCAGTCACGCAAGGACGCGCACGCACCTACGTGACGGTATTAAACAAATAAAACGAGTCCCTCGCCCAGCTACCTATACTGGGGGGGTTATTATCAGATGAACCTAGATCGCTTTCAGTCGTATACATAATTCTATGCCGCGCCCATTTTACGCCCGTTGATGGAATTAAACAACCAAATTTATGGATGAAAATCCCCGCCTCTTTCTGAACCCTGACTTGATCTGTCCCATCAAGCCGGGACATTCCCCTCGAGCTGAATCCACCTACTTGATCCGTCCCAGGTACATCAGCGCCTTGAACAGGACTGCCACATTCAACGCGTGCAGGAATTTACCCTGTTGCACCATCTCAACCAACTCATCCAGCGGAACGAGCACCACTTCAATTTTTTCCGATTCATCCAAATCCTGTTCCGCCGTCCATTCAACATCTGTGGCGATATAGCAATACAACGTGTTCTGTTGTATCGCCGGGTTCGGATAGATTTTTCCGATCTCAATGATATTCCCCGCCGAGTAGCCCGTCTCTTCCAACAGTTCGCGCTTCGCCCCTTCCAGCGGATCCTCGCCATCGTCCACCACGCCGCCGGGGAGTTCCAGCAAAACCTCCTGCACGCCATGACGATACTGGCGGATCAATACGGCTTCGTTATTTTTCGTGACCGCCAGCACGTTTGCCCATGCATCGAACTCCAACACGAATGCCTTATACGGTTTCCCGTTCGGCAGTTCACAATTGTCCATGCGGAATTTTGGAAAGGGATGACGCGAATCGATGATCTTCCAGGGGGTAAGGGGCATGGTTATAGTTCCTCGTTCTCTCTTGCCACTTTATTGATCTCATCCATACTTGCACCGCGCGCCCTTTCCAATCGTTCGAAGCGCCTGCTGAATTGGCTCATCGCGTAATTAACAAAGTCATCTTCTACCAACCCGAACGGAACCACCTCGTACCGCGCAAACGCATCGCCGATCACACCGATGGCGAGCGGAAGCAGGGTATTCATATGCACTTGCAGATTTTCCCACTCGTCGGGGTGTTCCGCCACAAGCCGCGAGAGTAGATACACACCATACGCGATGTGACGCGACTCATCCTGCTTGAGAAGTGAAATCCCTTTTCGCAAACCGGGCATCAAGTCATTGCGTTCGAGCATGGTGAAAAAGGCATGATAGCCCGTCTCCGCCAGAACACCTTCGACCACCATGTTATAGGTGACAGAGGCGCGGATCTGGGCTGCAGGGCTGGTGTCGTTTTTCAAACCGAGCAGGGCATCCGGCAGGGCTTCGTAAAAGATCTGCTTGTAGTTTTCCGTATGATAGCGGGCAAGGTCAATCGGCGCGTCGCAGACTTCATCCAAAAATCGGCGGAAGAAATCGGTATGTTTGGCTTCCTCGAACAGGAAGGTGGTGAGAAACATTTCCTCTTCGATGCGTCCCTCGCGTGCCACCACTTCGATAAGCGGAAGCAGGTCAAGCGTCACTGCCTCTTCGCCTGCGACGAACAACGCCAGCAGCAGCCAGATCAGATCTTTCTCATCATCCTTCAATACCGCCCAATCCGCCTTATCCTTTGAAAGATCAATATCGGTGGGATTCCAAATACCGAGCCGCTTCGCCTTCTCGTACAGGCGCATTGGCGGCAGGTCACGGTTCAGTCCGCGGGTGGTGGTGGCAAACGAAGTGTGGGACACGGGTCCTCCTTAAGACAAGATATTTACACAAGATTGTGTTCGTTGAAACTTGAACTGCTTTTTTCACGAATTGACTCAACCCAACCATTAACATCCTCATAGACAGCCAATTCAGGGTGATCTTCGCCTCTCCATGCTCCATATGATTTCTTCAGTGCAATTCTTAATTTACGGCGACGCAATTCTCGAGTTAGCGTTTCCTCGACAAAGTATTGTCGCTCATTGAACGGGATAACTCGGTCAAGTTCATCAACCAAAGACTTTTTTATAAGGATCGTCGAATAGTTTTTCTTAATCGCCTCATCTTTTCTGCCTTTATATAAAAAATACACAAGTATTATACCTAAACAGATACGTTATAATTTTTATATGCCCATTACCACCGACTCCGTCCGTACGTATTACGACGAAAATACCAACCTCTTCCTGAAATTCAGCGGACACAAAAAAGCGCAGAACATCCACCGCTCGCTGTGGATGCAAGACACCCAGACTCTCGAAGATGCGCTCAACACGTCCAACGCGCTCATCAAAGCGGAGATCGAATCTGTCGCGCCCACCAATGCCCGCATCGCGGACCTCGGCTGCGGCGTCGGCGCGAGTCTGTTTTATATTTATCCGCGTTTGCAAAATCCCGCCCCGGCGCTGGGATTAACCCTCAGCCCTGTGCAAGCCAAACTCGCAGGAGAATCCGCCGCACTGCTCGGTCTGGGTGATCAGATCAACTTTGCCGAAGGTGATTTCACCTCCGTGCCGCTTCCCAGCGAATCACTGGACGCGGTCTATTCCGTCGAAGCGGTCTGCCATGCAGTTGACCCGGAGAAATATTTCAAAGAAGCCAGCCGTTTACTTCGGAAAGGCGGCAAGCTCATTCTCGTGGACGATTATCAAACGGCGCGTCCATTAACAAAGCATGAGCAAAAATGGCTGAATGCCTACATCGAAGGCTGGTACGTCCCCGGCGTGCGGACGGTGGAGCAGACCATCAGCTTCGCAGACACCTATCAATTGAAACTTCAAAAGAACGAAGAACTCACATCCCATCTTCGCCTGCGCAATATTCCCGATTTTCTCGCCAGCACATTGCTCTTCCTCGGCGAGAAGCTGCCCATCAAACATGCCATCGTCCCATCCATGCTGGGGAGCATGGCATTGCAGCAGTGCCTTCAGATGAAGGTGGTGGAGTATCGGATGTTGGTGTTTGAGAAGATCGACAGTTGACGATGGACGATAGACGATTGACCCTGATTGTCCATCGTCTATCGTCCATGGTCCATCGTCCTACTATTACCCTTCTGACCAGTGGCACACGCGGCGACGTCGTCCCATACATCGCGCTCGGCGAAGGTCTGCGCGATGCAGGATATAACGTCCGCATTGCTGCGCCGGGTGGGTTTGAAAATTTGTTTCAAGAGAACATGGGCGGGGGAACCCCGCCCCTACAGTTTTCACCGTTTGAAGGAAACCCCACCGACCTGCTCATCGAGCAAGGCGACTCTACACCGATGACGCTCGGAACGAATCCGATCCGCTCATTGCTTGCCACGCGCCGCTTCCTGCAAAAAGCCCGTCCGCTGTATCGTCGCACGTTGCACGCCGCCGCCGAAGCCTGCCGCGGCTCAGACATTCTCATTCACGGCTTGCCCACCATTTGGGGCGCACACATCGCCGAGGGCTTGGGCATTCCTGCTGTCCGCGCAAATTTGCAACCGCTGACACCCACCCACGAGTTTCCATCCGCGCTCCTGCCATTTCGCTTTTCTCTTTCGGGAATCGGGAATTGGCTCTCGCATTGGGCTGTGACTCAAGTCCTCTGGCTTTCGTGGCGCTCAGAGATCAACCGCGCGCGTCACGCGGACTTTGGGCTTGGTCCCGCCCATCTGCTTGACCCTTCGCTACGAGCGGATTCACACCAGCCGCTCACCCTGAACGGTTTCAGCGAAATCGTCGTGCCTCGTCCGCGAGATTGGAATGAGAAGCAGGTGATTACGGGGTATTGGAGGAGGAGGAGGAGGAGAGAAGTAACGAGTGAACGAGTTGATGAGTTGGGAGGGATTCAGCGATTTATTGATGCGTCAAAGAATCCGATCGCCATTGGATTTGGCAGCCCAGGCACGCGGGGGTATTTGCCGATATTGGAAGAAGCGTTGAATATGGCGAATGCTCAAGCCGTGTTGACCCTTCCTAAAAAATATCATGATGAGATCAAATCGAAAAACATCTTTCCCATTGAATACATCTCACATGACTGGCTGTATCCACGCGTGAAAGTCGCTGTCCACCACGGCGGGGCAGGGACAACGTCCGCGAGCCTTCATGCGGGGATTCCAATCATCGCGTTGCCACTCGCCATTGACCAATTCTTCTGGGGCGAGCGAATTTGCAAGATCGGTGCAGGGTTATCCATTCCGCAAAGAAAACTCAACTCAGAGAATCTTGCGCAAGCAATCATCGAAGCATTAAACAATAAAGAAATGAATCCGAAAGCAAAAGCAATCAGCAAGGCGTTGAATAAAGAAAACGGGGTTGAAGCTGCCGTAAGTCACAT
>CAYJPO010000083.1:16435-18850 GCA_964372045.1 uncultured Anaerolinea sp.
AATGAGATGCCCGCAATGGTGGGACCAAAAATATTGGTGAACGCCAGCAGAGTCTGATTGCCGCCCATCAAACGTCCCTGTTCATTTTCGGGGACGCGCAGCGAGACCAGCGCCGTCAACGATGGAATGCTGATACCCGTCCCCAGCGCAACGACAGCGACAGCGGGAAAAATCATCCACGCGGCAGGGACGAACGCCATGCCCGCCAAACCGATCACCATGCAAAAGAGACCGACGGGGATAAGTTTGCGTTCGCCGAAACGCGCTTGCAGCTTGCTGAACAAAACTCCCTGAACCAGCACGCCGCACAAACCGACATAAAGATAGAAGTAACTGTTCTGTGCGGGAGTCCAACCAAAGCGGGCGTTGGAGTAAAGCGGGAAATTGGTCTGCAAACCGGCGAAGGCGAGGTTGAGCAGGAAAAGCACGATCAGAAAATTTTGGATGTTCTTCTGGCGAAAGATGCTTGTGAATTGCCCCGCCCACGAAAAAATTTGCGAGATGGGTTTGGTCTCGCGCCGTTCGGGCGATAAAGATTCGGGGAGGAAAAAGAATCCGAAGGCGGTATTGGCAAAGGCTAAGAAAGATGCGACGAGGGCGGGGATGCCAAGCCCAAATCCGCTGAGAGTCCCGCCGAGGACGGGTCCCATCATGATGCCCAATCCAAAAGCGAGTTGAGAATAGTTGAGTCCGCGCGCGCGGGTTTCGGCGGTGGTCGTGTCCGCAACGTAGGCATGAGCAAGCGTCAGGTTCGAGCCGGTGAGCCCGTCGATGAAGACTGCGATGAAAATGATGACAAGGGAATTTGCCAGCCCAAGCAAAAGATACGAGATCGCCGTGCCGAAGAGACAGAGCAGCAAGATCGGTTTGCGCCCATAGCGGTCGGAGAGCGCTCCGAGAATGGGACCGGAGACAAGTTGAATGGTCGCGTACATTGACATCAACCCGCCTGCGATGGCAGCGCCTCCCGCTGACGCGTGTGCCTGCACGTAAAACGGCAGCAACGGCAGCATGATGCCGTAGCCGAGCATGTCAATAAAAACGGAGATGAGGATTATAAAAAAAGAAGGGGTCAAGGGAATAAAGTGAAAAGTAGAAAGTGGTGAGTGGGCTGATTATACTTTCCACTCACCACTTTCTACTTTTGTAATCGTTAGAATCGTTCCAAGCTCAGTGGGTGTATATCGAACGCCGTCTTCTGCCCATTGACCAGTTCTGCCACGATCTGCCCGGTACCCGGTCCCAGCGAAAGACCAACCATCGCGTGCCCCGTGGCAACTGTCAGGTTGGAAAGATGCGGAGCGCGTCCGATGGCGGGAATGCCGTCGGGAGTAACCGGTCGCAAGCCAGCCCAGGTATCTTTCACATCCAGTTTTTCATCGAGCTCGATATACTCGCGCACGAACTTCTCCAGCCGCGCAAGCCAGCTTGGGTTCGGTGTGGTGCTGTACTCACCCACTTCAAGCCGCCCCGTGAAGCGCAGCAACTCACCGAACGGAGAGACCGCCACACGCCTGTCACCGAGGATAAAGGCATGACGCGGCATCTTGCTCGGCGCAGCAACAGTGACGCTGTATCCGCGCGCAGGTTGGACGGGAAGTTTGAGTCGCAGGTCACGCGCGACGATGGGTGACCATGCACCCGCTGCAAGGACAACGTGCTCCGCCTCAAACTCGCCGGAAGCGGTTCTGACCTTCGTGATCTTTCCACCCGCTGACTCAAACCCCGTGACCGCTGTGTTCTCATGTACCTCCGCCCCCATCGCGCGGACACGCTTCGCCAACTCCGCGAGGAAGATGGCGGGATTCATGAACGAGTCACCGGTGAAATGCACGCCGCCGATGACATCATCCAACGCGATCGGTTCGCGTTCGTGCAAGGCGGCTTTATCAAGAATTTCGGTCGGCACACCGTTCTTCCCCAGGAACTCGGCTTCGTGCTTGCCGCCATCGAAGGCTTTGTCATCTTTGAAGAGTGTGATGATGCCGGTCTGTTGATAACGACATTCGATCTTCTCTTCATCAAGCATTTTGAGAAGATTGGCAACGCTCAACTGCGCCAGACTCCGCATCGAAGGCATTGCGCGCGTGACGTTCGCTTCACTGCACGCCGCTGCAAATTGGATCAGCCATGAGATGTAGCTTGGACTAAGCCGGATCTTCATCCCGAACGGACTGAGCGCCGGGGCGAGCATCCACTTGAGCGCGGAGGTCACCACCCCCGGCGCCGCCAGCGGGACGATGTGACTCGGCACGATCTGCCCCGCGTTGCCATGTCCGCTGCCTTTGCCGATCTCGTGCGCGTCGAGAATGGTCACCTGCCGCCCAGCTTTGAGAAGATAATAAGCTGAGTTGAGTCCCACAGGTCCGCCGCCGATCACCAATACATCATGCTTTGAATTCATTTTTCCTCCAA
>CAYJPO010000084.1:0-18551 GCA_964372045.1 uncultured Anaerolinea sp.
CTCGCAATGACAGATGGAGCCCTTTATGCCCGAACGAGAAATTTATCTTTTATCCCCGCGTTTACTCAGCCCGGAGACCATCGCCGTTGCTTTCGCAAAAACTTCGCGCTCGCCCGAATCCTTCCGCGAGATCGCTTCGGAATTGAGCGATGAAAAGTCCGCGCAATTCCATGAGAAGTGGGTCGTAGGCTATGGTCATGCCTCCGTTGCGGAACATGCCGTTCTGCATCTCGCCTTCGAGAACGTCTCACGCGTTGCCATCGAAACCATCGAAGGCAACCGCCTCGCCTCATATACCGAAAAATCCACACGCTACCAAAAATGGGGATCGGATGATTTCAGCATCCCGCCGGAAATAAACGGACATCCCCTGCTGGATGAATTCGTCCAAACCGTGCGCCTCCTCTTCTCGACCTATGCCGAGTCGCTGGAGCCGGTGAAGAATCTCATCGTCGAGCGGACTCCGCGCCGCGACAACGAATCGGACGAAGCCTACGACCGCCGCATCCGCTCGCAGTACGTGGATAGGTGCCGCTTCCTGCTGCCTGCCGCCGCCAACGCCAACGTGGGCATGACCGCCAACGCGCGCATCATCGAAATGACCATCCGCAAGATGCTCTCGCATCCGCTCGCGGAAGTCCGTCAGATCGGCGAGAAGATGAAGGAAGTCTCCAAAGCGGAGACACCCACGCTGGTCAAGTATGCGGATGCGAATGAATATATGGTGGAGACGATAAAGGGACTCGTGATGCGTAATGCGGAAAACGTAAAGAGCGGTATGCAATTTACGAATCACGAATCGTGCACTTCTGATTGGTGTTCGCTGATCGATTACGACAAGGACGGCGAAAAGAAGGTCCTCGCCGCGGCGTTATATCGCTTCGATGAAATTCCGTATGCGGATGCGCTGGCATATATGAAATCGCTCAAGAAGAAAGAACGGGAACAACTCGCAGAGTCTTTACTTGGCAAACTCGGCAAATATGATATCCCCCTGCGCGAACTGGAATACGCCACCTACACCTTCGACCTCGTCATGGACCAGGGCGCATTTGCTGAGTTCAAACGTCACCGCATGATGACGCAGACCCCGCAGCGCCTGACGACTAGGCTTGGGTACACCACTCCGCTCCTGATAACCGAGGCAGGCTTCGGGTCAAAGTATGAGGCGGCGATGGAAGCGGCGGACAAGATGTACGAAAAACTTCACGCCTTCGATCCCGATGTCGCGCAATACATCGTCCCCAATGGATTCAACCGCCGCGTGCTGGCGCAGTTCAATCTACGGGAGGCGTTCGCATTCTGTCAGTTACGCACAGCGTCGAACGCGCATTTCTCCATCCGCCGTGTGGCGCAAAAGATCTATGAGGACATTGCCAGTGTCCATCCACTGCTCGCGAAATATATGAAACTGCGCGAAGAGACCTGGCAAAGCGTGGAAGAAAATTATTTTTCGAAAATATAATTCCTGGGAGACTCCTCCCCCATCCCTATTTGCCCCTTATATTAGACCTCCGAAGGTGTAACCTTCGGAGGTCTTCTTTCTATCGTCCACGGTCTACCGTCGACTAATCGTCGTCTTCGTCGTGCTTCTTCACCCCAAAGATCATATCGATGCGATCCGTGATCTCCGACGTGATCTTCTCCGCTATGTCGGAGGCTTTCATATTCTCATGCACCTGTTCCACGCGACTCGCGCCTGTGATGACCGTGCTGACGAACGGATTCTTCAAACACCACGCCAGCGCCAGTTGAGACATGGTACCGCCGAGTTCTTTCGCGATCGGCTCCAGGGCGGCAACCTTCGCGAGTCTTTCCTGATCGGTCAGGCGACCTTGCAGCCATTCATAGCCCTTGAGCGCGCCGCGGCTGTTCTTCGGGATGCCCTGGTTATATTTGCCCGAAAGCAGACCGGATGCCAGCGGACTCCATATGGTGGTGCCCAAGCCGTATTCTTTATAGAAGCGGACATAATCGCCTTCCAAACGTTTCCGTTCGAACATGTTGTACTGCGGCTGTTCGACGACAGGTTTGTGCAGGTGATGGCGTTCCGCGATCTGAATGGCTTCGATAATTTCCGAAGCCGCCCACTCGGATGTGCCCCAGTACAAGGCTTTGCCCCACTCGATGATGTTGTGCATCGCCCACACGGTCTCTTCGATGGGCGTGGTCGGGTCGGGGCGGTGGCAATAGAACAAGTCCACATAGTCCAGGTCGAGGCGCTTGAGCGAACCATCGATGCCTTCGATCAGACGCTTGCGGTTCAACGTATTCTTTTCATTGACCGCATCTTGCAAACCCCAATAGATCTTGGTCGAGATCAAATAACTGCTGCGGCGCCATTTCAACTTCTTGATCGCCTCACTCATCACTTCTTCCGATTTGCCGCTCGCGTACACTTCGGCGTTGTCGAAAAAGTTCACGCCGTGATCGTACGCTGCCGACATCATCTCCACCGCATCTCTCACGCCTGCCTGATTATGGAATGTAACCCATGAGCCAAAGGATAATTCGCTTACCCGAATCCCCGTCCTGCCAAGTTGACGATACTTCATTGTGCCTCCAAAAATTTTATGCAGGGGCGACCCTTATTGATCTTCTAGACGGCTGGATTTCACCGGGCGGGTCACCCCTACGCGTACGACCATTATAATCACCTCATGCGAAAAACCCTGCTTATTTGCATCTTGCTGCTATCTGCGTGTTCTCCCCGGTCAGGCGGTGCGCCCACCGAGGCAACAGACGTTTCCCTTTCACCCGACCTTACCGCCACGCCTGTCATCACAAATACGCCGAACGTGCTGGTCATCGTAGAAACGCCATTGCCCACCCAAACTCCCCGAGTGTATATCGTCGAATCGGGTGACACCATCAGCGAGATCGCAGAGAAGTTCCAGATCTCTCAAACCGACCTATTGGCGGCGAACCCGGATGTGAACCCGAACACGCTCACCATCGGGCAGACTATCATCATCCCGGACCCATCTGCACCTCTCACCGCCGCATCAACCCTGACGCCGATGCCTGTGCCGGTGACCCAAGCCGCGTGCCACCAGTCAGCGGATGCGGGGCTGTGGTGCTTCGCGCTCGTCCAAAACAACACGGCGGATGTGCTTGAAAATGTCTCAGCGCAGATCACGTTATTGGACGAGAACAACAACCCGGTTGCCAGCCAAACCGCCTTCATGCCGCTGGATGTGATCCAGCCGAATTCATCGCTGCCGGTGTACACCTTCTTCCCAAATGTCCCCGCGGATTTGAATCCACAGATCCAGATTTTGAGCGCCATGCAAGGAAGCAGCTCGCGTTATCTGCCTGCCACGCTTAACAACATCGTCACCCAAATTGACTGGGACGGTAAATCTGCGCTGGTGAGCGGAGAGGTTATCCTGCCGCCGGAATCAAACGCCGCAACCCAGGTGTGGGTCGCGGCGGTGGCGTACGATGAAAACGGAACTGTGGTCGGCGTGAAACGCTGGGAGGGCGAAGCGACTCAACCTGCGGGTTCTCTCCGCTTCGAGTTTTTCGTCTCAAGCACCGGCGGAGTCATCGATGCGGTGGAGGTCGCGGTGCAAGCCAGACCGTAGACGGTGGACGATAGACTGCAAAGTCACGGTCTACCGTCCTTTGTCTATTTACCTTCCAACCACATATATCTTTCCAACGGAACCGTGATCGGGGTGAACGTAAAGCCCTTCACGTAGGGTTGAACGAGTTGGAACGAAAGCGAATGGGTGGTGAAGAGCACGGGGGCATCGTTCACGATCATCTGCTCGGCTTGCTGATACATGGCGATACGCTTGGTCACATCCAGTTCGATGCGCGCGGCTTCGAGCAGGGTATCCAGCTCGGGGTTTGAGTAGCCGCCATGATTTTGCGGCATGCCGGTGTGGAAGAGCACATCCGCGAAATTCTCCGGGTCAGGATAATCAGCGCACCAACCGCCGTCGAAGATCTGACCGTGATTGCCCGAGAAGATCTGCTCGTAGTAGAAGTTGTAATCAAGGTTCTCGATCTTGATCGTCACACCGAGGACTTGCTCCCACATCTCGACCAGCGCAGCGACATTCCCACCGACATAACTGCCCACACCCGAGTTGGTGTACACGATCTCGGGCAAGCCTTCAGGTCCGCCGTATTTGGATTGTTTGAGCAGTTCACGCGCTTGAGCGGGGTCATAGGGCAAGCCTTGAAGATCATAGCTGAAGCCGGGCAACCCGGGCGGATAAAGTCCGATGGCGGGCAGAGTCAGACCGCGATAGAGAACATCCACATAGCGCTGCCGGTCGAACGCCATACTGAATGCCTTGCGGACGTTGACATCATCGAACGGCGGACGGGTGGCATCGAAAACAACATAACTCGTACAAAGATCAACGCCGGTGACGAGATTCGCATGCAGGGGTTCTGTTGGGTCAAGCATGCGCTCGACGGAATACAAGCCCACGCCCGCCACATCGATATCGCCGGTCTCGAACAGGCGCACATCATCGCCCGCATACAATTTGACGACCACATACGGAATGGACGGCGTTCCCAAATAGAAATCCTGGTTGGCTTCGTAAAGGATGTACTCATAAGATTTCCATTCGGTCAGTTTATACGGACCGGTGCCGTTGGGTTGGAGCACCCATTCTTCGCCGATGGAAACATTTTCCCTATCCACGATAAACCCGGTGGGGAAGGTGAGCTTCATGATGAAGTACGGCTTGGGCGCATCGATCGTGACCTGGAGCGTTTTCTCGTCGATGACCTGCAACCCGCTGATGGAGTCTGCCTGACCGGAGACCTTCTCGCGCACGCCGACGATATCACCCAAATACGTCAGCACCGTATTCGATGCCAACTCGGGGCTGGCGGCGCGCTCCCATGAAAAGAGGACGTCCTCGGCGGTGACATCCCGTCCGTTGTGGAACTTTGCGTTCTCGCGGATGTGGAAGGTGTAGACGGTCCCGTCTGCGCTGACATCCCAAGTCTCGGCGAGATCGGGGGTGATGTTCAAACGCGGGTCGAGGGAGACCAATCCGCTGAAGACGAGTTTGTCGCCGGAGCTGTATGTAGTGGCGGGATCGTAATCGCGCAGATTCGCCGATTCGCCGCCGTTGTAGACGATCGCCTGGTCGAGGGGAACTCCAACTTGCAAAGCCTTTACATCAGACACGCTTGCGCTAAGGATGAGCGAGGCGAGGAGCATGAGTGCGATGAAACCAGGCAAGAGCTTTTTCGAACGGCGAGCCGTTCGATTCCAAAGATTTAACCTATCCATTATTTCCTCCTTTGGCATTGCCCTTGCGAACGACAAAACCGAGGATGACCACACCAAGAATGATCAGGACGACCAGACAGATACAGACCAACGCCACGGTTAAATAAACGAGGGTGTTCGTCCGCGCGGATGGCGATTCTGTTTCCTCAAAGGATGAGGTGGGAATAGCATACGGTGTGGGCGTCACTGCCAGCGGCACACCGGAGATGGGCACATAGGTCGGCACATGGGTCGGGGTGGGCATGACAGTCGCCTGTGCTACCAACAGTGGAGGCGCGCCCACAGATTCACGCCAGGCTGAATCGAGCCCGTCCGTATCGAAGCCGTAGACTTCGAGCAAGGCATCGTCGATGGGTTTGGCATCGCGCAGGGCGGTCAGCAGAGCGATCATCTTTTCCTGACCGTAGGTTTCGATCATGAATTTGACCACGCTGTACGATTGGCTGTACGAAAGGTTGGCTTTGTCGGGCAGTTCAGAGAAGCCGCCATTCAAGGAGCGCAGAGTGATCAGGTTATTGCTTTGAATGGATTGATCCAACAGCGACTGCATGTAGGAGTCCAGCTCGCCTTCGCTGTACATGGCGAGACCTTCCTCCAGCCAGCCGGGACGGGTGCCGATACACGAGAAGGCATTGCGCCCAACCAGGATGTGGGTCAGTTCGTGGATGACGGTGTTCTTATCCCATGCTGAATCAGAACCGGACAACCCCATGATGATGATATTGAAATCGGAATATGCCTGTCCGCCCGTCCATGCGGGTTCGTAGAGCACAGCATCGCGCATGTCATCGTAGTTGGGATAGACGTAAATATCCACGGGCGCATCAGGGAGCATGCCCGCCTGCTCGCGGTTGCGGCGCAGACCTTCCACGGCGGCGTCGAGCATGGTGTTCGCGAACTCTTCGCTCTTTCCATAATAATGAATGCGGATATCTTCATTGGAGACGGTCTGCCAGTCATGAATGTCATCGAGCCAGGTGACGGTTTGAGTCTCACTGACAAATTCATTGCCGGCTTCGTCGGTATAGTGCCAGCGCCACCAAATGGCTGCGCCGGGTGGGAGTGAGCCGCTTTGGCGCATATCCCATGTCCATGAGACATCTGCCGAGGTGCCGGGGGTGAACTCCGGGAAGGCTTTGGCGATGACCTCACCGCAGGAGAGCTGTTCGTTGCCGTACTCCAACGTCACCGAATTGATGGCGGCGTTCGATATGAGTGTGGCAGAGAAGGTCACGGTGTTGGGAAAGTCCAGGGTAGCCGAATCCGATTGAACGTCGGCATGAGGCGCGGCGGTCACACGCAATGGGGTGATAAAAAATCCCATTAACAGGAAAAGGATAAGGGGGAATCTAAATCGAGTCATTTCTCCTCCATAAATTTTGCCAACTATACCATCAAACGACATGCGTCATATGTAAATAAGACCATGTCAGTTGGAATACATGACATCCATCAGACCCGAAAACTCAGGGGGGTTTAATGTCAATATGTAAAATGGACTTAAATTGTTACATTTGGCACTTATAAAGAATTTGGAGGCTCCATGCAACGAACAAAATTCATCCTCGGCGGTATGCTAATCCTGGCGGCAGTTGTGTATCTGATCGCTTCGTCCACACAGGCGAGCTCGGAATATTTCATGACGGTCGATGAGATCAAGGCGGAAGGCGCCGCGGCAATTGGAAAAAGCGTGCGTCTTTCCGGCGCAGTGGTCGGCGATACGGTCGTTTATGACCCGCAAACCCTCACGCTCACGTTCGATATCGCCCATGTCAGCGGCGATAACAACGAGATCGAATCGCAGGGCGGTCTTGCGGAAGTCCTTTATCAGGCGGTGAATGATCCCTCCCGTCAGCGGATGCCTGTCGTTTACATCGGCGTCAAGCCGGATCTGCTCCGCGGCGAAGCGCAAGCCATTATGACCGGGAAACTTGGCGAAGATGGCGTCTTTTATGCCGAGGAACTTTTGCTCAAGTGTCCGACCCGCTACGAAGAGGCGGTTCCAGAACAAGCCGCCGCCAGCAACTAACGAATCAACCTGATGGGTGTTATACCCGTCAGGTTTTATTTCCCCAATTCACCCCCTACCCCTCATCCCACACCTTGTGTCGGCAGAGGGGGGAACCAGGAAGAAACTATGCTCGCAGAATTTGGATATGGCGTTTTATTGGTCAGTTTTGTCGTAACGATCTACAGCGGTTTTACCGCGGTGTATGGCGCGACGAACAAATCGGCATCCTGGGTGGAAAGCGCACGGCGCGCTCAACTGCTCACCTTCCCGCTGATCTCGCTCTCGGCGGCGACTTTGATCTACCTCCTGATCACCAATCACTTTGAAGTTTCCTTTGTGTATGAAGTGACCAGCCGCAGCATGCCCACGTACCTGAAAGTAACAGCATGGTGGGGCGGGCAGGCAGGCTCGCTGGTGTTCTGGTCCTGGCTGTTGGCTGTCTTCACCTCGGCGGTGACCCTGCGAAAATGGGACCGCGATGCGGAGTTCCTGCCGTGGGTCATCCTGGTCTCTTCCGTTACCCTGGCGTTCTTCCTCGGTATGGTGGTGTTCTACGAGAATCCCTTCACGCGCTTCTGGCTGGTGAATGGGAACGTCGTACCGAGCATGTTCTCCCCGTCTTCCGTTGCGACGATCTTCACACCGGCGGATGGGCAGGGCTTGAACCCGCTCCTGCGTCACCCGGGCATGGTCATTCATCCGCCCATGCTTTACCTTGGCTTTGTTTCCTTTGTTATCCCCTATGCCTTCGCAATGGCGGCGCTCATCACCGGGCGCACCGATGACCGTTGGATCCGCCTGACCCGCCGCTGGTCGTTGTGGGCATGGCTGTTCCTTTCGTTCGGCCTCGTCCTCGGCGGACGTTGGGCATACGATGTGCTCGGCTGGGGCGGCTATTGGGGCTGGGACCCGGTTGAGATCGCCGCGTTCATGCCCTGGCTGACCGGCACCGCATTTTTACATTCTGTCATGATCCAGGAAAAACGCGGTCTGCTCAAACAATGGAACATGATCCTCGTTATTTTGACATACGCACTGGTTATTTTCGGGACGTTCCTCACGCGCTCAGGTGTGCTCTCGTCGGTGCATGCCTTCGCGAACAGCCCGATCGGTCCGTTCTTCATGGGCTTCGTCAGCCTTTCGCTGATCGCTTCGGTGGCTTTGCTCATCAAGCGCTGGCCCGAACTGAAAAGCGAGACCGAGATGAATTCCATGCTCTCACGCGAGGCGTTGTTCCTGCTCAACAATCTGTTGTTCATAAGCATCCTCGTCGTGTGCTTCTGGGGTGTGATCTACCCGCTTATTTCGGAATTGTTCACCGGTCAAAAAGTGACCGTCGGTCCGCCCTACTATGAACGCGCCACGGCTCCGCTCTTCTCGGGTCTGCTCTTCCTGATGGCGATCGCTCCGCTCTCAGCGTGGGGACACTCCACCGTCCAGACTCTCGGACGCGCGTTGTGGAAGTCCGCCACGGCGGCTGTGATCGTGACCGTGGTCCTGTTCTTCACCTACACACAGAACCTCTATGCCTTGATCGGGTTCTTCCTCGTTGCGTTGGCGTTGTTCGCCACCTTCCATGAATTCTGGCGCGGCGCGCGTGCAAGGCAGAAGGCGCAGGACGAAAATTTCTTTACAGCGCTTTTCCGCCTGATGGGACGCAACCGCCGCCGCTATGGCGGGTACATCATCCACATCAGCATGGCGTTGATGGCGGTCGGCATCCTCGGCATCGAACTCTTCCAGTCCGAAACGCAGGGAACGGTTGCCCAGGGTGAGCAGTTGAACATCGGTAATTACACAGTTGAGTACCGCGAACTGGCTTCGTGGGAAAGCGCAGGCGAAGGCGTCAATTACACGCGCGCCGTGGTGGATGTGTACGAGAACGGCATTTATCTCGGTCAACTGTATCCGCGCATCGATTACTACTTCGACTCACAACAGAACATGACCATCCCCGGTCAGCGTTCCACTTTGCGCGATGACCTGTACATCCTGCTCGTAGACTGGCAGCCCGTCTCCTCCATCGGCGCGACGTTCAAGATCTACGTCAACCCGCTGGTCAACTGGATGTGGATCGGCAGCATCACATTCCTGTTCGGTCTCGTCTTCGCCGCCTGGCCCGACAAAGACCCGGCAGAGGAACCCATCCGAAGCAAGGCAGCGGCTGGGAATCGCCAGACCAGTGCGGCTGATTAATCCGTGATGCGTAATCCGTTAGGAGACCTTCGATGAACAAATTTTTTCATAGCAGAAATTTACGCGTCACGTTTTACGTATCACTTTTCATTGCGCTGATCCTTGCCGCCTTCACCACTACCGTCTTCGCTCAAGACGGCATCACCGATGATCAGGTGAACGCGATCGCCGGGCAGTTGTATTGTCCCGTTTGCGAGAACACCCCGCTGGATGTCTGCCCGACGGAAGCGTGCCGCCAATGGCGTGAGCTCATCCGCCTGCAATTGTCGCAGGGTATGACCGAAGATGAGATCAAGCAATACTTTGTGGATAACTACGGCGCACGCGTACTTTCCGAGCCGCCGCGCACCGGGTTGAACTGGCTGGTGTACATCCTCCCGCCGGTGATGATCCTGGCGGGCGCATTCATCCTCTTCCGCTCGTTCCGGCAGTGGACCAAGCCCAGGGCACAAGCATCAGCCGCAGGTCAGATTGAGAAGGCGGGTAACTCTTCTTCAAAAGATGAATACATTGCGCGTTTGGAAGAAGAACTGAAGAACAGAAAATAACATAACAGACCTGACAGGTTTGGAAACCTGTCAGGTCTTCATTGGAGAATGCCATGACAGAAACAACAACCCCCAAACGCGGCGTCGCCCTCTGGGTGCAGGTCGTGATTTGGGTCTTCCTTGCGGCACTGTTGGTGTTGGTGGGGGTCATCCTCAACAAACGACAACAGGGGACCGTCCAGCCGGGGGATGCGATCCCCGATTTCACCCTGCCGCTCTTCAGCGGATATGAATATGAAGGCAAAAGCGAAGTAAAGCTTTCCGATTTTCAGGGCAAGGTGGTCGTGTTGAATTTCTGGGCGTCCTGGTGCAAACCATGCGAACAGGAAGCCGCCGAACTCGAAGAAGCCTGGCAAACCTACAAGGACAGCGATCAGGTCGTCTTCCTCGGCGCAGATTACGTGGACACCGAGCCTGAAGCCCGCGCCTACCTGAAAAAGTTCGCCATTTCATTCTATAACGGTCCAGACATGGGCACACGCATCTCGCAGATCTTCCGCATTCGCGGCGTGCCTGAGACATACTTTATTGACCCCAACGGCGTGTTGTACTATGTGAAAGTAGGTCCCTTCCTTTCCGTCGCTGAGATCAACTCCATCATCGAACAAAAACTACCGTAAGGCGGATGTAATGGAATTAGGTTCAATCTTTCTCGTCCTGGCTGTGCTGGTGGTCGTAGGCGTTTATCTATATGCGCCGCTCACCCGGCGCGGACGCCGCATGGTCGCGGACAATATGCATGAAATCTCCTCGTTGCAAGCCGAACGCGACCGGGTCATCAACTCGCTGCAGGAATTGGATTTCGATTTCAATCTCGGCAAGATCCCCGCAGAGGATTACCCCGAACAACGCGCCGCGCTCCTGCAAAAAGGCGCGGAGATCCTGCGCAAGCTCGATGAAGTCGCACCGGCATCTTCATCCGGGGTCAACGCTGAATCACGCATCGAAAAAGCCGCCGCCGCAAAACGCGCCGACGCTTCGAGCGAAGCCGCCAGCCTAAATGACGACGACATCGAAGCCATGGTCGCATCGCGCCGCAAACAGCATAAAAGCAAGTCCGCCGGTTTCTGCCCCAAGTGCGGCAAGCCCGTGCTGGTGACAGACCGCTTCTGCCCTTCGTGCGGGAAGTCTTTGAAGTAATTAGTACTTGGAGATTGGTAATTACCATTAACTAATTACCGTTCTCCTCCACCGAGGAATTCATGAAATTTCGTCACATCATTTTCTTAGCAATTGGAACCGTACTGCTCTCCGCCTGCAACTTCACACTTGCAGCCGATGTCACTCCCCCGCCGAATTACATCCCGCCAACTCCCATGCCCACGCTTGGACCGATGTACCCTGCCTCCGCGCCGGATATTGAAAATGGCAAGGTCATCTTTGCTGAAAAATGCGCACCCTGTCACGGTGAGACCGGCTTGGGCGACGGCGACCAGGGCAAAGAACTGCCGGTGGCTGTCATTCCCATCGGCTTGCCTGAATATGGAAGCAAAGCCTCCCCCGCAAAATGGTACACCACGGTCACGCAAGGCAACCTCGACCGCTTCATGCCGCCCTTCAACAGCCTGAGCGATCAGGAACGTTGGGATGTCGTTTCGTATGCGCTCACCCTGCACACCACGAACGAACAGATCGAAACCGGCAAAGCCCTCTTTGAAGAGAACTGCGCCGACTGCGGCGATGCCTTCAGCAATCTGGAAATGATGTCTGCCCTCTCGACGGTCGACCTCGTCGGCATGATCCGCGAAGGCGGTGAAAATTTCCCTGCGTTTGGAAGTTCCTTCTCCGATGAGGAAGCCTACGCGGTCGCGGCTTATATCCGCACCCTGACGTTTGCGCCTCCTGCCGCGCCGGTAGCGGTCGCTGCCACCGAGACTCCCGCAGTCACCGAAAGCGGATCTGCCACACCGTCAGCGGAATTGACACCCGCCGAAGGCACGCCCCAGGCTGAGGTCACGCCAGAAGCGACAGAAGCAGCGTCAACGAGCGCAGGCAACATCATCGGCTTAATTGACAATCGCACCGGCAAAGACCTCCCATCCGATCTCGTCATCACCCTGCGCGGGTACGATCACGGTGACGACCCCAGCGCCGGTCCGCAGGAATTCCTCACCCTTGAAGGAACGGTCAACGCCGACGGTACGTACACGTTCGACACGCCGTTAGCCGAGAACGAGATCTATCTCTCCGAAGTCGAAGTGGATGGACTGCAATATCAGTCTGAGTTTGCGATCGTATCGGCGGGCGCTACTGAGATCGCGCTGCCCAATATCGTCGTCTACGAAACCACTGACGATATCAGCAGCCTTCAAGTGAGCTCCCTGCAGATCTTCATGGACCTTGCCACCGAAGATGCTGCGCAGATCTTTGCGGTCTACAGCATCGTAAACACCAGCGACAAAACGATCGTCGTCACAATGGGCGACAGCCAGAACATACCGTTCATCGCCTTCCCCGAAGGCTCCAACGGACTTGGCTACGAAGCCGCACAAGACAGCGCGCCATTTGTCTCCACTGCAGACGGCTTTGCCATGCCGCCCAGCGAAATTCCCTACGGATTGATCGCTTTTGCCTCCATTCCGAAAGCTGATGAGATCCTGATCTCACAACCGGCATTGTTATCCATCGCCGAAGTGACCCTCTACCTGCCCGAAGGCGTGGACGCTGAGGGCGAGTCCCTGACCGATACTGGCGTACAAGCCATTCAAGATGCCAATTTCCATGTGTACACTTCCGGTGTAGTTGCCAAAGATACTTCCATTGAATTCACGCTGACCGGAAAACCGAAGGATACTGCCGTAACCGCTGACGTCTCGCAAAATCAAAGTCTGCTGATCGGTGTCGGCGCGTTCGGTGTGGTGTTGATCATTGCCGGTGTCTGGATGTACCTGCGCGACAGAAATAAAGAAGAAGAATTCGAAGGCGATGAAGAAGAGGAAGAAAACGAGTACGACGATGCCGAATCCGTGATGGACGCCATCATCGCCCTCGACGACCTACACCGCTCCGGCAAAATGTCGGATGAAGCCTATAAAAATCGGCGTGAGGAATTGAAGAACGCATTGAAGAGGAAAGGATGACCTCGTCATTGCGAGGGTGTTCTTGTCCTTTGCCCGACACTTGCACCGTACTCCAGTGCGGTGAGCAATCTCGGATGAAGGTAGAGATTGCTTCGTCGGGGAGAGCACCCTCCTCGCAATGACGGGATAAACTTCCCATGATCGAAGTCAAAAAGCTCATCAAGCGTTTTGGGTTGAAGACCATCCTGAAAGGGTTGGATTTTCAGGTGGAGCCCGGTGAATTCGTGGCTCTGCTTGGACCCAATGGCGCAGGCAAGACCACCTTCCTGCGCATCCTCGCCTCCCTCTCCCGCCCCTCAATGGGCAGTGTAAAAGTGGCGGGATATTCCCTGCCGAACGAATCTGCCAAGGTCCGCGCGCGATTGGGTGTGGTCTCGCACATGCCCCTGCTTTATCCCGATCTGAGCGCCGAGGAAAATCTGCAATTCTACGCGCGGATGTATGGACTTCAGAATTATCCATCACGAATTACCGAAGTTCTGAACATGGTCGGTCTTGAGTCCCGCCGCCGTGACCTCGTCCGCACCTTCTCGCGCGGAATGCAGCAGCGACTCGCCATTGGCAGGGCGGTCATCCACGACCCGGAAGTGATGCTGTTCGATGAACCCTACACCGGTCTGGACCAGGACGCCTCGGAAATGCTGGATGAAGTCCTGCGCTCCGTCGCCGCAAAGGGACGCACCGTGGTGATGACCTCGCATGACCTCGCCCGCGCCGAAGACCTCGCCACCCGCTTCGACATCCTCTCACGCGGTGTGATCGCGGCTTCTGCAAAGCGCGAGGATTTCAAAGGCTCCAACCTGCTCGATTTTTACAAGAAAGCGCTGGAGAACTAATCACACGCTCCTGCCGCCGTCCCCGGCGGCGGGGACGCCGCCTTGAGCATTATTAGCCCATGAATCATCCCACCCCTTCCCTCCTCAAAGCCACCTTCGCCATCGTGCAAAAAGATCTGGCTGCCGAATTCCGCTCGCGTGAACTGCTTTCCGCCATGCTGGTCTTTTCGATGCTGGTCATCCTCATCTTTAACTTCGCGCTGGAATTGAATGTCGAAGTCCGCCGATCCGTTACGGCGGGCGTGCTATGGACCACCTTCGCCTTCGCCGGGACACTTGGTCTCAACCGTTCGATGGCAGTCGAAAAAGATCGCGGCTGTATGGACGGTCTCCTGCTCGCGCCGGTGGACCGCTCGGCGATCTACTTCGGCAAAGCCATCAGCAACCTGGCATTCATGCTCATCGTCGAAGCGATTGTCATCCCGATGTATGCCATGCTCTACAACGAGACCCGCATCTTCAAACCTGAATTTTTGGGCGTGCTCCTACTCGGCTCCATCGGGTACATCGCCGTCGGCACATTGCTCTCCGCCATGTCGGTGCAGACGCGCACGCGGGATGTCCTGCTGCCCATTCTGCTCTTCCCTGTGGCGATCCCAGTGCTCCTGGCATCCGTCAAAGCCAGCGGCGGGATCATTGCCGACGCGACCTTCGCTGAGATCCTCACGCCGCTCAACCTGCTCATCGTTTATGACGTGGTCTTCATCGCCGCATCCTTCATGGTCTTCGATTCGGTCGTTGAAGAATAGAAACTCCAAAATCTATAAATCCTCAAGATTTATTCTCAGCCAATGCTATTGTGACAGTGTCATAATCGAAATTCTGCAATCGTAAATCGTAATTCTCAAGGAGTTTGTCCAATGCAATCCAAACCAATTGCACTCACCATCCTGGATATCGCCTCCATTATCGTCCTTGGCGTATCCACATATTTCGCCCTAGTCTTCGCCCCCACCGAAGCGGTGATGGGAAACGTTCAGCGCGTTTTCTATTTCCACATCGGCACCGCCTGGGTCGGGCTGGTCGGCTTCGTGCTCGCCGCTCTGGCAGGGGTCGTCTACCTCATCACCAAAGACATGCGCTGGGACCGCTTCGAGGTCGCCGCGGTCGAAGTCAGCACGATGTTCTTCTTCCTGACCATCGTGCTCGGCTCCATTTGGGCTCGTCCCGCCTGGAACACCTGGTGGACCTGGGACCCGCGCCTGACCACCGCCGCCGTCACCGAACTCGTCTACATTGCCTACTTCATGCTGCGTCAGGGGATCGAAGACCCTGAAAAACGCGCCCGTTTCGGCGCGGTCTACACTCTGCTGGGCGGACTCAGCGCGCCGATCACCTTCATGGTCATCCGCCTTTTCCGCACCATTCACCCGGTCGTCATCGGCAGCCAGAGCGCCGAGGCACAGGGCGGATTCAGCATGACCGCCGATATGCGTACCGCCTTCTTCTTCGCCCTCTTCGCCTTCACCGTCCTCTTCGTTGACTTCATGTGGCACCGCATCCGTGTCGGCAGGCTGGAAGAGACGGTCGAACAGCTCAAACTCAAAGTCTCGATGTGAACCGGAGATAAAAAATGGAAACCATTCCCAACACCGACAATTACATGATCGCGGGCTACGTGATCTCCTTCCTGACAATGGGCATCTACGTGCTCAGCATTTACATCCGCAACAAGAACCTCAAGCGCGATCTGGAGATGCTCCAGGAGCTGGATAAATCCGATAAAAATTGATTGCCGACGGCAGGACAGAGTCCGTTATAATAAAAAAACGGACTCTTTTTGTTTAATCCCTCATGCAAAAATACCGATGGATGCCCCGCACCCTTCTCGCGCTGATCGTGATTACCAGCCTTGCGATCACGTCTGTCCCCGCGGGCGCTTCCAGCCTGGACCCGGCACCGGATGCTGAAACCAACCCTCCCCCCGGTCCCGACCGCTTTTCCGTCATTGCGGTTGAATACACCTCGTACGAGTGGCACCTTCTGGCGTGGAAGAACAAACAGTTCGCCTGTTCCATTGTTATTGACCACGATGGGATGCCTTTGCCGGAAGAAGTATATCGAGACTGCGGAACACTCATCTACCAAAAATGGGTCTCGCAACCGCTGTGTAATATCCGGGATGTCCACAACTGCGAGGGCTATTACGCGCGCCTGATCGACAGCCAGGTGAAGGAAAAAGAGATCGCGCTCGAACTTCCCGCCGCCAGCGCGTGGGTCTCCCTCGAAGATTGCGAACCCGTTTACAGCACCTCCACGAATATTTGCGAGACCAATCCCACGCTCGTCATCGAGGGGACAGAACCGCTGCCGAACGAATCCATTTACAAGATCGAAGGCACATACAACGGCGAGTCGTTCTTCTGCGACGAGACCGATACCTGCAAGTTCCAGATCCCCGAAACTGACGAGGAAGGCGCGACGGTTCAGTTCTGGGCATATTCCACGTATGGCGACAGCAGCATCGTCTATGATGCGCAAGTGCGCGCAAAGCTGGTTGATGAAGGCGACCCCGACCAGCTTTACTGGTATGTGGATGTACTCTCCTCGCAATGGCAGGGACACGTCATCGCCTCGTGCTCTGAATCCTGGGGCGTGTTTCCTCCCGTTGGCGGCGCCCCGGAATGGCTCAGTACCCCAACCCAAAGCGAAGAACTCAGCAGCGATATTCCCTACACGTATCTTGCCGCAAACCTGATCATGCAGGGAGTGGTGGATGCGGGAACTTGTCCCGACGGCGGGCTGGCTCCGGGAAATGTGGTCAATCAATGCGGGTTGGAAAAAGCGCGCCCTGCCGTCGAAACATGGCAGAACCAGTTCGACGAATTGATCCTCGGCACGGCAAAAGATACAGGTGTGCCCGCCCGTTTGTTGAAAAACCTGTTCGCGCGCGAAAGCCAGTTCTGGCCCGGGATCTTCCAGGCGCTCGGCGATGTGGGGCTGGGGCAACTGACCGAGAACGGCGCAGATACGACCCTCTTTTGGAACCGTTCCTTCTTCAATCAATTCTGTCCGCTCGTGATGGATTCGGAGACCTGCGGCTTGGGCTATGCCAATCTCGACGTAGAACTGCAGGAGGAACTTCGCCGCGCGCTGGTTGTCAGTGTCAACGCGGAGTGCGAAGAATGCCCGCTCGGCTTCGACCTTTCTCAAGCGGATTTTTCGGTGGGGGTCTTTGCTCACACGATGATCGCAAATTGCGAGCAGGCTGGGCAGGTCGTTACCAACTACACTGGCAGCGCTCCCGGCGTTGCCGCCTCGTATGAAGACCTGTGGAAGTTCACCCTCGTCAACTACAACGCGGGCGGCGGCTGTCTGGCGGAAGCGGTCAGCGCGGCGAACGGCGTCAGCGGATTGCCCTTAACCTGGGAGAGCGTATCGCCGTTCCTCACCGGCGCATGTTCGGGCGCGGTGGACTATGTCAACGATATAAGTCAGTAGGTTGGGAATTGGTAGGTTGGTAAGTTGAGAAATTGGGGAAAATGGTTGCGGGGTTGAAGGATGAACGTCATGCGTGAATTTTGAGACAATCAAATGAAGTTGTGCTAAACTTTATCAACTAATGTCATTGCCTGCACGGTACAACAGGCACGCGTGCGAGGAGGGTGATATTCCTAACGACCCTCGCACCGCCCGCAAGGGCAGGTGAGCAATCCCCAATTTTCCAGAAGATTGCTTCGCGCTCCGCGCTCGCAATGACATCATTTCCTGGAGGCTTCATGCTCACGCTTGTAGAAAAAATCCTCTTTGTGGTGGCAACCCTGGTTGCCCTGTATTTTACCTATCGCGGTGTGATGCGCATCGTCGGTCACATTTCCAGCGGACAGGGCAAGGTGAATTGGTCGCTCATTTGGAAACGGGTTTGGGAACTCATCGTCAAGGTGGGGTTGTTCCAACCCGTTTTTCGTTTCCGTCTTGGACCAAGCATCTTGCACGCGCTCATCGGCTGGGGCTTCCTCTCGTTTTTGCTCATCAACCTCGCAGACCTGATCTACGCCTACACAAATTTCAAACTTCTCGATCATTTGGGATGGTTTGGGAATGCGTACCGTCTCCTTGCGGATATCGCCAACGTCGCCATCATCTTCGGTATTTTGGCGATGGCGTTCCGCCGCTTCATCATGCGACCCGCAACTTTGTCCACACGTGAGACGACTTTACTCAACCCGAAAGCCCGCTTCGGCATCATGCGTGATTCGGCGATCGTCGCCACGTTCATCTTCATGCACAATGCGATGCGGTTCCTGGGCGAGTCGTTCAATCTCGCAGTGGCGGGTCACACTGACAGTTGGCAACCCACCATCTCAGCCGTATCAGGCTTATGGTCGGGGGTTGACCCGAGTGTGCTAATTGTGGGAGAACATCTTGCCTTCTGGTTATCCATTGGCGCAGTCGTCGCGTTCCTGCCTTATTTCCCCTACTCAAAACATATCCACCTGTTCTTCGCGCCGTTGAATTTCGCGCTCAAACCTGAACGAAAATCCATCGGGCAGTTGAGTTACATCAACCTCGATGACCAGGGCATCGAGCAGTTCGGCGCGGCGAAAATGAAAGACCTCGGCTGGGAGCAGATCATGGACAGCTACGCCTGTATCATGTGCTTCCGCTGTCAGG
>CAYJPO010000085.1:0-18306 GCA_964372045.1 uncultured Anaerolinea sp.
CTTTTTAACGGCATACACCGCGTTCTCACGCGGTGCAGCCAATAGACCAACTCAGAGGGAGGAGAGAGAGTTTGGAGGAGCAACTTGCGGTTGCTCGATTAAACTAGGTTTAGGTCAGGGTTCGTGCCACAGAGAGAGCAAGCCGGTTTTTCCATCATGTTACATTCCAGTGAATGTGAGCAACGGCGTGCTGTAACTCGCGGAGGCTGATCCGGCAGGTGTTCCGCAGGGTAGACAACCTCGTTTTCGATTGCCACTTCCTGCCCCGCATGTTCGCAGTATTTCACTTTCTCGGTCTGCCAAACTTTTTGGGTGGTCATGCTGCCTCCTGACTTATGTTCAGAAGTTTACGAGAAAAACGCCTGCCACACCAGTGACAGGCGTCATAAACTCGCATGACGAACCGCCTATTTAGGATGTGATAAGTCCTTATTTCTTTGCAAGTTTGTAAACATCTCCGGCATCGCTGAGGAGATAGACCTCCCCGGCATCATCCTGACCGAAGGAGGTGATCGTTACCCCCGCTTCAAACAGGGCTTGAGACTGCCACTGACCATCAGCTGGGAGAACCCCCCAGACCGTTCCCGAACAATAGTCGCCGAACAGATAGACTCCGTTCCACTCCGGCATGGAGCCGCGGTAGACATAACCGCCCGTGACCGAACACCCGAACTCGTGGTTGTATTCCGCCACCGGCAGAAGCAGGCTCAGGTCCGGCTGACCGTCGTAGCCATGATTGCCTTCCATAATGCTCCAGCCGAAGTTCGCCCCACCAGGGGACCCGGCAGGCAGGTAGTCGATCTCTTCCCATTCGCCCTGCCCAACATCGCCGATCCACAGGTCGCCGTTGGCTTTATCAAAGGAGATGCGCCAGGGATTGCGCAGACCGTACGCCCAGATCTCGCTGCCGAACGGATTGTCTGAAGGGATCGAATAGGGGTCTCCATTATCAATGTCTATACGCAAGATCTTTCCGAGTTTGACATTGGGGTTCTGACCATTTTTGAATGGGTCACCCGCCGAGCCGCCATCGCCCAGACCCAGATACAGATAACCATCGGGACCGAATGCCACCGCCCCCCCATTGTGGTTCGGGAATGGCTGTTCGATGACCATCAGCACCTGCTCACTATTCGGGTCAGCGGAATCGCCGCTGGCTTGAAAACGCGAAATGCGCGTGTGCCCACCTGCGCCAGTGTAGTTGACATAGAAATACCCGTTCTGTTCAAAATCGGGGTGGAACGCGAAACCCAATAACCCCATTTCATTGCTTGTATCATTCACCCGGTCTTCGATGTTGAGGAAGGGCTGTTGAAGCACCAAGCCATCTTTGAGAATGCGGATGACGCCATATTTTTCGATGATGAACAGCCTGCCCGAACTGTCGAACGCGGATTGCAAATCCACGGGGCGGGTGAGACCGGCAGCAATGAGCCGCCATTCAAAGGCGGAAGCATCTGGGAATTGGCTTGTACTGGTCGGCGGAGGAGTGGCAGTATCAGTCTGCGGCGGAGATGAGGTTGAAGGCGCAGAAACCGTTTCCGTCGGGGGAAGAGGCGTAAGCGTCGGCGGGGTGGAATCGGAAAATCCGCCGCATGCAATGGCAGGCAGTAACAATAAGATCAATAGTCGTTTCATGTAGTTTATTCGGTGGTGTCGGTGGTTTCCGCATCCACCACATCATCGGTTGATGCGTTCGTGGTGGTGGTGCTCGCCAGGGCTTTCATGTGTTCGGCGACCACGTCTGGCGGGCAGAGTTCGGTGAAGACATAGGAGCCAAGCCAGAGAATGGCTGCGTCATCCAACACGCCGATGACCGGCAGTGCAATGTTCGGCGCCAGATCGGCGGGGAACAACAGGTAGGCAAATGCGCCGACCGGGATCAGTTTGGCGAGGAAATTTACTCGCTTATCGCCCATGAGACGGAAGATAAGCTTTAACTGGTTGATCACATTGCGGACAACGCCGCCTTGCTGGGTGACGATAATGTCGGAAGTTTTTTTCTCGGTCATGTGAGTCTCCTTCTGGTTGGTCTGTTCATTATATTCGGATTTGCTTTTCCGAAAACCGTCTCGTATGCATATTTGGACGGCGCAGGCACAAGTTTATATACGTAATCAGGATGAATTTGGTGCAATTAAATTTTGATAAGCTATGCAGGTTCTATTTTTTTGCAACTTTTGACGATGTTCCACATCAAATGAATATAACTATTATTTGGAGGATCTACGCATGGAAATGATCATTGACTTCCCCGGCGGGCTGCAAGTGGACGCCCATTATCGCGGGCACACTTTCCAAACCGACCAGCCCCCCGCGGATACTGCGCCGATGCCGTTCGAACTGTTCCTGGCTTCGATCGGAACCTGCGCGGGAATTTATGTGCTGGGCTTTTGCCGACAGCGCAACCTGCCCACCGATGGTATTCGCATCATCCAACGCAATTACCCGAACATGATGACCGGATTGATGGACCGCATCGACCTTGAAATTCAGGTGCCCCCCACCTTCCCCGAGCAATACCACGGCGCGCTCATACGCTCCGCTGAGTTGTGCAAGGTGAAGAAGACGCTCGAAAACCCGCCCAACTTTGAAGTGACCACGAAGGTTGCGGAACCTGCTTGATCGATATGACAGTCACCTTTACGAGGTGGCTGTCAGTTTTTAGTACAATATCCACATGCCCTATTTGGTCGACGGACATAACCTCATCCCGAAGATCGGACTTCATCTCGATAACCCCGACGATGAAATGGAACTGGTGCGCTTCCTCCAGGAATTTGCGCGGATCAAACGTCAGCAGGTGGAAGTGTACTTTGACGGCGCTCCCGCCGGATATGCCGGGACCCGTAAACTGGGAACGGTCAAAGCGCATTTCATCTCCCGCGGACTGACGGCTGATTCCGCTATCCGCGCGCGGTTGGATGGTATGGGGAACTCGGCGAAGAACTGGATCGTGGTCTCGTCTGACCATGAAGTGCAAAGAGGGGCGAGATTGAACCAATCACAGCCCATGAGCTCGGAGGAATTTGTCCGGCAGTTGAGGATCGCGCTTTCGTCGAAAACAAAGACTGATGACGATACCCGGCAGATGTCAAAGACCGAAGTGGATGAGTGGCTAAAACTCTTCGGAGGGAAAGAGTAGTACTAATGTCTTATATTTTTTTAATGAAATCTAGACAAATAGGGTGTATATTATCCGTACGACACCTGCCCTCCCTTTTACTGGTATTTTGGTGTCTCCCGCCGCCCTGCCCAGCATGTCCCCCCCATGCTGGCAGGCGGCGGAACTTTTAAGGGGATAGAACTCACTTGAATCACCCTGACGTAATCAATATAATCAATTTACTGTTTCATCGTCATCCAGCGAGGGAATATTCGTATCCATTCGACAAAATTCCGGGGTGGCTGATGTAAGAACGAATGCTAAAATCACACTAGTTCTAAACGAGAGGTGGGTAATGCCAGCAGGTTTCTATCGATTCACGCGTGCCACCATCCTGCGATGGTGTTTGGTTGTGTTTGCCCTGGCGGGGCTGACCGCCTGCGGCGGGGAGTTAGTTCCTCCAGCGCTAGATTATGCGCCGTGCATGCCTGAAGTTAGGGATGGCACTCCGAACATCTACGAGTTTGGAATGCTGGAAGTGATCAAAAATCTCGTACAGCAAACATCGCCGATCAACACCCCTACGCTTATGCCCAATGGAGCACAACCCGGTTCTTCGATCGCGCCGGTCAACAGCATGGCAGAACTTGCAAACACCGTGGTTGGGACTCAATATACCGTCTCGCAATACCTGATGGGCGAAACCATCCGCGCCACGGATGTGATCAGCATCAGGGCAAATAACATGAACGAGGTACACATCGTCATCACGTTTCTGAGTCCGCTATTGATACAAGCTGCCTACTTGAACGATTACATCCTGCAATCACAACCCCTGG
The DNA here is from genome assembly GCA_964372045.1 of uncultured Anaerolinea sp. Taxonomy (GTDB): domain Bacteria; phylum Chloroflexota; class Anaerolineae; order Anaerolineales; family Villigracilaceae; genus Villigracilis. The sequence goes on from CAYJPO010000085.1 coordinate 3,946, forward strand.
AGAATTTCGAGGCTAGGCTGCTAAGCTCCATAGCCAAGACCGGGGAACGGGGGGAATTACTTTTTCTGGTTTCGATCATAGCGAACAATTTCGACCCAGCCTTCCCCTCGACCCCGGTTCTGGATGTTCCCATCGAACAGATGATGCTTGTCAACGCGGATGGATTGCAGGTCAAACCGGAGCATTATGACCGAAACCTCGACCAGCCTTTTGAATCATCCAAAAATTTCGAATCGGGGATCCTGGGATATCCCATCGGTGTACAAAGGAATGGACTGTGCGAGTGGGTGCTCGATCCCAAATACAATCGGAACATCGTTATTGTGGGGACCTCCATTACCATGGGACAGGATACCAATGTCACCCACACATGGACGATCCCATATGAAGCGCTGGTGGACCCCGCCTCCCCTGCCCCACCCGTTGACCCATTCAGTTTTTTCGATCCTGCCAAGCTGAATACAGCCGTAACGACAGCACCAATGCCAACCGATATCAGTATTCAATCACCCTTCTGGCAGGATTATTCCAAGTTCGTGCGGGCACAGATCATGCAGGGAAAATAGTTCCTGCATTACCGGGGCTGCTGAGTTTGTTGCTATAATTCCTTTATGGATACCGTTTACACCTTCGTTCCTTCCAGAAGCCATGAATATCCCGACCACCCGGAACGACCGGGCAGATTGAACTTGCTCGAGCCGCAATTGGATTCGTTCAATGCGGAGCGCATCGATGCGAAACCGGCGACTGTGGAAGAGGTGGCGCGAGTCCATCAGCCGAAGATGATCCGCGCCATCGAAGAGGTCTGCAAACAGGGAGCCGGGATCATCGACTACGCGCCCACGTACGTGACAGCATTATCCTACGATAATGCCTTGCTCGCTGCGGGCGGAGTCATCGCCTGCGCACGCGCAGTGATAAGTGGAGACGCGCAGAACGCGTTCGCCATCGTCCGCCCGCCGGGGCATCATGCCGAGCCGCATCGCGCGATGGGATTCTGCATCTTCAACAACATCGCTGTCGCCGCACAGGATGCGCTGGCACACGGCATGGAGCGCGTGATGGTCATCGACTACGACGCGCACCACGGCAACGGCACACAAGCCTCCTTCATGGATGACGAGCGGACGGGTTTCGTCTCGACGCATCAATGGGGAATTTATCCCGGAACCGGCTGGATCACGGATGCGCCGAATGCGAAGAAACGCATTGCGAATGTCCCGCTCCATGCGTTCGCCGGGGACGCGACCTTTGCGCGCATCGCGGACTCGATCTTCAAGCCAATGGTGGACGCTTTCCGCCCGGGGCTGTTGTTGGTCTCGGCGGGATTTGATTCACATTGGAATGACCCGATCACCTCACTGGGACTCTCCACGCAGGGGTTTTACGAAGTCTCGAAAAAACTAGTGGATATTGCCGAGGAATATTGCGGCGGGAGAATCGTCTTTGTGCTGGAGGGCGGCTATGACCCGGAGAACGTCGCCAACGGCGCCGCATCCGTTTTCGGTGCGTTGACCGGCTCCCGGTCCGGCAAAGAAGCGAACGATCCCTCGCCGTATCAGGACCCGGATCATGAGTCGCGCATTGCGGAGATCCGCAAGTGGCATGGTTTTGTCTAGGGGCGGCAAAAGCGACTAAAGTCGCCACTACGTGGGTAATGCAACATTTATCCTATTCACTCGTATTCCATTTTGATGTAGACTTTAAAAAACACTCGTCAAGGAGTTTGATATGCAGAAAAGAAGCAAGGGGTTTGTTCAACTCGAATGGGTCTGCCCCAATTGCGATGGACGCAACCCTGGCTCGGTGAAGACCTGTGGAAATTGCGGCGCACCCCAGCCGGAGAATGTGCAGTTCCAACGCGCGTCGGAAGAAAAACTGGTGACCGATGAAAAGGGAGTCGCGGCGGCAAAAGCCGGGGCGGACATCCACTGCGGATTCTGCGGCACGCGCAACCCGGCAACAGCGACGACCTGTTCGCAATGCGGCGGCGATCTGAAGGAAGGCAAGGCGCGTCAGGCGGGACAGGCATTGCAAGCGGCTGCTCCCCCGCCGAAAGCGATCACGTGTGCCAATTGTAATTTTGAGAACCCGGGAACGGCTACGACGTGCGGGCAATGCGGCGCTCCGTTGCCAAAAGCGACAGTTCAACCCCAGCCAGCGCCGGTTGGAGCGCGAGCGGGCGCGGCGGCGGCTTCAACTGCCAAGCCGAAATCGAAGGGCATCAATCCGCTGATCTTTGGCGGCATCGGCGCGTTCTTGTTGATGTGTTGTGTGGCGATCCTGTTCCTGTTCGTGTTCCCCTCCCGCTCGGTGGATGGGACCGTGGCAAGCGTGTACTGGCAGACATCTGTGCCGGTGCAGGAAGTGCAACCGGTCAATTACTCGAACGAGCGCGGCAGTGCGCCGTCGGATGCGTATAACGTCTCGTGCCGTACCGAGAGCGAGGAAGTCTGTGAAGAGAAGACCGTTGACCAGGGCAATGGGTACGCGGAAGTCGTGGAGGAATGCCACACCGAGACGGAACAATATTGCAGTTACACCGTGGATGAATGGACGACGATCCAGACGTATGACCTGGACGGGAATGATCTGTATCCGGTCTATGCGGAGCCGAGCCTGGTCAGTGACCAGAGAACGGGTACGGCGTCTGAAACCTTGAGCGTGTATTTCGATACGTCTGACGGACAGGTGACATATACGCCAAAATCGGTCGATGAATTCCAGCAATTCCAGGTCGGCAGTACGTGGAAGATCAGCATGAATGCGATCGGCGGGGTGGTGGGGGTGGAGAGATGAGGGTAGAGTGAATAGGGTCAGTGATCAGTTATCAGAGACTCCCGCATGGGCGGGAGTTTTTATTTAGGAATCCTGAAGTTCTACTTCAGGCAGAGTTTCCGTCCTTTGTTAATTTGGGGACTTTTGCAAGAACTCGGCACGGGCATACTATAATATCTGCATGGATAAAACTGTAGCGATCATGGGCGGTGGACCGGCGGGGTTGATGGCGGCGGAAGTGTTGATTCAGCAAGGCGCGCGGGTGGATGTGTATGACTCGATGCCGTCACTGGGCAGGAAGTTCTTGATGGCGGGCAAGAGTGGATTAAATCTGACGCACTCGGAGCCGTTCGAGTCTTTTGTTGCCAGATATGGAAAGCAAAAAAATGAAGTCGAAAAATGGTTAATGGATTTTTCGCCAGATGACCTGCGTGAGTGGACGCGCACATTGGGCGTGGAGACCTTTGTTGGCACATCGGGGCGGGTGTTCCCGGTGGGGATGAAAGCCAGTCCGCTGCTGCGGGCGTGGTTGAAGCGCTTGGATACGGCGGGCGTGAATGTCCATTTGCGGCACAGATGGGTCGGGGAAATTTCCGTTGAGGGCGGCGGCTTGAGAATAAAACTCGAAACACCGGATGGAATCAAAACCGTCAGCGTGGATGCGGTTATCCTCGCGCTGGGCGGCGGGAGTTGGAGCAAACTCGGCTCGGACGGGGCATGGACTCAATGGTTGGAGAATGCCGGGGCGCGGGTCGATGCGCTGAAACCGTCCAATTGCGGATTCGATGTGGCGTGGAGTCCATTCTTCAAAGAGAAGTACGACGGTCAGCCGGTCAAATCGGTGGTGTTGTCGTTCGGGGAGTTCCGTCAGCAGGGCGAGTTCATCATCACGCAGGAGGGCGTGGAGGGAAGTTTGATCTACGCGGCGTCGGCGTTGATGCGGGATGCGCTGTACGCAGAGGGCAAAGCTGTGATGCAGCTCGACCTCGCGCCGGATAAAACCGAGGCGCAAGTGTTGGAAAAATTATCCAAGCCGCGCGGGTCGCGTTCGATGGCGAGTCATTTGGAAAAGACGCTGGCAATCAAAGGGGTGAAGGCGGGCTTGCTGAGGGAGTTCGTGCCGAAGGATGAATTTGCAGATCTGGAACGGCTGGCATTTTATTTAAAGAACCTGCCCGTGCCGTTGACCGCGCCGCGTCCGCTGGATGAAGCCATCAGCAGCGCAGGCGGGGTGACGTTCGATTCGATGGACGAACAGTTGATGTTGAAGGCAATGCCGGGTGTCTTTTGCGCGGGCGAAATGCTGGATTGGGAAGCCCCCACCGGCGGCTATTTGCTGAGCGCCTGTTTCGCCAGCGGACGTTGGGCAGGGAACGGGGTGTTGAAGTGGTTCAAGCAAAGGTGACTGTCACTTCGTTTCCGGCATCTCATCTACCGGGGTTTCTTCTTTCAACCATGATCGAGCCTCCTCGCGGTCATGGAATACCCTGACTTTAAGCCCGTGCTCATTGGCGATCGTTTCGAATATGTGCGGGAGCGATTGGTCTTCCCTGGCGAGGAGCGCCTGCCTGAGGGCATAAAAATCAATGCCGGCAGCATGGATGGTCTCGAAGGCGGCTCCCAGAAAAACATTAACCTCCAGCAAGCTGAGCATTAACTCCCCCTCCCACAAGTCGATCAACAAATCGGTACAGCCCGATTGTTTAACGAGGCGTGCGATACCCAGCCCAACGTTGACGAGATCGAGCAGCGCCATTTTTCCCTGAATGGTGATGACGATGATGTTTTCTTTTTTGTCGTATTCGATGTGATGAGACATTTTTCTGCTTAGAGGGTTCGCATGATTCTACGGTGCGGAGTATTTTTTCACAAGTGCTGAATATCTGAACATCGGTGGATGGATCCTCCCCCATTCGCTAGTGATTCTTCAACCACGCCCTGGCTTCTTCGAGTTCGAAGAACATCTTCGTGTGGTGATTTCGATTGACTGCGATCAGCTCAAAGAATTGCAGTGTCGTATCGTTTTGGACGGCGAGGAATGCCCTTTGAACGTTGAACAGGTTGACACCCTTTTCCGCGGCGACAACCTGGATGAATTGGGGCATAAAGTACATTTCTCCCATTGAAACCAGCAGATCCGCTTCGCGCATGTCGCTCAGGACCCGATGACAGTCTTTCTGCTTCACAAGGCTCACGATCTCCTTTACCAGATCCTGCAAGGTGCCCAAATTCACGCCGCCCTGAACACGCGCTGTGATAGTCTCTTCTTCGGGGTCGTATTCAACGGTGAATGGCATGGCTCCTCTAGAAAAATGATGGTTGAACATTCCTACGCCTATCGACCATTTTATTACAATCTCAGCCTGTTGGTGTGGCGGCTTTTCCCCGCAAAACGGACGCTTAAAAATGAGGGATATTAATCCCGCGAAAATGTTATAAATGACAAATGACGACAATTTCACTCCGAATTAAAATTAAAGGTGATAAGCGATTGCAACTTATTTCAGGGGTGAGATGAAGTATTATTTTTTTGTATTTCCCGGTCCGTGGGTACCGCATCTGCCCAGCGGAAATGTCAGAAAATCTACAAGTCACCGGGATAAAAATTGGATCGGCAAAGAAAAAGAAATGGGCGGCGCTTGCCGCATTTTTATTTTCCAAATTGCGGTATACGAACGAACCGCCGTGCCGCAGATCTTCGAGCCCTGCACAGTTTCAAGGCGATCGCCAGCAGGGTGGAAAGAAAAGCAGAACCTTGCAGGCATGTTTTCTGGCTCGTGCAACCAACAGATAAGGTGACCATGAAATCGGTAAAAACGATCACCCCCGTCCGCACCGTGGCAGGATACCTGCTCTTCGGCATCCTGTGGATCGTCCTCACAGACCGGATCCTGGAATTCCTGTTCCCGCCTCCCTCTCCCACGTACATCCTCATCCAACTCCTAAAAGGCTGGCTCTATGTAGGCATCAGCACCCTGGTGATCTACCTGCTGTTAAAAAGTGACATCAAATCCATGGGAGAACGCGACCGCCGCCTGACCTATCAAGCCGGGCTGTTGGATAAGTTGACCGACGCACTCATCTCCACCGACGCCGATCTCAATATATTGAATTGGAACGCGGCGGCAGAACAGCTATACGGCTGGAAGGCGGCGGAAGTCCTCGGCAGACCGTTGCAGGAATGCATTCCGACCCAGTTCTATACACCCTCCTGGGAGGAAGTGCTCGAACAGCTTCACACCGGCGGGGCATGGACGGGCGATGTCACCCAGGAATGCAAGGACGGCAGACGCATCTCCATTTCCACTTCGATCTCCGTCATTCGCGACCCGAAAGGCGCGCTGATCGGCTACATTGAGTCCAACCGCGATCTCACCAGCCAGAGCAAGACTCAGGTCGCCCTGAGCGAAAGCCAGTACATGCTTGCAACCGCCGAGGAAGTAGCGCAGGTGGGCAGTTGGAAACTGGACCTGCGCACCCAACGTCTAACGTGGTCCGACCAGATGTTCCGTATCTTCGCGGTTAACCGCGCTGATTTCGACGGCGATATGAACCGCATCATCGCCGAACGCGTCCACCCGGATGACCTGACGGTCGCGCAAGAGGTCAGCCGCGCCGCGCTCGAAGAAGGCGCACCCGGCGATCTCTCGTTTCGCATCCTGTTACCAGACGGTTCCATCCGCACCCTGCGCACACAGGGAAGGCAGATCCGCGACAATAGCGGTCAACCCGTTTCCCTCATTGGCTACGTACAAGACATCACCGAGCGCGTGCGCGCCGAGGCACAACTTCAGCAAATGAAGCGCTTATACGCCACGCTCAGCCAGGTCAACCAGACCATTGTGCGAGTCAAGGAGCAGGACGAACTGTTCCAATCAATTTGCGATATGGTGGTCAAGTTCGGAGAGTACTCGCTGGCATGGGTGGGGTTGCTGGATGAGACCACGGGCGAGATCAAGCCAGTGGCGGCGAACGGAATGGACATTCACCATTGGACGCTGCCCATCATCAACGTTCACAGCGAAGCGTTCAAGGATCACCTGACGACGCAGGCAATTCATTCGGGAATGGTAACAACCAGCGAGGATGTTCAGACCGACCCGCGCCTAAACGTTATGCAAGATTCCATCAAAAAGCTCCCCTACCATGCTGTGGCAGTCGTCCCGATCAAACGAGGCGGAAAGGTGATCGGCACCCTTGCCATCGTCTCACCGCAGGCGGGATTCTTCAAAGCAAAAGAGGAACTTTCCTTGCTCGCAGAAATGAGTTTGGATATTTCCTTTGCGCTGGACATGATGGAGAATGAGCGTATTAAACGCCAGTGGGTAGATGCCTTTGAACATTGTGCCCACGGCATGGCGCTGGGCTTGCCCGGCAACAATACCATCCTGACCTGTAACCCAGCCTTTGCCCGCTTGCAAGGACGCACAATCGAGGAAATTTCCTCCATGCCCATCCTTAGCATGTATGCCCCGGAAGATCACGATCTCGTAAAGCGTATGATGGCAGAGTCAGACAAGGTTGGTCATGCCCAATATGAAGTGATGATGGTCCGCGAGGATGGCACGAATTATCCCGTTCAAATGGACCTGGTCAGTGTGCGTGATGAGAGTGGCAACCTGCTCTACCGCGTTGCCAGCCAGCAAGACATCACTGAACGCAAGCGAGCAGAGCAAGCCCTGCTCGAGAGCGAAGCGCGTTATAAGTTGCTCTTTGAAAGCAACCCGTATCCCATGTGGGTTTATGACCTGGAGACGATCGCCTTTCTGATGGTGAATGACGCCGCCGTTAATGAATACGGGTATTCTCGTGAAGAGTTCAAGAACTTGACTCTCAAAGACATCCGCCCGGCGGAGGGTGTGTCCGCTTTGATGCAGAATATTTCAGAGGAAACCGACACACTCCAACGGTCAGACGGCTGGCGACATCGCAGAAAAGACGGCTCGACTTTGGACGTAGAGATCACTTCTCACTCGCTGCTATTTGGAGACCGGAATGCACGCCTTGTGCTGGTGAACGATGTCACTAAGCGCAAGCAGGCAGAGAAAGCACTTAAGGAAAATGAGGAACGGCTACGACTCTCCATGCGTGCCGCCAATCAAGGCATGTATGACCTGAATATTCAGAACGGTGACGCAGTCGTCAACCGCGAGTACGCCGAGATGCTCGGCTATGATCCCGAGACCTTTGTTGAGACCAATGATGCGTGGATCGAGCGGCTCCATCCGGATGACCGTGATGCCACCGCGCAAATCTATTCGGACTACATCAGCGGGCGCATTCCCGAATATAGGGTCGAATTCCGCCAGCGCACTGTCGATGGCGATTGGAAGTGGCTGCTCTCCATCGGCAAGATCGTGGAATACGACTCGCAAGGGCAGCCGCTGCGCATGTTGGGCACGCATACCGACATCACCGCACGCAAACAAGCAGAGGAGACTCTCAAAAAAAGCGAAGAACGCTTCCATAATACATTGGATGGCATGTTGGAAGGCGTGCAGATCCTTGATTTCAACTGGCGCTATATCTACCTGAACCACTCGGCAGAGACCCATAACCGCCGTCCCAACTCGGAATTAATGGGCAGGATCTACATAGATATGTGGCCCGGTATTGAGAATACCCTAGTGTTCGAAGTCATCCAGCGCTGTCTTGTGGACAGAGTTCCCACCCATTTTGAAAATGAATTCACCTATCCCGATGGACTTACCCGTTGGTTTGACTTGAGCATCCAACCGACGTTCGAGGGGGTCTTGATCCATTCCATGGACATCACTGAGCGCAAACAAGCAGAGAATGCCCTGCGTGAAAGCGAGGAACAATACCGCCTGCTGGCAGAGAACATCACCGATGTGATCTGGATCCTCGATGTCGAAACCTCCCTCTTCCGCTACATCAGCCCATCGGTGGAACATCTGCGCGGCTACACAGCAGAAGAAGTGGTTCATCAAAGTTTCAACGATGCCCTTACGCCGCCCTCGCTGGAGCATCTGGCTCAAGCACTGCCTGCGCGCCTCGACCTGTTTGGCAAGGGAGTCTTTGATACCTATACCGACGAGCTCGAACAACCCTGCAAGGACGGCAGCACAGTCTGGACGGAGACCACCACGCGCTTCATCCAAAATCCCGAAACCGGTCATCTGGAAGTGTACGGCGTTTCACGCAATATCACGGATCGAAAACGGACAGAGACGGCACTGAGGATCAGCGAGGAGAATTATCGCAGCCTTGCCGAAACCTCCGACAGCGCCATTGCTGTTTTAAACCGGGAAGGAACGATCCTATATGCCAACCCGGCGGGCATCCGCGTGTGGGGCGATCCGAAGATCATCGGCAGGACCATCTTCGATATTTATCCGCCTGAATATGCCTGGCGATATCTGCCTTTCATCCGAAAAGTGATCGATGAACAGATCCTGGACCTGAACGAATTGGAAACACCCATCAATGGTCAAATGATGTGGTTCCAGGTCAGCATGAGCCCGATAAAAAATAGCGATGGTTCGGTCAACGCCTTGTTACTGAATGCCTGGGATATCACCGAGCGAAAACAGGCGGAAGAAGCCTTAATGGAAAGCGAAGAACGCTTTTCAACCGCATTCTTCACAAGCCCGGTCTCGCAATCCATCATTACAAAGGGAACGAACGAGATCATGGCGGTCAATGACGCCTGTTGTCATTTGTTTGGCTACCCTCGCGAAGAATTGATCGGAGCCAATACCGCGAAACTAAATTTGTGGGAAAACCCTGCAGATCGGCTGGCTGCCGTGGAGGAATTGCAGAAAACCGGTCGCCTGCTTCCTCGGGAAGTGTCTATTCGAATAAGGTCCGGCGAAATACGCACCGTGATCGTCGAAATCGCACCGATCTCGTGGAAGGGAGTTCCCTGCCTCATTTCAACGATATTCGACATCACCGAACGTAAACTGGCGGAGGAAAGACTGGCGCAACACCATCGTGCATTGAAGGAAGCCGCCTTCCAGTTGGAAGAATCGCGCAACATGCTGCAATTGGTGATCAACTCGGCGCCGATCCGCGTGTTTTGGAAAGACCTGGATTTGCGCTATTTAGGCTGCAATGAATTGTTCGCCAGGGATGCCGGTTTTGAAGATTCTACTCATCTCATCGGCAAGAGCGACCATGACCTGGTTTGGAGTGAATTTGCCGAAGTGTATCGGGAGGACGACCGTCAGGTCATCCAAACCGCCGAGCCAAAGATGAACTACGAGGAAAAACTACACAATGCGGAAGGTGCCGAAATTTGGTTGAGCACCAGCAAGGTCCCGCTTCAAAACCCGGAGGGGGAAGTCTTCGGCATCCTGGGGGTCTACGAGGACATCACCGACCGCAAGCAGGCGGAAGAGAAATTGAAGTACAGCCAGGCACGTCTGCTCGAAGCCCAACAGCTTTCACACCTCGGCAACTGGGAATGGGATCTGAAAACGAACGCCCTGTTCTGGTCGGATGAAGTCTTCCATATCTTCGGTCTTTCCCCAACGGAATTCACCCCAAGTGTGGAAGCGTTCGAAAATGCCATCCATCCCGAAGACCGGGCTGGCTTCCTGAATCATCGCGCGGAGATGCTCAAAGAGAAGCGCCCGGCAGTGATCGACCATCGCATCGTCCGGCCGGACGGCAAGATCCGCCATGTGCAGGAACGCACCCAACTGATCGTTGATGAAAAGGATGAGGTTGCGCGGGTCATCGGAACCGTGCAGGATATCACCGAGCGCAAGCAGGCGGAAGACAACGTCAAGGTGCAGCTCAAGCGCATCACTGCCCTGAACGCGATCGACAACGCCATCAGCGGCAGCATGGACCTGAAGCTGACCCTGGCAGTCCTGCTCAGGGAGGTCGTCAATCAACTGAAAGTGGATGCTGTCGACATCCTCCTGCTGAACCCATATATGCAAACGCTGGAGTATTCCGTGGGGCAGGGATTCTACACAGCGCTGATCCAAAAAACGCAGGTACGGCTCGGAGAAGGCGCGCCGGGGCTGGCAGGGCTCGAACGACGAATGTTCCAGATCCCCAACTTCGCCAAGACAGATATTCCGTTCATCCGCACCGAACTGGTAAAAAAGGAAAATTTTGTCTCGTACTTCTGTCTGCCGCTTACCGCCAAGGGACAGTTGAAAGGCGTGCTGGAGATCTTCCACCGCTCGCCGCTCAACCCGGACCCGGAGTGGATCGATTACCTGAACACGCTCGCCGGGCAGGCAGCCATCGGCATCGATAACGCGCAATTGTTCGAGGGCTTGCAACGCTCCAACATGGAAATGACCATGGCATACGATGCCACCATTGAAGGCTGGTCGCGCGCCATGGACCTGCGCGACAAGGAGACTGAGGGTCACACGCAGCGCGTCTCCGAAGTCACGCTGAAGTTGGCGAACAGGATGGGCATCAGTTCCGCGGAACAGATCCACATGCGGCGCGGCGCGCTTCTGCACGATATCGGAAAGCTGGGCGTACCGGACCACATCCTGCTCAAGCCGGGGAAATTGACCGACGAAGAGTGGGTCGTGATGCGTCAACACCCGACCTACGCCTATGAAATGCTGGCATCCATCCATTACCTGCGCCCCGCGCTGGATATCCCCTACTGTCATCATGAAAAGTGGGATGGCACCGGCTACCCGCGCAAGTTGCAGGGCGAGCAGATCCCGCTCTCAGCGCGCATCTTCGCCATCGTGGATGTGTGGGATGCCCTGCGCTCTGACCGTCCGTACCGCGCCGGTTGGGAAATGAAAAAGATCCGCGAGTACATCCGCGAACAATCCGGCAGGCACTTCGACCCGCAAGTGGTGGAGGCTTTCCTGAACATGGATCTTGAAGAAAAATAGTTTAAACCTCTTGCATACACTCTGCTCAAGCCGCCGAGGAAAGTGCCCGTTAGGGTACGGCGGCTTGAGCATGATAAAAAAATAAAAAAAATTATTACGTTACATCGCACCAAATTTTGTCATTGTTCACCTGCACTGCACCAAACGCAGTGCAGGTGAACAACATTTGTAAGGTAGATAAATAATATGACTAGAACTCGTCTCAAAAATGTCATCCTGAGCGATAGCGAAGGATCTCTACGCTCAAACTGAGAGACCCTTCGGTCGCGAAGAGCGCTCCCTCAGGGTGACAAAGTATTTTTAAGATGGCATGTAGTCAAGAAGTCTCCCCTAATGTTACAAAAAAATTGGGATGGATGTCATATGTTCTTCATGTAGAAAATCCCCTATAATGGTATGTATTGTTTGATTCCAGCTTGTCGCCATTGCACCGATGCACGTCTGAATGGAAGACCTCAGATCTGGGATTGAATGGAAAATAAAGGGGGAAGACCCTTCAGTGGCGAACCCGGTTTGAAACCAAACTTGAACGCAGTCGACCCCCAACCTAATAATGTAGAGCCTCTCACGCGCATGCCGCGCCTAAAACAAAAGCTGCGTTCAAAGTACGCTTTCACGAGGCAGTCATGACCTGGCAAACCGTTCTTTACTTTTCCTCCATCCTGTTGACCTGCATCCTGACCGGCTTCCTGGCCTGGTATGCCTGGCGACAGCCGCACGTGATGGGGGCGCGTTCGTATGCGCATATGGTGCTGGCTGAAAGCCTGCTGGCGTTGACGGAGATCGGCGCCATGCTGGTAAGCACGGAGCCACAGGCGGCGTTCTGGTTCAGCCTGCGCGTGCCGTTTGCGGCGATCATCCCGGTCTTCTGGCTGTTCTTTGCGCTGGAATACAGCGGGCGCGGCGACTGGCTTTCCAAACTGCTGCGGGTCGCCCTGTTTGCCATTCCCGTCATTACCCAGGTGGTAATGGTTACCGGCAGCCTGCACGGCTTATGGGTGGTGCAGGATGTGGCGTTCGAGAAAATCGGTCCGTTCTGGATCGCCAATACCAGCGCCCGCATCCCTGCTCTTTGGTACCTTGTACATACTTTCTACAGCACCCTGCTGTTGGTGGTGGGAGCGGGGGCGCTCGTGGTGGCGGCTTGGCGCAAACCGAAGCGTCTGCTTGGTCAGGCGCTGTTGGTTTCGCTGGGTGCGCTGACCGCCCTGGGGATGGCGCTGGTTGGGGTCTTTAATCTCCTGCCCGAACTCCGTTTCAACCCCTTCGTGCCCGGGATCGGGTTTAGCGCCGTGTGTTATGCGCTGGCGATCTTCCGCTTCCAGTTCCTGAAACGCCCCCCACTACCGCAAAGCGGGTCGCGCCTGACCGATCTCAAGCCCGAGGAAAAAAGCTCGCTGGCTGTCCTGATTCTCATTTTCATCCTGTTTGTCTCCGGCATCGCCGCGGCAAGTTATCTCACTTACCAGAATTACGAAAGGCAATTCCGCGCCCAGGTGGGTAGCCAGTTGGAAGCGATCGCTTCCCTGAAAGCGGATGAATTGCAGAACTGGCGCAGTGGACGCCTGGCGGATGCCAATCTTTTCTATCGAAATAAAAACTTTTCCGAACGAGTTCAGGACTATCTCGAAAACCCGCAGGATGCCGACGCACAAGCCAAACTTCTAACCTGGTTGGAAAAAATTACGGTATTCCCCGGGTACAGCCGCGTCTTCCTGCTCGATACCCGAGGCGTGGAGCGCCTCTCGCTTCCCGCCGCGCCCGACCCAGAGGCGGTCCCGGCGACGTTGATCGAACAGGCGGCTGAATGCCTGGCTTCCGACCAGGTCATCTTTCTGGATTTCCACCACCACACTGATGCGGGACCCGTTCATCTGTCCCTTTTGGTGCCAATTTTCGACGCGCAAGACAACCAGCCGCTGGGGGTGCTCATCCTGCGGATCGACCCGAACGTTTACCTCTATCCCTTCATCCAGCGCTGGCCCGTGCCCAGCGAAAGCGCCGAGACCCTGCTCCTGCGCCGCGAGGGACAGGAGGCTGTCTACCTGAACTCGCTGCACTTCCAGCCGGATGCCGCGCTCGACCTGCGCTTTCCACTTACAGAGACTCAAGTCCCAGCCGTGAAAGCCGCCCTGGGAGAGACCGGCGTGGTGGATGGGCTGGATTACCGCGGTGTGGAAGTGATCGCCGACATTCGCCCCGTGCCGGATTCGCCCTGGTTTTTGGTCTCCAAGATAGACGCCGCCGAAGTCTACGCGCCATTGCGCGAACGCCTGTGGCAGACGCTGATCTTCTTCGGTGCGCTGATCCTAGCCTCCGGCGCTGGGCTGATGCTCGTCTGGCGTCAGCAACGGGTGCGCATTTATCGCGGACAGTTCGAGGCGGCTGAAGTATTACGCGCCAGCGAAGAAAGATTCAGGCTGGCGTTCGAAACCAGTCCCGACTCAGTTGCCATCACCAGGGCAAAAGACGGCATGTTCGTTTCCGTGAATAAAGGCTTCGAGCAGATTACCGGCTACAAGCGGGAAGAGGTGATCGGGAAGACCTCGCTGGAGGTCAACATCTGGAAAGACCCCGAAGACCGCAGGAAAATTGTCGAGGGCTTGCAGGCCAGGGGCGAAGTGCGGGACTATGAAGCGCCCTTCCTGACGCGGGAGGGCGAGATCATTGGCCTGATGTCGGCGGTCATCATCCAATTGGATGGCGAACCCCATATCCTGAACATCACACGCGACAT
>CAYJPO010000086.1:0-18130 GCA_964372045.1 uncultured Anaerolinea sp.
TGGCGGCATTCTTCCATGCCAGCAGAGTATGCCCGAGCGCCGTGCCAAACGATCTGCGGACAGTTGAGTCCGAAAGGTCGCGCTGCAATCGTGAGACGGTCAATTTTTGGGCGTAGTGCGCCAGCATGGCATTGGCGATGCCAAGGTTGCCTTCGGCGTTCTCAAAGTCAATTGGGTTGACCTTCTGCGGCATTGTCGAAGAACCGACTTCCCCCGCGACAACTTTCTGTTTGAGGATGCCGTCGCTGATATAGCGCCACATATCCTGCGCAAAGTCTATCAGAATGGAATTGGTCAATTGAAGGGCTTGAAAATATCGCACCCAATTATCGTAGGGGAGAATTTGTGTCGTGACGAGATTGGGTTCGAGACCAAGGCTTGTGATGAACTCCTTGCTGAACGAAACCCAGTCAATATTTGGGTAGGCGGCTTGCATGGCATTGAAGTTTCCCACAGCGCCGGTCAACTTGCCTTCAAACTTATGACTCGTCAACTCGTTTTTGCACTTCTGTAAACGAGCAAGGTACACAGCGATCTCTTTTCCCAGCGTGGTCGGCACGGCGGGCTGACCATGTGTCCGCGCGAGCATGGGCAGGGCACGATATTTTTTTGCGAAATCACGCAGGGCATTCAGCAGGTCATCGAGCGCGGGTAGCAAGACTTTATCGCGTGAGTCTCGCAGCGCAAGCGCCTGTGCGATGTTGTTGATATCTTCTGAAGTTAGCCCAAAATGAATGAAGGGGATAATTTGGAGTCCAGGAGCTTGCTCCTGGATGTCAGGCGACAAGCCGCCTGACTCCATAAATTTACGGCGCAGAAAATATTCAATGGCTTTGACATCGTGCCGCGTGGTCTTTTCGTGCTCTTGAATTTTTTTCGCATCATCGTCTGAGAAGGCTTGCAAGTCCGGCTTGCAGGCGGACAAACTTTCAGCGGAGAGAATGCCTATTTTGGAAAGAGCAGTCAAAAAGTCCAGTTCGAGGCGGGTGCGGGAGCGGAGGTAGGCGAATTCGGAGAAGAAATCCCTCAGGGGGGCGGTCTCGTTCTCGTAGCGTCCATCCAATGGGGAAAGCGCATGAAGACTCATCGGCACCGATTATAATTCGGGCGCGAGGAGAACGGTATGAAGATTTTGAATGAGACTGCTTTGACCTATGACGATGTGCTTTTGGTGCCGCAATATTCCGATGTGGATTCGCGGCGCGTGCTTACGACCAAAAGTTGGCTGACGAAGAAGATCGCGCTGCAATCTCCCATCGTCTCTGCCAACATGGATGTGGTGACCGAGAGCGAGATGGCGATCACAATGGCGCGGGAGGGCGGCATCGGCATCATCCATCGTTTTATGACCATTGCCGAACAGACACGTCAGATCGAACGCGTGAAGAAGGCTGAGTCGTTCATCGTTGACAGCCCGATCACGATGAACGATCAGCACACGGTTGGGGATGTGAAGCGGGTCGTCGAAGAGACGGATACCGGCGGCATCCTGATCGTGAACGGCGGCGATAAACTCGTCGGCATCATTACGACCCGTGACCTGTTATTCGAAGACGACGATAGCAAGCCCGTAACAGCCATCATGACCCGTGAGGTACATAGCGCGCCTCCGGGAACGTCATTGAAGGATGCGGAACGATTGCTGCACGAGTATCGCGTCGAGAAACTTCCGCTGGTGGATGAGCATGGAAAAGTGCGCGGATTGGTGACGTTGAAGGACATTATGAAGATCACCAAATTTCCGAAAGCGAACAAGGACTCGAAGGGTCGCTTGGTCGTGGGTGCAGCGGTGGGCGTGCGGGATCGAGAAATGCGCCGCGTGGAAGCCGCCTTGCAGGCAGGTGCGGATTGCATCGTGGTGGACATCGCTCATGGCGATTCGCATCTTGAGATCGAGATGATCAAGAATATCCGCAAGCATTTCCCACAGGCACAGATCATCGGTGGGAATGTTGCTACTGCTGACGGCACGAAGCACTTGATCGATGCCGGAGTTGATTCTGTCAAGGTCGGCGTAGGTCCCGGCTCGATCTGCATTACAAGGCAGGTGGCAGGCTCCGGTGTGCCGCAGTTGACGGCGATCATTGAATGCGCTGAAGCGGCGCGTTCATCCGGCACGCCCATCATCGCGGACGGCGGCATTCGTCATCCCGGCGATGTGGCGAAGGCGATCGCGGCAGGCGCACAGTCTGTGATGATCGGTTCGATGCTGGCTGGCACGGATGAAAGTCCTGGTCTCATCATGACCCGCCGCGGACATCGCTACAAGGCGTCGCGCGGCATGGCATCTCTGACGGCGAACATCGAACGCAACAAACGCGAAGGCAACGACCTGACCCGCGAAGAGATCGAAGATTACGTCGCCGAGGGCGTGGAGGCGGCAGTGCCGTACCGCGGCAAGGCGCGTGAAGTGCTTACCCAGCTTATCGGCGGTCTGCAATCCGGCATGAGTTACTGCGGCGCACGTACCATTGAAGAATTCCAGCAAAAGGCGGTCTTTGTGCGGATGACCGGATCAGGATTGAAGGAATCGGGTCCGCATGATGTGGAAGTGTTGGGATAACCCCATCCCCAGCCCTTCCCCGACAAGCGGGGAAGGGAGCGAGTTCTCTGATGAAAAATGATTTTCCGCGGCTGAACGTTTCACCAGAAATTCATCGTAAGATGGTCGAGATCGCGCGTCAATTTCGCAAAGAACCAACAAAAAGCGAGGCGATCCTCTGGCAGGCATTGCGCGGAAAAAAGCTGGATGGTGTTAAGTTTCGACGACAGCAACCGGTCGGGCTTTTTATTGTTGACTTTTATAATTCAGTTTATCGTCTTGTCGTCGAAGTGGATGGATCGATCCATAATGACCAGTTCGAATTGGATCATGCGCGGCAGGATATCCTTGAACAGCTTGGGCTGAATGTGCTGAGAGTAAAAGCGGAAGATGTCGAGAAGAATCTTCCCTCAGTGCTTATGGAGATACGTTCGAAAATAAATGAATTGAAATTAATGCCAGCGAGTCCCCCTCTCCGTTTATCGGAGAGGGGTTAGGGGAGAGGTCAGTGGAAGATGGCTTGGAATAAAAATTTTGAGGAGACAACATGAGCAAAGTAGATACAAGCACCTGGGTTGAGAAAGACAAAAAGCAATTGCATCCCACGTACCATCCCAAGAGCCACGCCAACCCGTTGGTGATCGAACGCGGTAAAGGCGTATGGCTGTACACGAGCGATGGCAAGCAAATTCTGGATGGCATGGCGGGGCTGTGGAATGTCAACGCGGGCTATGGGCGGGAGGAACTTGCCAAAGCCGCGTACGACCAGATGAAAGACCTGGCGTTCACGTCCAATTTCTCCGGCATGACCAACCTGCCCTCGATCATGCTGGCAGACAAACTGGCGAGCTATGCCTACGAAGGCTTGAACACGACCTTCTTCACCTCCGGCGGGTCTGAGGCGAATGATTCCGCGTTCAAGACCGCCCGCTACTATTGGAAGCGCAAGGGCAAGCCGGGCAAGTACAAGGTCATCGCGCGCAAGGGTTCCTATCACGGTGTGACGCTGGCGGCGACCTTTGCGACCGGGCTGGAAAAATATCACACCATGTTCGGT
Organism: uncultured Anaerolinea sp.; assembly: GCA_964372045.1. Taxonomy (GTDB): domain Bacteria; phylum Chloroflexota; class Anaerolineae; order Anaerolineales; family Villigracilaceae; genus Villigracilis. The sequence goes on from CAYJPO010000086.1 coordinate 3,600, forward strand.
CCCGCTGTGGACGGGTTTGCTCATATTCCTGCGCCGAATCCGTACCGCTACGAAGGCGATATCAAGCCGGGTGAGACGGTCGGGCAGGCGGCGGCTCGCGCATTGGAAGAAGCCATCCAGCGCGAAGGCGCGGATACGGTCGCGGCGTTCATCGCTGAACCGGTGATGGGTGTGGGTGGCGTCATCGTTCCGCCTGCCGATTACTTCCCGCTTGTGCGCCAGATCTGCGATAAATTTGAAGTGCTGTTCATTGCCGATGAAGTCATCACCGGCTTCGGTCGCACCGGTGAGCTGTTCGCGCTCAAGCATTGGAACGTCAAACCTGATATTCTTTCGTTCGCCAAAGCCATCACCAGCGGATATGCCCAACTCGGCGGCATTCAAATTTCCGATGCCATCCGCGAGACGATGGAGTCCGCGGCGGATTCTGAAGCCTATATGCACGGCTATACCTATTCAGGTCATGCCATGGCGTGTGCGGTCGGTTTGAAGAACATCGAGATCATGGAACGGGAAAACTTCACGCAGCGCGCGCGTGACATGGGCAAGCGCCTGCTCGAAGGACTCAAGTCGCTAACGGAATTCCCCTTCGTCGGCGATGTACGCGGACTTGGCTTGATCTGCGGCGTGGAGATCGTCTCGAACAAAGAGACCAAGGCTGCCGATGCGGCGCGGACATCGCAGATCTTCAAAGCTGCCCAGGAACGCGGACTCCGCACCCGTCCGCTTGGGAATACGCTCGCCTTCGCCCCGCCGCTCTCCATCAACGAAGAGGAAGTGGACGAGATCGTCAAACGCCTCGGCGCCGCGATGGATGCGGCTGGATAAAAAGTAATTGGAGATTGGTAAATTTCACTGCCTTTTACCAATCACTATTCTTAGTCAATCACAATTTGTAAATCGAAAATCGTAAATCGAATGTCCGTCTATCTTCACGATATCCCTCTCCCTCAAGCTCAATCCCGCCTGCGAGAAGCCTTGCAAGAAGCGAACCTTTGGCGCGTGCTCGCTGTGGAAGAAATTCCGCTCGACGAGAATGCGTTGGGGCGCATCACAGCGGAACCGGTCTGGGCGGAGATCTCCTCGCCGCATTATCACGCCTCCGCCATGGACGGATTTGCCGTCCGCGCGGTGGCGACGAATGGAGCCATGCCGTCCGCGCCGGTGGTTCTGTACACGGGTCCAGAAGCGCAATATGTCGATACAGGTGATCCGCTTCCTGAATGGGCGAACGCGGTTATCCCCATCGAGAACGTCGAATCGCTGACAGCGGATGGGCAGATCATCAAAGACATCCGCAAACCGGCAGCCATTCGTATCCGCGCGTCGGTGCCGCCGTGGGCGCACGTCCGTCCGTTGGGAGAGGATATCGTCGCGACTCAGCTTGTTCTCGCCGCAGGACATTCTCTGCGACCAGCCGATCTGGGAGCCGTTGCCGCGGCGGGGCATCAGACCATCCGCGTGGCGCGTAAGCCCAGGGTCGCCATCCTTCCAACCGGAACGGAACTTGTTCCCATTGGGTCGAAGCTCAAGGCTGGGGATATTCTCGAATACAACTCACTCGTCCTCGCGGCGCAGATCCGCCAAATGGGCGGCGAGCCGACCCGCTATCCCATTTGCGTTGATGACTTCGACCTCATCTGCGAAAATGTGCTGGAAGCTGCGAAGACCCACGACCTGATCCTGCTCAACGCCGGTTCATCCGCCGGTGCTGAAGATTTTTCATCCAAGGTCGTGGAGAAACTCGGCACGCTGTTGGTCCACGGTGTCGCCGTCCGCCCGGGGCATCCGGTGATTTTGGGGATGTTGAGTGATGCGAATGCGAGAAACGCAAAACGAGAAACGAGCATCTCATCCCTCGTTACCCGTTTCTCGTCCCTTGTTCCGATCGTAGGCGTTCCCGGCTACCCCGTCTCTGCCGCGCTCACAGTGGATATTTTTGTCGAGCCGGTCATTGCCAAATGGCTTGGTCGCAGACCGTTGGAACTTCCCATCGAAACAGCCACACTCACACGCAAGATCGTGTCTCCGGCGGGCGATGATGATTATGTCCGCGTGGCAGTTGGGCAGGTGGGCGATAAACTCCTCGCCGCGCCGCTTTCGCGTGGAGCAGGTGTGATCACATCGTTGGTTCAGGCAGATGGACTCGCGCTCATTCCCAGCGGTGTACAGGGCATGGAAGCGGGTGAGAAGATCCAGGTGCGGTTGTATCGCAGTAAAAATGAGATCATGAAGACCATTCTCGCCATCGGGTCGCATGACCTCACGCTCGATCTCATCTCTCAGTTCCTCGCCGAGCGTGACCGCAGGCTTGCATCCGCCAATGTCGGCTCGCAGGGCGGGTTGGTGGCATTACGGCGCGGCGAAGCGCATGTAGCTGGGTCGCATCTGCTCGACCCGCAGGATGGCTCGTATAACATTTCATACATTCGCCAATACATGCCGGGGGTTCCCGTAAAGGTTGTGGCGTTGGTTGGGCGCGATCAGGGGTTGATCGTTAAGCAGGGGAACCCAAAGGGCATCAAAACTTTGAGGGACTTGACCCGTTCCGAGGTCCAGTTTGTGAACCGACAGCGCGGTGCCGGGACGCGCGTCTTGCTTGATTATCATTTGAATTTGATGACAATCCCCCAAGAGTCTATTGCGGGGTATTCTCAGGAAGAGTATACTCACCTCGGTGTTGCAGCAGCCATTGCATCGGGGCGCGCCGACTGTGGACTCGGTGTTGCTGCTGCGGCGCAGGCGTTGGATCTGGATTTCATCCCGCTATTTCAGGAACGATATGACCTGGTCATGCCCAGGCAATTTGCGGAGGATAGCCTGCTCGCGCCTCTTTTCGACGTTTTGGCGGATGCGCGATTCCGTGAGGCGGTATCTCAACTGAAAGGATATGACGTGTCTGTGATGGGCACCACGATTTTGGAGGACTAGATGGTTGATGGATTGATTATTGACGATAACCGGCAGACCGCGGACGCATTACAACAAATGCTGGGGTTGCTCGACCTGCCTGCAAAAGTTGCTTATGGTTCCAGCCCTGCATTGACCCTGCTGGCGAGCTTTGTACCCAGATTTATCTGCCTCGACATCAACATGCCCGGCGTGGATGGGACCGAAGTTCTCGCTTATATCCGCCGTGAACCTCGCCTGAAGAATGTGGCTGTCATCGTCATTACCTCCGACGACCAGCCCGAGACGCGTCAACAAGTTATGCGTGGCGGCGCACAGGCAATGGTCATCAAACCAGTGACGATCGACATGCTCGAAACCGTCTTGAAAAAGGCAAAAGTCCTAAGCTGAACGAAAACGGACGCGCTAGGCGTCCGTTCTTTTTTTGAACTGGGGTCCTGGAGTTCAACTTCAGGATTTTTTAGTTTCCAAAAGGAGACCTTTCGGATTCCATGTTACGGTGCGGGGGGCCACGGAATATCCACCGGTTTCGAATACCCATGCTTTTCGACGGTATACAATTTTCCATACGAAGCCGCCGCACAACCGGCTTCATCTTTGATCGTAAAACTGGTGATCGATTGCTCGGGGAAATCCTGTGTCCACCATAGGTAACCGCCGTTCTGGCAGACAAAGCCTTCGAAGAAATAGCCGCGGTCGTCATCGGCGGTCATGGACATTTTATCCCAGGTAATGGTGACTTCATCTTCGTCGCGGGTTGCCTGCACATTTTGCGGCGGACCATACATGTTGCTGCCGATCCGTTGCAGGTCAGGTTCGAACTTTTGAAGCGTGCTGACATCTCCAACCACATCCACAACCGATGGCGCGACCCAGCACGAATAGCTGATCTTTTCGAACTGGACATAAAGCCAGTTACTGTACATCGCCCGATAACGGACCGCTCCCTTGTCGCCCGGGTATAGGTCAGCGGCATGCAGGTACGCAGCCGATGGACCGTAGCGGCAATGCGCCTGCTTATTCACAGTGACAGTGGGGGAGGTGGAAGTGGGCGTTGGCGTAATGCTGGGGATGGGGGTGGGCGTGGCAGTAAACGCGAGGGTCGGCGAAAGTGTCGGTTCGAGAGTGAAGGTGGAAGTTGGAATGATCGTTTCGGTGGGCGGGACTGCCGTTGGCGTAGGCGCGACAGCTTGCAGTGCCAGGTCACATGCAAGCGAACTTAGAATAAGAAATAAAACCATGAATTGCCAGCGTCTCATTTGAAGGTCTCCAGTAAAGTTACAAGATTTTCGCCAAGCTCATCGTTGGCATAACCGCCTTCCATGATAACGGCTGTTGGCAGGTTCAGTCCAGCGATCCTTTTTCCTATTTCGTGGAAGCCTGCGCGGGTGACGTGGAACTTCCCAAGCGGGTCCCCATCGAACGTGTCCATGCCGATGGAGAGGACGAGATATTGCGGCGTGAATTTGCGGATCATTTCCAACGCACCATCCAATGCGGCGAGATAACCTTCGTCACCGGTGGCTTTCGGGAGGGGATAATTTTTATGAAAACCAAGTCCTGCGCCTGTACCCGTTTCATCTGCGAAGCCCATATAATGCGGATACTCGAAATCCGGGTCACCGTGGATGGAGATGGTCAGCACGTCGTTCCGTTCGAAGAAAATATCCTGCGTGCCGTTCCCGGCGTGATAGTCAATGTCGAGCAGGGCGGTTTTGCCTTTTGCGCATAGCCAGTTCGCCGCGACTGCGGCGTTATTGATGAAGCAATATCCGCCCGCGTAATCTTTCCCGGCGTGATGTCCCGGCGGGCGGCAGAGTGCAAATACTGAATACTTTTCACTGCTTACTGACTTCGCCGCACTCAACGCACAATTCGCAGAAGCCAGCGCAGCCTTATACGTCCCCGCCACAATGCAGGCAGAAAGGTCCATCATGTAAAAGCCGCCGCGTCCATGCAGGGAAGTGGTGGGGCGTGCTTTTCTTCGCAGTGCAAACGTCGCGGGCAGGAATGCGTGTGTTTCCGGCGAGGCCGCAACCTCGGGGTCAGACTCCAGCCACTCGTCCCAGCATGAGGCGAGGAAGTTGATGTACTCCCGGTCGTGCACAGCGAGGATCGGGTCGAGTCCGAAATCATCCGGCTCGAAAAATTCCGCCCAATCCGTTCTATGAAGCGCGTTCAAAATGCGGTCCATGCGGTCGGGGTTCTCATAATAGGGCACGCGTTTCCCGCCGTCGAACACTTCAAAAGGCGGATAATGATTGCGGTGTTCTTCCGAGTAGAATATTTTCATGGTAAGACAATTTTACCCGCAAGCGTCTGTGACGCCGGAGGAACAATGGAACTGTTTGAAGCTATTCATGGAAGAACCACTATCAGCAAGGTAAAAGCGGACCCGCTTCCGCGTGAGATCGTTGAAAAACTATTGAACGCCGGGGCGCAGGCTCCGAATCATCACAAGGTTCGACCGTGGCGATTTGTTGTATTGACCGGGGATGGGCGAAAAAAGTTGGGCGATGTGATGTCCGCATCGTTTCTGGACCGGAATCCGGGTACGCCGCCCGAAGGTTTGGAGAAAACCCGAGCCTTGCCGCTCCGCGCACCCGTGGTCATTGCGGTTGGGGTGGATAAGCCTGCCGAGCCGAAAATCCAGGAGATCGAAAATATCTCGGCGGCTGCGGCGGCATGTCAGAACATGCTGCTTGCCGCACATTCCCTTGGGCTCGGAGCGATCTGGCGCACCGGTGAATGGGCACGCGACGCCAAAGTGAAAGCATTCCTCGGTTTTGAAGCCGACCAGCATGTGCTTGGGTTTATCTATGTCGGTTATCCCGATGTGTTGCCGGAGCCCTATGAGCGCGTGGGGTTTGAAGACCGGGTGACGTGGATAAGTGAGTAACGAGGGGTAAGTGATGAGGAACGAGTAACGAGGATTAAGTAACAAGGGATAAATAACAAGAAACGAGTGGCGTAAATTTTGCCGCTCGTTTCTTGTATCTCGTAACTTATTACTTTCCTACTGCTCTTCCAACACTTCCATCATAATATCCGGTCGGTCGGTGATGATGCCGTCCACGCCCCATGCGATGAATTTGCGCATCGTTTCGGCGTCGTTGATCGTCCACGGTTCGACGGCGAGGTTGCGGGCATGCGCCGCGCGGACGAAGGCTTCCGTCATTACGGTGATACCGCCGGATTCTTCCGGGACTTGCAGCGAGTAGAACCTGGGGGAGTAGAAGCCGCCCAAAAAACCTTTTGTCATCAGAACAAAAAGAGTGGTTTCATTCTTCGCGCTGGAGGTGGCGACTTCGGGACATTCCGCGCGAAATTCCTTCAAGCGTTCATCGTGGAAGGATGCGACCAGCACCTTGTCCTGCATATCGTATTCGCGGATGAGGTCACAGAACGGTTTCGACATCGAGCCATTCGTCTTTTTGATCTCGATGGTCATGCGCATATCGGGATAGGCTGAGAAAACCTCTTCCAATGTGGCAACTTGCAATTCCTGTCCGCGGTAGGGAAACGTAACGCCGTTATCGGATGACCAGTCATACCCTGCGTCGAGCTTTTTGATTTCATCCAGCGTCATGGATTCGATCTCGCCGCTCCCATCTGTGGTGCGGTCAACGGTCTCATCGTGCATGAGGATCAGGACGCCATCTTGTGTGATGTGGATGTCCATCTCCAGCACGTCCACGCCAAGCTCAACTGCATTTTGGAAGGCGAACATGGTCTCGCCGGGCCAGACGCCATCCCCGCCCTGGTGGGCGATGACAAGCGGATGGTCCTGCTCCGGGGCATAGTATGCGTGCTCAGGCGCGGCCTTGGAGAAGATCCGGATCAGGATCAGAACAGCGGCAAGGACGAGAATGGCGATGTGCAGGGGCTTGAGTTTCATGGGCGATGCTCCAGATTGAGGATGCGTTATTTTACCCTTAAGATTTGACATGCTCCGGGTTTTCACGTATAAGTAGGCGCGATATTCCACTATGGAGGCAAATATGCTGGCATTACGGTTATTATCTGAAGGCGTGGAGGGTCCCAATACCGAGCTTATCTGGCTGATGTATCTGGGAATTGCGTTCTTCTTCATTGTCATTATCTTCGGGTGGCTCTCCAGTTCGAGAAAACAGAGTCAGCATGAAGATGGGGATGAGGCGGGAGAGTCGGGTCGAAAGAAAAAGAAAGCGGCAGACCATCTTGCAAAAATCGAGGAATCGGAGAATACGAAACCGGATCCGAAAAGCACTCGTAAGAAAAAATAGCTGTGCAAGCATCGTGGTTAAACGGATGTCATGTTTAATTTGTAACTAATGTCACGGTATCGGAATAGACAGTTTCGATATAATAAATTCAATAAAAATCAACCGGAGGTTTATGATGAAGAAAGTCTTGTTTGGTATTCTGGTTTTGGGCGCTCTCGTCCTCGCTGCTTGTGGGGGTTCTGCCGCTGCGACCCCCGAACCGGTTCCCGCTGAATATGCTGGCGCGACCAACCCGCTCGGTGCGGATGCCGCCACTGCTGGGGCTGAAGTTTTCAAAACGAATTGTGAATCCTGCCACGGCCCGCAGGGTCATGGCGATGGTCCTGCCGGTGTGGCGCTCGATCCCGCTCCGAAGAACCTGCCCGAACTCGCCGCGACCGTCGGCGATGACTACCTGTACTGGCGTGTCAATACCGGTAAGGAAGGTACTTCCATGGTTGCGTGGAAGGGCGTCCTGACCGATGAACAGATCTGGCAGGCAGTTGCTTTCATCCGCACACTGAAATAAATTTACACAAGAATAAAAAACACGCTTCGATCGAAGCGTGTTTTTTTGTTGGTTTGAATTCACCCTTCCAGGTTTTCCAGGATCTTCTCGGAAAGCTCGTGCGGGTGAAATGGTTTGGCAAGGTAATCGTTCGCGCCAGCTCCAAAGGCTACGGCGCGGCTGTCGCTGTCATCCAGTGCGGTGACGATAATGATCGGTGTCTGGGCGAACTCATTTGTCTCGCGGAACATGCGGCACAGGCGAAATCCATCGGGCTGCGGCATCATCAGATCGAGCAGGATCAGGTCGGGCATCTCTACTTTTGCCACATCAATTGCGTTAATGCTTTCGTTGACGGACGCAGTTTCGTACCCTTCGGATTTGAGCAGTTTCTCCAAAAGGTCCGTCACCAGCTTGTCGTCGTCCACCATTAGAATTTTTGTCATGGTTACTACCCCGGGGGTTGGAATGTGATGGCTTGCCAAATCTTACAGTTAATATCCTTTGATCGCAAGGTAATGTTTGTCATTAGCCAAGGATGGCGTTGATGTGCTGTATAAAGCTTTTTGGATAGATCGGTTTTGTAACGAAGTCATCTGCGCCGGCGTTGGCTGAGTCCCGTTTGGTGCCTTCGTCATTGAGGGCTGAAACCATGATGATCGGGGTGTGGTCGATATTCGGCGTGGATTTGATCAATTTGCAGATGGCGATGCCGTTGATCTCCGCCATCATAATATCCAGCAGGACCAGGTCCGGCAGGATGCTTTCCACTGCCTTGACGGCGTTCCTGCTTTCGCTGATCGAAAAGGGCTCATGTCCGTATGTTTTGACAATGCCTTCCAGTAATTTTATGGTTTCAATGTCATCATCAACGATCAGAATTCTTGCCATGTTGAGTCTCCGGAAGATCAGGAAGATGCCTTCAACAATACCTCTATTTTGTAGGTAAGTTCATCGAGGTTGAAGGGTTTTGCGAGGTAGTCGTTCGCGCCGAAGGTGGTCGCCTTGCTGTTGCTGTTATCGAGGGCGGTGATGATCAGGATGGGCGTCCCGGCAAATTGGGGCTCGGCGCGGAGCATCCGGCACAAAGTAAAGCCGTCCGGATGGGGCATCATGATATCGAGAATGAAGAGATCCGGAAGGGTGGCATGTGCCGTCTGGAGTGCCTTCGAACTCTGGTTGATCGCGATGACCTGATAGCCCCCAGCCGTTAGGTATCGACTCAATAGGATCGTGACTTTTTCGTCGTCGTCCACGATTAAGATTTTCGCCATGATTCATTCCTGAATAGCATGCAGGGCTTGCGTATATCCCTGCCGTTCATGATTATACCCTTTCAGTCCGTTATTTTTGGGACTACTTCCACCGGAAAGTGCCTATTGATGACATCGAAACTTCCTGCCTTTTTGATCGATTTAACACGTGAAATTCTCTTTTCCGCCGATATTCCATTAATAGTTGACTTGATTTTATATTTAATTGGTTGTATATTCAAAGAATTCGGATACTTTGTGTCCAAATATTAACTCCTTCCTCCCTATTCATAGATAACGAGTCAAAAACCTGCTGGGGGAGAAGCGATTAAGTTCGGTCTTAATAGGTACGAACGGAAACGCCGGAGGTCATTATTAATACGGTAGGTCCGATTTCGGTTTTTCAGGATCAGAAATTCCTGAGATTATTGGAAGCGGCACCCGATGCCATGGTCATTGTAGATTCATCGGGGAAGATCGTCATTGTAAATTCTCAACTCGAAAAGATGTTTGGGTGGATGCGAGCAGAAGTCATTGGGCAGCCTGTTGAGGTTTTGATCCCGAAGCGCCTGCATACAAAACATCAAGGACATCGCTCCGGATATTTTTCCGACCTGCGGACGCGTCCCATGGGCAGCGGCTTGGAGCTTTTAGGCGTTCGCAGGGATGGCGCTGAATTCCAGGTGGAGATCAGCCTCAGCCCGTTGGAGGCGGAGGAGGGGTCTTTTGCCATTGCCGCGATCCGCGACATCACCGAACGGGTGCGCGCAGAAAAGAAGTTTCGCGGACTGCTCGAATCCGCCCCCGATGCGATCGTGGTGGTCGATCGTCAGGGTGAGATCGTCATCACCAATTCACAAACCGAGATGATGTTCGGCTATCAACGAGACGATATATTGGGCAAACCGGTCGAGCGATTAATACCGGAACGCTTTCGGGGACAGCATCCCTTGCACCGTAACAATTATGTGAATTCCCCGCGTGTGCGCCCAATGGGCAGCAAGCTGGAGCTCTTCGGGCTTCGCTCCGATGGGACTGAATTTCCGATCGAGATCAGCCTCAGCCCGATGCAGGCAGACGATGAATTTCTCGTCAGCGCCGCAATCCGGGATATCACGGAACGTAAACACGCGGAGGAGAAATTCCGCGGGCTGCTCGAAGCCGCGCCGGATGCGATGGTCGTGGTGGATGAAAGCGGGTTGATCGCCCTGGTCAACTCGCAGACGGAGAAGTTGTTCAAATATAACCGCTCGCAACTTATCGACAGACCGGTCGAGATCCTGATCCCAGAACGATTTCTCAAACACCATCCCCAGCACCGGTCATCTTATTTTGAAAATCCGCATGTGCGCCCAATGGGCGCCGGATTTAGTCTATTTGGCATTCGCAGTGATGGAACCGAGTTCCCGGTCGAGATCAGCCTGAGCCCCCTGAAGACCGAGGCGGGCATATTGGTGAGCGCTGCGATCCGTGATGTGACGGAGCGCAAACGGATGGAGACCGAGATCCGCAATTTCAACGCGGACCTGGGGCAGCGCGTTGCCGAACGCACCGCCCAGTTGGAGGAAGCCAACCAAAGCCTGGAGGTGGAGATCCTGGAACGAAACCGCATCGAGCTGGCTTTGCGCGCGTCGGAAGAACGCTATCGCAGCACGCTGGATACGATGATGGAAGGCGGGCAGATCATTGGGTTCGATTGGCGTTATCTCTACGTCAACGATGCCGTCATCCGGCAGGGAAGAGAAAATAGGGAGAATATGCTCGGGAGGACAATGATGGACGTGTACCCGGGTATCGAAGGGACGGACTTGTTCAAGGTGCTCGAACATTGCATGCGCGAGCGTGTCTCTCAACGGATCGAAAACGAATTTATCTACCCGGATGGAAACAAGAACTGGTTCGAGCTTAGCATCAAGCCGGTGGAGGAAGGTCTCTTTATCCTCTCCATGGATATTACCGGGCGAAAACGGGCGGAAGAAGAGATCCGACACATGAACGAGGAATTGGAAAAACGCGTTGCTTTAAGAACCTCGCAATTGGAAGCGGCGAACATGGAACTAGAGAGCTTCTCTTATTCCGTCTCACATGATCTGCGCGCGCCGCTCCGCAGTATCGATGGCTTCAGCCAGGCGCTGCTCGAGGATTATTCCGATCAATTGCCCGAGGAAGGACAGAGATATTTGCAGCGGGTGCGCGCCGCCGCACAGCGGATGGCTGCCCTGATCGATGACCTGCTCAACCTTTCACGTGTGACGCGCATGCCGTTAAAGACCCAGCCTTTCAATATCAGTACGACCGCCATTGAGATCGTTCAATCATTGCATGAGGGCGACCCTGAAAGGAAGGTGACGGTTTCCGTCATGCCAGCCTTGATGGTGGAAGGTGACCCGCGTCTCCTGCGCGCTGCCCTGGAGAACCTGTTGGGTAACGCATGGAAATTCACATCGAAAAAAGAGAACGCCGTCATCGAATTCGGCGCGAAGGATGAGGCAGGCAGCCTGGTCTTTTTCGTAAAGGATAACGGCGTTGGGTTCGACATGGATTACGCAGATAAATTGTTCGGTGTATTTCAAAGGCTTCATTCCATAAGCGATTTTCCGGGCACGGGGGTTGGGCTTGCAACGGTTCAGCGGATCATCCGCGCACACGGCGGACGCATATGGGTTGAAAGCGCGGTCGATCAAGGCGCAACGTTCTTCTTTACGTTGTGATGGAGTACTGAAAAATGGAGAACAAAATGATCCTACTCGTGGAAGACAACCCGGATGATGAGGCGTTGACGGTTCGGGCGCTCAAGAAAAATAACATCGGGAACACCCTTGCCATTGTCCGCGATGGCGCCGAAGCGCTTGATTTCCTCTTTTGCAAAGGGGCTTTTGCCGATCGCGATCCGCTGGAAAAACCCCAGCTCATCCTGCTTGACTTGAAGCTCCCCAAGGTGGATGGACTGGAAGTATTGCGCCGCCTTCGAGGGAACGAGAGCACCCGCATGCTGCCGGTGGTGATCCTGACCTCCTCCCGGGAGGAACAGGACCTTATCCAAAGTTACAGTCTCGGTGCGAATTCCTACGTCCGCAAGCCCGTGGACTTCAATCAATTCGTCGAAGCGGTCCTTCAGTTGGGTTTGTATTGGCTGGTTTTGAACGAGACCCCTCCCAGGTGAAATAATAACGTGACTACTTTATTGCGAGCCCTGCTAATCGAAGATTCAGTGGATGATGCAGAGTTGGTGATCCGTGAGATCCAGCTCGGCGGATATGAGGTGGAATTCGAGCGCGTAGAAACGATGGACGCGATGAGGTCCGCGCTTGCAGACCGGGCGTGGGATATCATCATCTGTGACTACACCCTGCCCCAGTTCAATGGCTTGCAGGCATTAAAGATCTTGCACGAAAGCGGCTTGGACCTGCCGTTCGTCATCGTCTCCGGTTCGATCGGGGAGGAGACGGCAGTCACCGCCTTGAAAGCCGGAGCGCACGACTTCATCATCAAGGGGCATTACGCAAGACTGCCGCATGTCCTTCAAAAGGAATTGCAGGACGCCGACATCCGCAGGAAACGCAAGCAGACCGAAGAAGCCTTGCGCAGAAGCGAGGAGCGGTTTCGGCACTACTTCGAGTTGGGGTTGATCGGAATGGCGATCACATCCGCGGATAGGAATACGCTGGAGGTCAATGAAAAACTCTGCCTGATGCTTGGGTATGGCAGGGATGAATTGATGGGCATGCATTGGGATACCCTGACACATCCAGATGATCTTTCGATGGAGATCGACCAGTTTGTGCGCATCCTCTCCGGGGAAAGCAACGGATATTCGCTGGAAAAAAGATTCGTTCGGAAAGGCGGCGGGGTCATTCATGCCGCGATCTCGGTCACCTGTGCGCGTCATGAAGATGGCAAGGTCGACTACTTTATCTCTTTATTGCAGGATATCACCGAACGAAAACGCTCCGAGGAGATCTTGAAGCGGCGTGAGACCGAGCTTCAACAGCGGAATGTCGAGCTGGAACGTTTGTACCGCGCCTCTGAAGCTTTATTGACAAGGACCCTGGTGGACATGCCGGAACTGGCTCACACCATCGTTCAGACCGTTCTGCGGGAATTTCAAAAATCCAATTGCAGCCTATTGATCCTGAACAGCGAAACGGGGGAATTGGAACGAGCGGCGGTGGAGGGACCCTATGCCGAGGATGTGAGCAAGGCATCCTTGAGACTTGAAAAGCCCGGGCTGGTGGCGAAGTCGATCCGGCTCGGTGAGGTCATCAATGTGCCGGATGTAAGCATCGAACCGGATTACATGCCAAACTGGAAGTTGGCGCGTTCGGAACTTGTCATCCCCCTTAGGATCGCGGGAGAAGTGATCGGCGCGCTGGACGTGCAAAGCCCTAATCCAGATGCCTTCGATAAGGACGATGAGCGTTTGATGACCATTTTTGCCGATCGCGCTGCGCTGGCGTTGGAGCGAACACGGCTTTATCAACAGACCATCAGGCAATTGGAACGATTCGCTGCGCTTCGGATCATCGACCTGGCGATCAGCAACAGCCTTGACCTGCGCCTCACTTTGAATACGGTTCTGGAACAGGTCATCCGCCAGCTCGGTGTGGACGCCGCAGATATCCTTTTATTTAAACCCGAGATCAGTAAATTGGAATACGCGGTTGGAAAGGGCTTTTATTCACGGAACATCGAACTCTCCAGCCTGCGCCCGGGTGAAGGCTATGCAGGCATCGCTGCCTTCGAGCGGCGCATCGTTCATTTTGATGACCTGAAGGCTGTCGAAGAAAAGTTCACCCGTTATAAGCTGCTGGAAGCGGAAAATTTCATTTCCTATTATGGCGTCCCCCTGGTTGCCAAGGGGGAGGTAAAGGGAGTGCTCGAGATCTTTCACCGTTCGCGGTTGAAGACCGATATGGAATGGTTGAACTTTCTGGATTCGCTCGGCTGGCAGACTGCCATTGCCATCGACAATGCCCTGCTCTTCGAACGCATCCAACGCTCCAACTTTGAGCTTGCGCTGGCATACGACGCCACCATCGAAGGCTGGTCTCATGCGCTCGATCTGCGGGATAAAGAAACGGAAGGACACACGCTGCGCGTCACCGAGATGACCCTGCGGCTTGCCCGTGTCATGAGAGTCCCCGGTGAAGAGATCGTGCACGTCAGGCGGGGTGCGCTTCTGCATGACATTGGAAAAATGGGCATCCCGGATAGCATCCTGCTCAAGCCGGATAAGCTTACAGACGATGAGTGGGTGGTCATGCGCAAGCATCCGCAATATGCGTACGATATGCTGGTTTCGATATCCTACCTGCGCCCGGCATTGGATATTCCGTATTGTCATCATGAAAAGTGGGACGGGACGGGATATCCGCGTGGGTTGGCGGGACTGCAGATCCCGCTGGTGGCGCGTCTGTTCGCCGTGGTGGATGTGTGGGATGCGATCACCAGCGACCGACCCTACCGAAAGAAGTGGACCAAACGGCAGGCTTTGAAATTCATCCGTGACCAGGCTGGGAGCCACTTCGACCCGAGTGTGGTCGAAGCCTTTATGCGCGAGATCGTAAATCCAATTGGAAAAAGTTAGTACTTGTCTCAAAAATGTCATCCTGAGCG
>CAYJPO010000087.1:0-18076 GCA_964372045.1 uncultured Anaerolinea sp.
AGGTCAATTTGACCGCCCCCAACTCGGCTGGCAACTACCGCGGATATTGGCGCATTGTCACAGATGGGAATGTGCTCGTCCCTATTGTGAACGGGTATCAGGGTCGAGCCTTCTATGTGGATATCAAGGTACAAGCACCCGCTACTGCGACCAATACGCTTCCGCCCGCCATCGCCCAGGCAGTGTTGACCGGTTTGACCGGTGAAGATGGGTTTGTCACATCTACCGGAAGTACGAACCCGAACCCCAATGTGGGCGATAACGATTCGAATGAGGCAGTTCAAGCGTTCGTCAGCTTCGACATGTCGGCTATTCCGGCTGGCGCAACCATCACGAAGGTCGTGGTGGATTTCAGCAACTATGACTTGCTTGGGAATCCCTGGAGCCTGTCGGATGGATGTTTACGCGCCTATGCCCAGAACTACGGCTCAGTGGATGCGAGCGACTATTTTGCCAGCGGCGACCCAACCGGCGCATACATCCGCTGGTGCGGCGCGGCGGAACTGAGTTCTGTATCCGAAAACACCGATATGAAAGCGCTCGTTCAAAGCTATGTCGGCAGCTCCCGCCTGCAACTGCGGCTCCAGTTCAAGTCACCGAACCCGAACGGCAATGCCACGGCGGATATGGTCCGCTTCGGTACGATCAAATTGATCGTGACGTATCAGTAAATTTTCCCGCAGCCTGTAATAAATCAGAGACGCCCGGATTTTCCGGGCGTTCTCGTTTAATGTATAATCCTTTCCTGAATGTGAAAGGAAAAAAATGCTCAGATCAAAAATATATTTGCTACTCGCAGTCACCATAATCTCAATTCTCCTCATCTCTGCCTGCGGACAGGGCGTGGATGCGGAAAGCGCCATCCAAACTTCGGTCGCTGAGACGGTTGCCGCGCAGACGCCTGTGATGATTCCCGTAACGCAAACTCCGGGGGAAAGCCTCCCCCCCACGAAGACTCCTTTCGCGCAGGGAACCACCGGCACGCCGATCTCGCTGTTCACTCCCACCATACCACCCGTCACCCCCGGCTCATCGAAAGCCGAATGCGCCAGCGCAAGCCTGCAGGATGAATCCATCGTTGACGGTCAGATATTCAGACCTGGCGACCAATTTACCAAGACCTGGTACATCACCAACACAAGCAATTGCGTGTGGGATACCAGTTACAAGATCATCTTCTGGGATGGGGATCTGTTGGGCGGCGGTTACTACTATAACCTTCCGCAATCCGTCGGACCCGGTCAGACCCTTCCGATCTCGCTTGTACTGATCGCCCCGGCCACGGACGGTACGTATCGCTCCGAATGGAAACTACAAACACCGGATGGCATCAATTTCGGTGTCGGCATCTATCAGACGGCGTTCTACACCGAGATCGCGGTCTCCTCCGCTACAAAGCCCAGCTACGGGATCACCTCAGTGGATATCTACGCCGTACGCGAACCCCAGACGGGCTGCCCCGCCAACACACTCTTCACCATCTACGCAGTCGTCTCGACCAGCGGACCGTATGAATTTTCCTATTACTGGGACCAGAAGGATGGCAACAACTCGGACGTAAAAACGATCTACATAAAAACCGCCACCGAAACAACCTTCAAGCGTGAATGGAAATTCGGACGCGCCAACACCCAGGGACCGAAATGGATCTCGTTCATCATTACGGAACCGGTGAGCAAGGAATTCAGGGTTGATTTCGAATTCGTGTGCCCATAACGTGACGAGACACACGGTCGATATGTAGGCTTGCCTTCAAGGCAAAAGCTTTGGAATAAAGTAGATATCAGGCTCACCCGCGAGTGTAGAATTCGGGGTGAGCCTTTTTATTGGGAACCAATTTCATAGACGGTTCGTCTTTATTATTTAGCCCAAGCACAATTGGAGGAACCATGTCTCGAAAGAACGTATCTCTTATCTACACATTTCTGGTCTTGCTGACTGTCCAACTCGCCTGTAACCTGCCCGCGGACTCCGCCACGCCGGATACCTTCGCCACCCTGAACGGACTCTACACCGCCTCTGCCCTGACTGTGGAAGCGGTCGGCTCGCAAACCGGCTTTACCGCCACTCCAGGGCTGCCGCTCCCCACCGTGACGATTGCAGGTTCGGCTACGGCGACGAATCCGCCCAGTTCTGTGTCACCCGCTCCCGGGGCGAAGTGCGATGCGGCGCAATTCCTCGCGGATGTCACCTACCCGGATGGGAGCATTCTTCCGCGCAGTACGACCTTCGTCAAAATTTGGCGCATCAAGAACGTGGGGACTTGTACGTGGTCAACATCCTACGCGTTGATCTACACTGGCGGCGATTCTCTGGGCGGACCGACGACCGTGGGCATGCCCGGAACGGTTTATCCCGGTCAATACATCGAGATCCCCGTCACATTGAACTCGCCCAACAAGGACGGGAACTACACCGGGTATTGGAAGTTGCGCAATGCGTCCGGTGTTCCCTTTGGGATCGGCGCACAGGCGGATACCGCGTTTTGGGTGAAGATCCGCGTCACAGGACCTTCGTTCGTTGCCTACAACTTTGCGGATAACTTCTGCAAAGCGGATTGGTCAAATGGGAACAATGCCCTGCCCTGCCCCGGCTCTGACGGCGATGTGAATGGATTTATCAACCGCTTGAATACGCCGAAGATGGAGAATGGCGCCACTGAGGACGAACCCGGTTTGCTGACCGTGCCGCAGGATAAGAACAACGGATTCATCAGCGGAGAATTCCCATCCTTTACTGTCCAAAGCGGTGACCGCTTCCGCACCATCGTCAACTGTCAGCGCGATGCGACCAAATGCAACGTCATCTTTCGGCTTGATTACAGAGACAATGGGCAGGTCAAGAACTTCGCCAGTTGGGCGGAGGTCTATGAAGGAAAATATTATCCGGTAGATCTTGACCTGAGCAGCCTCGCCGGGCGGACGCTTAAATTCATCCTCACTGTCAGCGCCAACGGCGGCAACAACCAGGATCTTGCCATCTGGCTCAACCCGCATATCGTACGTCAGGGCAATCCGCCGACGGCTACGAATACGTTGCCGCCCACGACCACGTTCACACCGACGATCACCTTTACCCCCAGCGTGACCTCGACACCGACCGAGACACCCACGCCCACATCGACAGCCACACCGACGGCGACGTTCACCGAAACACCCACCAGCACAGCCACTCCGTAACCGAACCTTTCGTTTTCAGAATGCCAGACGAAGCCACAGAGGCACAGAGAGATTACATAAAAATCTCTGTGCCTCTGTGTTCTGATATAAAAAAGAGTGGACTCCCCAAGTTCTACTTGCAGGCTTCCAAAAGTAGAACTTCTGGATTCCTTTTTCATCCTTCGAAGTAAAAACTTTTATAGAATATTCTGATTTTTTGTAAGATACCCGCACAATCCTCACATTCTCCCGCAAAAAACATAAGCGCAAATTGTGACCGTGACGGGTATAATAAAGTTAACCATTTTCGGAGGTTCTACCATGAAATTTCGCAAGTCAATTTGGCTGGTGGTGTTAATTCTTGTTTCCACGATCCTGAGTTCCTGCAACCTTGGAGCTACTCCCGCCCCTACACAGGACCCGGGCGCCATCCAAACGCAGGCTTTTGGTATTGTTCTCACCCAGTCTGCCCAACAAGCCGCAGAGACTGCCGCAGCAGTTCCCCCAACGCCATTGCCGACCAACACCTTTGTGCCGACCGTGACTCAGGGAGCGATCCCCACAGCTGCCTCGTTTAATATCGCCACAAATACACCCTTCTCCTTCAACACCCAACAACCCGGGTTGACTCCGCAATTGCTTGGTACCCCATCCGCAGTCACTTCGCTTGGAACTGTCACCACCAAGAACGGCTGTAACGATGGATATCTGGTCAGCGAATCCCTCCCGTATGATGGGAAGACCATTTTGCTCAAGACCGAATTCACCAAGAGTTGGGATTTCATCAACACCGGAACCTGTGTGTGGGACGAAGGCTACTCCTTTGCATTTGTGGAAGAGTTTTCGACGGGTCCGCGATACGGCAAGGATTACATCATCCCCAGGGACGGTCCCTTCACCAAACCCGGTGAGACCCGCACCTTCACAGTCTTGTTGAGAGCACCCAAAGACCCTGGCACGTATACATGGTATTTCAAGATCAAAGACGACGCCGGAAATTATTTCGGATCGCTCGTTTGGACCACGATCATCTCCGTGGAAGGCTAGGAAATTAGAGGAGCAATGAAACGATTTCTGATATTCATCCTTCTAACCGCAGTTGTATCCGCTTGCGCTCCAGCAACACCGGTGGAACCGACGCCAGACGTAATGGCTATACGCACGTCAGCAGCGAACACAGTGGTGGCGGAATTCACGCTCACCGCGGCAGTCTTCACACCCACCCCCATGCCGCCCACAGAAACGCCTACAGAGGCGATTCCACCCACAGCGACCGCTACAGCCCTTCTGGCGACCGACCCGACCCAGGTTGCCCTTGGCACGCCTGCCGCACTTTGTGACGATTACACGTGGGAATTAGCCTCCCTCGACGTCACCATTCCAGACGGCACACCCATGACGCCAGGTCAGGAATTTGTAAAGACCTGGAAGATCAAGAACACCGGCATCTGTACCTGGGACACCAACTACAAGCCCATCTTCTCCTACAGTTCCCCCCCCAACGAAGATATGGATGGCGTAGCGGTCCCCCTTGCCGCGCTCGTCGCTCCGGGGCAGGAAGTTGAAGTCTCTGTCCAGTTCAAAGCGCCGACCGTCCCGGGAGAATACACCAGCTATTGGCAAATGATGAACTCTGCCGGAATTCCGTTCGGCGCAAAAGATTACATTATCAGCGTAAAGATTGTCGTCCAATAACTTCAACAACCTAAAGCAAGCCATAAAGGAAAAAGCGCGCCAGCTGGGATTCATCCTGGCTGGCGTTACTTCTTGTGACACCCCTGCAAATTTCAATATCTATGAAGATTGGCTTGCCCGCGGGTATCACGGGACGATGGACTACCTCGCCTCAGACCGGAACCGAAGCCGCCGCGCCGACCCAAAATTGATCCTCCCCGAATGCGAGTCGATCCTCGTGCTGGCATTGCCGTATTCGTCAGATGCAGAAGTCAGAAGGATGGATGGTGGATTCAACATTGCTGCATATGCGCTCGGTGATGATTATCATGATGTGATCCCGCCAAAGTTGCAGGAGATCGTGGCATTCATCGAAGATCAAGTCGGTCATAATGTGCCAAATCGCTACTACACTGACACAGGTCCCATCCTCGAACGGGAGTTGGCTCAACGAGCCGGTCTCGGGTGGATCGGGAAAAATTCCATGCTCATCCATCCCAAAGCAGGCTCGACCTTCCTGTTGGCAGAAATTCTGCTAGGCATCCAACTCGAACCCGATGAGCCGTTTCCAACCGACCAGTGCGGCACATGCACGCGCTGTATCGATGCCTGCCCCACGCACTGCATCCTCCCAGACCGTACGCTCGATGCGCGCCGCTGTATCTCGTATCTGACCATCGAGAACAAAGGCAGCACCCCTGAAGAATTACGCGAACCGATGGGCAACTGGATCTTCGGCTGCGATATCTGTCAACAAGTCTGCCCGTGGAATCGGTTCTCGGCTGAATCAGACCCGGAACTGAAACCATCCATTTCACTGCCCGTTTTGTCCAATGACCTGTTGATGACAACCACCGAGTTCAACCAGCGCTTCAAGCGCTCCCCCATCAAACGCGCCAAACGCCGCGGATATTTGCGGAATCTCGCCGTGGCGGTCGGTAACAAGCAAAGCAAGGACGATGTCCCTGTTTTGGAACAAGCCGTTTTGGATGATGAGCCATTGGTCAAAGAGCATTCGAAATGGGCATTGAAAAAAATTATTCGTAGGTCAGGCTTTCAGCCTGAAAATTAAAAAATGGGAGATGTCATTCTGAAAGCATGACCTACAAATAAATCCATGAACAAATTGCTAATCGCTACGAATAACAAAGGTAAGGTAATCGAACTTCAAGAACTGTTGTCCGGAACCGGGATCGAATTTGTCACACCGGCGGAGATCGGTCTTGAATTGGAAGTGGAAGAGGACGGCTCGACATATGACGAGAACGCCAGCAAGAAGGCTGTCGCGTTCGCCAAAGCCAGCGAATTGATCTCCCTCGCCGATGACTCAGGTCTGGAAGTGGATGCGTTAGGCGGTGCGCCCGGCTTGTATTCCGCGCGGTATTCCCCGAAGCCCGGAGCCAAAGATGCTGACCGCCGCGCCTTTCTCCTGCAAAACCTGATCGGCAAGCCGCGCCCGTGGGCGGCACATTTCCATGCCACGATCGCCATCGCCACGCCCACAGGCAGCGTGGACCTTGCGCAAGGCAACTGTTACGGCGAGATCATCCCGGAGGAACGCGGCACGGGTGGATTCGGTTATGACCCGATATTTTTTATTCCAGAATTGGGGAAGACTATGGCAGAGTTGGAGATGCACGAAAAGAACCGTCTCAGCCACCGCGCGCGGGGAGTGATGAACGCCATACCGATCTTGAAGAAAATTTTCGGGGTGTGAAAAGCCGGATGGACAGGATCAGGCTTCGCCTAGGTCTGAGGCAAAAGCCCATCCATGAATTGAGACATTAAGTCCGCCACTTCCCTGGGCTGTTCGAGTGTGATCATGTGTCCCGCCTGTTTCAAGATATGCAGGCTGGAGTTGGGGATCTGCTCGTGCAGGAAGCGCGAAAACTTGGGCGGGGTCATCACATCTTCAGCGCCGCAAAGGATCAGGGTTGGGAGCGTGATGCGGGACAACTCATCGGTCACATCGAATTGATTGCAAGCGAGGAAATCACCCAACAGCACGTCCGGGCTGACCTTCATCATATTTTGTTTGGAGAGATGGAGCAGGTCTTGCGAGGCTTGCGGGGTGAAGCTGTATTTGGTGATCGTATCGACCGCAGACTCGAACGTGGCAGGGTCGCCTGCTGTATTGAGAAAGGTCGGTGAGACGGGCATCTTCGCGCCGCCGCCAAGCAAAGCCAAACCAACAAATCGTTCCGGGTGGTGGATGACCAGCGTCAGCGCAACGGCACTGCCCATCGAAAACCCAGCTACAACTGCCTCATGTATTTGAACGTCATCCATGAAGGCGAGGATATCCCGGGCATAATCCGCGATGGTCTGCCTGCCGGGACTTTGGGAATTGCCGTGACCGGGCAGGTCGAGCGCATAGACTCTGCATCCGGCGATCCGCCGAACGTAAGGATGCCAGTTTAATAAATTACCGCCCGCGCCGTGGATGAGAATGAGCGGCGGGGCGGTTCTGATTTCGGTTTGGTCGTTCAAGGAATAATGAATTCCCGACATGGTTGGCATATTCTATTTCCTGCGGGCGTGATGGAGTCGGTCCGCGGCTTCTTCGGTGACGGGGATATAAACCTGGATCTTGGTGCCCTTCCCCGGCGCGGAATCAATTTGAAGCAGACCGTTGACCAGTTCAGAGCGTTCGCGCAAATTGACCATGCCCAAGCTGCTGCTCGAGCGCTTGTCGTAGGAATGCAAGACTTCCTTGGGGTCGAACCCAACACCGTTGTCCACGACCTCCAAAAGGATCACACCGGGCTCGAACTGGCGCAGCCTGACAGTGACGGTCAAGGCGGATGCATGTTTGCGGGCATTGTTCACAGCTTCTTCCACGATAAAGAAAATAACGCCCTGCTTGCCCATTTCGAGCTGGCTTGTCGCCTTCTCTTCAATATCCACAACAACATTCTGGGAGAAGGTCTCCTGCATTTTATCCGCCATTGACTGGACAGCGGCTTTCAGACCCTGCGACTCAAGAATGAGCGGGCGCAGGGTAAAGAGCATGTGGCGGATCTCTTTTGTGGTGCGGTGCGCCAATTCCTCCAATTTCACCAATTCTTCTGTTGCCGATTTGGTGTCCTTGGCGATCATGCGTTTTGTAATATTGAGCCGCATCGCCATCGCCGCCACCGACTGGGTGGGACCGTCGTGCAGATCACGAGCGAGTTTCTTGCGCGCCTCTTCGTACACTTCCGCCATGCGCTCCTTTTCCTCGACCAGGTCCTGATACAGGCGCGCATTTTGGATCGCGATCACCGATTGCCTGCCGATGATCTCGAGCAGTTTCAAGCGCTCGGTCGAGAAGTAATCCGGCTGGGGGTGGGCAAATAAAAGAACGCCGTACACATTCAAGCCGCTGCGGAGCGGGAAGCAATATCCGCTGGTGCAGTTGCGAAGCGCAATGACCCGTCCCAATTCGGGGTCGTAACCAATATCCTTGAAGACCATCGGCTCGCCTTCGTCCAGTGCGTGTTTCAAAATGCCTTCCTCGCCGTCGAAGGTGATCCGCATATCCGCGCTGGTGAACCGGCGCGCAGAGCCGACGCGCAGTTTCCCGGCGTTGAACAGCATGACCACTCCCACCAACGGGTCGCTGATGGAAGATTCTTCCAGGTCGGGGTTGAGCGCGGTTGCGCTCATATCCAGTGCAGAATCCAACACGCGTTTGTAGCTGAGAGTGGAAGACAAGGTGGACGTCAACTCGTAGATGGCGCGCATGCGCTCGTTTTGGACGGCGCGTTTCTTCTCTTCGGCGTCCATCCACAGCGCGCGGTTCTTTCTCATGTTCGCCATCAAACTACGCCCGAGAAAACCGAAGACCACGCCCAGGAGGATCAAAATGAATGCGATCAAAATGGAGAAAGAGGGCTCGCCTTCCAATTGGATGCCCGTGTACAGCACCAACCCGGAAAACAAAGCGGCGCTGATCAGTGAACCCCATATCTCAAAGAAGATCGAGCCTGTTAGAACCGGCAAAAGCCCAACCCAGAACGCCGGTCCGCGGATACCGCCTTGAACCCAGAAGAATGCCCCCGTCAATACAAGATCCGCCAGCATGTTCAAACGGCGGTGAAACTTCATACGGAAATTCAGCCCTGCCAGCGAGGTCATCGCCAGATTCCAGCCGATCATCAACCCCAGGGGCCAGCTCGCGCCTGCTTCCAGTCTTTGTCCCAACCCGAGCGAAACGATCAATCCTACCAGCATGATCCAGCGTAATGATATGGCAAACCAGTCTGCCATATAGGGGGTTTCAAAGCGTTTCATCATCGCGCACCAATGATAACGAAAAACCCGGGGTTAGGCAACTTCCCAGACGTTACAGTCGAATTACATAAACATCCTGCGGATCTCAATATCGTCCACAATTGAGGGATTATCGCATTTACCCTGGGCATTTTTTCATTTCGCGTATCCCATGCGTTCCAGGGATGTGCCTAATTTCTCCAGCAAAATGGTTTGTTGCGCACTTGTATAGGAATCTTTAAAGCGCCCGATCTTGCCCTTGTAGAAATGCAGACCCTGCTGACTATCATTCGCGCCGGGACGATATTGCTCGATCACTGCGCGGACTTTCGGACTGGTCTTGTCCAGTTTGAGGTACTCCACCAGTTTGGCGGATTCGTCTTCATAGTTCGTGAGCAGGTCTTCGTAACGGGCGATAAGCACATTCTTCTCCCCCATCCACCTCTCCCAAATGTGGACGTATTCCATGATGAAATCCACGCTCTTCTCGAAATTGGACAGATGCGAAAAAGCATTGGGACGTCCCTTGACAAGCGCGCGTTGACCGTAGTCGAACGCCGAGAGCATGGCGTCGCGCGGATCGCGGTAGATGTAAGTGATGCGCAGCAATCCCAACGACGAAAGTAGACGGGAAGCGCTTGTGGGTCCGGCGTGAGCTTTGATGACGAACGTGTTACCCATCAATGCGGGCAGGGTCACCAGCGCCAGGCGGCGCGAAGACAAGACACCGATATTGCAATTCACCTCAGTGAGAATTTTTTGTAGGTTGTATTTTTCGCGGATGTCCCTTGCATCAGCGCATCCTGTGGTCTTCATCAGGTCGTGGATAAGGTTATAGTGCCAGCCCGACCCGGCGCGAGGCATCCCAACAGAGAGAACGATCATGAAGCTTCCTTGTCATTTTGGAGTGCAAAGCCATGCCCTGAGTGCATCGAAGGGGCTCCAGACTTTGCCACGAGACCTACTATGATCCCCGACACGATCCAGATGTTCGGAGTGGTAAGCGAATCCTGGGTGAAATTATACAGGGCGACCGCCAGCCACGCAAATACGCCTGCCACAGCGGCAAAGCGCGCCCAAGGTTCACCCCGCTTGAGCAGGGACAATATTTCGCCCAATATATTTAATTGAAACGCGATGAAAAGGACGAAACCGATCAAGCCTGTTTCAGCCAGAAGGCGCGCATACAGGTTCTTCGGGTTGGGATACAGGCGACTCTCCGGTGTAAGCTGCCGCGCGATCTCAGGCACGGTGGTCAGGGACCAGTCCGGCAGATTCTGGTAGATGTAAAACCCGCTCGCACCCAACCCCACACCCGTCAGGGGGTATTCTTCGAATGCGCCGAGCGCCCCGACGGAATATGCGCTGCGCGCGCCTGCGTTGATATCCACAAGGTATTCGCTCAGGCTTTCAGCGTTGATCTCCCACAAGCGGCGGAAGTAATTTTTTTGGCTTAGGAAAAGAAATGCGCCTGCAATGACACCGATGATTGCAATAATGATCGAAAGACGAATGATAAAAGATGTGAAACGACGTTCTTTGAATCCGCCAGTGAACCACGCCCAGAGGGAGCGGAGAACATCGCGCCCGAAGATCAGCGTCATCAAGCCGGAAGTGCCAACGGCGATCAACAATCCGCCGCGCGAGTAGGTGGCTAAAATCACCAGCGTGGATAACGCTAGCAGCGCAGGCTCAAGCCATCGCCACGATGTGACGCGGTACTTCGTCAACACAGCGGCGAAGAGAAATGGGAAGAATGTCGTTGCCAGTTGTCCCGCCAGCCAGGCAGGTTCATACGCCAAGCCGGAGATACGATTCGTGCGCACGAGTTCGCGCATCGAAAACGCAAGCTGCCAGTGCGTGACCATTTCTTTGTCGAGCAAGCCAGTGTAAAACGTAAATGCCTGCAAGCCGCTCCAGGCAAGGTCGAGGCATAAGCCCGCAAAGATCCACGTGACAGTGAAACGCAGGTCGGCTTCGTCTTTGTTCATCCAAACCGCACTGATGAAAAATGCGATGCCGATGAAAAGTGTGGCTAATGCGCGGATGACGCGTCCATCGTAAGTTTGCCCACGCAGAGCGATGGGGTCAATGAGCGCGCCAACGCTGGCGGAGAAGAATGCAAAAAGGACGAACGCGCTCAACGCCACGAATGCGCCAGCCCAGGTGAGGCTGATCTTTTTCCGCCACGCCTGCACGAGCAAGAGCGGAAGCAAAACCGCCAGCGGATACAACGCCAGCGGACGGACGAGCGTGCCCTCGCCCAAGCCGGGGAACCAGCGGAAACTGGTCACAGGCAGGGTGAGCAAAGCAAGCGCCCAGAGGAAATAAATAATCCTAGTGGCGGAGTCCGAAGTATCCAGACTTCGGCGTTTCAAGGCATTCTGCATTTGAAAACCTATCCAACGTCAGGAGACATTGGATTCCTTAGCACGGACGAACAGAACGAATAACACAGCCAACAAAAGAAATCCGCTTGCACCCGCAAGCAAATAGGCACTAATGGAGATGCTGCGTTCCCTCGGCAGGTCTGCGGATTGGGTCACCTCGAGCTTGATGAATTCATTCAAATTGCCAGCTTCGATCTCTGCCTGTGTTTTTTCTACGAACGCATTCGCCCATGTGGATGCCAACGCCTCCGCCTTTTGCGGGTCACGGTCATCGGCGTAGAAATGCCAGCCTGATTCGGCAGGCTGGGAGAGATTCAACTTTCCGCCGCGAAGTTCTTCGAGCGGTTCATGCAATTGGGTCAAGACTTCATCAGACCAGGCGAGTTCAACCATCTTGCGCGCCTCGCGTTCGAGATAATAAAAATCCTGGCGGTCAGTATTGGTCGGGAAAGCCTGTTCAAAATTAAAGTCCACGTTGACGGTGGCTTGGGCGCGGTATGGCGGCGGCGTGATGGAATAGAGCGCTGCGCCAATGGCTGCGCCGATCAATGCGCCAAGCACCCAAAACCGCCACGCTTTAAGCAGGCGGATGAGGTCATCGAGGGAGGGAGAGGAGAGAAGGAAGTTCATTTTATGATTTACGATTCTTGACGAATTTACAAATTTACCAACTTACCAATCACCATTACTTCTTTATCCGCCATCTCCAGAGCGGACCGATCAATTTGCGCAGGTAGTATTTTGCCATGATCGGCGAGAAGAACGAGCCGCCATCGCGGAAGTGAACGCGCAGCATTTCCTTCCAACCGCGCTCATCGTTCACATTCGTTTTGCTGGAGGTGTGAATTCTAAAATTCGCCCACGTCCTGCCGGGGAGATATTGCAGCGGCGCGTGTTTGGCAATGCGCACCCACAGGTCGTAGTCCATCGCGAAATAAAAAGACGGGTCGAGCGGACCGAGTTCCTTCCAGTAGTTCGCGCGGAAGAACATCGTCTGCTGCGGGATGTGAACGTAGCCGCTCCGCAATTTTCCGTAATCGGTCTGGCGCGAAGCAAACCTGCCGATGATCTGTCCATGCTCATCGATGAAATCACAATCCGCGTACACCAGCGCCACAGCGGGATTTTCGATGAGGAATTTGACCGCCTCCCCCACTGCTTTGGGATTGTATGTATCATCCGAATTGAGCCACGCGAGGATGTCGCCGTTGGCGTGCGCAAATCCTTTGTTGATCGCATCGGTCTGACCCTTATCCGATTCGCTGACCCAGGAGGAAATCTTCCCCTCATATTTTTTGATGATGTCCACGCTGCCGTCGGTGGAGCCACCGTCAATGACGATATATTCGATGTTCGGGTAATCCTGTTCGAGCACAGAGCGGATCGTCGCCTCAAGATAGGGCGCCTGGTTAAACGACGGGGTGACGATGGAGACAAGGGGCAGGGCAGGTGGTTTCATACGTACAACTTACTCAGGCATTGGCGAAGTCCATACCGAAGCGAGAAAAAACTATTTCCACTCGTCATCTGAGTAGAAAGACTCAGATACACCTTGTGTAATTTTTCGAATGCGGGTGATCTCTTCGGGCGAGAGGATCTTCTTCCAGTTATCGAGGTTGGCGCGGCTGTCGAGCTTGACGGAGTGGGTCTTGTTCTTCGCCAGTTTCGTCGGGTTCTCGGAACTGCTGGAATTTTGGATGGTGTTCTTGACGCGCTCGGTGAAATTCAAACCCAGAGATCTGTACAATGCCTGATACCCGCCGATGGGGTCGAGGGAAAGGTCTTCGTGGCGCACCACTTCAAATTGCGGGAACAGTTCCCGGGTCGAATGAACGAAGCGATAGATGATCTTCCAGAGCAGAGCAGCCTGCCCGACCAGGTCATCTTTTTTCGTGGCTTCCATCGCGGCGCGGTCCGCTTCCAAATGGTCGCGCATGAAGAGCGGCTGGTCGAGAAAATTCTTGAAATCAAACCCCCAGCCGAGGCGTTTGAGGCTGCTGACAAATCCGCCGGGGTGACGGGCAGTAATGACCACCTTGCAATTCAACCTCTGCGCGAACCAGGGCGAGGAGAACACCGCGAACGGGTCTTTGATGAGCGCGCGCTGACCGTGAAAACTTCCGTCGAAGAAAATATGGAAATCGCGCCCCATGCGCAGGAAGTCCCGGAACGAACGGAGCGACTTGATCTCCAGCCAGGTGTGATATTGAAAATTGATCAGTTCGCGGAAAGCGGGCAGGTATTCGGCTTCGTTCTCAGCTGTGATGTAGGTGTACCAGCTCTTGACTGGAATGCGAAAAACACCGGGGCGATGAAGAACGTTGAGCGGCTCACTGATGTAGGCAGTGTCTGCGTCGGCGGCAAGCATTTTACCGACCCAGGTCGTCCCACTGCGGTGTGAACCTGTGACAAGGATGGGAGTGAGGTCATTCGCTAAAATAGTAGAGGACATCTTCTTCTTCCACAGAGATTGCAGAGATGGATTGAACGCCATAGATCCGGGCGGCGCACTGGTTGACCCAAAAGAACGGTCGTACATCCAGTTCCTTTGTGCCTTCATAGCCGTCCAACGCAGGGATGACAAGGTCCTGCTCGCCGTTCGCTTTGAAGTCGTAGATCATTTGCTCGCGTTCATCCCAGCGCAGGGCGAACAGACGGCGAAATTCATGGGTCGCCAGCGGCTGGCGCATCATCCAGAACGGGTAAAGCAGGGTGATGACGGTTAAGACCACGGCAACATTGCGGGTAAATGCCGGGAGTTTCACATAGGATAGCACATAACCGGCGCAAATTCCCAACGCGGCGAGGTTCACGGTCAGAATGAAGTGGGCGGGAAAACGGACCCGCTCGACGGGGTAGGACTGTCCATAGGCACTGGGGGCAAAGGAGGCGAAGATCAAGCCATAGGTCAGGACGGGGATGAGCACAAAGACCCAATAAAAACGCGGATCGAGCTTTTGCTTTTCGCGCCCCATGAAGAACACATACGAGGTCAAGCCTGCCATCGCCACCAATGCCAGGATGGGAAGCGGCAAGGTTGTGACGGCGATCCGCAGGAACAGCAGGGTATATCCCAAATTACGGATCAGAACGGTGATGAGATCGGGAGAACCATTCTCATCGTTGATGCGCAAGTCGTTGGCAGGCGAAAGGAACATCACGAACAGGGCTGCAATTGCGCCGACGAGAAGCGCGATGAGCAGGGTCAACGCGGGCTTGCGGCGCGGAGATTTGTCGAAGTAAAACACGCAAACGATCGCAAGCGAGAGGATTGCAATGTGGAGCACACCGAGGGTCTCGGAGAGTCCGCCGATGAAGAAGGCGAAGAAGGCAAAGAGCGCCGCCAACGAAGCCGATGCAGTCTGCTTGCGAACAAGCTGGACCAGCCAGGCGAAAACCAGTGTGAAAAGTACGATCGGCGTCAGATAGGAGACCTGTCCCGGACGCCAGTAAAGGATCTGGAAAATGTTCGGAGCAGTGAAAAAGGAAAAGAGCGCGAACGTTTCAGCGGCGAAAAGCCGGATGGGGAAATCGACCTTCAAGTCAAAGACTTTATTCACCTCAGAGAGCAGCCAGGTCAAGCCGATCACCCACAAGATGATGTGCAGAGCTGGGGCGAACGCAGTATTGTTCGGGAAGAGTTCCCAAAAACCCAACACGAACAGGTTGGAAAAACGGTTCGATTTGAAAAGAAATTTGTTCCAGCTGTTGGTAAAGATGTCGCCGAATCGCAGGTCCACGAGCAGGCAGTAATCGTCAGCCATGTAGCGGGAGAAGAATCCGAGATAGGCGTAGACGGCAAGGATGGAGGTCACGGCGATGACACCGAACCAGGCGAGGTAGATCGAGTTTTTATTGGAGGAAAACATTTTCAAGTTTGTTGTTTTAGAAAGTTGTGATGTAGACGGCGGACGGCGGACCATTTGCATCCACCGTCCACATTGGGTCTATTCCATCAGATCGTAGATCACATACCCATCGCCTTCAGCGAAGACGGGATAGGCTTTCAATTTATCCTTTAGGAAGGGCTGGCGTTCCAGGTCGTTGAAATCGGTGACCAGGAACAGGTTTTTTTTCGCGGTGACCTCGGTGAATTGTTCATCAAAATCGCTTTGTGCGCCGCTGCGATTGACGCTGTAGAGCAGGTCGCCATACGAGGGCCAGGATGTGATGTTCGCCCATCCCCAATAGGCAAAACGCGATCCGTAATCCTGGGTTAAGCCCACCAGATTATACCCGTCCGTTACGCGGCTGATCTCCTGCCACATGGCGGTCTCGGGACGATAATCCACGGCGTTGAGCTGGTTGCGAGTGTTCCAGAGCGAGGCGATAAAACCTAATAACAGAAGACAAAAGGCGGCAAAGTGTAACAGTTTTGTTGTTGTCAGTTGCGCGAGTTTCGCCAAAAGAATTTCCGCGAGCGGCGCAATGGAAAGGGCAAGGATGGGAATGAGCGGCAGGGAGTAATAGTCGTGCGTGGAAATGTGATAGTTAAAGGTAAGCCCAAAGACGGCATACCCAACCCAAAGCCCAAGAATGAAGCGGCGCTTTTCCTTGTCAAAGAAAAAGATTCCGAGCAGGGCGCACATCAAGACCATCCCACCCGCGACGAGGTTGAGCATGTTCAGCCAGCCAAGATAATACGACAGGCTGAGATACAGCGCGGGGATAAACCGTCCGCTGAACTGTTGACCGAGATAGCCTTCGACGAAGATACCGTAAATGAGATAGCCCGCACCCGGCAGGATGCCCAACAACACCATGAGATACACCTGCGGATTCTTCAACGCGTCTTTCACAGACCCGCGGCTGAGTACCGCTCCCAAGCCTGCGCCAACGATGAAGAAAGCCGCCGGGAATTTGATGAAGATGGCAAGCCCGCCAATGAGACCGGCGAGAACTGTAAAAAACCAGGAGCGTTCTAAACCGCTACGTGTGCGAAGATCACTACGTTTTTCCTGGGTTTCCTTCGCGTGCTTCGCCGTTAATGAACTTGTCCACTCCCAGACCGCCCACATGAACATGACAATGAGCATCGTCATCAGTGGATCGGGTTGGAAGCTGCGGCTGGCGATGATGCCATAGGGCAGAAAGAGAACCACGGCGGTTGCAGCAAGCGCCCCATCTGTGGATGTGAGTCGGCGCGCAAGCAGGTACAAAAAGATCGCACCGATCACCCAAAACAGGGAGGAGTAAATGCGCGCGACCCAGACCTGCTCGCCGGTGAATTGGTAAGTCCATGCGACCACACGTTCGAAGAACTCCGGCTCCACCGAAGCGCGGAACTTCCATTGCTGGACGGCAAAGGCGCGTTCCTCCGTGGAGACATCGGTACGGGTTTCGTAGTACATCCCGCGCGCCTTGAGCGCCGAAAGCAACTGCCGGGTGGAATGGAATTCCAACGGCAGGTCGGTCAGGTCGTACAGTCGAATCGCAATTCCAAGGGCGAAAATGACAAGCAGAGCAATTGTCCGCGCGGTGCGGGTGGGGAAAAAGAGGGGTTGTTCCTGCATAAGGCGGGATAATTGTAACGCAGGTTTATGAGGGAGAAATTGGAAAGTAGGAGAGTATAATTTTGGAAAGTCCTTTGGAAAAGCCAAAACATATTGATAATTTGGGAGATTCACATGGCTATACCGAACTTTCGCACTTTCATGCTACCTTTGCTTAAGCTTTCTTCAGATGAAAAAATTCATTCCTTACAAGAAGCTACAAAAACCATAGCTGTAGATTTCAAGCTTACAGGCACTGAAATTGCAGAAATGCTACCAAGTGGGCGTAGTACAACCTTTTACAACCGTGTTGCATGGGCGGCAACATATCTTCGAAAAGCTGGATTGTTAAATTCCGGTGGGCGCGGGCTCTTTCAAATTACAAAACGCGGGCTTGAAGTGGTAAAAAATCCGCCCCAAAAATTTGATGATGAATTTCTTGAACAATACGATGAGTTTGTCGAATTTCGAGCAAGGCGAGACAAAGGGGATGATGAAACACCAATTACTGAAAAGCTTGAAATTCAAACGCCTGAAGAAGCCATTGAAGCTGCTTACCAAAACTTACGCCAGACTCTCGCAGATGAAGTATTGCAAACCGTAAAAAGTTGTTCACCATCTTTTTTTGAAAGATTGGTTATCGATGTGTTGGTGAAGATGGGCTATGGCGGTACTCGTAAGGATGCAGGTAAAGCCATCGGTAAAAGCGGCGATGGTGGCATCGACGGGATTATCAATGAAGATCGTCTTGGGTTGGATGTCATTTATATTCAGGCAAAGAAGTGGGAAAACCCCGTTGGTCGCCCCGAAATTCAGAAATTTGCCGGGGCATTGCAAGGTCAACGCGCTAAGAAGGGGATTTTTATAACCACCTCAAATTTTACGAATGAAGCAAAAGAGTTTGCTTCACGGATCGACAACAAGATCACACTTATTGACGGCGAAACTTTAAGCCAATTGATGATCGATTACAACGTTGGCATTAATTCCATCGTGACTTATGAATTAAAAAGAATCGACTCTGATTACTTTACCGAAGAGTAGTTGATCTTTTTTGCACAACCCGGCGGGCTGAAGCCCTGCCTCAGTCCGTGAAAGTCCTTCGGAC
>CAYJPO010000088.1:0-17924 GCA_964372045.1 uncultured Anaerolinea sp.
CTCCTTAACCAACAGAAATTGACAACCTGCCACGATCAGATGTGCAGGTTGTTTTTATAGAGTAATTATTGTAGGGCGAAGTTAGTTTACCTCGCAGGCTGGGCTTCTTGTAGTTTCAAGTGTTTTTCCAGCGTCCTTTTGGCGGCATCTTCGATCTCTGCCAGATTCGTTCCACCGGCAAGCAGTTCCCCAAATGTGACTCTGGGTCTTAACCCGAATAACTCTTTGCCGCTCAATGCCTGACGGATGATCTGGTACATGAACGCCAGCCGCTGCCGATCGGGGCGGGATTTGCGGAACCAGGTGAAGGGATGTTCGAAGATTCTTTGCGAGATCACGCCACTCACCGTTGTGACCAAAACCTGAGTTTCAGGTACGTTCCTGAGGAATATCTCTAAACTGCGTGACCAGTGATCGAACTCCGCATCGGGTTTCGGCATGAAAGCAGGGTCTGGCTCGATGCCGCCGCGTGGAAAGATCAGCAGCGCTCCGCCATTTTTCAGGTGGCGGAGCGCATTGCGGACGGTCTGCATCCGCCCGAAGGTGTTTTTCACAGGTGGGGAAAAAATCGCATGGTGACTGACATGGGGAAGGAACTGGTATGGCGGGATTTCACCGATGATGATCTTGAAGTCGCTCCTCGGGATGCAGGCAGCAATCACCATGCCATCATACGATGCGGGGTGATTGCAGGCAATGATAAGAGAGCCGGTTTGCGGGATCAACTCCGCGCCGCTGACGTCAAAACCGGTAATAAAGTGCTTCAACAACCAGCGCGCACCTCGCATGGAGCCATGCTGTTCGATCTCATGATCCAATTCAAGGGCAATATCCGCGAATCGCAAGGTGGATTTTTCAAAGAAGAAACGAATGAGGGCTTGAGACGCCGGATTGTTCGGCAATCCCATCGCGCGGATGATCTCATTGATAAGCGACGTGTTGAGAGGTAGAAGACGGTTGTCCATAAACCACTTATAAAAGTGACAATCACTTTCGTAAAACACCCCGTAGAGGGCAGGTAACTGTCGCTGTATCCGACTACAGTAGTGAGGTTTTCTCCAACTCCGCATCGAACTGACGGAGTTCCTCCTGTTCAGTTTGCAGGGCTTGAAGCAGCGGCGGTACTTTTGCAGCAACTTGTTTTGCGTCGCGCCCTTTCAGGCTGGCAATGCCTGTCACAACACCATCCACGGCGTTGTTCGTGCCTGTCAGTTGTGCCTCGAAGCGGGATAAGAGCGTGCTGACGTGCTTCAACTGCGCTTTGCGTACCTGCAAAGATTTGAACGCCTCTTCGAATTCTTTTTTCTCATTGTCGTTCGCGGCGCTGGCAATATTCCTCTGTATGGTCTCGACCTCTTCATCGAAATTGTTCGAAATCTGTTGGACAGAAAAATTATTATCGAGCGCGGTCATGTTCAGGCTGAGTTGATAGGCATGTTCGACCAGTTCATCCAGCGTATCCTGAATCGGCAGGACGTTTCTGCGAAAGGCAGGCGATACGCCCTGCAAAGAATTGAAAATCGATATGCGTGCGCGGTCGAGCCTGTCAAAGCGATTTTGAAAACGCTGCGCCAGCGGCTCACGCGATTGGCGAGTAAAGGTCATCTGCAAGCCGGGGTCGCGTGCTACGGCGATGACCATGATGAGCCAGAAGGCGAATCCCACCGGAGCCAGCCACCACGCAGAACATAGACCGGCAGCCGCTGTCAGTGCCAGCATGGATAGGTTAAGAGGATGCAGCAACGAGGAAAGAAGAGGCGGGCGGTTGGTCATGGCTTAGAAGAAGGTCGCGATCTCGTCATAGATTTTCTGAATATTCTCGGGTGAACTGTCGTATTGTTTGCCGCCGCTCGGTTCGGCGATCTGTTTGAGGATGTCGGAGCTGGCATCTTCACCAAAGGCAATCGTGAAGACTTTGATGGCATTACCGCCTTCTTCTTCAGAGGCTTGAATCTCCTGGATGATCTCATCCAAAGTGGCGACCGAGACAGTATCATCGCCGTCGCTCAATACCACAATGGCACGGATGTGATCCGGGTCGCCTTCCACGAGCAGGTCTTGATAGGCTTTCAAGGTGGCATCGTACAGGCTGGTGTTATTCTGCTCGAAGATTCCTGAAACGCTGTCAATGACTTGCTGACGTTTATCGCCGAGGGGCGTAAGCGGCGTTAGGGTTGTGAGCTGGTCGTTGAACAGGTCAATGCGCAGGCGGTCCTGATCGTCCAGTTTTTCGATGAATTGCATCAAACTGGAGCGGGCAGAGGTTATCTTGTCGCCGCGCATACTGCCAGAGATGTCCATCACAACCACCAGGTCCACGGGCTTTTTGGTTTCGCGCCACAAGGCTTCAATGCCAGTGATGACCGCGGCATTTGGGATCTCGAGAATGGTCTGCGGTTGAGCCGTATCCACACCGTGTTCGGCATTGAGCGGAGCAGTGAGTGAAATGGACGGGTCAGCAGGGCGAAAGCCATATTTCAAAGCTTCCAATTGTTGAGGATTATCCAGCAGGAAGGCTTCAAATAATTCCGCCGCTTCCTTTTGTTCGGGGGTCACCCACGGCGCGTTCAAGATCGCATACGGATGGTTCGACCAGAATGTGCCTTCCTGGGGATAGATCGCCACGACAGGGATCTGCGACGATGCGCCGCTGATGCGTTTGGTCTCCTGAGCCACGATCAGGTTTTCATACAAGACTGCCGCGCTCAGGTAGGATGGTCCGCGCTCGAACATGCGCTCTGCGAAAAAGCCGGTGCTCGTGCCGTAATGGATGATGCTGCTTTCCACACCGATCATGAACTCTTTGAGTTCGGGCGATTGCAAGTCGGCTTCGGTCAGTCCACGTTGTTTGCCCAGCCCGGCGTACGTTTCCGCGATGATGGAGGTGATACCGCTGTTGCTGTAAGCGGGATGCGTGTGACCGAATTTGAATTGTCCCCATTCGGGATGCCCATACGCTGACCAGCCTTCTTCGGAAATGGCGAGTTGGGCGATATCTTCCCAGCCGATGGGTTTATTGGGCCAGCCCAGGGCTTGTGCCATCGGTCGCCACATGGCAATGACTACGGGGCTCAATACCAGATCATTCGGCGTGCCAACCACCAGATCATCGGCGTGAGTATTCTTCCATTCGGCAGTGGCGACGGGAATATATATGGAAGAAGCGGGACTCCAGACAGTCGGCTGGAGCGTGCCTTCGATGATGCCGCGCACCGATTCGATCGACCCGATGGCGGTCACTTCCACGACGATGGTTTTTCCTTCTGCGGTTTCGTGTCGCTCTTCGTTGAACTGCTGGACCAGCGGCTCCAGCCATTCTTTTTTCTCCGAACCGTATACAATGCTGATCGTCACCTTCTCGCCGGGAAGAAATTGCTCCACTGCGCTGCATGCGCTCAAGATGAGTGACAGAATTGTAAAAATGGATAGGATGCGTAGTTTCATTTTTTTGCCTTATCTACTAACGTTCCTCGACCAAAAATCTCTTAGGGTGTTCAAGACATTCCCGGCGGGAATGTCCACATCCGGCAGATTCGAGAGGTCGGCGCGGAAGCCGTTGGCTGCATAACGGTCAAAGGGGGAGCCGGTTTGTTCAAGTGAGATGGAAGCATCCACCGGGCGGAAGCCGTATTTGAGCAGCGCCAGTTTTTGCGCGAGTTCGCGCGTCAGATAATCCATGAATAATTTTGCGGCTTCAGTTTGCTGGGACGTGACCCAGTCGGTATCGAGAATACAGAAGGGATGGTCACTCCACAGCAGGGCGGGCGGATAGTACACACGCAATTCGCCGTATCGTCCCACCGCGTTCTCTGCCTGTTCGATGGCAGTCGCTTCATAGACAGCGACGATGTCGAAGGTGCTGGGACCGTAGACCACCATC
Source organism: uncultured Anaerolinea sp. (assembly GCA_964372045.1). Classification (GTDB taxonomy): domain Bacteria; phylum Chloroflexota; class Anaerolineae; order Anaerolineales; family Villigracilaceae; genus Villigracilis. The sequence goes on from CAYJPO010000088.1 coordinate 3,881, forward strand.
TTTTCCATGAGTGGACCGGTGCTGTATTCGAATGTTCCAATCGAAGATTCAGTTTCGAGAAACCATTCCTGATATTCGGTATTCGAGAGGATGTCCGACGCGCTCAGGTTGGAGGTCTTGCCGTAATAACCATAGGTCATAAGCAGCGTGGTCATGAATCCGCTGTTGGATTTGAGCGGGTCGGTGTGCCCGAATTTGACATAGCCCCATTCGGGATGATTCAACGCCGCCCAGCCCTGCGGGTCGGTCAGCAAGTTGTGTAAGTCTTTCCAAAGCGATTTGCCGGGTTGATTGCCCCACAACACATCGGCGCGTTCCTTCCAGGCGATGAGCACCAACGGAGTGGTGACGACGGGACGGCATGTGGTTGAGTCGGCGGGATTCACTATCGGGTTGCCGAATTTCACAGTCGACGAATCCACCATCGCCGCGATCTGAAGCGAACTGGCGGGGCTAACGATGACCGGCTGGCGGGTTCCATCCAGCACGGCAGCATTGATCTCCCACGATCCCATCTTCTCCAATTCGATCTGAACAGGATGCCCATCGATGGTTGGGTTCGTGGCTTCAAAGTCTGCGATGACCTCGTTCAGCCAGGCTTCCTTTTCGGTGGAATACAACAGCGAAACGATCACCGGTTCCGGGGGCGGCAGGATCAGCTCGCGCACAGGCGCGTATGCAACGGATCGAAATTCCGGGAGAATGAGCGCGGTTGCAAAAACGCTTACCGCAGCCAAAGCAAAAAGGACGAATAGAAACCAGTTGATCTTTGGTGTGTGCATTTTATCTACGCCAAATATAAGCGAGGAGGGAAAATAATCAGTTAAGGAAATGTTAATGCCCTTTTGTCGCGTTCCGGGATTGTTATTTGTACCCTACCTATAATTAGGTATTTCTATTACCTCATTCTGGCGTTGTATGCCGATTCGTTATTCGCTAAGATAACACCATAGAAGCATTGCGCAACAAAACAGGCTGTGTTCGTAGGGGAAAGTTTAAGCTTGCACCAGGAAATCAAGAAGATCATATTGGAGGTGACCCGAAAGAGAGAATGTCCCCACAATTTTCAGTTCAATCGTAGATTTCCAAGGAGAAAAAGAATGAACCGAGTATTTTCGTTTGTGCTTTTGCTTGTTATGGTCGCCAGTTTGCTCGTTGGCTGTGCGCCCGCCGCCCCCGCAGAGACAGAAGCTGCTCCTGCCGAAGAAGCGACCGAAGCCGCCGCTACCGAAGAAGCGCCTGCTGAAGCTCCTGCCGGAGAAGGTCCGCAAGGAACACTGCGCGTAGCCTTGCCAACCGAACCCAGCTCGCTCTATATCCCCACCACCCCCGATAAAATTTCAGACATCGCCGCCTCGCAGCTTTTTGACCCGCTTGTCTTCCAGGATAAGAACGGCGACATCGTTCCGTCCCTTGCGGAAAGTTGGGAAACCAGCGATGACGGCACAGTGTGGACCTTCCACCTGCGCCAGGGTGTGACCTTCCACAACGGCGATCCGTTCACCGCCGACGATGTGGTTGCCACCTGGGAATATGGCATCTCCGATAGCTCCTCATGGCCCGAGAAATACAACATCGCCACCGCCGTCGAAAAAGTGGATGACTTCACTGTCACCGTGACCACCGATGGACCCAAGCCCTTGCTGCTCGTCACCATGCACGATTTCTGGAGCATCATCCCCAAGAATTATATGGATGAAGTCGGTGTGGATGGTTTCCTTGCCAAACCTGTTGGCACCGGGCCGTTCATGTTCAAAGAATGGGTCAAGGGCGACCACCTCACCTATGTTGCCAACCCGAACTACTGGCAGGCTGGTTATCCCAAGGCGGCTGAATTGGTCTTCCGCTTCATCCCCGAATCTGCCACCCGCGTGGCTGCCATTCAACAAGATGAAGTCGACATCGTCACCCGCTTGAGCGCCGAAGAAGCCGAAAGCCTCAAGAGCTCCGCTGGCGTGAACGTAATCCAGTATCAAGTTCCGCGCATCTATTACATCGCGTTCGATAACCTGAGCAGCGGAATCGACACCCCGATTGCTGACGCAAAAGTCCGCCAGGCGATGAACTACGCTGTGGACGTGGACGGCATCATCAAGGCGCTGTTCGCTGGTAATGGTCAACGCGCTGCCGGGTACGTGGCAAGCAGTGAATTGGGCTATGGCATCGTTCCGCCCTTCCCCTATGACCCCGAAAAAGCCAAGGCGTTGTTAACTGAAGCAGGATATGCCGACGGATTTGAGATCGGCATGGCTTGTCCGTCTGGTGTATTCGCCGCCTTCCAGGAAGTCTGCGAAGCCATCGTCAGCAACCTCGGCGATGTCGGCATCACCGTCAACCTCGAGATGATGGAATCCGGCGCATTCTGGGATCTGATGGTCAAGAAGCAATTGCCTCCGCTCAACGGCGACAGTTGGGCTGACGAGAGCGGCGAATCCTACAACCGCATGGCTGGTGCCCTCGGCGGCATGGATGCTGGTTATTCCCTGTGGACCGACCCGCATATCGATGACCTGCTCAACCAGATCTCCGGCGAACTCGACCGCGACAAGCGCAAGGCTTTGTATGAAGAGATCCAGGTCTACATGCAGGAAAACCCGCCCTTCATCTACCTGTATGAACCCGTCACCTTCGAAGCCACCCGCGACACTGTGACCGGCTACAGCCCGCGCCCGTCGGAAATGCTCTACCTCTACGACACTGCGGTCGCTCCGTAAACTTCCGTATTTACGAGTTCCATTTCGCAAGATAAAATCTTGTAAACCAATACGCCCTCATGGAGGTCGATCTCTGATCGATCTCCATGAGGGGCAATTCGTTCTTTATCAGCCCATCACATTTGCAATCTAGTTTGACCCGGACAGATACCCGATGCTGAAATATACTGTCACAAAAGTTGGTCAATCCCTGCTGCTTGCCGTGGGGGTCTTGATCCTCGCCTTCGCCATGGTGCGGATGACGGGCGACCCGGCGAGTCTGATGATGTCGCGCAACGCCTCGGCGGAGGAACGGGAAGCCTTCCGCGAAGCAATGGGATTCAACCGCCCCGTCCCCGTTCAGTTCCTGGATTGGATCACGGATGTCTTCAAAGGGGATTTTGGAGACTCGCTGCATTTTCGTGAACCTGCGCTCCCGCTTGTCCTGCAACGCCTCCCTGCGACCCTCAGGCTGGCAGCCACAGGTTTGGCTTTTGCCATTCTGATGGGGATCCCGCTCGGCTTGGTCGCCGGCTTTCGCGCGAACAGCTTCATTGACTTGTTCGGACGTTTGCTCGCCCTGCTCGGTCAAAGCATCCCGAACTTCTGGCTCGGTTTGATCCTGATCCTGATCTTCGCCCAACGCCTCGGCTGGTTCCCCGTCTTCGGCGCAGATAAACCCGAGTCGGTGGTGTTGCCTGCTTTCGTGCTCAGTTTGCCGGTGATGGGGGAGTTGCTGCGCCTGACTCGTTCCGCCGCGCTCGAAGTCCGCAATGAGGATTTTGTCCGCACGGCGTTCAGCAAAGGGCTTCGCAAAAGCACCATCTATATCAATCATGTCCTGCTCAACGTTGCCATCTCGCTGGTCAGTGTGATCGGCGTGGAGTTTGGCTACATGCTGGGCGGTTCCATTTACATCGAAACAGTCTACGCCTGGCCCGGCATGGGTCAACTGGTGGGGCAGGCGCTCGGCTGGCGTGATTTTCCGCTGGTTCAAACCATCGTCGTCTTTACCAGTCTGGTTGTCCTCGGTCTCAACCTGCTCACCGATCTGATCTACGCGCTGATCGATCCACGGATTCGCCATGGCAGATAAACCCATCACGCATGGGGCGGATAGCCGCCTCGAAATCGAAACCACCTTCAAAGATCGCCTTACTTATCTCGGGCGTCTGCTCTGGCGCGACCGGACCGGTGTGCTTGGGATTTTGATCTTCACGACGGTTGTCATCGCCGCACTCTTCGCAGAATCGCTGACTCCGTACCAGCCGCTCGATCAAGACCTGCATGCCAGCAAAATGCCGCCCATTTGGGAGACCGGTGGCTCGCCTGAACATCCACTCGGGACGGACAACCTCGGGCGCGATATGATGGCGCGACTCATTTATGGTGCGCGTGTGTCGCTTGGGGTCAGCTTTTTTGGTGCGATGATTGCCGCAGTGATCGGTGTATTCCTCGGCGCGATTGCCGCCTACATCGGCGGCAGGTGGGATGAGATCATCATGGCGCCGGTCAATCTGGTGTTGTCGTTGCCGTATCTTTTGTTCGTGGTCTTCATCGCGTCAGTATTGGGCAGCAGTTTACTCAATGTCATTCTCATCTTCGGCGTGACCAATTCTCCGATCTTCGCCCGTGTCACGCGCGGAGAGGTGTTGAAGATACGCGAATCGGCGTATGTCGAATCCGCCATCAGTGCGGGGGCGAGGTGGTGGCGGGTCTTGCTCTTCCACGTCATGCCCAATCTGGTGGGACCGCTCGTGACATTGATCTCCTTCCAGGTCTCGGCGATGATCTTCTATGAAGCCGGGCTTGGTTTCATCGGTTTGAGCGTGCCGCCGACCGTGCCCAGTTGGGGCAACATGCTCGCGGAAGGACGCCGCTACATTTCAAGTTATCCGTGGTTGACCACCATGCCGGGTCTGGCGATCATGTACACATCGCTCGGCATGAACCTACTCGGCGACTGGCTGCGGGATGTTTCAGACCCGCGCACACGCCGCTCCGGCAGATAAAAGGTGAACAGGCTATGGCATCCATTCTCGAAGTAAAAAACCTGGTTACCAAATTTCATACCATTGACGGTGTGGTGAACGCGGTCAATGATGTCAGTTTCTCGCTCGAAGATGGCGAGACATTAGCCATCGTTGGCGAAAGCGGCTCAGGCAAAAGCGTTTCGATGATGTCGATTCTTGGGCTGCTTCCATCGCCGCCCGCGCGCGTGGAGAACGGTCAGGCATTTTTCTATTCAAAAGACAAAACCGTGGATTTGCTCCAGCTCCCGTACGAAGCGATGAGCGACATTCGCGGCGGACAAATTGGACTTGTATTCCAGGACCCGGGCACATCGCTTAATCCTATTTTGACGATTGGCAAACAAATCACCGAGACATTGACGCGCCACCTGGGTATCAGCGCGAACGAGGCAAAGGATAAAGCGGTGAGTCTGCTTGCCGAAGTGGGCATCCCAGACCCAACGTTAAGATATGACGCGTTCCCTTTCCAACTCTCAGGCGGAATGCGCCAGCGCGCGATGATCGCAATCGCCGTCGCCTGCACGCCGCGCATCGTCATCGCCGACGAGCCGACCACTGCATTGGATGTCACCATTCAAGCGCAGATCGTCAGCCTCTTCAAACAATTGCGTGTCAAGATGGGCGTCTCGACCATTTGGATCACACATGATCTCGGTCTCGTGGCGGGGCTAGCCGACCGTGTGCTGGTGATGTATGCCGGGGAAATTTTGGAGACCGCGCCCGTGGATGAGTTGTACGAAAATCCAAAACATCCGTACACGATCGGTTTGCTGGGCGCGTTGCCGCGGCTCGACTCGCAGGAAACGAAACGCCTGGTTAGCATCGATGGCACGCCCCCTGACTCGACCATTCCCATTCAGCATTGCCCGTTCGCATGGCGCTGTACGCATGTCTTTGAACGTTGCTGGAACGAAAAGCCGACTTTGACAGCCGTTGGCGAAAAACATACCGTGGCATGTTTCTACGCACTGGAGAAAGGCGGCTAACATGACAACTCAACCTCTCCTGCGCGTGATCGATCTTAAAAAACATTTTTATATTCCCACCGGCTTGTTCGGTCAAAAGACCATCGAAGTCAAAGCGGTGGATGGCGTTTCCTTTGACCTCAACGCGGGTGAAACGCTTGGGCTGGTGGGCGAGAGCGGCTGCGGCAAATCCACAACGGGGCGCACGGTTCTCAAGCTGTACCGTCCCACATCCGGCAAAGTTTATTTCGACGATAAAGACATCACCTCGATCCCCGGCGAAGAACTGAACAAACTGCGGACACGCGTTCAAATGGTCTTTCAAGACCCATATGCTTCGCTCAACCCGCGCCACACGGTTAAGACCATCATCTCGGAACCGCTCGTCATTCACGGCTTGATGAAAGGTGAAGAATTAAATAACCGCGTGGTGGAATTGTTGGAACTCGTCGGATTGAATCCTGCCTACATGCAGCGCTTCCCGCATGAGTTCTCCGGTGGACAACGACAGCGCATCATGATCGCTCGAGCCTTGTCGGTCAACCCGGACTTTGTCGTGTGCGATGAGCCGATCTCCGCCTTGGACGTGTCCATTCAGGCGCAGGTAGTCAACCTGTTGCAGGGTTTGCAGGAACGACTCGGCGTGGCGTATTTATTCATTGCGCATGATTTGAGCATGGTCAAGCATATTTCACATCGCATTGCGGTGATGTATCTGGGCAAGATCGTGGAACTGACTGACCGACGGAGTTTGTTCGAGAATCCGCTTCATCCTTACACCCAGTCCCTGACTTCAGCGGTTCCGATCCCCAACCCCAAGCTGGAACGCAAGCGACAGCGCATCATCCTGAAAGGTGAGCCGCCCAGCCCCGCCAACCCGCCGAAGGGATGTGTCTTCCATCCGCGCTGCCCGATCGCGAAGGATATTTGCAAGGCCGAAGTGCCGCAAATTACAGAAGTGCAGCCAGGGCATTTCGCCGCCTGTCATTTTGCAGGCACACCGATCCAAAGCGCATGAAAACTGTCAATGAAACTGTGGATGTGTTGGTGGCGGGTGGTGGGACAGCCGGTCACATTGCCGCGATTCAAGCCGCGCGGCTGGGGGTGAAGACTTCCGTCATCGAAGCTGGGACGATGCTTGGCGGCACAATGACCGCTGGCGGCGTGAACATGCCGAATCATTTTTTTAGCAAAACCGTCCCTGTTGTGCAGGGCATTTCGTGGGAGTTGTACACCAAGTCAAAGCAAATCGAAGGGTTGCCGATTCCCGATTACAAAAAGCGCCGACCGGTTGAAACGCCGGGATACTATAGTTATATCAACGTGCCGGTCTATGCCGCTGTCGCCGAAGAAGAAGCGGTGAAGGCGGGAGTCGTTTTGCATTATCACGAGTTCATCTCCGAGGTCAACGCTGATGGAAATTGGTGGGAAGTCACTTCGCTGGGGCGCGGCATTCAGCGTGTGACCAGAACGAAAGAAATCATCGATTGCTCCGGTGATTCAGATGTGGTGCGAATGTTGGGGTTGAAGACCTTGAAGTCCAAGGTCTCCCAGCCGGGCACGTTGGAATACAAAATAGAAGGCATCGAACACGAGCAGATTTGGAAGGAAGAAGTCCAAACCATTTACGAAGAAGCCATGCGCGATGGTATTTTACAAAAAGGGGATTGGGCGTACGCCAATTTGGAGCCGTTCCAATATTACCTCCAGCATGGCGGGCACAATGCCACCCACATCTATGATGCGGATACCTCTGATGCAGACGGGCAGACCCGCGCCAATATCGAAGGTAGGGAGCGGATGCTGCGCATGTTCAAGTTCGTGCGCGAATCCATCCCCGGCGGTGAGCGGGCGTCATTGAAGATGATGGCTCCCTACGCGCTGGCACGCGAGACTTATCACACCGTCGGCGAATATCTAATCACGAAGGAAGATTTTTTCAAAGCCGTTGATTTTGAAGACAAGGTTTGCAACGCCTTCAATTATGTTGACTTGCACAGCCAGGATGTGGGCTGTGAGGTGGAATTTATCGAAGGTGAAGAGTTGCTTCCCAAAGTGCCGTTCCGCGCATTGATCCCCAAAGACAGCAATCGCATCACAGTGGCGGGCAGAAATATTTCGGCAAACCGCATTGCCTTTGCAGGCATCCGCGCCCAGTGTATCTGTATGGCAATGGGGCAAGCCATGGGTGCTGCGGCAGCGATGGCTGTCAAGCGCGGCGTGTTCACGAGAGAATTAAACAGCAAGGATATTGTCGCCGTTACCGTCGAGCACGGTGCGGTTCCGATCTGACCGTTATTGCGAGGACGTAGCCCGAAGCAATCTCCTTATTACTGAGATTGCTTACCACTTCGTAGCACCGTCATTGGGACGATCACCCTCCTTGCAGTGACATAATTTTTATGTGAGGTAACGATGAAACAAATTATAGAAGCGGCAAGGCAGGTTCCTGTCCTTGCAGAGGTGGATGTGTTGGTGGTGGGCAGTGGTCCCGGCGGATTATCTGCCGCGCTCAGTTCCGCCCGCGCCGGTGTGGATACGATGTTGATCGAGCGGTTTGGCTGTCTCGGTGGCAACATCACCGCAGTGGGCGTGGAAGGAATCGCCTGGTATCGCAAGGAAGGCACCACCGATGTGGAGGGGATCGGGATCGAGTTCGAGCAGAGGGCAAAGTCATTGGGGGCAACCAGCCCCGAACCGCAGTCCCGAAGCGAGGCGATCAACGCTGATATGTTCAAGTATGTGGCAGATGTCCTCGTGCAGGAGGCGGGAGTCAAAGTCCTGCTCCATACGGTTGTGATCGACGCTATCGTGGAAGAAGATCAGATCAAAGGCGTCATCGTCCACAACAAGATGGGCAGACAGGCGATCCTTGCCAGGCGCGTCATCGACGGCTCCGGCGATGCGGATCTGGCGGTCTTCACCGGCGCACCGACTCGCAAGACACCGAAAGAGGAAATGCTGCCCGTCACCGTGATGTTCTCTTGTTCTGGCGTGAACAAAAAAAAGTTTTTGGAATACGTGAAAGAGAATCCGTCATCGTACAAGGATTGGGGCAAGAACTGGGATATTCAAAAAGGCGGCAAGGAAGATGATCTCTTCAGCCCGTATCTGGAAAAGCCATTCGACAAGGCGCGTGCGGAAGGTGTGATTCCCGCCGGGATGAAGAGCATCGGCGGCACGTGGAGCGCCATCACCGACAGCGGCGAAGCGACCTACCTCAACATGATCCATCTGACCGAGTTTGATGGCACTGACGTGTGGGACCTGACCCGCGCCGAAATGGAAGGCAGGTATCAGGCGTTGCAGGCGATCAAGGCGTTGAACCATTACGCGCCCGGTTTTGAGGATGCCAAACTCCGCACTTATGGCATGACCCTCGGCGTGCGCGACACTCGCAAGATCATCGGGCGTTATGAATTGACCGAAAACGATGTGCGTAATCAGGCACGCTTCGAAGACTCCATCGGCATCTTTCCCGAATTCATCGATGGCTATAACGTGTTGATCTTGCCAACCACCGGACGATATTTCCACATCCCCTACGGCTGTCTCGTCCCACAGAAAATTGGGAACTTGCTGGTGGCAGGAAGAAGCATTGCTGGCGACAAAATTTCTCATGCGTCTGTGCGCAACATGATGTGCTGCACCGTCTCAGGGCAGGGCGCGGGCGTGGCGGCGGCGGTTTCAGTGAAAGACGGCGTGAGCGTAAGCGATGTCAACATCGGCAATGTGCAGAAGGAACTTCTGCGGCAAGGCGTGAGAATTAAGTAACCAGAAGAAGGTCGGTAGACAATAGATCGTTTACAGTCCACCGTTCACCGTCAAAAATGGAGCATACAATGAAAACCTATTCCGATCTAAACACTCCCGAACGAATCCTGCTGGGACCTGGTCCGAGCATGGTGTCTTCCCGCGTTCTGCGGGCAATGGCGCATCCGCTGCTTGGTCATCTCGACCCGAAGTTCATCGAACTGATGAAGGAAGTGCAGGAACTTCTGCGCTACACCTTCCAGACCACAAATGAAATGACCTTGCCCGTTTCCGGCACAGGCAGCGCGGGCATGGAATCCACGGTTGCCAATTTGCTCGAACCGGGTGATTCGATTCTGATCGCTGTCAACGGATATTTCGGGGAACGACTGGTGGATATGGCGGGACGGTATGGCGCAATCGTTCACCGCCTCGATAAACCCTGGGGGGAGGTTGCCACTCCCGAGGAGGTGGATGCGGCGCTGAAAGCGCATCCTGCCAAAGTTGTCGCTGTTGTCCACGCAGAGACATCCACCGGCGCGATGACTCCGCTCGAAGGCATGGCGGAAGTTGTACACAAACATGGTGCGTTGTTGCTTGTTGACTGTGTCACCTCGCTTGGCGGAATCCCGCTCAAGATCGACGGGTGGGGAATTGACATCGCCTACAGCGGCACGCAGAAATGCCTAAGCTGCCCGCCCGGACTTAGCCCTGTCACGGTTGGAGCTAAAGCGCGGGAGGCGTTCCATAATCGCAAGACAAAAGTCGCCAACTGGTATCTCGACCTGACCATGCTCGAACATTACTGGGGCGACGAACGTACCTATCATCACACCGCACCGATAAGCATGAACTTTGCCCTCCGCGAAGCCCTGCGCCTCGTGTATGAAGAAGGTTTGGAAGCACGTTATCAACGTCATCGCGAGAATAGTAAACTGCTTTGGGATGGCTTGGAAGAACTTGACTTGCGCCTGATCGTCCCTGAAAAACACCGCCTGCCCACCCTGACCACAGTGGCGATCCCCGAAGGCGTCAACGATGCCGAGATCCGCGGGCGTTTGCTCAACGAATACAACATCGAAGTCGCTGGCGGATTGGGAGCCTTCAAAGGTAAAGCCTGGCGCATCGGCTTGATGGGACATTCCTCCAGCAAACAAAATGTCGAACTGCTGCTTGCCGCGCTATCGAAACTTCTTCGTTCGTAGAAAATGAATTCAATCCCGCAGTCGCCAATTGGTAATGGAGGTATTGGCGACTGCCTTGGGTATAATGAACACGGGGTACTTCTTAATCTTCTGATTTGGAGATGTGAATGATCCGTGTACGCTTGCTCATCGGTTTCGTGTTGGTTGCCTTGCTCCCGGTCATTGGGGTGGGTATTGGGACGTATATTGTCAGTTACCAAAACGGGCGCCAGCAGACCATGGATCGTCTTGAATCTGTCGCCGCCCGCAAGGAATTGGCTTTACAGGTTTGGGTGCAATCTCTCCAACAGGAATTACAAGTCGCATCCCGAAGTGACTATGCCCCGAAACTGGTCAGTAATGCGCTGGCATTATCAAATGAAAATGCATCGTATTCCTGGTACAACAATTTGGTTCGAAAACGGCTGCAATTCTATGTGGGGCAGTCGGCGCAGTTCGAAGAAATGTTCCTGATCGATCTAAACGGCAAGGTGATCGTGTCTACGGACGCGGCTCGTGAGGGGAAAATTTCTGAAGAGTTTATCCAAACGGACTGGGATATCAGCCTGCCATACATCCAACTGCCTTTTTATAGTGCCGATCCGGCAGACCCCAAGAGCGGTCAAGATGATGCGTCGATCTTTGTCCTCATCCCGGTTGTTGAAAATAGCGGAAATTTAGTCGGAGCCATTGGTGGGAAAGCCAGTGTGAATTCCGTTCACCAGCTTCTTTCCGATGGAACCGGCTTGGGCGAAACCGGTCAGGCATATTTGGTGGACCCATCGGAAGCATTATTGGTGGGCACAAAATTGGCCTCCGGGCAATCCCAATCTGACGAGGAAATAATTATTGTTCAATCCGAAGGCGTCGAACGCTCCATTGAACAAAGGACGAATGTAGAAGGTTTGTTTACCAATCCGCTCAATACTGAAGTGATCGGTATCTACCGCTGGCAGCCGGATGTGAACGCCGTCCTTGTGGTGGAACAGAATTCTTCGGAGGCATTTCAAGCCGTCTTCATGAACACGGTCATCAATCTTGTCATCGCGGTGATCGCGGTCTTGGTGGCTGTCTTTTCCGCGTTGTTCATGACACAGAACATCGCCAATCCGATCGTCGATCTGGCGAAAACCGCCTCAAATATTTCGCGAGGAAGTTTGGAAACCATTGCCGACGAATCTCGTGATGACGAGGTTGGCGCGCTGGCGCGGGCGTTCAATAGCATGACATCTCAATTAAGGGATTCGATCAATTCGCTGGAACTGCGCGTCAAGGAACGGACGCGCGATTATCAAGAGGCGAATGATGCGTTGACCCACCGCGCACTGCAACTGGAAACCACCGCACAGGTCGGGCGCGAGATTACTTCCATTCTCGATATCGATGTCCTGCTCAACCGCGTCGTGGAATTGATTCAGGGTGCTTTTGGTTATTATCACGTCCAGATATTTTTATTGGAACAGAATACAAACCAACTTATCGTGGGCGCGGGCAGCGGCAGTGAGAATATCCAATTCCGATTGATCGAGATGAAGCGAAGAAGTTTGAACAGCGAAGCCGCTCTTACAGGAAGAATGCAATTGGTTGAAGATGTTCGCCAAAACCCGAATTTCCTGTTTGATGACCAGTTGATCGAAACACGCTCTGAATTGGTCGTTCCTCTGCGGGTTGGTGGCCGCATCATTGGCACACTGGATGTTCACGCCTCGCAGACGAACGCCTTCACCAAGGAAGATACACTGGTCATTCAAAGCCTCGGCGACCAGATCGCCGTCGCCATCGAGAACGCGCGTCTGTATGACCAAAGCAAAGATATCGCAGTTCTTGAAGAACGCAACCGCCTCGCGCGCGAACTGCATGACTCAGTGACTCAATCTCTTTACAGTCTTGTGCTATTCACCGAAGGTTGGAAACGAATGTTGAAAACCGATGGCGCGGACAAGTTCGAAGAATACCTCAGTCGAACTGGTGAGATCGCAGAACAATCGCTGAAAGAGATGCGTCTCCTGATCCTCGAGCTCCGCCCTCCAGCGCTCGAACAGGAAGGGCTGGTAGGCGCGCTTCAAAAACGACTCGATGCAGTGGAGCAGCGTGTGGGCATCAGCGCTCGTGTGGTCATGGAGGATTTCATTGAATTCCCCGCGCCTGTGGAAGAGGAGTTATATCGCATCGCTCAAGAGGCGTTGAACAATTCTCTCAAGCACGCCAAAGCCACAAAGGTCACTGTGCGCATCTTTAAAGAAGAGGATAAAGTCGTTCTTGAAGTTAACGATGACGGGGTTGGTTTCGAGCCGCGTTCTGCGGAGGGGCAGGGTGGCATGGGTTTGTCGAATATGAACGAAAGGGCAAAGCGCGCTGGAGGGTCCCTTTCGATAAAATCCGAATTGGGTAATGGGACGACAGTTCAGGTCTTCATCCCACTGGAATTGATATATGTACCCGCGTGATAAACAAAACCTGCAAAGGATTAAAAATGCAACGTATACGAGTCTTGATCGCTGACGATCATCCCATTATCCGGGATAGTTTACGGACGTTGATCGCCACAGAACCGGACCTGGAACTGGTCGGCGAAGCTGTGAACGGGGATGATGCTGTAAAAAAAGCAACGGCATTGAAACCGGATGTCATTCTGATGGATCTGGTCATGCCGGTCAAAGACGGCTTGCAGGCTATCGAAGAGATCAAACAAATGCAACCCGAGGTTTCCATCCTCGTCCTGACCAGCTTTTCGGATGAAGACAAGGTTTTCCCTGCGATCCGTGCCGGAGCGTTAGGTTATTTGTTGAAAGATTCATCCCCGTCGGTGTTGCTGAAAGCGATCCATGATGTACATCGCGGCGAAGCCTCCCTGCATCCGAGCATCGCCTTGCAGGTGATCCGTGAACTGAACCGTCCATCTGAACTACCGCCCGTCGATACTCCGCTCTCCGAACGGGAACTGGAAGTCTTGAAACTCATCGCGCAGGGCATGACCAATCAGGAGATCGCCACCCGCCTCGTTCGCAGCGAATGGACGATCCGCACTCACGTCCGCAATATTCTTGGAAAACTTCATCTTGCAAATCGTACCCAGGCGGCGCTATTTGCATTACGGGAAGGATTGGCAGATTTAAACGAAAACCAAATGTAAACTTGACTATGATAAAAGAATATTCCTAAGAAGAGAGCGCACATGGAATTTGCCATGCTGGCTCTCTTCCCTTCTATTGAATGAACGCATCTGTCATGACCTCAGGCATTAATTGGGCGCGCGAAATGAGTTTGGTAACTTTTTGCCCCCGATGAATTGGTCGACGATGTGGGGGATGACCAGCGACGGAATCCCAGTGCGGAAGCCTGTGGCTGTGGTGTCAATCCCGCCATGATGGACAAATCCACTGGCGCGCCCAGCATCAACATCGGACACCATTGCA
>CAYJPO010000089.1:0-17657 GCA_964372045.1 uncultured Anaerolinea sp.
TTCTCATCACCGATGGAATTTTCCATCCGCCGCTGTTGGGACGGTTGCGGCTTCATAAGATGTTTTCGCAAATGGACGGATTTTCCCTCGCACATACTTCTTCGTTGGAAAAACTCCCCTCTGACCTGTCATCATTTTCTGCTCTGGTACTGCATTATCACCACAAGACAATCTCATCCACCGCGCTTGAAAGGCTGGATACTTTCGTAAAAAACGGCGGCGGGATTCTCGCCATCCACGCGGCGACAGCGTCGTTTAAGCAAACATTGCCTTATTTCAAAATTCTCGGCGGACGGTTCATCGGGCATGGGAAGGTTGAAAGGTTCAAGGTTGAAAAGTTGAAGGATGGGGTCTTTGAAGGGATGGATGATTTTGAAGTGCGCGATGAGTTGTACATTCACGAACTGGAACCGAGCATCGAAGTCCATTTCACGGCGAAGCATGAGGGCAAAGATGTTCCCGTCGTGTGGACGTATCGCTATGGCAAAGGCAAAGTCTGCTACGCTGTGCCGGGACATACGACTGGAACCATGCGAAATAAAACATATCAGCAAGTTTTGAGGCGTGGGTTGGAGTGGGTGTGTGGAGTAAACACGTAGACATGTACACAAGTAGGCAAGTCGAAGCGAACGTGTTTACCTGTATACCTATTTACGTTTTTACCATCATCGAGGAACCATGACCAAACTTAAACTTGCCATCGTCGGCTGCGGGGACATTGCTGGATTTACAGCTTTATTTTCAAGGCTTGTGCCACAGGTAAATCTATCCGCTTGTTGTGATGTCAACGCGGAACGGGCGAGGACATTTGCGAAACGACATCGCATCCCCCAAATATTTACCAATTACCAGGAACTCTTGGAGAAATCATCCGCAGACGCAATCTACCTCGCGGTGCCGCATCATCTTCATTATGAAATGATTCTCGCGGCAGTGAAGGCGGGGAAACCTGTCTTTGTCGAAAAGCCTCTCACGCGCACGTTTGACGAAGCGAAGAAACTTATCGAAGAGATCGGGAATGCAAAAGTCGGTGTGAATTATCAATACCGATATGACAGCGGATGTTTCGCATTTGCACGCGCGATTCAATCAGGCGCGTTGGGAAAAGTCCACTCCATGCGAGTCAACATTCCGTGGCATCGCACACAGAAATATTTCGATGGCGCGGCTTGGCATAAGACCATCGCCCACGCAGGCGGCGGGACGCTCATCACGCAGGGCAGTCACTTTTTGGATGTGGCGCTGTGGGCGTTGGGCGAGAGTCCCATTTCGGCGATGGGCTATGTAAAAACTCCGCTCTTCGATGTGGAAGTGGATACACTCGCGCATGGCATCCTCGAAACGCGGAATGGAACATTAATCAGCGTAGTCTCAAGCATGGTGGCGGCGACCGAGCAAAAGGTCACGATCGAGGCGTATGGCGAGCGGGGAACAGCCATTTATGCAGACCGTCCGCTTCCGCATGTCAAATTCAGCGGAGCGAAAATCAAAAAAGAACGTCCGCCCGAATGGGGTATCCATGCTTTGCAACGCAGTCTCGCAGGCTTTGCAAATTGGATTTTGAACGACAAGCCATTTCTCATTCCCGCAGAATCTACTCTACCTGTGTTGGCGGCGGTGAATGGAATATATCGTTCGGCGAAGAGTGGCATGAAAGAGGACATCGACCTATGACCCAACCCGACTACACCATCCGCGCGACTTCCTCCGCCCCCGCCTCGTATCCCACCACGCCGATACCTGATTCGTTTTCCTCCGAGCCTTTTCTCCACGATTACGAATCCCGCCGTGTCGCGTTCTTCGAGCACATCCTGAATAATCCTGCGCCTGAAAACACGAAGGCGGCATGGCACGAGATGGCGCGTCTTGCCGCAGGCGGGATTCCGCACGAGGGCATCTTCCATGCCGCGCTGGATTTTATTGACGCGAGGAAGGATTGTGCGGATTTTGTGTTGCATGGGATTCTAAGATTGTTGTATCAATGCATTGAGCCGACTGGTGACTGGAAAGTGAAAAGTGGAGCGCCTACTTTCCACTTTCCACTTTCCAAGGAAGTTGTTGAACGGGCAAAGCACACCACCCTCTCCTTCAAATACTTCCCCAACGAACCAGGCATTGACTCGCTCTGCACGTGGACAGAGAATCACTACATCCTTTACACCTCCGCCGCCTATCTTGCTGGGCAGATGTACCCAGACGAAGTCTTCACCAACTCTGGTGAAACAGGCAAGCAGAAAGTGGAACTCAACCGCAAGCGGATTTTGCGCTGGCTGGACTTGCGCTTCCACACGGGATTCAGCGAATGGCTTTCCCACGTCTACTACGAGGAAGACCTGACCGCCCTACTCGCTCTTTACGACTTTTCCGCCGATGAAGAGATCCGCCACAAAGCGGAGATGGTCATCCACCTGCTGTTGCTTGATATGGCGCTTAACTCGTTCAAAGGAGTCTTCGGTTCCACGCACGGACGCGCCTACGAGAACACCAAGAAATGGGCATCCAATGAAGGCACGACGGACACATCCAAATTACTCTTTGGCACGGGTATCTTCTCCAGCTTCGATAATATGTCCGCGATTGCATTTGCATTGAGTGGGTATCGCGTGCCAAAAGCGATTGAGGTTGTAGGACAAAATGGCATTTTGTCCTACGGGAATCGCCAGCGCATGGGCATCAAACTCGCCGAAATGGAAAAGTGGGACATCCACCCAAATAACTTCGAAGATGGGATGCACTACCTTACTCTCGAAGCGTATCTCCATCCGAAGACAATTGCCAACACCATCCGCATGTTCGACACCTGCAACTGGTGGGAGAACTCTTTTCTGGACTCATTCAAACCCTATCGTGGGTTGCTCAAAACACTTGGCGCGCTCGGCGGACTTCCCCTGCTGGCACGTTTTCTCGAACGGGATGTTTGCCGCAATACGCGTGAAGAGGTGAATATCTACACCTACAAGACACCTGACTACATGCTGTCCACCGCACAGGATTATCGCAAAGGCTACGGCGGTGATCAGCAGCACATCTGGCAGGCCACGCTTGGCGCGGATGCGGTCTGCTTCACTACGCATCCCGCCAAGATCGAGGGCGTGACTCCGAATTATTGGGCGGGCAATGGAATACTTCCGCGTGCGGCACAATACAAAAATGTTACGGTCATCATTTATAACATCGAGAAAATTCCCGCGCTGTATGTGCCGATCAAGCACTTCTTCACCCATGCATGGCTTCCGAAAGATAAATTTGACGAAGTCATCGAAAAGAACGGCTGGATCTTCGCCCGCAGAGATGAAGGCTATCTCGCTTTGCGTTCGCAAAATCCATACTTTTGGAATATGGACTCGAAAGTCTCCAGACTTTCGAGTGAAACAAGTGCAAAGTCTCTAGACTTTGCACTCCGCAAAAACACGGAAGATATGAACAGGGAGATTATCGTTCCAGGCAAACAAAATATCTGGCTCTGCCAGATGGGACGCAAAGCCGAGGATGGTGAATTTGCCGAATTTGTGGAAAAACTCTCCGCCGCGCAAATCGCTTACAGCGAAATGAATGTCAGGTTTCAGTCACCAGGTAACGGCGCCGTCCGATTCGGGTGGGAGGGTGGATTCAGCGTGGATGGAATCGAAATCCAACTGCATGATTATCCGCGCTATTACAATCCGTTTGTAAAAGCCGAATTCAACATTGATGAAGTCAATATCTCAACGGGTGATCATCACTTGAACTTGAATTGGAAAACTACGGATAGACGCGCCACACCATAACTTTTTTACCGATAACACAAGTTAAAAGTTTGGGATGTTCATTCGCTATCCGCTATCTCATAAGCACAATTGGATCACTCCAGCGAAGCGCTTGTAATGGATACAGGTATAAGTTCCGGCCAGCAGTAAAACAGATCACAACAACATAAAATAGATACCTGCTTAAAAAATTTAGCTCCCCGACTCTGACAAGTCAAGGAGCTTTTGTATCAATACATCAATCATCTTCTTCCGTGAGGATAAACTGCAACGGCTCGGATTATCTTTGCACGTCTTTCATTTGAGTGACAAGCGCAGCACTGACGACCAGCAGCCCGATTGCCAACAACAAGGCGGGAGTGAACGAACCGTCGGTTGTTTTCAGCGCTTCCATAATATAAACGAACACCACCGAAGCCTGACCGAAGAGTTGGATCAAGCCATTCGATGTGCCCTCAGGAGTTGGCTGAGTCACTTCCGAAGCGTACTGCATCCCGATCGGGCTGGTGCTGACAAGGAAGAATCCCATCGCAAAGGCAGAGACGAACAATAACCAACCCGTGGTCGCAAATGCCAAGCCGACCAAACCGGGGATCGCCAATAACATTCCAGCCAAGATATAAGGCTGGCGTTTGCGAGTCTTATCTGAGAACGGCGGGATGATGACCGCGCCCAACACGCCGCCCACCAGCATCAATGCGCCGAGCGTACCCGCATCAGTGGGCGTAAACCCGCGCGGACGGATGATGTTCTCCACCCAGGTCGTGACGCCGTTGAAAATTCCCAAGCCGATAAATGAGACAAACAAATAAAGCCAGAACGATCTCACCGTGAAGGCATGCTTGAGCCCATCCAACATCAAGGCGCGGACTTCACTGCCAGCGGGTCCGGGCGGAGTTAACGGTTTCTCCCTTGCAAATAAAACGAATAATACAGACGAGAATGCAGCAATGCCGCCATAGATCAATTGAACCGATGGGATGGGCATACTCTCCGTGAGGATCGGAGTCAGTACCATGCCAAGCGCTGTACCAACCAGGTTGGCGAGTGTGACCAGCCCAACCGCAGTGGCGCGTTCTTCGATGCCAAACCAATTGGCTGGGACTTTCGTCCACGCGTTGAGCAGGAAAGGCTGCGCCGCTGCGATGCCGATCGTGCTCCACAGCACGAGGGAATAATTTGCGCCTGCAAACCCGCGCAGGAGACCGAAGATGCCCATCAATACCGCGCCGATGCTGACAGCGACTCGAAAACCGTAGGTGTCAATTACCCAGGAAACCGGGATCGAAAGTGGAATGAAAGCGATCATGAACGACATCGCCAGCAAACCGATCTGCAGATCGGTCACGCCGTAGAACTTCGCTGCCGGTCCTGTGATCGGCGCAAATGTAATCCACAGCATCTGGATGGTCAGGTTGATGAACATGAATACACCCAACACCACCCAGCGGTATCCATAAAGCTTGAATTTGTCTGTCATGAAGCTCCTTTGTTCTTAATGTCATTCTGAGCGAACGGAGGGAGCGAAGAATCTCTTCGCCCGCTGGATTTTATCTATCCAAGCCAGGGATGCTTCGCTACGCTCAGCATGACAAAATATTAAACACATGCCGCTAAAACGGTTTCGAACTTGTTCAACGCATCGTCGATCACTTCATCGGTATCTGCCATGGACGTGTACATGCGGGAGCCTGCCACAGTGATCACTCCCTGTGACATGTACGCTGCGCCCATTTCTTCGATCATATGTTTGCGCGGCTTGAGTTCCTTCGCCAGGCGGATCGGGTTGCGCAGATCCAACAACATCACGCCGGATGTTTCCAAATGCACAATGGAACCCTGATTGTATGCCACAAAAGGCAGATCATATTTTTCGATGATGGCTTGCAATCCCTTCGTGAGCCGGTCTCCCGCCCGCCCGGCGATGACAGGCGCATTGGTCCGTTCCAACTCCAACAATGAGTAATAACCCGCAACACACGAAAGCGGATTGGCGGAAAGCGTCCCGCCGATATATGCGCGTTCACCGATCCCGCCGATGCCCGCCGCAAATCGCATGATGACGTCGGCGCGTCCGCCCACGCCGCCTGCCATGGGGTAGCCGCCCGTAATACATTTACCGAAAACAGTCAGATCGGGTTTGACGCCGAAAAAGCCTTGAGCACCACCCAAGCCCACCCGAATGCCGGTCACAACCTCGTCGAAGATAAGAAGCGCGCCAAACTCATCACAAAGCTCACGTACCTTTTGGTTGAAATCAAAGGGGACTGGGCGCGTGCCCGATTCCGGTCCCAACGGCTCGACGATCACCGCCGCCGTTCCGCCCCGCAGCCTGTTCAACACAAGTTGACGTTTCAACGACCCGAGGCTGTTCGGGAAGAACTCGCGCGTGGATGCGCTCGACCCGCGTGGAATGCCCGTCGCTTCGAGGCGACCCGTGCCCGGGATATGCAAGCTGTAGACCATCGGGTCGCTCCAGCCGTGATACGCACCGCCGACCTTGATGACATATTTCTTTTTGGTGAACGCCCTCGCCGCGCGGACGGCTGCCATCACGCCTTCGGTACCTGAGCCGAGCATACGGAACATCTCCACCGCAGGCATGAAGCGATTGACAAGTTGTGCCAGCTTCAATTCATATTCATGGAAAAGCCCGGTGACGGGACCGCAGCTTCGCAGCATCTCGAAAACTTTTTCGCGCACAGGCGCATAGTTGCTGCCCAGCACAGTGGGACCGCCCGCCTGCAAAAAATCAATGTATCGATTTCCGTCCGCATCCCACAGATAAGCGTCATCCGTTTTCTCGATGGCGATCGGGAAGGGATAGTTGAACGCGAGATTGTGTTGTACGCCGCCGGGAATGAACTTCCTGGCTTCGTCTGTCAATTCTTTCGAGCGTTTGCACTGGTTATCGAAAAAGCCCAGGAACTCCTGCATCTTCTCGCGCCTTACCGGGCGCAAAGGCTGGCTGACGAGGTTATTCAGCTTTTTGTATACTTCGTTCGTATCGTGATATTCACTGATCGCATACTTCTGTTCGTTCATTTTATTCTCCGCTCCCGGCTTCCTCTCCCTTTTCAATTTTCTTTTGATCCTTGCGCAGTTTTGCAAATGCCACTTCGCGCACCGCCAATGGGATCTTGCTGATCTTGCGCTCCGTGCAGATCGCCAGCAGATACGCCATTGCGCATTTTTCCAGGATCTCCACATTATGAACCGCACGTTCCATATCGTGACCGAAGACCAGTGCGCCATGGTTTTGCATCATGAAGGCATTGTTTTGATTTTTGACATGCTTTGCCACCGTGATCTTGAGCATGCCCGTCCCTGACGGAGCATATGGGATGATCTCCACACTGCGACCGAGGAACCGCGCCTGTTCATCGAACAAAGCCGGGATCGGCGACTTGATCAACGTCAACGCGCTGGTGTACACCTGATGCGTGTGGACAATGGCATTCACGTCCCCGCGGACTTGATACACCGCCCCATGCATGGCTGACTCAACCGAAGGTTTTAGATGTCCTTCGATCATGTTCAAGTCAAAATCCAAAATACAGACATCCTGCGGCGTCATCTTCATGTAATCGTAATTGGATGGCGTAATGGCAAAAGCCGACTTGTTCGCTACACGCAACGATAAATTCCCTCCGGTCGCCATCAAAAAACCCTTTCGCACCAATTCATGTGCTGTCTCAACGATCGATTTTTTTTCAAAGTCATATAGTCCCATGAGCCTCTCCTTTCAAACTAGACAGTGTCTAGATTTTAGGGCAATATCTTGACGGTGTCAAGATTTTAGCTTACCATCTCCCCCATGCCATCTAAAAAGTATCACCATGGAGACCTGAAGAATGCCCTCATCAAAGCCGGGGTGGAAATTCTGGCGAAGGAAGGCGTGGGCGGCTTAAGCCTGCGGAAAGTTGCGCAGCGGGCAGGCGTGAGTCACTCCGCGCCGTATGCGCACTTCCAGGATAAACAATCGCTCATTGCCGCGATCTCCACGGAGGGGTTCAACCAACTCTATTCAGAATTGGATGCGGCTGTATCGTCACATGTCAACGACCCCAAGAAACAATTGATCGAAGGCTCGCAAGCATATGTTCAGTTTGCAATCAACAATTCCGATACTTTCAAGATCATGTTCTCAGGTGTGTTGGAAAAGGAAAAGGAATATCCAGCCTTCGTTGAGATCTCGCATAAAACGTTCGAATTGGTGGTGAGCATCGTACGGGCTTGTCAGGATGCGGGTGTATTGCGCTCCACACCGCCGGGGCAGATGGCAGTCGCGGTCTGGGGACAGGTCCATGGCATTATCTCCCTCGCGCTGGAAGGACAGATCTCCCGTTCTGTCCTTGAACGGCATACAATTCAGGACCTCGTGGCATTTTCCATTGAGCAATTGATCTCATCCAATTAAGTGGCGCGCATTTGGGGGGATTTTTCTGTATAATTTTGGTTAATCCAGACAAACTTTGTAACCTTTCTCCGCCTTCTGCATCAAAGAAACAATGCTCTGGCTTGAACTACTTCTCGGCTTTTCCATCGGGTTATCCCTCGGTTTGCTGGGCGGCGGCGGCTCGATCCTGACCGTCCCTGCGCTGGTCTACCTTGTCGGACAAACCCCACAAGCGGCGGTGACCACGTCGCTGGCGATCGTAGGCGCGAACAGCCTGATGGGTGCATCCTTTCACGGCAATCAGGGAACATTGAACTGGCGCATCGCCCTGACCTTTGGCTGGGTCGGCATGCTGACGGCGTTTCTCGCCTCGGGCTTTTCCAAGTTGATTCCGCCCGCCGTGTTGTTGATCGCCTTCGCTGTTTTGATGCTCATCATTGGGATCTTTTTGCTCGTCCGAAAGTATGGGCAGGGGACCGATGCCTCCGAAAAACCGCTCTGGGTAACGCTTCTCAGCGGAGCCACGGTCGGATTGTTGACCGGTATCCTCGGCGTGGGCGGCGGGTTTCTCATCGTCCCGGCGCTGGTGGTGCTGGTGGGCTTGCCCATGCAAATGGCGGTCGGCACGTCACTGGTGATCATCACCATGAACAGCATCGCAGGCTTGCTTGGGCACATCAACGATGGCACGTTTCAGCCGTTGTTGATCCTCGTCTTCACGGTTTCCGGTCTGGCAGGCACGTTCGCAGGCTCACGGCTTGCCAAATACCTGCCCGCAAAAAAACTGCAATCGGTCTTTGCGTTTTTCGTCATTGTGCTGGCGATCTTTTTGCTGGCTGATAATTTCAAGAAAATTTAATCGTATTGGAGAGAGACAACATGTATTCACAACAATTTTTCATTGACGGTCTGGGGTGTGCATCCTACATTGTGGGCTGCGAAGCCAAAGGGGTGGCTGCCATCGTAGATCCTGACCGCGAGGTGCAAAAGTATCTCGATGCTGCGACATCGCGTGGACTGACCATTACTCACATCATCGAAACCCACCTGCACGCCGATCACGTTTCCGGAAATAGCGATCTTGCGGCTCGCACCGGCGCGACGATCTACGTCCACGAAGCCAGCGGCGCGGAATTCCCGCATCAGCCGGTCAAAGATGGCAATGTGCTCGAACTGGGCAACCTGCGTTTGAAGGTGATCCACACACCGGGTCACACACCCGAAAGCATGACCTTGTTGCTGACAGATACCACCCGCTCCGAGCAGCCGTGGATCGCGTTGACCGGCGACACGCTCTTCGTCGGCGACATGGGTCGTCCCGATCTCGTCGGCGCGGAAGCTGCGGACGGGCTTGCCAGCGACATGTATCACACCATCAACGAAAAGATCCTGCCGTTGAGTGACGGCTTGCTCATTTACCCCGGTCATGGCGCGGGATCGTTGTGCGGAAAATCCATCGGCTCGATGCGCTCGACCACGCTTGGCTATGAACGCATTTCCAACCCGGCGCTGGCTCCACGCAGCAAGGAAGAATTCGTCGAATTCGCGGTCAGCGGTTTGCCCGAGCAGCCGGGTAATCACACCCGCATCAAGGCGATGAATCGCAAAGGGGTGAATCCGCTCGGGGTTGTGCAACCCGCTCCTCTGTCGATCAAAGATGCGGTGCCCTACTTCCAGCGCGGCGCGGGCTTGCTCGATACCCGTCCAAAAGCGGATTATGTGCAGGCACATGTCCCCGGTTCGGTCCATATCGAAGCGGATGACCAATTGAGCAATCGCATTGGGTTTGTCTTCCCGCCCGATGTGCCGATGCTCCTCTTGTTGAATGACGCGAGCGATTATGAACGTGTAGTTTACAGCCTCGCACGTGTGGGCTATGAAAATGTGGTCGGCTTTATCGCCGAAGGCTTGGACGTTTGGCAGCGCATGGGGCTTCCACTCACAGCGGGTGATATCCAAGACATCGAGCCGAAGGAATTGCATGAGCTGATGCAGGCTTGCGTGAACGGCGATTGCCCCGTGGTGGTGGATGTACGCGAGCCGTGGGAATATCAGCGTGGACATGTGCCCGGCGCGATCCTCATGCCGCTTGGGCAGGTTGCTTCACGTGTGGCGGAACTCGACCCCGAACGTCCCGTGGCGGTCATCTGCGCCAGCGGTAACCGCAGCCAATCTGCCGCAGCGATGTTCGGACAGAAAGGTTTCAAGACCGTTTACAACGTTCTCGGCGGCACCGGCGCATGGATGCATGGCGGTCTGCCGATCTCACGTGATTGATTATCCCTTCAAAAAAAAACAGGACAGGCGGTTTGCCTGTCCTGTTTTTTTAAGTCGCAGATTTTTAATCGTCAGCCGCGACACTCGCGCTGCTGGACATTTCCATTTCCGCCATGGGCGGTTTGAAGATCAGGAAGATGGCATTGACGAGAATGCCGAGCACCGCCGCCGTGGCGATGGCAGGCAGACCGCTGGGGAAGAGTCCTTGCAGGAACGGGATCGGCAGGAAGCCGCCATCATACCCGATGTTGCCGCCGATACCGACGACCATGATGGTCGCACCGACCGCAAGGTTGCGCGGATCGAACATGCTGACCTTGTGCTCCTGCATGAGCGCAATGCCCTGCATCCCGATGGCGCCGAAGAGATAGATCGCCAATCCGCCGCTGACCGCAAGCGGAACGGTCTGCACGAGACCGGCGAGCTTGCCGACGAAACCAAGCAGCATCGCGATCACGCCTGCGCCGATCAACGCGGGACCGGAATAGTTGCGCGAGATCGCCATCAGTGAATTATTTTCGCCGTAGTTCGTTCCCGCGGTGGCCCCGAGCATACCTTTCAACGTATCGTCCACGCCGTCGAGTATCAAGTTGAAGCCGATATTTTTATCAAGCTCGTACTTCTCCTTGCCCATGTCGGTGGCGACGCGGTCTACATACAAACTGATCTGGTAGAGATGCGCCGTCGATTCAGGGATGGTGGCAATTGCCATGATCGAAACGCTGAAGATGGCAGTGCCCACCATCGCTCCGCTGAACGAAGGGAAGGTGAAGTTCGGCATGGCGAACCAACTCGCCGAAGCGACCGGAGTGAAGTCCACCGAGCCGGGTGCGATCAACGCGGAAGCCACGTAGCCGACGATGGCTCCCAAAAGAACGGGCAACATCCCGATGAAGCCGCGTCCCTGCAAATAGACCGAGAACAGGATGGTCACAACGAGGGTCAGGATCGCGACCGCCCAATTTGCAGAAGCCATTCCCAACGCCGCCGCAGCCAACCCGAAGCCGATGATCGCCGCGACCGAGCCGGTGACGATGGGCGGCAGGATCATATCAATGGTCTGCTTGCCCACCGCGCGGATCACGAATCCGACCAGGATGTTCAACAGACCGGTGACGACGATGCCCGCCTGAATGGTGCTGATGACTTCATTCGGCAGGGGCACGCCAAATTGAGGAACGCTGCCTGTCATCTGCTGGGCAATGGCAAGATAGGCGGCAATGTAACTGAAACTCGAACCATAGAACAGGGGGATGAACTTCCCGATGCGCCACTTTGCGAGCAGCAACGCCACAATGGTACCCAAGCCGGAAACCGTGAGCACGGTCCCAACATGGAAGCCGCACAACGCCGCGACAAGCACCGTGGCGGGGAACATCGTCAGCACATGCTGGAAGCCCAATAGAACGATCTGTCCAAGCGGGGGACTGTCATTGGGCAGGTAACCCATTACTTTGTTGTTATTGGTTGCCATACTACACTCTCCTCATTGATAAATATGGATAAGTTGGACGGAACGAACTTCATCTCGAACCAATCGGCATCGTCACCTCCGGATTAAAAATCGCCACGCGGCAACCCGCATGGCGATAGGCACGAATGATTCTCCAACGACCGGCTCACTATCCGCCGTGTTGAATGAACAGGACGAAATCAGGTGAATCCCTTTCGATAACATGTCAAAAATAAAAACCCCGATATTCGGACAAGGTTTCTCCAATTTTACCCATCGAGCAAACCTGAATTTCGTGAAAAATCGGAACAGCATGGGTTATAATTTTTTGAAAATCTGACTATAATTGTCCTAAAAGATCTCCACCCTTTTATTGTTGACCAAGGAGAACTGATGAACCTTAGCGGTGATGTGGCAATTCAGGCACCACGGAAGAAAGTCTGGGATTTTCTCACCGACCCCAATCAGATCGGGCAGTGTGTGCCCGGGGTCGAGAAGATCGAAACCATCGAGGAGAAGAAGCGGTATCACGGTGTGGTATCGGTTGGGCTGGGCTCGGTCAAAGCCCGGTTTAGCGGGGACGTTGACATCCTTGAACTGGATGAACCCACTCATGCAAAATTAAAAGCACATGGCACAGCCACCGGCAGTGCAGCAGATGCGGTCAGCGAGATGAGCCTGAGCGACGGACCAGACGGCTCCACGCTCGTGCATTGGACGGCGGACATCAACGTCTCCGGTCAACTGGCAAGCCTGGTCTCACGCCTCATGGTTCCGGTATCGCAAAAGCTCGCGGCTGCGTTCTACGACGAAGTGCGGAAAAGGATCGAAACCGTGGACGCGCAAGCCTGAAAAACGTATGCGCGATATTTTGACAGACCTGGAACGATGGAGAGCGGATGGGGTTTCTATTGCGCTGGGAACGGTCGTTCAAACCTGGGGATCGTCACCGCGTCGCCCCGGTGCGAAGATGATCCTTGCGTCGGATGGCAGGATCTCAGGGTCAGTGAGCGGCGGCTGTGTGGAAGCCGCAGTAGCCGAAGCGGGACTCGAAACGCTTAAATCAAACCAACCTCAACTTTTACATTTCGGCGTGGCGGACGAAACCGCCTGGGACGTGGGACTCGCATGCGGGGGCAGCATCGATGTTTTTGTCAAACCGCTCGACCTGCATTTTCTCCCTTTATTACAAACCGCATGGATTGATGATTCTCCCTCCGCGCACGCGCTTGTGATCCGCGGACCCGCTGCGATCCTGGGACATGAGATGCTCGTCCACGAGCATGACATGAGTTCCGGGTACATCGGCGGCGGATGGGATGAGAAAATCTACGAACTCGCCAGCGAAGCCCTGACAACCGGAACATCATTCCGCGCGCAGTTGAATGAAGAGACCGAGATATTCGTAGAAGCCATCACTCCCCCGCCGACGTTGATAATGGTGGGCGGAGTTCATATCGCCGTTGCGTTAGTCTCGCTGGCAAAGACACTCGGATACCGCACCGTCGTCATCGATCCGCGCAGGGCTTGGGGAAATGAATCGCGTTTTCCACACGCGGATAAGTTAATTCAGGCATGGGTCGATGAAGCCTTTGGGCAGATCAAGATCACACCGTCGACTGCGATTGCCATGCTGACTCATGACCCCAAACTGGATGATCCCGCGCTGAAGATCGCGTTGAATAGTTCCGCATTTTATGTCGGCGCGCTGGGGAGCAGATCCACGAACGAGAAGCGGCGCGAAAGATTGTTAAGCGAAGGGATCAGCCAAATGCAACTGTCTCGTCTGCATGCGCCCATCGGCTTGGACATCGGCGCGCAAACGCCGGAGGAGATCGCGCTGGCGGTCATGTCTGAGGTTGTGTCAGCTCACAGAAAACAGAGTCAACCGTCGGCGGAGAATGAAGCGGAAGTTTTTTCCTAAACAAAGAGATTGCTTCGGTCGCTATCGCGTCCTCGCACACGTGCCTGCGCACGGTACAGGCAATGACATAAGGACAATCCATGAAACCTGCACCCTTTGAATATCACGCTCCCAATTCGCTCGAAGAAGCCCTGGGGTTGATGAACCAGTTCGCGGACGAAGCCAAGCTGCTCGCGGGCGGACAAAGTCTTGTGCCCGCGATGAACTTCCGCGTGGTGCAGCCGGGTGTCTTGATCGATCTCAACTGCGTGCATGAATTGGGATACATCCGCGAAGATCGTGGTGTGATACGAGTCGGGGCGATGGCGCGCGAACGGCAGTTGGAATTTGACTCCTTGATCGAAAAGAAAAATCCGTTGTTGCATGAAGCGGTTCCATACATCGCGCATCCGCAGATCCGCAACCGCGGAACGATCGGCGGAAGCATCGTCAACGCGGACCCGGCGGCGGAATTACCCGTGTTGATGTTGGCATTAGATGCGCGCCTCAAAGCACAAAGCGTTTCCGGTGAACGCTGGCTCGACGCGCAGGAATTTTTCGCGGGTATGTTCACCACTGCCCTCGCGCCGAATGAAATTCTGGTCGAGATCGAATTACCGTCCATGCCGCCGCGCACAGGCTGGTCGTTCATGGAAGTTGCGCCGCGTGCGGGTGACTATGCCTTGATGGGAGTCGCCGCGCTGGTCACGTTAGATGAAAACGGAAAATGCACACGCGCGAAAATGGTCTTTTTAAATGCGGGTGACGGACCTGTGGATGCGAAGGACGCTGCAAAAAATTTGGTCGGCGAGACCTTGAATGAAACGCGGATCGAATCCGCTGCGGTAATGGCGAGCGAAAAAGAGATCAATCCATTCGGTAACGTGCATACGTCACCGGAGTTTCAACGTCACCTGGCGAAGGTGCTAACGAAAAAAGCACTGAAGCTGGCAACCCAACGCGCGGGAGAAATGCAATGACATTTTCCATCACAGTCACGGTCAATGAAAAGAAATACAAACGCGAAGTAGAGCCGCGCCTTCTTCTGAGCGATTTTCTGCGCCACGAACTCGGGCTGACCGGCACGCACGTCGGCTGTGAGCATGGCGTTTGCGGTGCCTGCACGATCCTATTCGATGGCGAATCCATGCGCTCGTGCCTGATCTTCGCCGTGCAAGCGGACAGACACAACATCACGACCGTTGAAGGTTTATCCTCCCCCCATCTTGGGGGGATAGAGGGGGGTCTGCATCCACTCCAACAATCCTTTTGGGAAGCGCACGGACTGCAATGCGGCTACTGCACGCCCGGCATTTTGATGACGCTTATCCCCTTTCTGAAACAAAACCCGCAGCCAAGCGAGGATAAGATCCGTCATGCGCTTTCGGGTAATCTCTGCCGCTGCACCGGTTATCAGCATATCGTGGATGCAGTGAAATTAGCGGCGGAGAAGATGGATGTAATAAAAAGTGAATAGTGAAAAGTGAGTGAAGCATGAATCAAGTTTTACTGGCACGCGCATTTCGTTCGGGTGAAATATCCATCAAGAATTATCTCTCACAGGTCGAGAGAGATTTTTTGGCATACGAGCCGAATGTTCTTGCGTTTTTGCCTGAATCGAATCGCTTCGACCGCCTGCAAAAGGAAGCAGAAGATTTGCTCGCGCAATATCCCGACCCGGATACTCGTCCATTTCTGTTCGGCATCCTCGTCGGCGTGAAGGATATCTTCCACGCGGACGGCTTCACCACGCAAGCTGGCTGCCGTCTGCCCGCAGACGAACTTCAAGGCAGACAAGCCGAGAGCGTGACCAAACTCAAAAAAGCTGGCGCGCTCATCATGGGAAAAACTGTCACGACCGAGTTTGCCTACTTCACGCCCGGCGCCACGCGCAACCCGCACAACCCCGCACACACTCCCGGCGGATCGAGCAGCGGGTCCGCGGCGGCGGTTGGCGCCGGGATGTGTCAACTGGCAGTGGGCACACAGACCATCGGGTCGATCATCCGACCCGCATCCTTCTGCGGCGCCTTCGGCATGAAGCCAACCTACGACCGTATCTCGCGCAGCGGGGTCATCCCGCTATCGACCTCGCTCGACCACATCGGTTTTTTTGCGGCGAGTCTCGATATTGCGCTTCATGCGGCGCGCGCCCTTTACAACGATTGGGACGAGCCGACCATCCCCATGCGAAAGCCCGTCCTCGGAATCCCCGATGGCGCTTATCTCCAAAACCTTTCCGATGAAGGGCGCCTTCATTTCGAGATCATATGCAAGGCGCTAAGCGCAACGTATCGCGTACATCGCGTCCCGATCATGGAAGATTTTCAAGCGATCCGCGATCGTCACGACCTCATCATGTCTGCGGAAGCAGCAAGAGTGCATGAGAGCTGGTTCCAAAAATATGAAAGCTTGTATTCGCCGAAATTCATCGAACTCATCAAACGCGGACAAAACATTACCGACGATCAACTCCACAATGCGCTCACGGTGCGCGATAACTTCCGCTCCGAATTGCGGCGGGCGATGATCGACCACAACATCGACGCGTGGATCTGCCCATCCACGGTCGGAGCCGCGCCTAAAGGTCTTGAAAGCGCCGGGGACCCGGTCATGAACCTGCCGTGGACTCAAGCCGGTCTGCCCGCCATCAACCTGCCCGCCGGGAAAAATCCGCTAGGCTTGCCGATGGGCTTGCAAGTCGTTGCGAACTGGCACAAGGACGAATCGCTTTTACTCTGGGCGTCTGACATCGAGGAAGCATTGGAAAATCTATGACCGTCACCAGGCACGAGATCCGCCGCGGCGCATATTACGACTCGGTCGTGCTCATGCAATTACAGCGCGGTCTGCTGACCCTGCCAGATGTTTTGGATGCAGGCGTGGTGATGGCGACTCAAGCCAACTGTGACTTGCTCGCCGCCAATCATCTGCTGCCTAACTCGGTCGCATCGAGCCCCGACGATTTACTGGTCGTCGTTAAGGCAGCGAGTGACTCCGCTGCAAGCGATGCGCTCCGCCAGGTCGATTCGCTGCTGGCAAAGCGGCGCACATCCTCGGCGCAAGATTTTCGTCCGCGTAGTTTGAGTGCCGCGGCAAAGCAGTTACCCGAAGCCAATTGGGTTCTGATCTCCGTGCCCGGTCGCTATGCGGCAGGCGTCGCCCGCGAAGCACTCGACCTCGGCAAGCATGTCTTTCTATACAGCGACAACGTCTCACTCGAAGATGAGATCGCCTTGAAAAGATCCGCACGGGAAAAAGGTCTGCTGGTGATGGGACCTGACTGCGGGACAGCCATCATCAACGGCATCGGGCTGGGATTCGCTAACCGCATCCGCCGCGGACCTGTGGGCGTTGTCGGCGCTTCGGGCACGGGGACTCAAGCCGTGACCGCGCAAATCCACAACCTCGGCTCGGGCATCTCCCATGCCATCGGTACCGGCGGGCGGGACTTGAAATCCGATGTCGGCGCGATCACTGCACATCAAGCCTTGAATGTGTTGGCAAATGACCCAGAAACGAAAGTCATCGTCCTCGTTTCCAAACCACCTTCCCCTGAAGTTGTAACTGATCTGCTATCCACGGCACAATCCATCGGCAAGCCCGTCATCGTAGACTTCATCGGCTATCCACCTCCCGCGCGAAGGCTAGGTAATTTGCATTTTGCAACCAGCCTGAGCGAAGCAGCGGAGATGGCAGTGGGACAGTTGTCAGTGATTAGTGAGCAGTTATCAGTGACTGATCACCGTTCACTGATCACTGGTTACTTACGCGGACTATTCTCCGGTGGCACGCTGGCATACGAAATCCTGCTCG
The DNA here is from genome assembly GCA_964372045.1 of uncultured Anaerolinea sp. Taxonomy (GTDB): domain Bacteria; phylum Chloroflexota; class Anaerolineae; order Anaerolineales; family Villigracilaceae; genus Villigracilis. The sequence goes on from CAYJPO010000089.1 coordinate 17,595, forward strand.
GTTTGCAAGCCACGCTCTCCCCCATCTACTCCAACGCTCCAATTACCAATTACCAATTACTGA
>CAYJPO010000090.1:0-17324 GCA_964372045.1 uncultured Anaerolinea sp.
CCATCGTCCCCACGTTCAGGTGCGGCTTGCTTCTGTCAAACTTTCCTTTCGCCATAATGAAACTCCTTGAGAGATAAAAACCGTTGGTTAAGCTTTCAAAATTTCTTCGGCAACCGACTGCGCGACTGGCGCGTAGTGGTCGAATTCCATGCTAAACACACCGCGTCCCTGCGTGGCAGAGCGGAGTTGTGTGGCATACCCAAACATTTCCGCCAAAGGCACCATCGCGCGGATGGACTGGGCATTGCCTGGGCGTACGTCCATACCCTGGATCAAGCCGCGGCGGCTGTTGAGCTGGCCCATCACATCGCCGAGGTATTCTTCAGGGACAACAACTTCCACTTTCATCATCGGCTCGAGCAGAATGGCATTGGCTTTATGGACGCCTTCTTTGAAACCGATCGAGGCGGCAAGTTTGAACGCCATTTCACTTGAATCAACTTCGTGATACGAACCGTCGAACAATGTGATCTTCAAATCCACGACCGGATAACCCGCAAGCACACCGCTTTCACAGGCTTCACGGAAACCCTTTTCAATGGGGGAAATATATTCCTTGGGGATGGACCCACCCACGATCTTGTTTTCGAAGATGATACCAGAACCGCGTGCGCCAGGTTCAAGCGAGAACACAACGTGTCCATACTGACCCTTACCACCGGACTGCTTGGCGTACTTGTAGTTGACTTCCTTCACCGGCTTTGTGATGGACTCACGATAGGCAACTCGCGGGGTACCGACATTTGCCTGCACTTTAAATTCGCGCAGGAGACGGTCAACGATGATATCAAGATGAAGCTCACCCATTCCGCGGATCACGGTCTGACCAGTGGTTTCATCTGAATTAACACGGAAGGTGGGATCTTCTTCAGCAAGCTTGCGAAGTGCCTCCCCCATCTTTTCCTGGTCGTTGGAGCTCTTCGGTTCGATCGCGATGGAGATAACAGGCTCAGGGAATGAAATGCTTTCGAGCACGAGGGACTTCGAGTCACAAAGGGTATCACCGGTAAAACTTTCCTTGAAGCCGAGCACAGCGCCAATGTCGCCTGAGCGGATATCGGTGATGTCTTCACGGCGGTCAGCATGCATACGGAGCAAACGCCCGATGCGTTCCTTGCGTCCCTTGGTGCTGTTTTGAACGGTCTGACCCTGGCTCAAGACGCCGGAGTAAACGCGGATGTAAGCAAGACGCCCGACATAAGGATCGGTGACGATCTTGAAGACAAGCGCACTTAGGGGAGCATCGTCCCTTGTAGCCAGTTCAAATGTGTTTTCGGGGTTGCCCGGCTCAGATGCGGTAATGGAAGTAATATCCGCCGGGGAAGGCAGGTAATCCACTACAGCGTCAAGCATGACTTGAACACCTTTGTTCCTTAAAGAAGAACCGCAGAAAACAGGGGTTGTCTTGTTGGCGATCACACCCTTGCGGAGCGCAGCCTTGAGCTCGTCAATGCTGATCTCCTGGGCTTCGAGGAACTTCATGGTGAGTTCGTCGTCGAGTTCAGCGATCTTCTCGACCATCTTGGCGCGGGCTTCAACAGCTTGATCCATTTGGTCGGCAGGGATCTCAGTGACTCTAGGTTCTTTTCCAAGGTCATCTTCCCAAACGATCGCCGTCATGGTCAGCAGATCGATAACGCCTTTGAATGTCGCTTCAAAACCGATCGGGACCTGCATCGGGATCGGATTCGCACCGAGACGGTCAATGATGGTTTCGATGGTGCGCTCATAGGAAGCACCCACACGATCCATCTTATTAACAAAACAAATGCGCGGCACGCCGTAGCGGTCCGCCTGACGCCAAACGGTCTCAGACTGGGGCTCGACGCCCTGCACCGCATCAAAGACGACGACGCCGCCATCCAAAACACGAAGGGAGCGTTGAACCTCGGCCGTGAAGTCAATGTGACCGGGCGTATCAATGATGTTGACCTGATAGCCCTTCCACTCCGCAGAGACGGCTGCCGAAACGATGGTAATACCACGTTCACGTTCTTGGACCATCCAGTCCGTGACTGTATTTCCATCATCAACGGAACCAATACGATGTGTCATGCCGGTATAGAACATGATACGCTCGGTGGTTGTCGTTTTCCCGGCGTCAATGTGGGCAATAATGCCTATATTTCGATATTTCTCCAACGGATGTTCACGTGCCATGCTGCCTGCTACCTGTATCCTTTATCAAAGATCAAAGAAAAAAACTAAATGCGATAATGGGAGAAAGCGCGGTTCGCTTCCGCCATTTTGTGGGTTTCGTCGCGCTTGCGGATCGCCGCGCCGGTTTCATTGAACGCATCGATCAACTCGGAGGCGAGTTTATCGGCAAACGATTTTCCGGAGCGATCGCGAGCCGCGCCGAGGATCCAGCGGATCGCCAGCGTAACGCGGCGTTCCGAGGAGACTTCCATCGGCACTTGATAGGTGGCACCACCCACACGGCGCGGGCGGACTTCCATTGCCGGGCTTACATTCTTAAGCGCACTATCAAAGACATCCATGGGATTCTTTTCAGTCCGCTCCTTGATCAGATCCATCGCGTCATAAACCAAACCGGCGGCAACACTCTTTTTGCCGCTCTTCAGCACATGCTGGATCATGGTCTGGATATTGACGTTATTAAAACGGATGTCGGGAAGGATATCCCGCTTTTCTGGTTTTGCTCTACGCATTACGAATCTCCATCAATTTATTACTTGGGACGCTTCGCGCCGTACTTTGAGCGGCCCTGCTTGCGGTTGGCAACGCCGGTGGTATCGAGAGAACCACGCACAATGTGATAACGCACACCGGGCAGATCCTTTACACGACCGCCGCGGACCAAAACCACCGAGTGTTCCTGCAACTGGTGACCTTCACCGGGGATGTATGCCGTCACTTCGATGCCGTTGCTCAAACGCACACGGGCGATCTTGCGAAGAGCGGAATTCGGCTTCTTGGGCGTCATGGTGCGGACGACGGTACAAACGCCGCGTTTCTGCGGCGCACCCTTGTCCTGGCGGAACCTTCTCTGCTTGAAGCTGTTCAATGTAAACTGCAAAGCAGGAGCTTTGCTTTTTGCATTTTTGTTTTTGCGGCCCTTGCGGACCATTTGATTTACTGTCGGCACGTGTCGCCTCCGATTACAAATTCTTCAAAATTTTCTTTTCGTATTCGCAATAAATGAGACCATCAACAACAAACCCTGATGGCCTCATTTGTAGCTGCCAAAAAAATAACATCGAGCGGGGGAAATGCCGCTCTTCCCTAACAAAGGCATGTCATTCTAACATGCGAAGTTAGGTGCGTCAATAGGAAATTGCTACTTTTTCCGGGTTTGATTCTCACCCAGACTCAGCAGACCGGTGTCGTGTTTCGGCGGATGCGTTTTCTCTTCATCCTTGCCGAACTTGACCACATCACCACTTTCGTTGAGTGCTTCGACTGCGAGGCCAAGAGACTGCAATTCCTTTACCAGCACGCGGAAAGATGCAGGGATGCTCGGTTCTTCGATCGGCTCACCCTTCACGATCGCTTCATATGTATTCACGCGGCCCTGAACATCGTCCGATTTCACGGTCAGCATTTCCTGAAGCGTGTGCGCAGCGCCATAAGCTTCAAGCGCCCACACTTCCATTTCACCGAAACGCTGTCCACCGAACTGGGCTTTACCGCCAAGAGGCTGTTGGGTTACGAGACTGTACGGACCCGTGGAGCGTGCGTGGACCTTATCCTCGACCAAGTGGTGTAGTTTGAGGATGGTCATCACACCAACGGTGACGGGTTGATCGTAAGGAAGACCTGTCTTGCCGTCACGCAAGGTCTGTTTACCGAGGGTCGGCAGGGGAAGCCCCTTTTCCTTTGCCAATTCCTGGGCAGTTTCATGTACTTTATCTTCCGCGATACGGCGGGTAATGCCGTTGGTTTCGAGCCACAACCGCAGACAGGCGATGATAGTCATTTCATCCAACTGCGGATCGCGGTTGGCAATGGTGCGGTCTTCGAGCAGGATCTCATCCGGGTCGGTATAGCCCTTTTCGCGCAGCCATTCACGAGCGGTGGCACGACGCGCGTACGCCGGATCGTTCAAGCTGTAAACGTCATAGCGGCGCTTATCCAGCCAATGCTCAAGATACAGGCGGCGGACTTCATCATCGTCTTCGATGGTGGTCGGGTCGTATTCCTGTTCTTTTAACCAGTCCCAAGCGCTGACTGCAGCTTCTTTCCATGCTTGATCGATGATCCATGCGCGGGCGAGTTCGGCTTCGATCTGCTCTTCGCTGGCGCCATCGAACACGGGGGTGATTGCGCGGAATCCCATACGCTTCGCTGCCCAACCAAGGTGGACTTCCAAGACCTGACCGATATTCATACGACCAGGTACGCCGAGCGGGTTGAGAATGATGTCGACCGGGGTGCCATCTTCAAGGAAAGGCATATTCTCGACAGGCACAACCTTTGAGACCACACCCTTGTTTCCATGACGACCTGCCATCTTATCGCCCGCAGTGATCTTGCGGCGCTGGGCAACCGAGACACGAACCATCATGTCCACACCGGCAGCGAGATCAGAGTTCTCTTCGCGGGTAAAGACCTTCACATCGACCACCTTGCCGCGTTCGCCGTGGGGCATCCGCAAGGAGGTGTCTTTCACGTCGCGGGATTTTTCACCGAAGATGGCACGCAACAGGCGCTCTTCAGGAGTAAGTTCTTTTTCACCCTTAGGTGTGATCTTACCCACCAGGATGTCATTCGGACCAACTTCCGCGCCGATGCGGATGATGCCGTTCTCGTCTAAGTCCTTGATCGCGTCATCACCCACGTTGGGTATATCGCGTGTGATCTCTTCGGGACCCAACTTGGTATCGCGCGCTTCAACTTCGTATTTTTCGATGTGTACGGAGGTAAAGCGGTCCTCCTGAACGAGACGTTCAGAAAGCAGAATGGCGTCTTCGAAGTTGCCGCCTTCCCATGAGAGGAAAGCTACAACCACATTCTGCCCGAGTGCCAACTGACCGCTGTCTGTAGAAGAGGAGTCGGCGATGATGTCACCGGACTTGATGAGCTGTCCCTTCACCACGGATGGGCGCTGGTCGATGCAGGTGCTCTGATTGGAGCGCTGATACTTGCGGAGTTGGTAAACGCGATTGCCGCTGCGCTTCTCTTTAACTGTAATGGTCGAGCCGGTCACAGAGACCACTTCCCCATCCGCTTCAGCCACGACGACCTGACCGGAGTCAAGTGCGGCGTGTTTTTCCATCCCGGTGGATACGAGCGGAATCTCGGGGCGGACAAGCGGGACCGCCTGCGCCATCATGTTTGAACCCATGAGCGCGCGGTTGGCATCGTCATGTTCAAGGAAGGGGATCAACGCAGCACTGATACCAACGACCTGATGTGGCGCCACATCCATATAATCAATCGTTTCCGCGCCGGCAAACATAAAGCCGGAGTGATAACGGCAGGAGATGCGCTCGCGGGAGAATTCTTTGTTTTCCTTCAGGGCAACGTTCACCTGAGCAATCGTGTATTTGTCTTCCGCATCCGCCGAGAGGTAAACGATATCATCCGAAACGAACGGGACAATGTTGATCTCGTTTTCGAACCTGGCGAGACGCTTCATCATCTTGGAATCGATCTCCGTACCCGCTTTGAAGAGAAGTTCTTCAGATTTGGGGTCGTAGATATCTTCACGCAAGGTGTGTCCTTCCAGCCGTTCATCGTCTGAAGGAAGGGATTTGTACACTTTACGATATGGCGTTTCAATGAAGCCATATTCATTTACACGTGCGAACGAAGCCAGACGACCGATCAAACCGATGTTCGGACCTTCAGGCGTTTCGATCGGGCAGATACGTCCATAATGTGAGTGGTGAACATCGCGGACATCGAACCCGGCGCGTTCACGGCGAAGACCGCCAGGACCAAGCGCGGATAGTGTGCGCTTGTGGCGGAGTTCAGCCAGCGGGTTGGTCTGATCCATGAACTGGGAAAGCTGGGATGAACCAAAGAATTCGCGCAGGGCTGCAACCACCGGGCGGATGTTGACCAGCGTCACCGGCGAGAGCTGTTCCTGGTCGCGGATGGACATACGCTCTTTGATCACGCGCTCCATGCGGCGCAGACCGATACGTAATTTGTTCTGGATCAACTCACCCACCGTCTTGACGCGGCGATTACCGAGGTGGTCAATATCGTCCGACCGCTCGGTTCCATTATTAATCTGGATCATTCTGCGGATCAAGCGGATGATATCGTTCTTCGATACCGTGCGGTGAGGGATGGCGATGTTCAGGTCGAGCTTCTGATTCAGTTTATAGCGACCGACGCGTTCGAGGTCGTAATGGCGCTGGTCGAATAATTGTTCTTCCAGGAACTGGCGCGCATTTTCAATCGTAGCCGGATCACCGGGGCGCATGCGCTTGAAGAATTCGATCAAAGCGGCTTCGGCGATCGTGTGATTGGAAAGTTCCCAATCCGGTTCCTGCTTGATGGTGGACGCGATGAAGAGGCGCTCGGGGTTGTTATCCACTTCCCTAAAAATGGAAAGGATCTCCTCATCCGTGCCGTGCTTTATGGGGGAATCCTTCGTACCGTCGTTGACGGCGGCAAGAGCGCGCAGGAAAACGGTGATGGGAACCGTGCGTTTGCGATTGAACTTAAGGATGATGTAGTCGGATTTTCGGGTCTCGAACTCCATCCATGCGCCGCGATCGGGGATCAACTTTGCCATGGAGAGCAAACGCCCGGTGGCGCGATCAGCCGGGGCTTCAAAGTACACGCCAGGTGAACGGATCAACTGCGAGACGACGACGCGTTCGGTGCCATTTACAATGAAGGTACCTTTATCGGTCATCTCCGGGAAGTCGCCGAGGAAGATATCCTGCTTGATCGGCTCCGGCACATCAGGTCCAGCCAGCAAAACTGAAACATACAACGGGCTGGCATAGGTCAGATCGCGTTCGACACATTCTTCGATGGTGTGTTTGGGCTCGCCGAACCAATACTTCAAGCCCCACTGTTGCGATTCGGGGCTGCGGCTCGGAAAGAATAACTTCATTCCCTTGTTATAGGATTCGATCGGAGAGATCTCATGAAAAAGATCCCCCAGACCTTCCTTCTTCAAGCGTTCGAATGAATCAAGTTGTACTTCGATGAGATTGGGTAAATCTAGTTGAACTGGGATTTGCGCGTAACTTTTTTGGGGCAAAGAAGATGCCATTCTTCTCTCCTAGACTTTGGTTTGACTGGGTAATAAACGACTTAAACTGTCCCTAGTGGACAGCAACCTAAAATTATATCGAAGTAGGGGGTAAAAGTCAAGCAATTCTAATAATTGATGTGTAGCTATAATTCAAGTATTGCATGTTTCTTGACAATACAAATAAGTGCGTGTAAAATCACGGACGCTTAACAACAGAATACATCGGCCGAGATAGCTCAGTTGGTAGAGCACGCGACTGAAAATCGCGGTGTCCCCAGTTCGATCCTGGGTCTCGGCACTCTCGGCCATGTAAGCAGGTCGTGCATCGCGGGCGTAGTTCAGTGGTAGAACGTCTCCTTGCCAAGGAGAAGGTCGTGGGTTCGAATCCCATCGCCCGCTCAAGCATGGAGGATTGCAGATTGAAACGATTTCGGTCAGCAATCCTTTTGTTTATTCGGCGTCGTGGCCAAGTGGTAAGGCAAGGGTCTGCAAAACCCTCATTCACGGGTTCAAATCCCGTCGACGCCTCTTAGAAAGCGGGTCAATCTGACCCGCTTTTTTTAATTCTATTGCATGATTTGGAATACCAAAATAGCCTATAATAATAATGACAACCATCGTCAAACATGAAAAAACGGAATTTTTCCTCTGCGCTACGCATCACACTTATCTACTTAGCCATTGGAGGCATGTGGATAATATTTTCAGACAAGTTTCTCGTTCTACTTACGGATGAACCAAACGATATATCCTCCATGCAGACCTACAAGGGATGGTTTTATGTAGGTATCACTTCCCTACTCCTCTATTACTTCCTAAAAAAGAACGCAGACCTCGAAGAGAAAACAAGATCGAAAGCAGAAGCGGATTATCGCATGCTGGTGGAGCGATTACCAGGGGTCGTCTTCATGGATAATTTTAACAATCCGCAGACTTCCCACTATATGAGTCCGCGTTTGACCGACCTGCTGGGGTATACACCAGAGGAGTGGGTGGCGAGCAAGGATATGTGGGAAAGCTCGCTCCATCCGGATGATAGACAGCGAGTCCTTGCAGAAGACGTTCGCACGAACAACACAGAGGATTCTTTCCGTATTGAGTATAGGATGCGACACCGCGACGGGCACTACGTCTGGATAAAAGAGGTCGCCTCGATCGTAAAAGATACTGATGGAAAGCCACAATTTTGGCAGGGCATTATGATGGACATTACAGAGCAGAAAATGGCAGAGGAAGCTCTGATCCGCCGCGATGCGATCATTAAGGCGGTTGGGTTTTCTGCGGAGCAATTCCTAAAGTCTGTCAATTGGGAGGAGAACGTCGACAAGGTGCTTGAACAGCTTGGTCAAGCCGTTCAAGTGAGTCGGGTATATCTCTTCAAAAAAGGACCGGGGAAATCGCAGGAATCAACTATCTCGCAAACCCATGAATGGTGCGATGAAGGCATAATGTCTCAAATCCGAAACAGGGAGTTGCAGGACATGGGTCTGCCCACCGCCTGTTTCAGCCGATGGCAGGAACAATTCACACTGGGTCAACCCATCCACGGCTGCATAAATGAATTCCCAATTGAAGAACGGGAAGTATTTCAAAAGCAGGGCGTCTTATCCCTTGTCTGTATACCGATCATGCTAGGAAATGACTGGTGGGGATTTATCGGCTTCGATGATTGCCGAAGCGAGCGGGTATGGACCGATGTTGAAATTGGCGCGCTGCAAGCGGCTGCCAGTGCATTAGGCACGACGATCCAGAGATATCAACATTTGGAGGCGTTGTCGAAAAGCGAAAGCAGCTATCGTGGATTATTCAATTCCACGCAGGATGCGATCTATATCCAGGATACGCAGGGTTTTTTTCTGGATGTCAACGACGGGGCATTAAAGATGTACGGACATCCGAGGGAATTTTTCGTCGGAAAGACCCCTGAGATCCTTTCCGCTCCCGGGAAAAATGACCTTGAAAAAGCTGCGACGGCGGTTAAGGCTGCCTTCGAAGGCAAACCACAGGAGTTCGAATTCTGGGGAATTCGCAGCGACGGAGAGGTCTTCCCCAAAGATGTACGCCTTTTCAAAGGGACGTATTTCGGGCGGGATGTCGTTATTGCGATCGCGCAGGACATTACGGCGCGAAAACAATACGAAGATGCGCTTCAAAAACAATTAAGAGAGTTGACGGTACTGCATTCTGTTGCGCTGACCGAGTCCACTGCCAAAACCACAGATGAATTGATCCATCGCATCACCGATATCATCAGCGATTCCTTATATTCCGATAACTGCGGCGTGTTCATCTTCGATGAAGGGAAGGAAACGTTATCGCCCCATTATTCGTACCGCGGCATTGACGTGGAAGAGATGTCCAGCAGTTTGCACATCAGCAGGGGAATCTGCGGAAGAGCAGTGACTTCGCGGCGCTCTGTTCGGGTCGGGGATGTGACCGCCGATCCTTCCTATGTAAAGATTTCGTCCCGGGCGCGTTCCGAACTCAGCGTGCCGATCATCACAGGCTCGAAAATATTCGGCGTATTGAACGTGGAAAGCAATATGCCGGACGCATTCACAGAGAAGGACGAAAGGCTGCTCAACACGATCTCCGGCGGATTGGCAAATGCGATCGAACGCATTCAGCTTTATGAGTCGGAAAAGTTACGCTTGCAGCAGGCAGAGATCCTGGGCGAAGCAACGTTGGAATTAACCTCCTTTTTCGAATTGGACAATTTATTCGAGAAAATATTCTCCCTTCTGGAAAAACTGATCGTGTTCGAAAGCGCATCGGTTGAATTATTGGAGCAGGGCACTTCACAGATCGTTGCCGGGAAAAACATCCCGGTCGAGATGATTGGAACGAAGTATGAAACCAGCCCGGAGAAATGGGGCGGAATGGACACGCTCCGCAACCCGGTCATCATCCCAGACATCCGTGAAGATGAGCGCTTCCACACATTCAAAGAAACGAACTACATCAGGTCATGGATGGGGATTCCCCTCCTCGCCCAGGACAAGCTGATTGGTTTCCTTAATCTCGACAGCGCCATACCGGGCTTCTTCAACAACGAGCACGCCCGGTTTGTGCAGATCCTTGCCAACCAGGCGGCAATCGCCATTGAGAACGCTCGCTTGTTTAAAAATGAACAACAGCGCCGCAGAGATGCGGAAAATCTCGGCCTAGCCACCACATCCCTCGCCAACTCTCTCAATTTTGAAGACTTGTTCGAAAAGATCCTCGATTGGCTCGAACAACTAGCTCCCTACGACAGTGCCTCCATCATGCTGAGGCAGGACAAATCGGTGCATCTTGCTGCCTGCCGAAATCTGCCGAGTGACTTCAGGGTCGGGCAGGAATTCCCGATGACAGAGAAATGGAATCTGATCGAAAAGACCCGTAAACCTCTCATTATCGAGGATGCTCAAAAGGAAACCCTGTTTGAAAAGTGGGCGGGCAGTGAATATATCCACGGCTGGATGGCGATCGCGATGTTCACACAGGATAAGCTCATCGGTTTCATCAACCTGGATAGCTTCACGCCTGGCGCTTTCTCGGATGTCCACGCGGATCTTTTCCAAACATTTGCCAACCAGGCTGCCACAGTGATCGAAAACGTGCGCCTGTACACAGAGACCCGCCAACGGCTCGAAGAATTGGAAATGGTGAGCCGCGTCTCTTATGCGCTCCGCATTGCACAGGATACACAGGAGATGTTACCAATCCTGCTGAACGAGATCAAATCCAGCATCGAGACGTATGAGGCCGCCTTATGGTTGTTAGACGCCGACACAAATTTGCTCACACCGAGGATCACAAGCGGAAAGATGAGCGCATTGCCCAAGTCCATTTTCAAACCGGGTGAAGGGATTGTCGGAAAGGTTTATCTCTCGGGAGAATCCGGGCTGAGCGCGGATTTCCACAAGGACCCCGCCGCGTCCCCGGAAAATGCCCAATTCATTGGGGAGGGCTGGGCAAGTTTTGCCGTTCCGATCCGCACTTCCTCCGAGATCATCGGTGTGCTTGCAGTAGGACAGGAATTGCCTCGTAAGTTCGAGTCGCATCAGCAGCGTCTCATCACGACCATTGCGGAGATCGCCGGGAATGCCATCCACCGATCCAATCTCTATGAAAGAAGCGAAGAGCAGATCCGGCGGTTGACCACCTTGCGCGAAATGGATACCGCGATCTCATCCAGCCTGGACCTGCATATCACATTGAAGATCATCACGGAACATCTGGTCACCAAAATGGGAGCGAGCGCAGCCTCCATCCTTGTATACAACCCGAATAGCCAAATGCTGGACTTGTATGCATCCCAGGGATTCCATAACACCGAATCGATCCGGGCATCCTTGAGCATCGGGGACGGGTTCATCGGGCAGCTTCTGCTCTCCCGACAACCGGTGTATGTGATGGACTTGAATGAAGATACACATTCCCACACCAATCTCCTTTTATCCAATGAAAACTTTGTCAGCTATTATGCCGTTCCGCTTTTCAGCAAAGGCGCGGCGCGGGGAATTTTGGAAACCTACTTCAGAGAGCCGTTCAATCCCTCTGCCGATTGGGTGGAGTTCATTCACACTCTCGCCGGTCAGGCGACCATCGCGATCGACAATACGCAGTTATTCGAAAACCTCCAACGCACCAATCAGGAACTTTCACTCGCGTATGACACCACCCTCGAAGGATGGGGCAAAGCCCTTGAACTGCGTGACAAGGAAACTCAAGGTCACACGCGCCGCGTCACCAACCTGACAGTGGAGTTGGCGCGGCAAATGGGCATTCCTAAAACCGAATTAGCCCACATCCGCCGCGGCTCGTTGCTGCACGATATCGGAAAAATGGGCGTGCCAGATAGCATCCTCCACAAACCTGGTCCACTGACGGAAGAAGAAAAGACCGAAATGCGAAAACATCCGCAATACGCATTCGACCTGCTCTCCCCCATTTCCTATCTGCGCCCCACACTGGACATTGCCTACTGTCACCACGAATGGTGGGATGGCACAGGCTACCCACGCGGATTGAAAGGCGAAGATATTCCCCTTTCTGCCCGCATCTTCGCTGTTGTGGATGTGTGGGATGCCCTGCTCTCCGACCGCCCGTACCGAAGGGCATGGAAGGAAAAGGATGTGATGGACTACATCAACGGGCTTTCCGGAAAACAATTCGACCCGCACGTCCTGGATACGTTCAAGGCATTGCTGGAAGCCAACCCGAAATTCATCAAATCCAACCTCCCCGAGAATAAGCCGGCAGATACAGGGGATAAGGGAAAACAGCCAAACGCAAAGAATAAAAAAAAGCGGTGAAAAATTTTCACCGCTTCTTTATTTTCGTCACTTCACGCGCACAAATCGGCGCTTGCCTACTTGCAACACACCAGGATGCGGGAAAGGTGCATCACCACGTTCAAGCACTTCGCCATCCAGGCGGACGCCCTTCTGGTCGATCAAGGCACGCGCCTTGCTTCGGCTATCCGCCAACTTCGCGGCGAGGATCACATCCAACACGGTCTGACCCTGCTGCAATTCAAAGTCCGGCATCTCATCAGGGATTTCCTTTTGCTGGAAGGTCTTGATGAAATTCTCCTGCGCCGAATCCGCCTCCGCATCGCTGTAGAAGATGCTGACGATCTCGCGCGCCATCTTCATCTTCGCATCGCGCGGATGCAATGCCCCAGACGCCACATCCTTCTCGATGCCCGCGATCTCCTGCGGACTCCAACGCGTGACCAGACGCATGTACACACCCATCGCCGAATCGGGCACGGACATCAGCTTGCCGTACATATCATCTGCGCCGGTGTTGATCGGCACGATATTGCCAGTGGACTTGGACATTCTCTGCGAGCCATCGGTCCCCGGCAAAATGCCGGTGATGATCCCGACCAGCGGTCTTTGCCCGAGCGCTTCCTGAAGTTTGCGTCCGCCCACGATGATGTTGAACAACTGGTCTGAGCCGCCGACTTGCACATCCGTGTGCATTGCGGTGGCGTCGTAGCCTTGCATCAAAGCGTAGAAAGTTTCGTGGAGGTAGATCGGTTCTCCCTTATCGAGGCGTTTGGCAAAATTCTCACGCGCCAAAAACTGTTGAACCGTGAAATTCTGCCCGAGGCGGATCAGATCCACCAGCGTCAACTTCGACAGCCACTCGCCGTTATAGCGGATCTTCGTCTTCGTGCGGTCGAGCACGCGAAAGGCTTGCTCGGCGTAGGTCTTCGAATTCTCGGCAACCTGCTCCTCGGTCAGCACCGGGCGCGCCTTGTTCTTATCCGATGGGTCACCCACCAGCGCGGTGTAACTGCCGATCAGGAAGGTCACGTCATGTCCCAGATCCTGAAACTGGCGCAGCTTGCGCATGGAAATGGTATGCCCCAAATGCAAGTCTGTGGACGTGGGATCGTAGCCGCAATACACGCGCAAAGGACGGTTCTCTTTTTGAGCCAGCAGCAGGCGCTCACTCAATTCCGCTGCCATGGCTTTCTTTAGATCTTCGTCACCATATTCGGTACCCTGCATCAATAATTCAACTTGTTCTTCGATGTTCATCGTGCCTCCTGAATGAATTGCTGTTCTTCTCACCAAGTGTAAGTCACGTATGTAACGTAACAACTTCTCAACATGAGTGTGTCATGCTTTAAGCATGACCTACAAATATGCTACGTGATTTCCAAACAAAAACGCGCCCACGATGATGGGGCGCGTTCAAATCACACCATCGTAAAGGCTTATGGATGGACGCGATAATAATAGAAGTGGGTCTTCGTTTTGCCAAACATGCGGCTATTATACAACAATCGTCCTACTGCGACAAATTGAACGGGAAACTCCACGGACCGACGACGGTGTAGAACTCGTCGCTGTAGACGATCAGCTCAGCCTGTTCCTGCGACATCTCCGGCGGACGACTGGTGATCTGCATGGTCAGCGTGCCGTTGACATCCAGGCAGTCCACCAAGATGCCGGTCCCGCGTTCCATCAAGGCTTGCTGGATCTTCGGCAGGTAGACCGAACAATATTCATCCGGCTGGGGCAGCGCGGCAATGGAAGCGATCTCGATGGTGGCATTGGTGAGGTCGGCATCCGGCGCGACGACAAAGGTCAACGTATCACAACGCTGTCCTGGCTGTCCGTCCGCGGGTTCCTGCAGGCGAAGCAAGGTCGTGCCATATTCCTGCAATACCGCGCCGCCATATGTCAAACTCGCGGACCAGATCGACCAATCCGAGGCATCGGGCAGGGTGAAACAAACATCAGCATTGACGTTCTTCCCCTCCATCCATGCCCGTTCGACATGCACTTCGATCCCGCTCGAGGTTTGATTGGGCACAGCCATTTCCGCTTGCGCTGTTGGGTAGGAGGCATCGAGATACGCCGTCGCAGTCGGCAGGAACGCAGGCAATACCACAGAATCAGGGGATGACCCGCACGCCGTGAGGAATAACAAGGATAGGACGATCAACTTCTTCATGGACTTTTTAAACTCCTTTGGCATTTCCAAGCGAATCAACCAACGCCTCACGCAGACCCGGAAACTGGAACGTGTACCCAGACTCGGTCAACCGTTTGGGCTGGGCGAAGCGACCTTCGAGAATCAGGACGCTCATTTCACCCAAAACGTTCCGCAGCAAAAATGCCGGGGTCGGGAACCAATACGGACGATGCAAAACATCGGCTACTGCTTTATTGAATTCCGCATTGGACGTGGGTGTGGGGGCGATGAGATTATACACGCCGCGCGCATTTTCATCTGCAACGAGGTGACGGACGGCTCCCACCCAATCTGTCAGGTGGATCCACGGCATTGAGTGTTTACCGGAACCATACGGTCCACCGACGAAGAGACGCACAGGCAGAGCCATCAGCCCGAGCAGACCGCCGCCCTGCCCCAACACCACTGCTGAACGAAGAACCACCCTGCGCACGCCAAGCTCTTCGACGGATTTGGTCGCGCCTTCCCATTGGACGGCGAGCTTCGCGAGAAAATCATCTCCGGGCGGGGTGGATTCATCGGCGAGATCACCCTGTAAGCCGTAGTAATTGATGCCTGACATTTGCACAAAAACTTTCAGACGCCGCTGCGCTTCCCGAATGGCTTGACTCAGTGCCAGTCCGGGTAGGACGCGAGAGTCGTGGAAGGATCTCTTCATCGCAGCAGTCCAGGGCCAGGAGGAGAGCGACTTCCCGCTGAGATGAATCACCACATTCATTTCTGAGATGAGATGCCCCCAGCCTTTGGTCGTGCGCGCATCCCATGTGACCGCTTGTGCGCCTGTAGGCACACTGGAACCGCGGGTGAGAATAAAAACTTTGTGACCATCAGCAAGGAATGAGCGGGTTAGGGCGTTCCCTAAAAACCCCGTGCCGCCTGAGATCATGACGTTCATTTCAAATGCTCCTGTAATTAATGTTCAATGGGCGCGTGGGCGGATTCTTAAATCTGGATGTATAATCACGCAGATTGCAGAGAAGCCATGAACGAACCCGTTTTAGTGCTCAATGCAAATTTTGAGCCCATCCATGTATGCTCGACACGCAGGGCTATTGGCTTGATCCTTGCAGGCAAAGCAGGAATGATCGCAAACGGGCGCGGACATATCCATACAATTTCACAGCTGCTACCGCGTCCATCTGTCATCCGGCTCGAGTCGCAAATCCATCGGCCGCGTCCGCGCGTCAAATTAACGCGTCGTGAAATATTCCGCCGCGACAATTATACCTGTCAGTATTGCGGCAAACACAACCTTAACCTGACCATCGATCACGTCATCCCGCGTCACATGGGCGGGCAGCATGCGTGGACGAACCTGGTGACAGCTTGCTCGGCGTGCAATCACCGCAAGGGCGGGCGCAAGGCGGAAGAGGCGCACATGCACCTCATGCACATTCCCAAGGAGCCGCCTGCCGAGGCGTCTTACATCTTCGGCAAGCACCTGGCTGACAACCTGGATTGGGAGCCGTATATTTCGGGTTGGTAAAACGATCATCCCCTCCTCCACTTGGAAGAGGGGATTTTTATACATAGCTCAAGTTGTTACCTTGTATATTTTGGCGGGGTAGGTCGAGATTTTTTTCGCGAACTCGCCACACCTGCCCCTTCGGCATCGCTCCGCGAATGCGAAGCCGATGTGGCGGGCGGTGCCAGGGAGACGCTAAGATTTAATGGCTTTTTCTTCGCGACCTTGCGCCTTTGCGTTAAATTTTTTCCGTAATCCTTACTGTTGGCAACTTGGGTCACATTGCTTGTTCGTCAATGTGAGCCGCGCATTTGCGGCGAGCAATCTGCAAACATGCTATTGAGATTGCTTCGGGCGGACGAACACCACCCTCGCAATGACAAAAAACTAAAATTCCAGCGTCATAAAATCTTTCGCCAGTTGAACATCCCCCTGAAACGCGGACTTCGCCTCCGCGCCCAGGTCACCTTTTGCAAATTTTCCTGTCGGGTAGTGTATCAGGTAGAGCTTGCCCACCTCGGCTTTGCGGGCAACTTCCCCCGCCTGCTTCGCGGACGAATGTCCCTGTGACTCGCCCGTCGCTTCGTGGACGAGTACATCCGCTCCAGCGCTGAGGCGGACGACTTCGTCACAGGGTTCGGTATCGCACGAGTACGCCATCACCTTTTTGCTGCCGGGGAATTCGATGCGCAGCCCGATGTTGGGGATCATGTGATGCACCGGCGAGGCATGGACAATGAACTCCGGGCAGGTCAGCACCGGTGTCATTTCGCGGGCGGGCAGGCGATAGAATACGACCGGAAAGAAATTGGGCCACTCAGACCAGTTGTAGAAACCCATCAAGCCTTCGACCCGGTCCAGTGTGTAATGCAAGCCATAAATATTGAGCGGCTTTTGCCTGCCCATCAGCCACATATCCATCAGCAAAAGCGGAATCCCGGAAGCGTGGTCGGGGTGAAAATGAGTGACGATGAGGTCGGTCAGGTCGTTGAAATCCAGTCCCGCCTGCTCCAGCCGCAGGATGGGGTTGCTGACCGAATCGATCAGCAGCATCCGCTCCTGCCCCACCACCACCATGTGGGTGTTCTCACTATCCCGGGTGGGGATGGCATTGGACGAACCAAGGATGATGACGCGCGGCATGGTTTAATGTTAACAGAATTTCCCGCCTTTGGATATCACAAAAAGGTTTCA
>CAYJPO010000091.1:0-16898 GCA_964372045.1 uncultured Anaerolinea sp.
ATTTGGCTTGTATTGTTATTTTTGTTAGAAACTATTTTTGAGATGAGTTCTAGTTTGTTTAAACAAACCCGCCTACTTGAGAGATAGATTGGATCGATTTCCATATGAATTTCACAGCGTTTTCACAGCTATCTTTCATATACTCTTGATGACCTATAGATCTTCACTTTTCTCATTACAGGAAAACCATGTCCACGACGACAAAACCCAACCAAGCACCCAAAGGAAATTCCTTTCTCAACATTTTGTCCAAACTGCCTAAAAAAGCGATATGGGCAACGGCGATTGTCATCCTTCTTTTAGCGGCGGCTGGCGGCGGGTATGCCTATTATCAAAGTACGCAAACCGCAGCCGAAACCACCAGCGAGTCTGAAATGCAGACGGCGGTTGCCACAAGAGGCGACCTGGTCATTTACGCCAGCGGCACGGGCACGCTGATCTCATCCAATGAAACAGATCTCGCTTTCAGCACTGCGGGCGAAGTGACCGTAGTCCTCGCCAAGGTGGGCGATAAAGTGGAAGCGGGCACTCTGCTAGCACAAGTCGATGAAACCGATGCGCAAACCGCATACACTCAAGCAAACCGAACCTATCTCGAACTAACATCTCCGAGCGCAATCGCTACGGCGCAGCAAACCATCGCGGACGCCATAACCAGCGTCTCGGATGCGTGGAGCACGCTGGCATATCTCATCAGCCCGGAAGTTCTTCGCGCCGAGGAAAAAGTCTCCGAAGCACAGGCGGTGGCAAATGCATCGCCAACAGATGAGAAAGCGAAAAAATCTCTCGATACCGCCAACTCCGAACTCAAAACTGCGCAGGCGCAATATGTCAGCTACTATATTCCCAAATATTTTTCCGATGGTGTCGACCTGAACGCGCCCTCGGAAGGCGAGATCCTCGCGGCGCGGGCAGAATTGGAACTCGCCAAAGCCACATTACAAGAAGCCGAGTATTTGTATGCAGCGCTGACGGGCGGCGAAGTACCCGATCATGCGACCGGCAGCGGCTTGACCGAACTGGAGCAAGCCCGTTTGGATCTGGAATCCGCGCAAGCTGACCTGGATGGAACACGCCTCATTGCCCCGATCTCGGGCACGGTCATGTCCATCGATATTTCCGTCGGTGACAGCGTGAGCAGCGGCACATCGGTCGTTACGATCGCCGACTTGAGCCAACCCTATCTCGAAGTGTATTTGGATGAGTCCGACTGGTCGAGTGTGGTGGTGGGCTACGAGACCGAAGTCATCTTCGATATCCTTCCAGACCGGACTTACAACGGCGTGGTGACACAGGTTGACCCCGGCTTGTATTCTTCCAACAATACTTCCGTCGTGCGCGCGCTCGTCCAGTTGACTGCTATCGATGCGGAGAATTTCAACCTGCCGCTCGGCACCACCGCCTCGGTGGATGTGATCGGTGGACGGGCGGAAGATGCGGTTCTTATTCCGATCGAAGCCCTGCACCAAGCCGGAGACCAGTATGCGGTCTTCGTGATGGAAAATGACAAACCCCGCCTGCGTGTGGTGGAGATCGGCATTCAAGACTTGTTATATGCCGAGGTCATTTCTGGAATTGAAGCCGGTGAGACCGTCACGACGGGAATCGTGGAGACACAATGAGCGCGGCACATACCATAATAGAAACAGTGGAGATCACCAAAGTTTATGGCATGGGCGATATCAGCGTCTCGGCGCTATGCGGCATTAATATCCAGATCCAGCAGGGAGAGTTCGTCGCCATTATGGGACCTTCCGGTTCGGGTAAGAGCACGCTCATGCACATCCTCGGCTGTCTCTCCCAGCCGACATCGGGACAATATTTTTTAGACGGCGAGGATGTGAGCCAGCTTGATAAGGTCCAATTGGCTACGGTTCGTAATCAGAAGATCGGTTTTATTTTTCAAGCATATAACCTTCTGGCACGAACAACCGCCCTGCAAAATGTAACCCTGCCGCTGCTTTATAACCGCGTAAATCCCAAGACCAAGGAAGAAGGCTTGGAAAAAGCACAAAACATGCTGGAACTCGTTGGGCTGGGAACGCGCATGAATCACCAGCCGCATGAACTCTCCGGCGGACAGCAGCAGCGTGTGGCGATCGCGCGCGCATTGGTCAATGACCCGGTTATGGTCATCGCGGATGAGCCGACCGGCAACCTCGATACCCGTTCCGGCGGCGAGATCATGAACTTATTGCACCAGTTACATGAGCAAGGCACGACCATTGTGATGGTCACGCATGATCCGAAAACAGCCGTCCATACCCAGCGCACCATCAACTTGATCGATGGCTTGGTGGATAACATTACACATAACGGCAAACACCAGCCCATTGGGGAGGCACAGCATGAAACCAACTGAAGCCTTGAGCATTGCCTGGGAAGCCATTCTCAAAAATAAGATCCGCTCGTTTCTGACCATGTTGGGCATCATCATCGGCGTGGCGGCGGTCATTATCATGGTCGCCATCAGCGCCGGGACCGAAGCCACCATTTCAGACCAGATCACCAGCCTCGGCTCGAACCTTGTGTTTGTGCAAGGCGCCATGACACGCGGTGGACCCGGTCAGGCTCAGCAGGGTGGTTTGGTCTATGACGATGCCGCCGCCATCGAAACAAGTGTGGATGGCATTACGGCTGTGGTGGTGGAACAGAACTCCAGTGAAACGATCAAGTATGGCGATGTGACACTTGAAGATGTGGAAATCCTCGGCACCACGGTCGGTTTTCCTTCCGTCCGCGATATGGAAATTTCAGACGGGCGGTATTTCAACGATCAGGAGATCGAGCGAAAAAGCAAAGTGGTTGTGATCGGATACAGCCTGGCGCAGGAACTTTTCGGCGAAACGAACCCGGTCGGACAGTACATCAAAGTTGGGAATACCAAACTGGCGGTGATCGGCGTCTTCAAGGAAAAAGGACTGGTAGGCAATACCGATTTCGACTCGCGCATTTATCTGCCGATCAGCGTCGTCTTTCAAAAATTCACGCCGTCCATGTTCGCGCGCTTCATGGGTGACAGTGTCCGCATGATCTATGTGGAAGTAGATCCGGATTCAAATCTCGACAACATCATCACACAAATTGAACTTCTGCTGGTCAAACGCCATGAGGTCACGCTCGACGCGGCGGATTTCACGGTCACAACCCAGCAGGACATTATCTCGACTCAAGAATCGACCACATCGGCGTTCCGTTCCCTGCTGGCTTGGGTGGCGGGCGTTTCGCTCATCGTGGGCGGAATCGGCATAATGAACATCATGCTGGTCAGCGTCACTGAACGAACACGCGAGATCGGCATCCGCCAGTCAATTGGCGCAACACCAAATGACATCCGCCTGCAATTTTTAACTGAAGCGCTCCTGCTCAGTATCATCGGCGGCTTGATCGGAGTCATTGTCGGCGTGGGCGGTTCATATATTTTTGGTGCGGTCAGTGACATGCGGACTGTCGTTTCTCTCAGTTCCATTCTGCTGGCGTTCGGTTCGTCCGCAATTGTTGGCGCGTTCTTTGGGTATTACCCCGCCAACCAAGCCTCGAAACTCGATCCAATTGAGGCCCTACGCTATGAATAAAGGAGTAATCACATGAAAAAGAATTTCATCACAATATTTATTTTGCTTGCCTTCATCTTATCTGCCTGCGGTTCAACTGCGACTAATACGCCTAACAACCAAAGGACACAAGGCAATGGACAATTGCCTGCAGTCACCAAGCTTGTGCTTGGCACATTGAAACTCGAAGGGACGGAGAATGCCGTCTCACCCGAACAGGCAGGGGAACTCCTGCCGCTCTGGCAGGTGTATCTCTCCCTGCTCGAAAGTGACAGCGCCTCACAGGAAGAAATCGACGCGTTGGTGGATCAGATCAGCAATACGATGACATCCGAGCAAAGTAAAGCCATCGAAGATTTCCAGCTCTCGCAAGAGGATATGCTCAGTATTATGCAGGAACAGGGTATTTCCATGGGAAACCGTCCTCAAGGTGAGAATGGGAATCCACCCGCTAATGGAAATGGAGATTTTCCCGGCGGTGGACAGGAATTTAGCCCACCCGAGGGTGGTATCCCCGGCGGCGAGGGAATGCCTGGGGGTGGAAATGGCGGACAAGCACCGAGCGAAGAACAAATTGCAACGATGCAGGCTGCACGTGAAGCAGGTGGAGGTGGCTTTAGTATGGGTGGCGGCGTTCCCACTCCATTAATTCAAGCAGTCATCGAATATCTCCAGAAAAAAGCGGGCTCCTAAGAAATCAACTCGGATGAATGTAAAGACCTGGTTATCAAAACTCCCTAGATCAGCCTGGATCGGCATCGCGCTTGTTGCGATCGCAATTTCTGGCGCAAGCGGATATTTCCTATTCGCGCAGCCTGAAGCAACTGCGGAAGAATCCAGCCTGCAAACCGCCACCGTGAGCCGGGGCGATATGACCATATCCGCAAGCGGGACAGGTGTGCTATCCGTTCTGGATGAAGCGGATCTGTCGTTCACAGCAAGCGGCGAAGTGTTGAATGTTTATATTCAAGCAGGTGATAAGGTCGAGGCTGGCAAACTTCTGGCTGAGATCGATGCGACTGAAGCGCAGTCTGAATTTGACAGCGCCAAACGCGCCTACATGGAATTGACCTCCCCCGCCGCAATTGCCTCCGCACTGGACATGCTGGCGCAAGCCCAAAAAGATTACACCGACTCGCTGTTTATCCTTGAATATCTCATCAGCCCGGATGTGATGTATTGGGAATTAAAGATCGCCGAAGCGCAGAACAAACTCGAACTGGCACAAAGCCAATTGAACGCCGATCCGTCAAATGAAGAGGCAAAACAACAAGTGCAGGCAACCACGACATATTTGCAGGATGCCGCTGTCGAGTTGAACACTGCCCGCAATGAGTATTACAACGAATATGTTTTTGAGAATTTTACGAAAAAAAGTGACGGCGGCAGTTATCTAGCCATTCCAACCGAAGCGGATATTCAGCTTGCCCGCCTTGCAGTGGAAGATGCCAACGTTGCCTTTGCAGAAGCCAGGGTTGTATATCAGGCAATGACCAGCGGCGGAATCCCTGAAGAGACAGACATTCCCTGCTTGTTGGAAATTCAAAAAGCTAAACGCGCGTTGAACGATGCGCAAGCCAAACTAGACGGCACAAAGATACTCGCACCGATGGATGGAACCGTCATATCTGTGGAGATCGCGCCCGGAGATCAAGCGGACACCAGCACGGTCATCACCGTGGCAGACCTTTCACAGGCGTATCTCGAACTGTACATGGATGAATCCGATTGGGATAAGACGGTGGCGGGCTACCCCACCGAAGTCACGTTTGATGCGCTCCCTGACTCAGTCTTTACTGGGATCATTTCCACAGTGGACAGCGAACTCTACAGCAGCGGAACGTCCACAGCAGTTCATGGCACAGTCACATTGGATGCGCCGCTGACCGAGATCAACCTGCCCATCGGCGCGTCGGCATCGGTGGAGGTCATCAGCCTGGATGCGAAGAACATTCTCCTCGTCCCGCTTGAGGCGCTGCACGAAACCGAATACGGCTATGCCGTTTTCCTCGTCACCGAGGATGGGCTGGCGTTCCAATATATTGAGATCGGCGCGCAGAACGAATTGTTTGCCGAAGTCAGATCTGGATTAAACGAAGGCGATACCGTTGCGCTTGGAATCGAAATAGAGTGAAGGCAACGAAGCAGACTATGAAAATCAAACTCCTTTCACTTTTTATCCTCGCCATCTTGTTAAGTGCATGTGGACAAGCCGCAACGGAAACTTCCGCCTCAGAAGGTCAATATAGCCCGGAAATTTATACCCAGGCAGCAGAAGCATTGACCTCTGCGGCGACTCCGACAAAAGAGATCCAGCCAACTGCAACAGCGACGATGGTCACACCGACTGAAACTCTGACTCCGACACAAACGCCTCTCCCCACCCTGACCCTGCCAGCACAACCCAAAACGTATGCTACACCGCTGCCTTACCTGACCAACGTCACCGGCTATTCCGCGTGCGATAACTCTCATTACATCAGCGACATCACGATCAAGGACGGTACCGTCCTCATGCCGGGGGAACCGTTCAAGAAAATCTGGCGACTCAAGAACACCGGCAATTGTCCCTGGCGTCCTGAGTACAACCTCATCTTCGTCAGCGGGTACGATATGGAAGGCAAAACGACGCCGATCAATCAATATGTCGCGCCGGGAGAAACAGCCAAGATCATGGTCGATCTGATCGCCCCCGATGTGGAAGGAACATACACCGGGTACTGGATCCTCACCAATCGCGAAAGCGCTATACTCGGAGAGACCATTTACGTAGAAATCGTCGTCTCGGAAGACGAGACTGAAGAGGAGCCGGAGTAATCTGTGAATCTCCTATGAAACCCCGCGCCTCATCTTTTCTTCACAGCATTTTCACAGCAATTCCATATATAGTTGGCTGTGATAAGATGAAGAAAAGTGAGAGACCATGCCCACTGTACTCGTTGTAGATGATGACCCGAAATTACTAAAAATGCTCCAGCGCACGCTGACGTATGAAAACCTGGATGTTTTCACCGCCGGCAATGGCTTGGAGGCTTTGCCGTTGGTGCAGGCACACAAACCTGACCTCATCATCGTCGATTGGATGATGCCCAAGATGGACGGGCTTGCCTTCATTCAACGATTGCGCGATGAAGAAGACAAGACCATGGTGCTCATGCTCACCGCGCGCGACGGCATCGACGACCGCGTGGACGGTTTGGAAAACGGCGCGGATGATTACCTCGTCAAGCCGTTCGCGCCTGCCGAACTGGTGGCGCGTGTCCATGCCATGCTGCGACGCGTGGAAGCCAAACCCGAGAATCAAAAAGCGTCGTACGCCGACGTCACCCTCGACCCAACGACTCGTAAAGCCAAACGCGGCGGGATGGAATTAAATCTCACCGTCACAGAATTTAATTTAATGCATATGCTGCTGCGTCATCCGCGCCAGGTGCTAGAACGCCGTCAGATCCTCACCGACGTCTGGGGCTACGATTTCGGCGGCGATGATAACGTGCTCGAAATTTACATCGGCTACCTGCGCAAGAAACTCGAAGCGGATGGCGGCGCACGTCTCATCCAAACCGTGCGCGGCATCGGTTACGTCCTGCGCGAGGAATGATGTCCATTCGATTTCGATTTACCCTGCTTTACACCTTGATCCTTGCCGTGACGTTGACCGTCTTTGGATTTACCCTCTATACCATTCAGTCACAATCTACTCTTGATTCGCTCAAACGGGACCTGACACTGAGCGGCAACCGATTAGCAGAAGCCACGCTGAAAACGGATTCCCCTACCGGGGATGGACAATTCCCATCCCCTCCCCCTGACGATGGTCAAGACCGCCCGCCGCTGCCGTTTGATGAATTCTCCTCGGCGCAGGAATTTCAAACCTTCCGGGAACGTGAGATCGCCCGCGTGCTCGACCCGGACGGGAATCTTGTCGCCAGCCCCTTCGGGCGTGAAGGCGATGCACTCCCATTAAGTGACGAAGGCTTGCTTGCCCTTCAAAGCGGCACGGAATGGTGGGAGACCGGAACCGTCTCCGATGAAACGATGCTGATCTACAGCCGCCCGGTCATTGTGGATGACCAGGTCGTTTACATCGTTCAGGCTGCCCGTTCGCTTACCGAACGTAATCGTACGCTTCAATCACTCGCAACCACTTTGCTGATCGCCGGTTCCCTTACCACTCTGATCGCCTTCGGCATCGGCTGGTTATTTTCCGGCATTACGATCAATCCGATCCATCGCATTACCAAAACTGCCAAAGCCATCGGCGATGAGCGCGACTTCTCCCGCCGCGTGGACTATGACGGTCCGCAGGATGAAGTCGGTCAACTCGCCAGCACCTTCAATGCCATGCTCACGCGCCTGCAAGATGCCTTCCAAAAAGTGGAACATTCTCTGCAAATGCAGCGCAACTTCGTCGCGGATGTCTCCCACGAGCTACGCACCCCTCTCACCACCCTGCGTGGAAATCTGGGACTCCTGCGCCGCACTCCGCCCATGCCGAAAGAAGAGCAAGCCGACATCCTCAGCGACATGGTGGACGAAAGTGACCGTCTCATTCGGCTGGTCAATGACCTGCTCCTGCTCGCCCGCGCAGATGCGGGACGCAATCTCGTCAGGGAAACAGTGGAAGTTTTATCCGTGCTTGAAGAGGTTTGCAGGCAAAGCCAGCTCCTCGACCCACAGCGGAAGATCCAACTCGATGGGGCTGAGAATCTCAAGGTCATAGGTGACCGCGATGCGCTCAAACAGATCCTCATCATTGCAATGGATAATGCCTTGAAGCATTCGTCTGGTGAGATCGACGTCACAGCCGAAAAGTTGGGAACACAGGTGGAGATCCGCGTGCGGGATCATGGGAATGGGATCTCTCCCGAAAAACTGCCGCACATCTTCGACCGTTTCTATCGCGGCGAGGAAGATAATGTCATCCCCGGTTTCGGGCTGGGACTCTCCATCGCCAAGACCCTCGTCGAACGGCAGGATGGAGAGATCGTGATGGAAAGCGAATTGGGGAAAGGCAGCACGCTCATCGTGAGATTCCGCAGCGCTGGATAACACAACAAAAACAGACCGTCACTATCGAGTGACGGTCTGTTTTATTAACTCGTAGCGCGAGATAGTATCTCGCGCTACAGGTTTTACTTCACCCAGCCAAGACTGATTCGTCCGCGTTCGACTTCGATCTTTTGGATCTCCACATCGAGAATATCGCCGACTTGCAGAACAGTCCCATGCGGGATCTGCGTGCGATGCAGTAGACCATCCTGCTTCACACCGATATCTACGAAAGCGCCAAAGTCCACCACATTGCGGACGGTGCCCTTGAGCTGCATGCCCGTAACGAGGTCTTCGGCTTTGAGCACATCCGAGCGCAGGATGGGCGCAGGCGCATCGGCGCGCGGGTCTCTGCCGGGGCGAACCAACTGCTCCAGTACATCTTTGAGCGTGGGCACGCCGCAGTTCAATTCCTGGGCAAGCGCTTCCGCGGTGATGGTTGAGGAGAGAGACTCTACAGCGTGGATTCTTTTTTCGAGAGGCGAATCAACTTTCAGTCCGGCACGAGCGAGAATGGACTCCGCGATCTCGTACGACTCAGGATGTATCGCCGTCTCATCCAACGGGTTCGCTCCGTCTCGAATCCTCAAAAAACCTGCCGCCTGCTCGAAGGCTTTGGGACCAAGCCCGGCTACTTTGCGCAGCGCCGTGCGTGACTTGAACGGTCCGTTCGCGTCGCGGTGTGTAACGATATTGGTCGCCAGCTTCGGACCAATGCCCACCACATGCGTCAGCAAAGCAGAGCTGGCAGTGTTGGCATCCACACCCACCTTGTTGACCACGCTTTCCACCACGCCATCGAGCGCGTGATTGAGCGCGGTCTGATCGACATCATGCTGATACATGCCAACGCCAATGGATTTGGGATCGATCTTTACCAACTCGGCGAGCGGGTCTTGTGCGCGTCGGGCAATGGAAACCGCTCCGCGAATGGAGACATCGAGGTCGGGGAATTCAGCGCGGGCAAGCGCGGATGCGGAATACACCGAAGCGCCCGCTTCATTCACGATGAGATACCTGGTGCTCGTCTCAGAGCGAGTCAACTCTGAGGCGAGTTTCTCGGTCTCGCGTGAGGCGGTGCCGTTGCCAATGGTGATGAGCGTGACATGATGACGGTTGATCATATCCTGCAACGTGTTGATCGCGCCTCGCCAATCCTTCTTCGGCTCATGCGGATAGATCGTGCCGGTATCGAGCAGTTTGCCGGTTGCATCGACGACTGCCACCTTGCAACCGGTGCGGAAACCGGGGTCGATACCGAGCACGGTTTGATTCGCCAACGGAGCCTGACTGAGCAATGCGCGCAGGTTGGATGCAAAAACCTGGATGGCGTGGTTATCCGCGCCCTCGCCTTTTTCACGGCGCACATCGCGCTCGATGGACGGGAGCAGCAGCCGCTCGGCGGAATCTTGAATGGAAAGCGCGAGCTGATCCGCGAACGGGCTGATGATGTCCTGCTCATATTCGGTTTGGATCGCATCGAGCCAGTCGCGTTCGGGAATCTCCACACGCACGCGCAGAACGCCTTCCTTCTCTCCACGGGTTATGGCGAGGATTTGATGCGGCATCAAACGATCCACGCGGCAGGTGAAGTCATAATAACTTTCAAAGACGCGCTTTTCATCCACGGCGTCTTCGATTTTTTTGGAATATAAGGTGGAAAATTTGAGCGCCTTGCCACGCAGCATCGTGCGAACGTTGGCATTATCGCTGATCGTTTCGGCGACAATATCGCGCGCGCCCTGCAGGGCTTCTTCGATGGTAGTGATCTGCTCATTGAGGAATTTTTTCGCCAGCTTTTCAGGAGAACCGGAGCCTTGTTTGAGGATCTCTTCCGCAAGAGGTTCCAATCCGTTTTCGCGGGCGACCATCGCGCGCGTGCGGCGCTTCTTTTTGTAAGGTGCGTACAGATCTTCGAGCGCGGTCAGGGTTTGCGCGGCATCGATGGCGGCGCGCAGTTCATCGGTCAGTTTGCCCTGCTCTTCGATGGAAGCGAGGATGGTGGTGCGGCGTTCGTCCAGCCCACGCAGGCGGGTCAATTCATCGGCGATGATGCGGATCTGCTCGTCATCGAGCGAGCCGGTCATCTCCTTGCGGTAACGGGCGATAAAAGGGACGGTGTTGCCTTCATCCAGTAATTTGATGGTCGCCGCAACCTGCGACGGCTTGACATTGAGTTGGGATGCGATGATTTCAGCGTGGGTCATGAGCGCGATTCTATCACGAGGTTGGCTCACGGGAATTTGATTTGATGGGGAATTTGTGATTGTATTTCGATTTCAAAGTCCATATAATGATTTCATCGTCACCACTCCAAGGAGGTGTTCCCATGCGTAAGAGAAAGGTCGTTAATGGCGTTACTGTCAACGCAATTGCCGGTACCCATGTTGTGCTGTTGGGGCTGGATCTTTCGGTGAGTGCCCGCAAAGGGTGCCTGGGTTTTGCCATTCAGCGCGAGGACCATACCGAGGATGAACGCACCTGGTTGAAAGGGATGAAGACCTTCGAATCCACAGATCCCGGTCTGGGACCCGGCGGTCAGGTCTCGAGTCGGGAACATCCCCTCCAAACGTTTCAATGGTCAGATTACAGCGCGAAACCCAACCACGACTACACCTACAAAATCATTCCGCTTTACGGAAAGCCAAACCAGCTGACCGAAAAGACCAGGGTTTCATTACGCATCCAAACCGAGCCGGAAATTTCGTCACCGCATTCGATTTTCTTCAACCGTGGAGCGGTTGGGTCTCAGGAATATGCGCGGCGTTTTCAAAACATCGCGCCGGATAAACTGACCAACCCGGGCGAACAGGCTGCGGCGTATAAATGGCTGTCACGCGGTCTGCTGGAGGCATTCAAGGCATTTGTCGCCCGCGCCAAAGACCCCAGCTTTGAACTGCATGGCGCGATCTATGAATTCCAATGGCACGAGGCATTGGGTGCATTAAAAGCCGCCTCCGACGCGGGAGCGAAGGTCAACATTCTTTACGACGGGATCCCGAATGACGGTCCAAAGAAAAAGAACGAGATCGCGATTCAGGCGGCAAACCTGACGGCTGTTTGTATTCCGCGCACTGTCGGGAAGATCATGCATAACAAGTTCATGGTGCTGTCGAAGAACGGAGTTCCCATCTCCGTCTGGACCGGCTCCACCAACCTGACCGAGAATGGTATTTTTGGTCATTCGAATCTCGGTCACATCGTTGAGGATAAATCCATCGCGCGCGCGTATCTGGAGTACTGGAAGGAATTGACGACCAACCCAAAGACTGCGGCGGAAAAACAGTGGATGGGACAAAACAATCCGAATCCGCCGGACCCGTGGAGCGACGATCTCCGGGTGGTCTTTTCGCCTCAATCCGGGCTGGCTGTTCTCAAATGGTACGCAAACATTGCCAACAGCGCCCAAAAGGGGTTATTCGCCACTTTCGCGTTCGGGATGCATAATCTCTTCCAAAAAGTATTCGAACAGAACGACGGCATCCTGCGCTTTGCGCTCATGGAAAAGGAAGGGAATGGCAGCGCGCTCAAGCAAGCCAAAGTGGATATCCGCCGCATCCGCAGGCTGCCCAATGTTGTCGTCGCCATCGGAAACAATATCAGCGTCAACAGCTTTGACCGCTGGTTAAAGGAAAAAAGCAAGCTGACCGCTGAATCGGGGATCCGTTATATCCATACAAAATACATGCTGGTGGACCCCCTGGGAAAAAACCCGATCGTGATCACCGGCTCCGCCAATTTCAGCGAACCGAGCACCAACGCCAACAACGAAAATGTCCTGTTGATAAGGAACGACAAGCGGGTCGCAGATATTTATATCGGCGAGTTCATGCGCCTGCACGCTCATTACGCCTTCCGTGAGGCGGTCAAGATCGCCATGGAACGCGGCGATACAGATTGGAAGCCCAATTTCCTCGCTGAAACTACAGATTGGCAGCTCGACTACTTCAAACAAGCTTCCCCCCGTTTCTTGAGGCGTGAATATTTCGCAGGAAACAAATAGGGCTACTCGTACATGGCAATAGGAGACCACGATCATGTCAAACGATAAACTCGATATTCCAATGGAAGGGACCGCGCTTTGCCTTTCTGGCGGCGGATTTCGAGCAACTTTGTTCCATATCGGAACTCTCTGGCGTTTGAATGAATTGGGATACCTCCCAAAACTATCGCGAGTCTCCAGCGTCTCCGGCGGGTCGATCGCGGCGGGATGGCTGGGGTTGAAATGGAAGGAGCTCGTTTTCGACGAAGCAGGTGTGGCGGGGAATTTCGTCGATGTCTTCGTGAAGCCGCTTCGAGAGTTCACATACAAAAACCTGGATGCGTGGATCATCCTCTTCGGCTTATTGAATCCGTTCGGTTCCATCAGCAACAGCCTGATCCAATCGTATCGAAAAAACCTTTTTGGGACTGCAACCCTGCAAGACCTGCCGAATTACCCAAGTTTTATCCTCAACGCGTCCAACGCGCAGACCGGGGTGTTATTCCGCTTTTCAAAACCCTACATGGCAGACCACCGCATCGGCGTGGTCAAGAATCCAACCGTTGAACTGGCGGTAGCGGTGGCTGCCTCTTCGGCGTTTCCCCCCTTCCTTTCGCCAGTCCAATTGAAAT
Organism: uncultured Anaerolinea sp.; assembly: GCA_964372045.1. Taxonomy (GTDB): domain Bacteria; phylum Chloroflexota; class Anaerolineae; order Anaerolineales; family Villigracilaceae; genus Villigracilis. The sequence continues at coordinate 13,221 of CAYJPO010000091.1, forward strand.
TGAGCGGGAACGGGTTTGGTCAGGACTTCAAGGCAGATCTGCAAACAGAACCCTACACCTCGAAGCTAATCCTTCTCGATGGCGGCGTGTACGATAACCTCGGCTTGGAAACCATCCAAAAGAACTTCGGCACGATCCTAGTCAGCGACGCGGGCGGAAAGATGCAGCCTGACCCCAAGCCAAAACTTTTCTGGGGCATTCAGGCGTTCCGGGTGCTCAACATGATGGACAACCAGGTGCGGGCATTGAGAAAGCGGGACATCGTCGATATGTTCATCCTACGAAATGAACTGACCGAATACATGCGCGCAAATAACATGGACGTTGACGAAAACATTCTCCAACGAGTCTCGCGCAAGGGAGCTTATTGGGGCACGTATTCCGACATGCGCGAATACGATCCGGGGGATGGCGCTTTATCTTGCCCGTATGACAAAACCAAAGCCCTTGCCAATTTGCCCACCCGCCTGTGGAAATTCTCCACCCAGGATCAAGAGCGGTTGATCAATTGGGGCTACGCCATCTGCGACGCCGCCATGCGAAAATATGTCGACCCGCATCTGCCGGGGAATGCCCGCTTCCCTTACGCGGGCGGAGTTGGTTGAAGCGGGTAAAGTGTATGCCGACCCGGATCGTCCCGATGTGCGACCACAGGAAGCATACAAATCCATTCTCTCCTCGATACAACCAGGTTGGACACTACGAGTACTCCAATTGTTCTGGCCCGACCCGGAACCAAGGTTGGAGTTCCAGAAACAGGTTCAACGATGGAAACCTCCATCTACCGAGGGTTTGGATATTCTGCACCAGGGCTTGTCCCTTGCCGTACAGGAATATCCACTTCCCTTTGTGCGGCGGACTATATTTGAGTTTGTATTACCAGGCGATGAGGGCATCGCCTGGTGGGAGGGGTTGAGTGGATTATGTGCCGGCTTTGGGTTGCGGATTCGGTATCTGGATCAGAATGCAATTGAAGGATTAACCCGCTGGGTGCTCAATCCGAATTTGGAATATCAATCATGAAGCGAAAAATAACCGAGCATCACGTCGGTGGGATCAAAAGGCAGGTAGGGATTGCTCTGGTTCGGCTTGGTGTTCCTTGTCAGGAATCTACCTGTAGACGGATCATAATACTGACCATCGACTACGTATAGCAAGCGCGTGGCGGTATCCATGAGATCGCCAAAGTAGCCGAAGGTGAGGTTGCCGGTGCCGGAGTCTTCGAGCGTGTCGCCCCAGGACGTATAACGCCCTGAGTAGGTGACTTCACCTGCGGCGTCGGTCAACTGGCGTTGGGTGTTGGTGATGTCGGTGAAATTTCCGATACTTTTAATGAATGTAATTCATCGCATCATCAAAACCATGCCAAGGTTTTGCGGTTTTACCAGAATTTCCTTGAAATTTTATAAACCCTTCCCATGATGGTTGAAACAAAACAATAGTGTTTATTTTGAAATCCTTATTTATTATTGTCTCGTTTTCAGGGAAACCCCTTACTAAAAATCCTTTACTTATCCATATCAGGCTATAAGTAGAAATCTGCTTTTGTCCATTAAAATCTGACATAAGTATCAGCACATATTCGGGTTCGCCGAAATTATTAATATACCCCTCTAGGTTTTCACAACACTGAATTTCCGGCCATATTGCATAAATATCACCATATTTTCCCTCTGATAAATAGAAAAATAGTCTTCTATTGTAGTTCCTAGAATCTATTTCCCTCTCCCACTCAACATCGCCAATTTTTATGTTTTGGTGTTCATATACGGCGATATTCAACACTTTTGGATCGTCTCTTAATATGCTTAATGCGATATCTGCATTTTGACCGGGGCGAATTCCTTCCCAGCACGGAAGGGAACAAGCACTGTCATCTTGTGGTTTCGCCTGATCGTTGGTCTGCATCAGTATGGGCGGTGAAGAGTTTAAGTTACTCTTAATCCATATTTGCCAATATAAATATAGCCATAAAGCGAAAACAGAAATTAAAAAAAACATGAAAATACGTAATTGTTTCTTTTTCATTTATTTACCCATATTTATTAAGGTAATCTTGAAATTGCGGCATTTACTAGCGCAATACGTCCATTGCTTGGAATGTTATAATCGCTTTTATAATCTAACTCGTGCAATCTGAGCCCTCTGCTTTCATAAACCATCCATGTAAATGTCTCCGCGAAATCCTCTCTAGCACATGGGCTTACGCCTCCATTATCGCTATGAATACAGAAACGCCCCTTGAGTTCCGGATTGGAATCAACAAGAAGATAATTACTTGGAAGTCCAGCAAAATTACCATTAGTCTCATTATCTGGATCTCCTGTGAACATCCAAAACTCAGGATAATTTGGATGTCTATGCCATTCATTAACCCAGTGAGACTCTGAGTAGTTAGCATTTGCTGTCCCAAACACAATTAATCCCGCATCTGCATCAACTTGATGACCAAGCTCGTGGATGGCACTTGTTCTAATATGATCAACAGCATAAGGTGCTAGTTCAAGGGAAACTTCTACCCTGCGATTTTTAGTATCAGCCTGCATTCCCGCTCCAAAATTTGAAGATACGAAATAGATCCCATTTAGAACTCCATACGATTTTGGCCCTAAATATTGACCAACCCAAGCAACTGCCTCAGTAATTCCTTGAACAAGATTTGGGAATTTACCAATTTCCAAATCATAAAGTCCAATTCCAGGCGTTGGGCAAGGTGTTGGTTGAATATTAGGTGCACCCGGATCAGACGGATTCCCACCTCCACTAGACCCATCTCCAGGCGTTGGGGTTTCGCTGGGAGGAATTGTAGGTGAACTCCCGTTACCATCATCTGGTATTGGTTCACACGCTGTCAAAGTCATCCCCGAAACAACCGCAAACACAAACAAGAGGATATCGTACTTGCTCTTCTTCTTTTTGATACCCAAGACCAACGCCAACACCCCGAGCGGACCGAGCATCGCGCCGGTGGGATCAAACGGCATATAGGGATTGCTCTGGTTTGTCTTGGCGTTCCTCGTCAGGAATCTGCCTGTGGACGGATCATAATACTGCCCATCGCCCACGTAAAGTAATCCGGTGGCGGCATCCATGAGACCACCGAAAAAGCCGAAGGTGAGGTAGCCCGTGCCAGAGGCGTCAAGCATGTCACCCCAGGGCGTGTAGCGCGCCGAGTAGGTGACTTCACCCGTGGCATCGGTCAACTGGCGCGAGACGTTCACACCATCGTTCAGAACGTAATTCCATTCATCTGTCTGCTCGGCGATGGGACCCAGTCCGAACAGGACGGTGGTGGTTTTGTCGGCGGAGGCGATGGTTAGCGGGAAGAATTTGGTCGTAAGCAAAAGACGAGGATTCATTCATAGAATTAAATCTTCAAGATGCAAACTAGGCACTTGCATACACACCAATAGCCAAAAATTACGAGCGCACTGTGACCTAACAGTGGCATATATCATGAATACGGGGATAAGTACCTGTATTCATAATACTCAGAACAAATCTTGCATCAACATTTTCACTTGCCCTTTATCAGCATGGGCTATAATCTTCTATAAGTTATTTTTTTATTTTACTCATAGAGGTATCTTATGCCTAATCATCTTGTCTCGGAAAATTCTCCTTACCTGCTGCAACATGCAAACAACCCCGTGGATTGGTATCCCTGGGGAGAAGCAG
>CAYJPO010000092.1:0-16868 GCA_964372045.1 uncultured Anaerolinea sp.
CGCGTCAATCCGCGCTCGTCCGCGTCCTATATTAAATTCGGGATTAATCATGTTTACGTTTCACTCTTCACGTATCACGAATTACTTCACCCTCTCCAAATTTTAAAATCCTTCAAGCTCGACCCACCCAAAAATTCACGCACGATCGAATTAGCTGGGACGAGGTTCGCATCCAACGGCAGGAACCATTCGAGGAAAGCCAGCAGACGGCGGGCTTCGATGTACTCCGGCACGTTGTATGGCACCTGTCGCAGCAGCGGCTCTGCCATCGGTTTCAACGCCGCAAGCTCATACACCAGCGCAGAATTGAACATCACGTCCGCGTTCTCTTGATACGGGAAGATGTGCCGCTTCTCGCCGCGCCGCACCGACTCCCAGCGTGAGATGGTCGCTTGTGCCGAATATCCGCGTTCGCGCGCGTCGCGCACAATGCGGCGGATAAGACGTGTGTCTGTGGTCGAAACGCGGTTGTGCCGGTCGAGGTTCAACTGGGTCAAGGCGGAGACATAGATCCTGAAAGCCGAATCCGCCCAACGGTCCGGGATGAGGCGGGGGTTCATGCCGTGTATCCCTTCGAGGATGAGAGGTTGTCCATCCTTCAACTGGACCACGTCCCCTTCTTCGCTTCTTCCCGCCACGAAGTTGAATCGTGGAAGGTGAACTTTTTCGCCGCTGAGAAGTTTTTCGATATCGCCTGCAAGGCGAGGCAGGTTGAGCGCTTCGACAGATTCAAAATCGTGGACTCCATTTTCGTCGAGCGGAGTGTCGTCACGATCTACAAAGTAATGGTCGAGCTCAAGCGGATACGGCGAGATGCCGCGCGCGAGCAACTGGATCGCGAGCCTGCGCGAGGTTGTGGTCTTGCCCGAAGACGATGGACCCGCCAGCAAAATAATGCGCGATTTTTTTTCAGCGATCTGCTGGGCAACATCGGAGACGTTCTGTTCGTGCAAGGCTTCGGAGACGAGCACGATCTCATCGGCGCGACCCGATTCGATGGCGTCATCGAGCGCGCCGACGCTTCCGATCTTGAGCGTTTCAAGCCAGTCACCGTATTGACGAAAGGCGTTGAGCAGTTTCGGGTAATTGCCCAGCGGTTCGAGTTGTGTGGGTGCATGGCGGCGCGGAAATTGCAGAATGAATCCGCCGTTGACATTCTTGAGCCCGAACCATTTCAAATAGCCCGTGGACGGCACCATATAGCCGTGCATATAATCCAAAAGCCCGTTGAAATGATAGACCGTAAGATATTCCTTGCGGCGATATTTGAACAGACGCAGTTTATCTTCGTACCCGCGCGCGGAGAAATAATCGATCGCCTCCTGAATGGGGATCTCCCGGCGTATGAACGGATGGTCTTCCGCAATGATCTCCTTCATCCTTTTTTCGAGCACATCGATCTCCGCGTTCGTGAGCGGATCACGTTCCTTAACCTCGCAATAGAACCCGCCCGACGAGACGGAGTGGTCAATATTTAAATATCCCTGCGGGAACAATTGGGCAAAGACCATCTCGAGTAGGAAGACCAGCGAACGGCGGTAAATCCGTGAGCCGTCCGCCGTATCCATTGTGATGGGCGCGCAGTTCGACTCGCTGTTGATGGGATAAGTCAGCTCGTGGATCTCGTTGTTGATGACCGCGGCAACAGCCGGGGCGGAAAAATCATCCTGCACTTTAGCGAAGAACTCGCCCACTTTTGTACCGCGCGGACCGGCAAGCGTTTTGCCGTTCGGTAAATGGATCTCGACAATTGGGTTGGGTTGTGTGATTTGGATGGACATGGGATTTCAGGTTGCAAAGTTAAAAGGTTGGAAAGGTACAAGTTGAAGTTCGTTCAACCTGAAAACCTTCAACCTGCCAATTTTTTCAATAGTTTCTCTGGCTTGCCTGCAAACTCTTCCAGCGGAATTTCCTTATTGGTCAAAGCCAGCAGGGTTTCGGTCAGCACTTTGTTGACGGGAGTGGGAATGCCGCGCACCTTGCCCTCGCGAACGACAGCTCCGTGCAGGTATTCCACTTCGCTCATACCGCGACCGGAGTGCAGGTCGATGTGAAAGGACGGCATCTTCGCGCCGCGTCCACTGCCTGCCGCGCGGGAGAGCAGGGGCTTTGAAAGCCAGAGTGGTAACTTTGTGGCGAATGCCAGCGCCTTGACGGGTGTACCGGGCAGGTCTACCACTTCCAGGTTCATCGCTTTCATCACGGCGAGACATTCACGCAGCATTTCGATCTCGATGCGATACAGTTTGCTATCGGCGAAGACCTGTCCTGCGGTCAGGTTGAGGATCGCGGAGGTTGGGTTGGCGATCAGATTAGTCAGCATCTTCGACCATTTCATACCCAACGCATCAGGATAGAGACGGCATTTGAGATAGGCTTCTTCGAGCACAGATGTCAGTTTTTCCGAGAGCGGATGTCCCGCCGCGATGCCCACGCCGCGCAGTTTTTCTAGGACGATGTCGCCGGGTCCGCGCCTGCCGATGGCGGATGTGACGGTTCCGTAGATGACCTTGTCTGCCCCGAGGGTTTTGGCGATGATGACTTCATTTTCCACGCCGTTCGAAAGGCAGAGGATGGGCGGAAGTTTTTCAGCAAATGGTTTCAAACCTTCCATTGCCGCGATGGCGTCAAAGGATTTCAAGGCAAAGACCGCCGCATCGTACGGACCGAACTTCAGCGCCTCCTCCAGAGAGGGTTCGATGACAAAAGAACGTGGGTCGATCAGATAGGCGTCCTTCGTTTTTCTTCTTTCGTCTATCGTTAAATCAAGACGCAGTCCTTTGGCGCGCAGTTCCACCACCACTTTGGGTTGTTCCACGAACACAACCTGGTGTCCGGCGAGTGAAAGCGAACCGCCGATATACGTGCCGATCGCGCCCGCGCCGAAGACAAGGAATTTCATTTCAGACTTATTGGAGGAGGGGAGGCTCATGATAAATTTTCGTTTCCGGTTTCTATTTTCGTAAAGCGTAATGCGTTATGCGTAATTTTGTGATTTACGTTTTACGCTTCACTCTTCACGAATTATTCAGTATCCAGCCAATGCATATGGTCGTTCAGCTTGTCTATCGCCCAGCGATGTTGATTTGGGAAATAAACCAGTTGGGCAAATGCCGTATTCGCAAAACGGAAGCGTGTGCCGGAGTTATTTGCCTGTGGCGCAACACCGACCACGGCGTGCATGAACTGGTTCAGCAAACCACCATGCGAGACGATCAAATACCGCGCCGGTTCGCGTTTTAGCAGATTATGCAACGCCTGTCCGGCACGCAAAAACAGTTCCCAATCACCTTCGCCATCCGAGCCGACCGGATCATACGGGGAATAAAAATCGGGGTGTGAAAAATTCTGGCGCACCTCTTGCGCAGTCAACCCGGAGAATTCGCCGTTGTCGCGCTCCAGCCAGAGCGGTTCATGCTCTACTTTCAAATTCAACGCTGAGGCGACAATCTCCGCCGTTTCCCGCGCGCGAGAAAGCGGACTGGAAACGACATGGTCGAATTGTGCCCTCTCCCGCTTCCAGCGGTCTGCCAGCGCGCGCGCCTGCTCACGTCCCTTATCCGTCAGCGGGAAATCCGCCTGTCCCTGCCAGCGTGATTCGGCGTTCCCCACCGACTCGCCGTGACGCAGGAGTGTGATGAAAAAGTATTTCGGCTTAGTGTCCGTCATCATGCGGCTTCCCCTTCAAAAGATAGATTGGGCGGCGTTTCACTTCCTGGAAGATATACCCAACATACACGCCAATAAAACCAAGCAGGATCATGATAATGCCGCTGGCGATCAGCATGACCCCCATGAGCGAACTCCACCCCGGCTCGATGCGCTGGGTATTGCCCGTCAGCCACAGCGACAGGACGTAGATCAACTGCGCACCTGCAAGGATGAAAAATAAAAATCCCGCGCTCAAACCGATGTACAACGGCGCAAGTGAGAAGGAGAAAATGGCATCTGAGGCGAGGCGGAACATTTTCCCCAGGGAATATTTCGATTTCCCCGCGATGCGGGCAGGCTCATGATACGGAAGGATGACGCTGTTGTAGCCCATCCACGAGATCATGCCGCGCAGGAAACGGTGATACTCATGCATCGAACGCACACCGTTCAAGGCATTGCGCGAGAGCGCACGAAAATCCGCTGCACCCTGCAAAACCTGTGTGCCGCTGATCTTGTTGATCAGCCAGTAGAAAAAATTCGAAGTGGCTTTTTTGAACGACATCGCCCGGTCATCTTCGATGCGCTGGGCTTGCACGATGTCGTATCCCTGTTGGATCAGGTCGATCATCTTCGGGAGCATCTCCGGCGGATGTTGACCGTCGCCGTCCAGCGAGATCATCACATCGCCCTGCGACGCGTCCATGCCAGCCGTCAGCGCCGCCTGATGCCCGAAGTTACGGCTAAGCTGGAGCAGGGTCACTCTCGGGTCGTTCGCTCCGATCCCTCGCAGCGTATCCGCTGTCCCGTCGTCTGAGCCGTCATCCACATAGATGAAATTGAAATCATAAGGCAGAACATCCACCACCTGGCGGATGTCTGCATATGTCTTTTCTATCGCTTCGGCTTCGTTGAAGACCGGGATGACAAGATCGATTTTGAGTTTGTTTTTTCGTCTGGAAGCCATCGGGAGGATTTTACCATGCGCCGAATGCCGACTCTTTTCGGCTCACAACCGGACCTCGTGCCTGTCAGCCAGCAGGCGAAGGGTGCGCTCCACCTCGGCTTTTTTCATCTCCGGGTTCCAGCCGAGGGCTTCCTCCAAAATATCGGCGGTTTCCGCCACAGAGTCTCGAGTCAACCTGCCAAGCATGCCGATCATGGTGCGGCGCAGGAGCAGGTCATCGAGATGCCGGACCTTTTCCACTTGCGCAAGGAAGATCAACTCGCGCCGAGAGTATTCTGCCAGCGAACTAAGTGGCGCATCCGTCCCGCGTTTCATGAACTCAGCAATGGCTTCGGCGCGCGTGCCGTAGCGGTCGCACAGAGTGTTGAGCCGTTCCTTCGACAAGCCGGTCCATGCGGCGAGACCGTTGATATATTTGGCGCGTTCTTCTTCACTGCGCGGATACCCGCGCCCGCCGCCGATGGGAAGGTCATTCGTGGATTTATTCCGCTTGATCCCCAGGAACTGAAGCGACTTATCAGTCACCTGTTCGGCGAAGGCGCGGAAGGATGTCCACTTGCCGCCCACCAGCGAATAGACGGGGAAGTTCAGGTTGGTCCAGTCACCGCTCAGCACTTCGATGTGATGGTCACGGCTGACCTGCCCGGTGGTTTTCGCGCTGCTGCCCGGCAGGGGACGAACGCCTGTGAACCGGAAAACGATCTGCTCGCGCGTCAATTTTATGGACGGGAAGACGCGCCCGATCATTTCGATAAAGTAATCCACTTCCTCGTCGGTACAGCGCGCTTCATCGGGATGGTCGATCTTGATATCCGAGGTGCCGATCAAGACGCGGTCATACAACGGGAAGATGAGCACGATGCGCCCATCCTTGTTCTCGAAGAAGAATTCGTGGCTGCCAATGGCTTCGCGCAGTTCGGGATGATCCACGACTAGATGCGAGCCTTTTGTCCCGCCGATGTAACGGGTGGACATGCCCAGGCTGTGGTTCGCAAAGTCGATCCACGGACCCGCGGCGTTGATGACCAGTTTCGGGCGCAGCTCGTAGGTTTCATCGGTCAGTTCATCGCGCAGGATGACCGTGTCCTTTTCGCCGCTGACCAGGCTGACGTAGTTCAAAGCGCGTGCGTTAGCAGGAGTTTCAGATTCGGCATCCAACATGATCTCCAACGCAAGCCGCTCGGGGTTCGAGATCAAGCCGTCATAATAGACCGCTGTGTTGGCAATAGCCGGGTTGAGTTTCTTCCACTTTGTCAACGAACCGGAACGCGAATACACCTTGTGGCGCGGAACGGTGCGCTGTGCGCCTGTGTAGGCGTCGTACATGATCAGACCGAGTTTGATGATGATCGAGCCGCGCTCGGAGGGTTTATCCAACCAGCCCAGGAATTTGAGCGGCGCGTTGAGGAGACCCGAAAAATATTTGAAGATGGGAATGGTCGTCGGCAGCGGCTTGACAATGTGCGGCGCGTTCTGGATCATGCGGTTGCGCTCCCTCACCGCCTCGCGCACCAGACGGAACTCGCCGTTCTCGAGATAGCGGATGCCGCCGTGCGCCATGTGTGAGGATGCCGCGCTTGCACCGGAGCAAAAATCCCCACGGTCCACGAGCAGGACATCCACACCGTTGAGCGCGAGATCGCGAAAGGTTCCAATGCCGTTGATGCCTGCGCCCACGATCAACACGGATACCTGCGGGTTTGCTTTGAGAGAGGTTAGGATTTCGTTTCGGTTCATAGGAGTTCCAGGGTTAAGGTTGCAGGTTGAAGGTTACAAGTTTCTGAAAATGAGGTTCCAACTTTAAACCTTCAACGTTCAACTTGTAACCTTCTTTTACTCGATCCAATCAAACGTGCGGGTAACAGCTTTCTTCCAACCTGAGTATAAACCAGCGCGGCATTTCGAGTCCATTTTCGGAGACCATTCCACATCGCGTCCCCAGTTCTTTTTCAATTCCTCGGTATCCTTCCAAAAGCCGACGGCGAGACCTGCCGCGTAAGCCGCGCCGAGAGCGGTTGTCTCCGCCACTTTCGGGCGCACGACCGGCACGTTCAAAATATCGGATTGGAACTGCATGAGCAATTCATTGAAGACCATGCCGCCGTCCACTTTCAAGGCGCGGAGTCGGACACCGGAATCCTTTTCCATCGCGTCCAGCACTTCACGCGTTTGGTACGCGGTCGCTTCGAGAGCCGCCCGCGCAATGTGACCTTTCGTCACGTAACGAGTCATGCCCACGATCACGCCGCGCGCATCAGACTTCCAGTACGGGGCGTACAAACCGGAGAAGGCCGGCACGAAGTAGATCCCGCCGTTATCTTCAACCGAGTTCGCCAGCGGTTCGACATCCGAAGACTTATCGATCATGCCGAGGTTATCCCGCAGCCATTGGATCAATGCTCCAGTTATGGCGATCGAACCTTCGAGCGCATAAACAGGTTTTTTATTTCCAATTTTGTAACCGAGCGTGGTCAGCAATCCCGCCTTGCTTTGCACGGGTTTTTCGCCGGTATTCATCAACATGAAACAGCCGGTGCCGTAGGTGTTCTTCGCTTCGCCAGACTTAAAACAAGTCTGCCCGAATAATGCCGCCTGCTGGTCGCCGAGATCGCCCGCAACGGGAATGCCTTCCAATGGACCGTTAGCAACGTTCCCATAAATTTCCGAAGACGATCTGATCTGCGGCAGCATCGCGCGCGGAATGCTCATGATCTTCAAGATATCTTTATCCCAATCCAGTGTTTTGAGATTCATCAGCATCGTGCGCGAGGCATTGGTCACATCGGTGACGTGCTCGCCGGTCAACTTCCAGATGATCCAGGTATCCATGTTGCCGAAAAGCAATTGTCCCTTTTTGGCTTTTTCCTTCGCGCCGGGGACGTTATCCAGGATCCACTTGATCTTGGGACCGGAAAAATATGTGGCGAGCGGCAGTCCCGTCTTGCGGCGGAAGCGATTCTGCCCGCCCTGCTTGGCGAGCTTGTTGCAGATGACATCCGTGCGCGTATCCTGCCAGACGATGGCGTTATAGATCGGCACCCCGGTGGACTTGTCCCACACGACAGTCGTTTCGCGTTGGTTGGTCACACCGATGGCGGCGATCTCCAAAGCGGAAAAGTTTCCCTTGGTCAACGCGCCAGCCATGACTTCCTGAGTCCGCTCCCAGATCTCCAGCGGATCGTGTTCCACCCAGCCCGGCTTGGGGTAGATCTGATTGTGTTCCTTCTGAGAAACCGCCACCACCCCGCCGTCGTGTGTGAAGATAATGAATCGCGTACTTGTCGTTCCCTGATCGATCGCAGCAACGTATGTAGACATGGAATTCAACCCTTTCGTTTGGATTGTTCCTATTTTATAACTCTTTCGAAAAAAGGCGCAATGCCCCCAATTAGTGATTTGAGGATAAAAATGGAGTCCAGAAGTTCTACTTCTGGAAACACAAGCAGAACTTCTGGGACTCCACAAGTAGAACTTGTGGAGTCCCAGGCTTATTTTCAAGTCAGACCACGGAGAAAACAGTCTGGAAATCTCCGTGGTGACGGTCACCTACTTTTCCATCTCCGGCTTCCAGACCTTCCACACGTTGCCCACCAGGTCGGGTCCGGGTTTGAGCGTCAACTCGCCGGGCTGCCAGCCTGCGGGCGTGGCTTCGGTGCCCTTGCTGGCGCGCACATGCTGGAACGCCTGCACCTGACGGATGGTCTCCGCCATGCGCCGTCCCACCGGAGGCGTGAGCACTTCCATGCCCTGAACCACCCCGTCCGGGTCGATGATGAAACGTCCGCGCAGTTCAATGCCTTGATTCTCGTCCCACACGCCGTAGGCGCGTCCCAAATTTCCCGCCTGATCCGATGCCATGTGGAAGGGAATACCGCCTTCCACCATCTTCGTCAATTCATAGTCATTCCACATCTTGTGGACGAAGTGACTGTCCACGCTGACTGAGATGACCTCGACACCCAATGCCTGAAGTTCCGCATATTTATCGGCGACCGCCGATACTTCGGTCGCTCAGACAAAGGTGAAATCACCGGGATAAAAACACAGCAGGACCCACTTGCCTGCAAAATCAGAAAGTTTTACAGAAGTAAATTTGCCCTTGTAATACGCGGGCGCATCGAACTCAGGGGCTTTTTGCCCAACACGCGCTGTCATAATCGACTCCTTTTTCGGTTCATTGGTTTGAGAACTTGAATTGGCGGATGGCTTTTCTCCAGCCACCGATCCGGTCACACGGGCACATCCAATAGGTTGGTCAGCCATATGACCTCCTTTCGATAAAATTATATACCCCGTCACAAATTTATGACGGGGTATTTTGTCATGTTTTGAAGGTTATTCCAGCCAGTCTCTCGCGCCGGATAAGAACGCCTTGCCGCTCATGGATTTCTTCCCCGGCGGCTGCACTTCATCGAGGATGAGAACCCCGTCTCTGACTCCGACCGCGGGTTGATTCTGCTCTATGAGCCTTGTCCCCGCCTCAGCCTTGCCCTGACCTACATGCGCCCGCTGCACCTTGAGGGTGACTCCATGCCACTCGAACCACGCGCCGGGCCACGGGTTCATCGCGCGGACTCGGCGTTCCAAGTCAACAGCGGACTGGGTGAAATCGAGCAAGCCATCTTCCTTTTTGAGCATCGGCGCATAGGTCGCACCTTCTTCGGGCTGCGGCTGCGGAGTGATCCGCCCGGCAATGTACTCGGGCAGGGTTTCGATAAGTAGATCCGCTCCCAGCGTGGATAAAGCCTCGAAGAGCGTACCCGCTGTTTCCTCCGGTTTGATGCGGATGCTTTTCTTCGCAAGCATGGGACCCGTGTCGAGTCCCACATCCATTTTCATGATGGTCACACCGGTTTCTGCATCCCCAGCCAGGACGGCGGCATTGATGGGCGCCGCGCCGCGCCAACGCGGAAGCAGTGACGCGTGGACATTAATGCAGCCATATTTCGGCAATTCCAAAACATCCTTGCGGAGAATTTGCCCGAATGCCGCCACAACGATCAGATCGGGCTTCCATGCTTGCAGTTGCTGCGTGGCTTCGGGCTCGCGCAATTTCTGCGGCTGGATAACAGGGATGTTCAATGCGAGTGCCAGCGATTTAACCGGCGGCGCTTTGAGTTCACGTCCGCGCCCGGAGGCACGGTCTGGCTGGGTGACGACACCGACAACCTGATAATTTTTTGCAAGCGAACGAAGGGTGGACAGTGCAAAATCTGGCGACCCCATGAATACGACTCGGATGGGCATAAGAGAATTTTACCGCGTATTATTTTGATCGTTCATGTTGTGACAAACAGTACCATTGGGTGAAGAGCGTTGGTTGCAGATTGGCTTAATTGGTTGTAAAATACTTCAAATCCAAAACCAACTTATTCGGAGGAATAAACCCATGTCTCAAGCACCTATGTCGGATATAACCCAGGACGATAAACTTTGGGCGATGTTAGGCTATGTCATTCCGCTCATTGCCATTGTTGTTCTTTTCATGGAAGATAAGAAGAATCGTCCCTATGTCAAGTTCAATGCAGTGCAGTCCATCGTTGCGACCGTGGCATTGACCATCATCTCCACCGTCACAGTCGGCTGCGGCAGTATTCTCTTTTTCGTCATGCTCTACTGGGCGTACCAGGCATACCAGGGGCAGGACGTCCGCATCCCCGTCATCACCGATTTCATCCGCAATCAGGGCTGGGCGTAATCCCACTCCGCACTCTGAGAGACCCGCGCAATTGCGCGGGTCTCTTTATTTCCCATAATTTAACTCAAGTTACCACCTATGCAAAACAAGGAAAAGACAAAACTACCATAACTCCGGAGAAGTGAAATGATTATAGGAACAATGCGAATATTCGCCGAACCCCGGAGGGGTGTCAGAAGTTATGTCATCCCTACGGGATTTGCGGATTCTGCGCTCCAATTCTATAATCCTTTCATCCCTACGGGATTATTACCTGCATAAGGTGAGTTGAAAAATTCGCATAATTTTTCGGCAAACAATTTGATTTTGATCTCAAGTAGTAAATTTCGTTAGAACGCTCTGACCAATGCAATTCAAGTAACCAAGGTAGCAGCGTAGGTTAATTTAAAATCCTGAAGTTCCACTTCATGCTCTTCTCGTGCGACCTAACCGGGGATGCATGCGTATTAAACATGATAAACTCACCAAAATAAAAGGAGAATGCAATGAACGAACAAATCCCGCAGCAGACTCTTGCCCCGCTCACCCCGCAGGAGGAACGTCAGTGGGCGATGATTGCCCACCTGGGAGTGTTGGTTAATTTAGTTTCTGGCTTTCTGGGTCCGGTCGTGCCGCTGGCAATTTATATGATCTACAAGGATCGCTCCCGCTATGTTGCCTATCAATCCCTGCAAGGGTTGATCTTCCAGCTCATCTGGTGGGTCGGCGGCGGGGTACTGACGGGTATCGCCTGGACGATCACCGGCACGTTGAGCGCAGTGTTGATCGGTCTGCTCTGCATACCGTTTGCCTGTGTCATCAGCGCCATGCCGCTTGTGGCTTTGGTGTATGGGACGTATGCAGGCATCCAATGCAATCAGGGACAGGATTTCAAATACTGGCTGATCGGCGACTGGTTCCGCAATACGCTGATCGGGTAAAACAAAACATCCCCTTCATTTTCGATGAAGGGGATGTTGATTTAACATCGCTGGTGTTTACGGGATGACCCCGGCAATATCCGAGCCGATCCGGATCTCGATATCCACCGTCTGGTTCGGGTCGGGGATGAAGCGGATCTGCCTGGCGGTGATCCCAAACGTGGATTGCAGCCACTTGATGGTGTAGAGCTTGGGTCCATATACCACGATCACGGTCTGGGAGTAGGCTTCAGGAGAAGCCGCCACCTCGGTCACGTTCATACCGTAGGATTGGAAGACCGCTCCGGCACGCTGGTCCAAGCCGGGGGTGAAGGTGCCGTCCATCACGCGGATGCGCGCCTCTTCCTGCTGCATCAGCACCGCCGCATCGCCCTGTGCCATCGGGCTGGTCGGGCCGGAGGTGGTGAAGATCTCATCGCGCAGAATACGGATCTTGTCCATTACCGGCTTGAGAATGCTGGCATCCTGCCCGGCTAAGATGGTTTTATCGAAGATCGCCATGCCTTGCTGGGGGTCGATCACGCCAGTCTTGATGTTCTCGCGTGAGATGTCCTTGCCGAGCACCGCCAGCTTCACTGCATCTTCGAACGACATATTGGTGTGAATACCGCTGGACAGTTTCTGGTAGATCTGCGGAGCCTGTGCCAGCAGGGATGGGAAGACTTCGGGGTCGAAGATCTTTTCCTGCAAAGCAAAGATCACCTGTTGTTGGCGTCTGGAGCGGTCGGTGTCGCCGCCTTCTGATTTACGGGTGCGGGCGTACGCCAGCACTTTCCATCCGCATAATTCACGTTCACCGCCGGGGGTGATGACCACGTGGTCGGTACCGGAACCAACCGGGTCGAGCACCAGTTTTTCTTCGGGAACAACCCAGATACAGCCGAGCAAATCCACCAATTCGACGAAGGTATTGAAGTCGATCTGGGCGTAGTAATGTACCGGCACGCCCATCAAATTCTCGACGGTCTTCATCGCCAAGGCAGGACCACCGCCCGGCAGTTGCGAGCCTTCTCCGCTGGCGTAGGCGGTGTTGATGCGGCTATACCCGAACCCGGGGATGTTCACCCACAGGTCGCGCGGAATGGACAACATGCCCGCGGTCTTCGTTACCGGATCGATGGTGAAGAGGATCATCGTATCGGAGCGCGGCGGACCTTCGTTCGCCTGCCAGTCACGATAATCCAAACCGATGAAGAGGATGTTGATGCGGCTGGCGCCGTCCCAGGTGGGCAGCGATTCAGCAGGGAGCGCCACTGGTGTGGGAGGAAGGTCATTGGCAACGGCTGTGCCTTCCGGGTTCACGATAAAACCGCCATCGCCTGATGTAACGCCGCAGCTTGCAGGCGGGATGCCCGGCAGTTGGGTCAGCGTCCAGCATTGCGTGAAGTTGTTGATGACGACGAACGCCGTCACCGCCAGCGCAATGGTGATGCCCCAAAAAATGACTCCCTTAACAGTGGGACGTCCGATTTTTATTCTTTTCAGGAATTCAAGATTCATATTGTTCAAAAACCTCAGGGCTTAATATATACCATATCCAGCCCAAGTCTTTCCAACCCCTGCACTGCCCAATACTGGATCACAGCAGATTCATTTTCATTGTTCAGGCATTTCATCATGACAGGGATGGCGCGATGGTCGCGGATCTCGCTCAATGCGCGCAGCGCTAAAATGCGGATACCGTTCTCCGCTTCGTCCATGACCTCGAGCAGACTCGTCACCGAGGGGGCTCCGATCTTCACCAAAGCGTTGCCTGCCAACCCGGCTGTGAGCGAATCAGCGTCCCGCAGGGTTTTGATCAACGCCGGGACCGCTTCTTCGCCGGGATGAGTACACAGCGCAAGCGCGGCAGCGGCTCTCACTTCAGGAGAGGAATCGTTCAGATGGGGGATCAGGTCCCGGGTCCGCGTGTGAGGCGAAGAGGCGAGGGCGCGGATCGCCCACCAGCGGATATCCGCATCCTCGGAGCGGGTCAAATCCAGCAGGGGTTGAAGCGCCGCCTCTCCAAAATCCACAAGCGCGGATATGGCTTTCTCAGCGCGTTCGTCGTCGCCGCTGGTTAACTCAGCGAGCAGGGATTCCATTCGTTATTTGGCGGGCGGCGGGACCGGGAGCGCGTCCTGCGCGGTGCTCACCCACTTGTCGCCTTCGTCGATCAGCATGACGGGGATGTCATCCACGATGGGGTATTTGCGTCCGCAATCCTGGCAGATGAGCCAGGAATCTTTGAATAGGGTAAGCATGCCATCTTTTTCACGCACGCAATTGGGGCAACGCAGGATCTCGAGCAATTCAGAACTGACCATGTAATCTCCTTGTTCGGGGAAAGATTGTACCATGTGCCTTGCTTCACCACTTCGAGCTTGTGCCGCGAAGTGGAAGAGGATCGGAGGAAGACATTTCCATTATGTACTCGGCGAGAGACAGATCTCTTTTTGCCGCGCAAGCTTTTTGGGACTATCGGAGCCGGGACCGAATTGACAGACCGCCGCCCAGGGTTCGTAATGGGTCTGGAATTGGTCGGTGAAATAGACCAAGCCATCCTTCCAAACTGTGCGGGTCACGGTGACATCCGCGCCTTCGGCGGCGTAATCGACCTGTTTGAGTTCGTTCTCTCCCAGGTCTGGGTTTTCTTCGAAGACCGGTTCCGGCGGCGGGACCGTGTTGGTCGGTCCGGTTGTCTCCCAGGTCACGCTGCGCCCATCGGACGTGGAGTAGATCTTCCACGTGAGCGTGCGCGCACCGACATTGACGTACGTTTCCATCAACATCCAATTGGGGGTATCGTTGACAAATTTAAAATCGACGAGCGGGAAGTACACGGTGGCGTCCAGACCGGCGAACTGCGTATCCACAGACCCGCTGGCATCCATTTCATAATACGAAACGCGATAGGCATGCGAATAACGCTCCATGACCGGGAAGCCCGCCATGAAGACCGTGCGGAACAACGTGGTGCTGACCTGACACACGCCGCCACCCACGCCCTTGATGGTCCGTCCGCCATAGATGATGAGCGCTTCGGCATATCCGTTCTCAAGGCTTACATCACCGAGCACACTGCCCATCGAGAAGGTTTCTCCCGGCGCGACCAGCAAGCCGTGATATTCGCCCGCCGCGGTGACGATGTTTTGGATGCGCGCTTCGCTGGAGCCGTAGAAATATGTCGTCTGTTCGGCAACAAGCTGGATGACGCCCAACTCCGCGCCGGTGGCTGTATCCTGAACGGCGGGAGCCTGTTCAGCAACTACAAGGTTGACCGTGTGTTCGCCGCGCAGGAGCGCATCGTTGATGGCGGCAATGCTGGCTTCCACATCCATCACGCGCCCAATGGCGGAAGCGGAGATCGGTTCGAGCTGACTGGTGGAATCGTTGAAGACAAAGCGCGCGTTCTTCGGGTTACGGTCCACCAGCACTTTCAGATCGTTAAGCGAGCCGCGCAAAGATGCGGGGTCGAGCCCCACGCGCATTTCCACCGCACCGCCGTTCTCAACCACTTCCACAGACAGCATGTTGGCAAGCACGGGAATATCGTACGTCCACGGACCGGGGTCGCCCTCGCGGGTATTCGGGAGAGTGATGGTCAACGACTGGCTGAGGATGCGCCGCGCGGCATCTGCCTGCGAGGAGACATCCAACAGTTTCGGCGCGGCTTCCTGAATGACGAGCGGAACTTCCCCATCACGGAAGGTTTGCAATTGCGCGCCAAGATAGATCAACGTTGCATCGAGGTTGATGAGGCGTCCGACCCGACCCGGCTCGCTGACGACGTTCGTCCCATCCACGCGCAGGTTCGCTTCCACGACCGATTGATTGACCTGCGCCGCGATATTTTGCAAATAGGTGTACGCCACGCGCTGGTCGAAGATGATCACCGGCGGAACATCTGCGCCGAGTCCGCGCGCGCCGATCTGCCCGGATAGCGCACCGAACAAACCGCCTTTGCGTCCGTAGTCATACGCTGCAAGCGCGCTGGCAGATGGGTCGAAGACCATGCCTAATTCCGCGGGCGAAGCCACCCAGACCTGGTCACCGTCGCGGAACAGGACCTTGCCCGTGATCGGGTAGGAAAGGGTCTGGCTTAACTTCAACGCCGCATCGTTCGGGGAAAGACCGGAAAGGTCCACGCCCGCAACCGACACACCGGGGAAGATCCGCCCTGCGTACGCAAGTTGATATCCGAGCGTCCACACGATGGCGATGGACATGAAGAGGACGAAGCCACCCGTCAGCATGGCGAGTACCTGTTTCGGCATTTCACGTGATGTCATTGCATTCATGAGTAAGGATTATAACGAAAAATCCAACCCGTTTTCAATACTGACCTAAGGAGTTCATTAGCAAATTATGAAAGCACCGGCAGAGAATACGGTACAATCTGAAAAATTTTTAAACGGCAAACACGTAGTCACGACTTTTGCGGATAAACAATTAAACCTAGGGTCTGTATGCAAAATGCCAAAGCATGTCATTCTGAGGAGCGGAGCGACGAAGAATCTCTACTTTTGCTCAGAATTTACCCGTTTTGGGCAAGTAAGAGACCCTTCGCTATCGCTCACATCGTCCCGATGTCCTTCGGGAGGGTGACATGACCATTAATTTGCATACACACCCTAGCAATCCGCCTGGATTGGCGTTGCACGGGGATTAATCCCCGTGCTGGTCCTACCAAGTCCGCTCAAGCGGACTAGCCGACTTCCAGTCGGCTTGGTAAGCGTAGCAGGGACGTTTACGTCCGTGCGGACATGGCAGAAAATCCACCTCGTTTTGCCGGAGTAATTTTGGAAATTCCAATGGTCTTCGGTTTGCGAACGTGAGGCGACTCAAGTCGCCACTACGAAGTCGGACAATTTTAGTACTTGTCCCAAAATGTCATCCTGAGCGAAGCGAAGGATCTCTACGCTCGAAGTAAGAGACCCTTCGCTCGCAAAGAACGCTCCTCAGGGTGACACGGTATTTTTGAGATAACTTATAGTTAATCCAACGAATTTCGGAAAGGCATCGACGAATGAAACGTTTACTGGCATTATTGGTTCTGGCATTGTTCCTGATCGCATGCGGCTTCGCATCACCCCCGACCTTGGAAGCTGGTCCGCCCACCGAGGCATTGGGCAACGCGGAAACATCCACTCCCCTCCCTCCGCCAACATTCACAGCTTTCCCCACAGAGACGTCCACGCCCGTGCCGACGGAAACTCCCACGCCCATCCCGACCGTGGAAAGCCTGAAAGCCATCGTCACCGCGGACAAGATCATCTGCCGCTATGGACCAGGCGCGAACTACCTGTATCTGATCGCGTTCAACAAAACCACCCCCGTCCGGCTGATCGGACGCGCGCCGGGAAACGGCTGGATCCTGGTCGAGAATGGACAGCAGGATTGCTGGGTCAACTCGGACTTGGTCGCATTGAAAGAGGAGGGTGACATGACAACGCTCCCCTCTGTGTACCCCGATGGCTTCAAACTTATCGTCTCGCCGTACTACGGTCCGACGACCGTCTTGACCGCCGAACGGAAAGGGAACGAAGTGACCGTCACCTGGCAGGAGATCATCGTCAGCCCGGGCAAATATGAAGACGAAAACATGTTCCCGTATCTCGTCGAAGTCTGGACATGCAAAGACGGCGAGATC
>CAYJPO010000093.1:0-16701 GCA_964372045.1 uncultured Anaerolinea sp.
CGCCTGTATTACACTTTAGCCATGAATGCGCCCACCGACCGCGACCTGATCCTGCGAGCCTGTCGCGGCGACCCTGAAGCCTACGGCGACCTCGTCTCCCGTTACCAGACGAGTGTGTTCAACGTCTGCTACCGCATTCTGCACAACCGCGCCGATGCCGAAGACCTCGCCCAAGAGACCTTCATCCGCGCCCTCGACCGTCTGCACACCTTCGACCTCGAACGCGAATTCAGCCCGTGGATCCGCCGCGTCGCTGCCAACTTGTGCCTGAACCACATCGAGTCACACAAGCCCAGTGCCCAGCTCGACGAAGAACGGGACGAAGATAAAACTCAAAGTCCCGGCGAGCAGGTTGAGGTCAAAGAGAGAAGCGAGCAGATCCGCAGTGCACTCGCATCCCTGCCGCCGCATTATCGTCTCGTCGTCGAACTGCGGCATTATCAAGAACTATCCTACGACGAGATCGCAAGCGAACTGGACATCCCCCTCAGCGACGTGAAGAGCCATCTCTTCCGCGCGCGCAAACTTCTCGCGGAGAAACTCCATGCACCTGACTAATCACATCTCCGATGTGCAACTCAACGAATATTTGGATAACGCTTCAACCGAACGCGCCTTTATCGAATTGCATCTCGACTCATGCGACGAATGCGCGGCGCGACTCTCTGCCCTCCAAGCCTTATTCGCAGATTTGGACTCTCTGCCCGAAATGACTTTATCTCGCGATATCGCCGCCCGCTTCAGACCTCGCCGAAGCCTGGCTCCCCAACTCCCACGCTGGCTCACGCTGACAGCGTCTCTGCAAGCCGCTGCCGCGCTGGTTGCGCTCATCGTCGCCATCCCATTCCTCTCCATCATGCTGCCCCAAGTGGAAATGCCATCGTTCACGACGTGGTTCTTTGAGATTCAATCCCTTTGGATTTCATGGCTGGATACTATTTCTACATTTCAAATGCCAACCTTTCAACCTTCAAACATTCCAACTCTCGAAATGTCCACCCTCTTCATCGCCCTCGCCATCGTTTCCATTTTCTGGATCTTTGGAAACGGATTGTTATTGAGAAATCAAAATCGTTAACCATGTCACCCTGCCTGCACCGTGCAGCAGGCACGCGTGAGCGATAGCGAAGGGTCTCTACGCCCATCGTAAGAGATGCTTCGCTACCGCTCAGCATGACAACCTTAGGAGCATTCCATGACCGACATCCTTCGCCTCACCCTCATAGTCCTTTTGCTGACCATCACCCTTGCCGCCTACTTCCTCGTCATCGGCGCATTGTTCACCAACCGCGTCGCCAAGACTCAAACCAGCCTTAGCCTCACACCGGGGCGATCCTTCGGCTTGGGCATGGTCAACTTTTTCTTCTTCGGCTTGATCGCTTTTGTCATGCTTTCGCTTGCTGAGAATGCAGGCTCCTTCGTCAAAGGGATACTCACCATCCCCGCCTTGCTAATTCTCGCATTTCTCTCCATCCTCCTGAGCATGGGTCTTACTGCCACCGTCCACCACCTCGCCGAGCGCCTCTTCCCAGACATGTCCGCATGGAAACGTAACTTGTGGAGTTCCGTGATTCTTTGCATTGCCTGCGCCTTACCCTTCGTCGGCTGGTTCTTATTATTGCCGTATGTCGCCTTCACTGGCATCGGTGCGACGATCTTGGGTTTCTTCCAAAAAAGTTAAAGTGAAAGTCCAATCCGGTGGTTGAGTAGCCTCGCATGTTTTCGCGAGGCGTATCGAAACCACCTGTTGACAAAGCAACTTTCTGTTATTGGTGGTTTCGATACGGGCGGGACGAACACCCACCCTACTCAACCACCGGATGCTTTTGAAAAAGACACGCCAACCCCGCGTCTTTTTGTTTTCCCATCAACCATTCACCATTCACTGCTCTTCCTGCAACTTTCTCCGCCTCATCCCTGTATCCCTTACATCAACCAAAAAACGAAAGGACTTCCCCCATGGCTGACATCTCTGCCTTCTTTTTCATCCTGCTCATTATCGGAATCGCCTTCCCTACCATGCTCACCGCATGGTGGCTGTTGTTCCCGTCCCTGATTGCTCGCGCTCATTCACGAGTAGAAAAAACGCCGTGGCAATCTTTCTGGATGGGACTTATCCTCGTCATCGCTGTGACCATTCCCATCGTCATACTGCTTGCGCTTCCTTTCGGACCTGCCAAATTCATCGGCTGGATTCTGCTCGGTGCTGCGCTCGCCATCTCCACCATCGGCTCGGCTGGCATCGCTGCTCACCTCGGCACGAGACTTGCCAAACACAGCAACGTGACTCCATTGAATGGATTCATCCGCGGAGCTGTCATCCTCGAACTCGCCGCCTTCTTCCCGCTCATCGGCTGGCTCTTCGTGTGGATTCCCATCATCCTCATTTCCTTCGGCGCAACCGGCTTTGCCTTGCTCAACTGGTCACCACGTGAGAAGGCAGTCGTTCAGGAAACAAGTACACAAGTAAATGCGCAATACGTAACTCGTAATTCGTAATTTATTACGCATCACGTATTACTCCTATTCACTATTCACTATTCACCATGACCTTATCCCGAAGAGACTTTCTCAAGCTCGCCACACTCCTCTCTGCCAGCGCTGCCCTCAATGCCTGCGCTCCTGCCGTGCGACGACTCACTAACGACCTGCCTGCCGTCCCGTGGAGTCCGCTCAGCGCCGCAGATTTCACCGCGCTCAATCGCATCACCTTCGGCGCACGAGTGGACGAACGCGCCCGCCTGGCAGAGATCGGCTTGGCAAATTACATCGAAAAACAACTCGACTTCGAAACCATCAACGACCTAACCTGCGACCTTCAACTTTCGACCTTCGACACATTGAAAA
The DNA here is from genome assembly GCA_964372045.1 of uncultured Anaerolinea sp. Lineage (GTDB taxonomy): Bacteria > Chloroflexota > Anaerolineae > Anaerolineales > Villigracilaceae > Villigracilis. The sequence goes on from CAYJPO010000093.1 coordinate 2,848, forward strand.
TGGCAGCCAACGAGATCGAAGCCGTCACCAATCAACTCTTCGACGGCTACGACCGCGAACGTCCGATCAACGAGTTACGTCAAGCCACCTTCTTGCGTCAACTCTACAGCAAGCGCCAACTCTACGAAGTGATGGTGGATTTCTGGAGCGACCACTTCAATATCTTCATCGAGAAAGAACCGTGCTTCTATCTCAAGACCGTGGACGACCGCGAGGTGATTCGCAAACATGCCCTCGGCAACTTCCGCGACCTCGTGTGGGCGTCCGCGCATTCGCCTGCCATGCTGACCTATCTCGACAATCAAGCCAACGTCAAAGGCACGCCCAACGAAAACTATGCCCGCGAGTTGATGGAACTTCATACTCTCGGCGTGGATGGCGGTTATTCTCAAGATGACGTGATGCAGCTCGCGCGTTGTCTCACGGGTTGGTCGGTCAAGGAACATTTCTGGCTGGGCGATTTCGTCTTCAAGGAAGATCAACACGAACCCGGCGAGAAAAATGTTCTGGGTCTCGCGATTCAGGAATCGGGTCAGAGTGAGGCGGAGCAGGTCATTGAACATCTTGCCTTGCATCCATCCACTGCAAAATTTATCTGCACCAAACTCGCGCGTCGTTTCATCGCTGATGAACCGCCACAAGAAATTATTGAGAAGGCATCTCAAACTTTTCTAAACACCAAAGGCGATATCAAATCGGTCTTGCGCGTCATCCTGCTCGATGGTCTTGCTTTCGCGCAGCCCAAATACAAACGTCCGCTCAACTTCGTGCTTTCCGCGCTGCGCATGTTCAACGTCGAGACCGATGGCGTTGCCATGCATAACCCGCTCATGCAAATGGGTCAAATGTATTTCAACTGGACGACGCCCGATGGCTACCCCGACCACAGCGACGCTTGGCAAGGCAGCCTCATGCCGCGCTGGCAATTCGCGTTTGAATTGATCCGCAACGAGCTTCCAAAAACGAAACACAACCTCAATGCTTTATTGGATGTCGCCTCAACCGGCAGTTTACACACCGACGTGGATTCACTCACCTCATTGCTTTTAGGCACGCCGTTAGATCGCCTCACCCGCGACGGGATGATTGATACCGTCCATTCGGCGGGTGCCACCGAAGAAGAGACTCTGCAAATCATCGCCGCGAGTCTGATCGCGTCGCCTGCATTTCAGTGGAGATAATAATAACCCCGCTGGTTGAGTAGCCTTGCATGCTCTTTGCAAGGCGTATCGAAACCAGAAATTACAAGTAAACATGAAATTGCGCAGTGTGGTCTCGATATGGGCTCACCTGCACTGCACCAAACACAGTGCAGGTGCAAGTGTCGCCCTACTCGACCACCAGATGGAATGGAGATAACTATGTTAGAAACCTTACCCGTACTTCATCAAATCCCAACCAAAACCTGGATGCCACGCCTGTCCTTCGCACCGAAGAACACCGCTCCACGCGGAGATACGCTCGTCGTCGTCTTCCTGCGCGGCGCCGCGGACGTGCTCAACATGGTCGTGCCGCATGGTGAAGAAGCCTATTATCAATTGCGCCCAACTTTGGGTATTGCAAGACCCGATGACTTAAAAAGTAAGAAAGAAGAAAGAACTGTGGACTTGGATGGCTTCTTTGGGTTTCACCCAAACATGAGTTCCCTGCTCGAAGCTTGGCAAAGCGGACAACTCGCCATCATCCATGCCTGTGGTGCGCCGGACGAATCGCGCAGTCACTTCAAAGCGATGGAACTCATGGAGCGCGGCGTGGACGATGAACGCGGTCCCGCCTCGGGTTGGATCGGACGTCACCTCGCCACCTTGAACACGGGTAACTCGTCGCCATTGCGAGCCGTGGGCATGGGCACTCGCCCACAGCGCAGTTTAAGCGGAAGTGTCCCCGTCTCCGCCCTGCGCTCCATAGCAGACTTTCACCTCGGCGGCGACCAACGCGCCTTGCAGCAAATGCGCGCCGCACTTAATTACGTCTATCAAAACGATGAGTTAGGTCAAGATACCTTGTCCATTATGGATACCCTCCAAAAACTAGACCCGCTTAATTACCAATCACCAATTACTAATTACCCCGATACCGAATTCGGTCTCGCACTCAAACAAACCGCCATGCTCATCAAAGCGGAAGTCGGTCTCGAAGTCTCTGCCATTGACCTCGGCGGTTGGGACACACACTTCACTCAAGGTTCGATGACTGGGCTCATGCCGAATCTGATGAAAGACCTTGCCGAAGGTCTCGCCGCCTTCCATGCCGATATGGCAGACCACATGAACAAACTCACCATCGTCACCATGTCTGAGTTTGGGCGGCGGGCATACGAGAACGGCAGCCTCGGCACCGATCACGGTCACGGCAGCATGATGATGGTCCTCGGTGGCAACGTGGATGGCGGCAAAGTCCACGGGCAGTGGCCCGGACTAAACGAAGGTCAACTCATGGGTCCAGGGGATTTGGCGGTGACGACCGATTATCGTGATGTGCTTTCTGAAGTTTTATCGAAGCGATTGAATAACCCCGCCACCAGCGATGTCTTCCCCGAGTATCAGCCGGTGATGCGAAACATTTTGAAATAAAACGTATGTGCGGATCGCGATCCGCACATACGGCATTTATGGACTGCCGAAATCCACCACAATGTAATCCATTGAAAAATACGCATACCCCACCCCCATCTCCGTGGACATGGCGTTAAGAATGGCGTCGTGGTGGATCTGATCGCCCATCCACCAGGTCACTGCCGCCGACGGACCGCCTCCGCCGTAGATGATCTCTTCCGCATAGGAAGGAAGGTACCCCGAAGCGAGGATGCGCGCGTAAGCAGATGAACCATCCGAGCCGGTGTGACTAATGCTGTTGTTGCATGCCATATCCGCGGCATGACCTTGCGCCGCATTCGTCAACAGAGAATTGATCGTCAGCGCGGGCAGACCGGCGTTGGTGCGTTCTTGATTGATCAACGCAGCGACCTGATTGACATAACCAGCGTTCTGGGTAAAACCGCAATTCGCGCCGCCACCCGCCGAAGCGGAAGGTGTATTCACGCTGCCGGAACTGGTCGGCTGGGGAGATGTCCCGCCGCTACCCACCGTGATCTTCACCCAAAAGGTTTTTTCGATCCCGATGGGCACATCTTTTCCGTTCGGGTCGTTCAACGTGAAGTAGCCGGTGTACGATCCGTTCGCTGTGGGCGCGGTCAACTCCACTGAAACTTGCACCGACTCATTGAGCGGAGTCTGAGGAATCGGCGCGGAAAGAGGCGCGTTCATCTGGTCACCGGCGGCAAACTTGACTGTGTATCCGTACCACGTGCATTTCCCGTTGTTGATGAATTCCCACGTCTTCGTAAATGTTTCTCCCGGTTTCATTTGCGTACCATCAGGGATCGTCACATCGCGGACAAGCACTGCGCTGTCGGTGCAATTTGGGTCGACCGTGACGGCAAAGGTGGGTGTGAGCGTGATCGCCGGGGTGAAGGTCAATGTAGGCGGAACATAACCGGGTTTGGTCGGCGGCAAGGTCGCAGTGACGAACCCCGAGGGTGTTGGTTCCTGCGGTTCCTCGACTTCAACTGAAATACAGGCGGACATGAACAACGCGAACACAAGCACCAAAGCAACCTTAATTGGTACAAGCAAAACTTTTTTATCCATTCAACTCCAAGACCATCAACTATTCAACTACCTGACCATCCAACCACCTTAGAACATCATCATCTGCCCAACCGACTTTTCAACCGGGTCACCGGCAATCTGTTCTTCAAAGGTATCACGATTCAGGATCGGCAAGTCAAGCACGCTGCGCAGCAGGCGATATTTTACAAGACGATATTTCTTCAACCGTTCCTTGAGAGATGGATCTCGCTCTTCCTTATATGCTGTAAGCGCCGCGCGCCCGCCCGGGAAGACGATCGTGGTTTGTTCGTCGGCATGCTCGATGGCGCGGTTGACCAGGGCGGAAGCCAGCACATGGAATTTCCTCACTGGGGTTTGATCTTCCAGCCAGGACACAAGGTTATTATCCCTGACGGCGACGAAATCGAGCCGCCTGCCAATTTCCTCCAGAAGAAGGAACATGCGCTGCATCTCTTCACGCCGTGCCGAGGCAAAGTCTTCTTCGCGCAGGACCCAATTGCCGCCTTCTTTTTCAGCATACGATTGCAGTACGGCATAGATCAAACCTTTGGACGGCGTGAGCAAGCCTGTGAATTGTTCGTTCAAGCTCTCTTCCACCTCGAGGAAGATCACATTCTTATTCTTCTGCAAATATGTCACAATGGCAACTTCCACACGGTCTGAGAGTGATTCAACCTGACCCGGCATGGAAGTTGATAAGCCCCACATTCCGGTATCCACGCCTTCGCCGGTGGAATAATGGACGAAGCCGCTGCCGCCTTTCAACGCCTGCTCCAACGCGCTTTGCGTATTCCGCATTGCAAAATCGAACTCATCCTCGGTTTGCCTTAATGCCTTGGACTCTGCAAGTGCGATCAGCCCGGCAACATGCAAATGCAAATAACCGACCGGCTCGCCCCGCGCCGTCAATAATTCGCGCATCGCGGTTCGCGCAGTTTCGATCTCCAAAGGTGCGGGCTGGGGTTTTTCCCCGCTCTTCCAAACGATCTGCACCGGGTCATGCTGTGTCCGCAAGGCAACACCTTCCAACACAAAGCCAGCCGTGGATGCAGCCGTGAACACCGATGACATGAACGCAGGTTCCGGCTCTGGCAATATCCCGAACATGGGTACGCCATTCGCAAGCAGTTCGTTCAAATGACTGAAGGTAGCATATAACGCGGTCGCATTCCAAGCCCAATCGTAACGTCTGCGGCGCAGCGCGACTTTATACGGCTCCACAGCCTCCTTCCCCCACAGCCAACCCGCCCACAACGCTGAAAAGGTCCAGAACGCCTGATTGGGACGCGGCACCGAACCGACCACAGCCGCAATGGGAATCTCACGCTTGACCTCATGTGCGAGTCCTTTTAGACGTCCTTCATAAAGACAGACGCCGCCGGTCTCGGGGATCTTTTTGGGCCACGCCTCAAACGGGACCGGGGAGCCTGACCCGGCAAACAAGCCGACTCCACGCTCAAGCATGGTCCACAGATTGTCTTCGCGGAATTGACCCGGTGTGCTCAACTGTTTCGGGCGCGGACGTTCCGCCGGGTATGCCCAGAGCGTATTGCCCGCGTCACACGCCAGCAGGACAAGCGCCGTCAACGCGCGGCGGCGCACATCGGAGAGCGTCATACCATCGAGGCGGTTGATGATGGTGCTCAAGACATACAACGGGCGCGGAAGATAATGCTCGATCGCTTCCTCGGCATAAATTCGATCTTCATCTTTCAGCGAGACCACCCGTTCGAACAAGCGTGAGCGATGCAGTTTATCGGTTCCGGCAATGCTTCGAGCCTGCTCCTTATCCTCTTCGGTTGCCCCCCGCTCGCCGGAGTCTCCGCAATGTTTGCATTCATAGAGACGACCATAGGGTGCATCCGCGCCTTTGCGCCAGAGGAAGGCTTGGGCGGGAATTTGTTTTTCGCATTTTTCGCAGGTGGTCAGGTACAGGGATTGCAGATGTTGTTCGAGTCGCTCCTCCCCTTTTTTGACGGCGCCCAGGTCGGCGAGCGCGGCGATGAATTCCGATTCAGGCGGCGGGTTTGCGAAGGTCTCCAGCAGAAAACGAGTCACCGGGTTGTTCGCCGTGACCAGCACGCGGTATCCGCTGCGCGCAGCTTCGAGCACAAGTTTCGGGGAGAATCCGAACGGGTCGAGCAGCCAGTTCCCGGTTAATGTTTGATGCGATAGCCAGCCGGAGATGACCCCATCCTCCAGCGCGGGAAGAAAACGCGAGAGCGGTCCCGAGTCTGCTGGTTTGAATCCCGGAATGTACGGTTTGAATTCCATCGCATCTCCTACAAGAGGTTAACACCACTAAAAGAAGGATCGGAGAGGTGTTGCGTGCATCACTACTCAGCTGTCAACGGTTTGCAGACGGCTTTGCGCGGCGCGGCGTTTAGGTCTATTTCGATGGCGGAGAGCAAAATTTGTATTGCGAGAATGACCGATAAGGTTGGCAGGATGACCGTGCCTGTCGGCGCGGCAATTCCGAGTTCGGCATATTGGATCCATTTGGTGATGCCGAAGATAAGCCCAAAGAGCAGGAGCGGAATTCCCGTGAGCATATAGATGGACATCATCGAAAAATCGAAGATGAAATATTTGAGGATCAGGCGGCGGAATAATGTCTGCGTGAGCTTGAATGGAAATTCAAAGAGCGCACGCCGAATCGAAAGGCTGGAGGTTTCGTTGCGATACCGCGCCGGAATGGTCACATCCATCACGAAGGCATCCAGCAGATACAAGTGCGAGAGCATGGAGGTCTCAAAGAAATAACTGTTATCTATCCGCTCCAGCGGCAGTTGCGCGAGCACATCGGCGCGGATGGCGAAATATCCGTTGGTTGGGTCGAAGATATTCCAATACCCGGTAGCGGCTTTGGTGAGGAAGCTCAACCCCAGGTTGCCGACACGGCGGACGAGCGGCATTTGTCGCAACGATTCGAAGTCGCGGAAACGATTTCCCTTTGTGTAATCTGCAACGCCCTCGATAAGAGGGGTCAATAAAGAGGGAATATGAACGGGGTCCATCTGACCATCCCCATCCAACTTGAGGATGATCTGAGCGCCTAACTCAATGGCTACGCGAAAACCGCTTTTCATCGCCCCACCCACTCCTTGATTCCGGTCATGACGGATGAGATGAATGCGCTTGTCGGTTAGAGCGGCGGCAGCCACAAGGTCTGCGCTGGAGTCGGGCGAGGCATCGTCCACGACGATAATATGTGCGATGTAGGGTGGTATCCCGCATAAAACATCTTGAATATCGCGTTCCACACGAAATGCAGGGATCACCACAGCGGTTCTATATTCCGAATACTTCATGGATAAAATTGTAATCGAAAAAGGTGATAGAATTTCATGAAGGAACAATCGAATGCCGACTGGCGAACAGATCCTCATCGTTGAAAGTGACCCAGATATATCTGACCTCATCGGAAGACAATCGCTAAAACCACTTGGTTACAATGTGACCGTGGTCGGCGATGCGGCTTCCGCGCTAAAACTGGCGGTGCAAAACCCGCCAGAGTTGATTCTTGCCAATATCAATCTGCCAGGTCTAAGTGGGAAGGATCTGCTTGCTGCATTTGGTTCACAAAATATCAAATCCCCGGTCATCGTCATCGCTGAAAAAGGACAGGAACCAGACGCCATCCAGGCGTTCCGCCTCGGAGCAACGGATGTGATGTTCTGGCCCCTGCGCGACGCGGAAGTGGTTTCCATCGTGGAGCGCGCCCTGCGCCAGACACAGGAAACGCGCGAACGCCAAAAGCTGGACCGCCAGCTCAAATCGACGAACGATGAGCTGCAAAGACGCCTGCGTGACCTGACCACCATCCTCGGAACAGCCAAGGCGGTCGTCTCGATCACCGATCCGCGGCAGTTGTTCGACCGTTTGCTGGAAAGCGCCCAGCAACTGGGTGAAGCCGACCTGTGCTGGTTGATGCTGCGCGAAGACAAAGGCAACGCATTCCTCCTGCGCGCACAACGCAACCTGCCCGATTCGTGGGCGAAGAAGATGAACCAACCCATGGATGACGGCATCAGTTCTCTGGTGGCGCTATCCGGTGAAAGTCTGTTCATGAACGGCAGCCCGCTTCAAAAGTTCAAACTTGCGACGCTGGGAAAATCCGTCGGGGTCATCCCGATCAAGATAAAAAGCGAAGTCATCGGTCTGTTGATGATCGTGCGAACGAAAGACCGCGAGTTCTCCCGCGACTCCCAAACAATGCTCGAAGCGATGGCAGACTACGCGTCCATCTCACTGGTCAACGCAAGATTGTTCCGCGCATTGGAGCAGGCAGTGGAGATCGCGCGTGCAGGTGAAAAACACCGCCTGGCTGCGCTGGAAACTCTACGGAACACCATTCAGGGTGAAGTGCAGGCGGCGATGTATCCGCTAAACCTGATCCTGACGGAAATGCCTGGTGCATTGAATACCGAGCAAAGGAAGGCACTTGAATCGGTTCAAGCGGCGTTACAGCGCCTTTCACGTTCATCAGAAAAGACTGTCGTACCATCCAGGTAAACGAAGGTAACTATTAGGCAAATGGCAAAGCAGGAATTGATCCTTCTGGCGCTTGACGCGTCCCAAATCCTAGATCTGATGGAACGGGCATTACGGGCGGCGGGGTTTGAAACCGCGATCGTCCATGACCGTCCCGGTCTGGATAAATCCACTCATGAGGCGATCCCGTCCCTGATGATCATCGGCGAAACATTCGCCGGGCAGGATGGATTTTCGCTGTCCGGGGAAATGCTGGAACGCTTCCCCACCCTGCCCATCATCTTTTATGCCAACCAGGATAAAGCCGGGTACTCCAAGTCCGTGCTCAAGATGGGGCTAAGCGGTTACCTTTATCCTCCGCTCAAGATGCAGGAAATCGTGGATGAAGTTCAGCGCTGCATGACCCGCGCGGGAAAATTGGGCGACTGGCTCAGGCGTGAAGTAAAACGGACGACCGCGTCGCTGACGGAAAAAGCCAAAATTTCGGAATCAGAACGCGTCAAACTCGAAGCGGTCATATCGAACATCCAGGATGGCGTGGTCGTCCTCGATGACTCGCAGACCATTCTTATCGTCAACCGGGCAACGTACGAGATCTTTGACCTGGATAACACTCCCCTCGTCGGGAGAAAACTGGGCGAGGTCATCAAGAATGACGACCTGCGCGCCTTGCTCTCCCGCGCGCGCGATGGAATGTTGAAATATCACGAAGTGAACTTTGACGATGGACGGGTCTATAACGCACAGTTCACGCCCATCCCAAAGATCGGCGGCGCTGTAACCATGCAGGATATTTCCTACCTCAAGGAACTGGACCGGCTAAAAAGCGAATTCGTTCACACGGTTTCTCATGACCTGCGCTCCCCACTGACCGCAATCCTCGGCTACATGGAATTGATCGAACGCACAGGTCCGCTCAACGAGAGTCAGGAGGAATTCCTGCGCCGGCTTCAGGGAAGCGTCCAGCATATGACCAACCTGGTCAACGACCTGCTCGATCTGGGACGGCTCGAAGCGGGATTCGATACACGTCGTGAGATCGTCCACCCTGAAGGCGTGCTCAAATATACGCTCGATGTTTTTGACTCGCAGATCAAAAAGAAACGGCTGACACTTACAACCGATATCGGTAGCGGCTTGAAAGGCATCCGCGCCAACCCAATCCGCATCCGCCAGATGTTGGATAACCTGGTCGGGAATGCCATCAAATACACGCCTGAAAAAGGCGAGGTGCGCTTGAGTATGAACATGCAGGAGAACCAGATCGTGATCCGCGTGGAGGATACGGGACCGGGAATCCCGTCCGATGAGCAGGGTCGCATCTTCGAGAAGTTCTTTCGCGCGTCGAATAGACCTCAAGGCGTGGAAGGGACCGGTCTGGGCCTCGCCATTGTCAAATCTGTGGTTGACAGCCATCAAGGGCGGGTTTGGGTGGAATCAAGAGTCGGCGGGGGCTCTGCATTCGTAGTACTTCTCCCCACACAGGAACAATAGACTTCGCACTTTCCCCCGCCGAGGACTGCGGCGGAAGCATTTATGCAAGAGATCTACAAAAAAGACGAAATACCCAGTTAAAACATGCTGCCGCCGAGAAACCCGGCGGCAGCTTTCGCCAAAGGAGGAGACAGGGATGAGCAAATCAGAGGTGTCTTATTGCCGTCTCCATTTGTAATAATAAGCGAGAACCCATTATTCGTGCATCGTAGAATGTCATGGATTGAATGTGATAATCTTCACAAATAATTTTTACCCACTCCCCCTTTTCATCATTGCATCGTCAATTCTTTCTGAAAACCAAGGTTCAGGATACTGACCTTTGTTGAGCAAGAAAGGTGCGAATCTCGATGATCGCTTCTTCCACTGTGAGGTAACTCGTTACCATTTGGGATGGGTCCGGGTTGCCGGTGATCATTTTGGAAACACGTCTCCCCTGCTGATAAATACACAGGACGGGTTTTCGCAGGTGAAGCGCATAAGCGATCTCATACCCCACACCATGCGAAGGGACGCTCACTTCCGCGACCAACACATCGCAGTCCTGGATCCATTTCACATCGCGCTCATAGACATCGCGGGGAGATAAGATGCGTTCGCCCTGCATCGCTTCCGCCTGGGCAAGATGCGAGGTGGGGATCACATGACCATCCGCTAAAAGTTTGGAGACAAGTTCCTGATAGACGGACTCGAATTCCCGTCCGCCGGTGATGGAGCAGGCAAAGTAAATATTCATTTTCGGGGCAGGCGGTTGAGGATGGAGGCTTTGGGTTGTCGTGGCTGCGGCGCTGAGTCGGTACCGGCGCGCATACTTTCGAGTTCCGCGCTGAAGCGCATCCAGTCATCGACGAGGAGGACGAAATGCGGGGACTTATCTTTGAAGAAGAGCGGGGAAAGGAACAGCTTGAGCGCTGACCGTGACATGGGCAGTGCATTCAATTCGATGACGATGGCGGTCATACGCGCAAGCGGACGAATGATCTCCGACTGCCAATCTGAAACGCTTTTGGGCGGGAAGACCGCGTTCATGGTGACCGGCGATGCGCGCAAGATGCGTCGATAGGAAATGTTCAAACGCAGGAAGGGCGTCGCCAGTTTCAAGTGGTCGCGGAATGGCTGAACGTATGCGCCTTTTCGGAGTAGGAACAATAAAATGCCCGTGAAAAAGGTCAACCCGCCGATGCTTGCAAAGGCGATCCAACGCCATTGTTCAACCTGTTGTAGATAAACAGCCGCTGAAAGTGCGAGCAGTCCGATACCCAGCAGAAGAAGCGCCGGGTACCAGCGATTCATCATGCGGGTGTAAACCACGAGGGAAAAGCGATGTCCGCCTTTTGCTTTCGCCATGAAATTCCCTACGGTTCGACAAACCCGCTTTTCCCCTCCGAGGTGCCGCCCGTCGAGCGTTGGTCGTTCAACTCAACAATCAATTTTCCGATGGCTTGCTCAAGATGTTCCCCGCGCAAGCTGAAGGTGACGTCTCCGCGCGTCTTTTCGATGATGCCGCGCGCAAGGTCGGTCTGACGGCGTAGCCCGTTGGTGATGGCATCGGGATAATCCATGGTGACAAGCACAGAGTAGATCTCGTCCATGTAGCCGAGCAGACGTTCCGCTTCTGCCGAGTAGCCGTGGCGGAGGATATCCATGGTGCGGCGGCGCAGTTCGCCGACGACTTCCGCCAACCCGTTGAGATAGGTCGCAGATTCAACGTTCAACTCCTCCGGAGTATGAAGCGGTTGGCTGCGGATCAAGGCACAGGTCACGTTCGCCTCCACAAATTCCTTGAGCGCATCCTGTGTGTATCCCGCATAATACAGGTCGGGGAAGGAGACGAGGGACCCGCGCAGGGCATCCGCAAGTTGGCTGGCTTCCGCCAGTTGGGCGTTCATGCCCTCCACATCATCGCGGTGGACGGCGCGGATGGCGAGCGAACATGCGCGCGTCAATTGCCGTGCCTGTGAAAGCGCCTGGTCGCGGGCTGATGTGCGCGCGTCGAATTTTTTTCTGATCTGGTCGGCAATGGACTCAAGTTTATGCATGGTCATTCTTTGGGTGGTTCGGGCGGAGGCGCCTGGAACGGACGGAAGAGGTTATCTGCGAGCGAGGAATTAGTTGGGATCTTGATCTCGCCATAGGCGGCTTCGTAACGCGCAAGGTTGTCTGTCAGTGCCCGCAGCAATAGTTTTGCGCTGAGCGGGGTCATAACCAGCCGCGAGCGGATCGCGGCGCGCGTCTCACCTGGGAGCAGATGCGCAAAATCGATCACGATATCCGAAGGCGAATGGGCGATGCGCGCAAGGTTGACGTATTCGGGCTTCAGGTCCGGCGGAACGTCCAGCGTTGGACCGACTGGTTTTGGGGGAACTTGGGGAGTGGTCATATTTTTTGTGAGAGACCCCAAGAGTTTATAAAACCCTTAGGGTCTTTTGTTTGAATTAGAACGGGATGTCGTCTTCCGGCGGGAGTTCTGCCATTTCCATGCCACCGCCCGCAGACATGGGAGCGCTGTCGCCGCCTTCTCCGCGGGAGGAGAGGAAGCGGACGGTCTGAGCGGTGACTTCGAAGGAAGACCCGGCGGACCCATCCTGCTTTGTCCAAACGCGCGGACCGCCTGTGGCTTTATCGGGAGTCAGGCGACCTTCGATCAAAACCTTGGAGCCTTTCTTTAGATATTGATTGCACACTTCGGCTGTTTTGCCCCAGGTGGAAACGCGGAACCAGATGGTTTCCTTGACCTGTTCACCATTTCCAGACGTGTACTGGCGGCTGGTGGCGACCGAGAAGGAAGTCACTGCCTGCCCGGAAGGGGTATAACGCATCTCCGGGTCTTTGCCCAGATTGCCGACGATAATTAGTGTGTGATACATGGGGAATCTCCTCTTGAGTGTAGGTACCCGTCGAAAAACGGCGGGGAAAATTGAAACTGGTTGTATTGTACTCTCACTTGCTTTATTTGTTAACCAATCCCCCGCTTCAGAACACATTGCCATAGTAAGAAGAATGGATGTTTACTCGTCATTTAAAAATCATTCGCCTGATTGTCAATTTACCAAAGGAGAGTAGTCATGAAACTGAGTCTTAAGCATTACGGCATCATCCTTGCAGCCCTGGTGACCGCCTACCTGCACCTTATCCTTTTCCCCGATATCAGCTTTACCCTGAACGGGTTGGGATACATCGGTCTGCTGGGCGCATATTTTCTTCCGATCCCGTTCTTTCAGCAGAGACACAAATTGGTCTGGTGGGGCATGGTGGGATACACCCTGCTGACCATCTTCCTGTGGATCCTGATCGGCAATAAGGAATTCGTAGCCGGGACGACCAGCGCCATTGGTTATTATGCCAAGGCAGGCGAGCTGGCGCTGCTGGCGTGCTTGTGGGCAGATAAGCCGAAATAAAGTATCGCTCTCAATCTCATCTTCAAAGCAGCGTGGCGGGAAACCGTCATGTTGCTTTTTATTTTAAGTTGATTTATGATTACCGCATGGAATGGACAATCGATTATCTTTCCAAAGAGAATCTTTTATTCATCAAGACCAGGGGGATCATGACCAGGGATTCCGCGAACACGTATGTAAAGGAAGTCTTCGAAACCGCAAACCGCCATCAGTGTGACCGTCAGCTCGTGGACCACCGTGAGACAGCATTCAGCTTCAGCATCCACGATTATTATGAGCGCCCGGGGATAAACCAGCAGCTCGGACTTTCGCACAGATGGAGGATCGCCATGGTCTTCAAGGAAATGGACGAAAACACGAACTTCATGGAGACCGTTTTCCGCAACCGCGGATACAACTTCCGCCAATTCGACAATATTGATGAAGCCAGGACCTGGGTTCTGGGGAACGACTGACTTTGGATAAATAACGGAGGCTGACATGACCGTAAAACACTCGACCGATGTGGAGGCGAAGAACGTCGCCGCGGGAAAAGACACGACCATTCAGGTGTTGATCTCCTCGCAAGAGGGGCCGAACTTCGCGCTTCGGAAATTCTCGATGAAAACTGGCGGCGGGATGCCGCGTCACACCAACGAAGTGGAGCATGAGCAATACGTCCTGCAAGGTGAAGCGACCATCACCATCGGCGATGAGACGCATCACGTCAAGACGGGCGACGCGGTTTTCATTCCCGCTGGCGCGATCCATTCGTATGAGAATACAGGCAGTGGTCCGTTCGAGTTCCTTTGCATTGTCCCCAACAAGGAAGATGTGATCAAGATCGTGGAAGAAGG
>CAYJPO010000094.1:0-2896 GCA_964372045.1 uncultured Anaerolinea sp.
TAACAAAGGAGATAACGATGAATAGAACCAGCCTTTTGACTTTATTTGCGATCACCTGCATTGCCCTGGCAGCCTGCAGCGCGCCTCTTTCGCCGACCTCAAGTGGTGCGGCTCCAGAGAGCGGATCTCAGCCGGAAGTGGCTGACTCCGCGCAGACGACGACATCACAAACCCCCGCTTCTTCCGCGGACACAGGTTTGACCTATACCATCGTGGATACGGCGCAGACGAATTGTTACGACAATTCATCATCCACGGCGTGCCCGCAGAATGGGAGCGCCTTCGCCGGGCAGGATGGCAATTATCAAGGCTATGCACCGCAGTATCAGGATAACGGTGATGGCACAGTGACCGATCTCGTCACCGGCTTGATGTGGTCGCAAACTGCGGATCTTAATGGCGATGGCGCGATCACTGCCAGCGACAAGTTGACCTTCACGAATGCCATGAGCAGCGCGGACTCGTCCACGCTGGCAGGCTATGACGATTGGCGTCTGCCGAGCATCAAGGAACTCTATTCGCTCATCCTGTTCGATGGCACCGATGTCAGCGCCTGCATGAGCGGAACTTGTACCGCCACACCGTTCATCGACACACGCTATTTCGACTTCGCCTACGGCGATACTTCCGCCGGAGAGCGCGTGATCGACGCCCAGTTCGCGAGCAGTACCAAATATGTCAGCACCACCATGAATGGCGATGAGACCCTCTTCGGTGTCAACTTTGCGGATGGACGCATCAAAGGTTACGGGCTGACCATGCCCAACGGCGGTGCCGAAAAGACCTTCTTCGTGTTGTACGTGCACGGAAATACTGACTACGGTGCCAACGCCTTTGTGGACAACGGCAACGGAACCGTCACCGACAACGCCACCGGTCTGACGTGGATGCAGTCTGACAGCGGCGTGGGCATGAATTGGAATGATGCGCTTGCCTACTGTGAAGGTTCCTCTGCAAATGGCTTCGATGATTGGCGTTTGCCGGACGCCAAGGAAATGCAGAGCCTTCTGGATTATTCGCGCTCGCCTGACACAACGGACTCTCCTGCCATTGATCCCATCTTCCAGACCTCGACCATCACAGCCGAAGGCGGCACAGCGGACTATCCCTTCTACTGGACGAGCACGACCCATGCTTCCTCAAATAGTGCAGGTGACTTTGCGGTCTACATTTCCTTTGGCTCCGCGTACGGCATTATGAACGGACAGTTGTTGGACGTCCACGGTGCAGGGGCACAACGCAGCGACCCGAAATCGGGTGACGCCTCACAGTATTCGCAGGGACATGGTCCGCAGGGCGATGTGGTGCGCATCGATAACTACGTCCGCTGTGTACGCGGCGGGGATGTGACTTACGTTTCCGGTCAGTCAACGGCTTCCGCGCGCCCGAGCATGGACATTTCTTCGAGTGGCAGTATCAACTCTCAGAGTGGTCAACAGCCCGCTGGTCAGAATCAGCCCACCGGTCCGCAGGGAAGCGGGGGAGCCGGACAGGGGCAGCCTCCTCAGGAAGCCATCGACGCCTGCAGTGGATTATCGTCTGGCACATCCTGTTCCATCAATACCCCCAATGGAACCGTGACCGGAACATGCAACACGCCGCCGAATTCAAGTCAACTCGCATGTATGCCTGCAGGGGGACGACCGTAAAAACGAACCTTTTCACCACGGAGAGCACTGAGTTCACAGAGAAGATCAGTAAGAATCTCCGTGTACTCTGTGGTGAAAAAAATAATGCCTATTCCCGATCTCCAACCCGCAACAAGATCACTCCGAACATCAAAAGCAACCCTCCGCCTAGTTGCACGCCGGTCATGATCTCGCTCAAAAAGAGATATGCCCAAATGGCGGTGAAGACCGGCTCAAGCGTGGCGATGAGATTGGAAATGGTCGGCGAGAGATAGCGGATGCTCAACGTGTACAAGCCGAACCCGCCCAATGTGGGAGCCACACCGAGGAAGAACAGCACGCCCCAGCCCACGAACGAATTTCCAAGCCAGAGCATATCGGTGAGCGGAGCCTTGCCCGTGATGAACAGGTCGTTGCCGATGTTGAAAAAGAACAGGAAGAACGTGGCGGAAGCGAAGCTATACAAAAGCGCTGTCCATGAATCGATGTGCTTGTCACCAGCGACTTTGCCTTCGAGGTTGTAAGCGGCGAACAGCAAACCGGTCAGCAAACCGAAGATGATGCCCAACGGATTTAATTTCCATGCCGCCGGGTCGTGCGCGCCGGAGACCAGGATCGTGCCGATAAAACTCAGCGCGATCGAAATGACTTTCACGCGGCTGAATGTCTCTTTGAAAATGATCCGGCTGAGCAATGCCGTCAGCGCAGGCGAGGAGAACGCCATCACCGTTGCAACCGCCGCCCCGTTATATTGCACCGAAAACGTCCACAACGAATTGAAGACCGCCAGCGTCAACCCGTAGAAGATCATGAAACCCCAATGCTTGCGCTCCAGCGAAAAGCGCGCGCGGCTGATGATCAATAATCCCACCAACATGCCGAACGAAACGAAAAGGTCCCGCCAGAAGGCGAGCACCAGCGAAGGAAGCGAATAAGTTTTGCTTAGGTAGCTGATGAGCGGTCCGGTGGACGACCAAAGAAGCGTGGCGATCAGCGCAATGATAAATCCGCGCGAGGAAGTGGATCGGGTCATATGTCTCCAAAAAAGAGACAGCCACGTTGAATGTGACTGTCTCTGGTTGGTGCCCCCACGGAGACTCGAACTCCGGTTTAAGCCTTGAGAGGGCTTCGTCCTGGGCCACTAGACGATGGGGGCGTCTTGGCGGGCTGTATTCTATCACCCGGATTTTGAATCGTCAACGAAAACATGCAATTCCTTCGGTCCATGCACACCGATGGTCAATGTCATTTCGATATCCGCTGTGCGC
>CAYJPO010000094.1:2996-4931 GCA_964372045.1 uncultured Anaerolinea sp.
TTCCTTCGGTCCATGCACACCGATGGTCAATGTCATTTCGATATCCGCTGTGCGCGAAGGACCGGTGATGAAAACGGCGTTCTTCCCTTTGACCATGGAAATGGCATCTGGTAAGGATGGGAGGATATCAGATGATCTCAAGACTGCGATGTGGATCTCTGGGAGCAGTGAGCCAAGCAATTCATCATCCGCCTCCAAAATGGACCCGGTATCTGCCAGCCCCACCCAAGCCTTGGTCACCCCGACAGTGAGAGTCGGATCCGGCTCATGAGTAAAGTCAATGCCTGCCTGGTGCAAGAGAGCTTCCTCGAGGACGTTTGGTTGAAGGTAGATTTTTTGGATGTCCTTCGATTGTAAATATTCGATGATCGCTTGGGTGGGATTATCTGTTTGGTAGACATTGCCAGAGAGGGCGGATAGTTCTGTCGTAAACATGGAAACAGGTGACACAGGTACTATATCAGAGTTAACTTCTTCCAACTTTACTTGTTTACCTGTGTAAATGTCTGCTTGTTTTTCTTTATATGTGTTTACCTGCCTACCTGTATACTTTTCTACCTGTTTACTTCCCCACCTCTCCCGAAACGTCTTCCCTGCAAAGCGTGGAAAATCCTTGCTATAGCCCCAACCCGTGAACGCGGGCAGGTACATCCATTGGGAGCGGGGAGAGAGGAGATGTGTTCCCAGCGAAGCGAATTTTTGAGAGAGGGCAAACAGCCTAGGCTGAGTCGCGAAGCGGGTGTATATCTTCAAGAAAAGTTTCACCCACCATGTCAATCCCGCACCGTCACTGTTCACTGATGACTGATCACTATTTACTTCACCCGCTCTTACTCTCGTCAACAGCATCGGCAGATCGATATCCACCGGGCAGGCTTCCTTGCACGCGCCACACAGTGACGAGGCTTGCGCGAGTTGAACGTAATTTTCACCGAGCAGCCCCGGCGAGATGACACTTCCAATAGGACCCGGATAGGGCGCAATGGACAGGTCGCGCCCGATGTAGGCGTGCCCGCCGAGTTCGCGAAAGACCGGACAGGCGTTGAGACACGCGCCGCAGCGGATGCAATACAGTGACTCTTTGAGCGGCGAGTTCCGGATGCGGCTGCGTCCGTTGTCGAGGATGATAAGGTGACGTACCTGCCCCGGCATGGGCTTGTGCAGAAGTTGAGTGTAGACCGTGAGCTTTTGTCCCGTTGCCGAACGCGGAAGGAGCGAGAGCATCAGCGCGAGGTCATCGAGATTCGAGACAAGGCGTTCCATGCCCATCAGCGCGATGTGAGTCTTGGGGATGCTTGTGATCATGCGGGCGTTGCCTTCGTTGGTGACAATGCACATGCCGCCCGACTCTGCCACGCCGAAGTTGACTCCGCTCAAGCCGATGTCGGCGGTGAGGAAGACTTCGCGCAGAATTTTTCGCGCGGTTGCGGTCAGTGTGGGGATGTCTTCGGTGTAGGGAATGCCGACCTTTTCATGAAAGAGCTGCGCCACCTGTTGCCGGGTGAGATGCGCCGCCGGTGTGATGATGTGACTCGGTCGCTCGTGCCGAAGCTGCACGATGTACTCGCCGAGGTCGGTCTCGACCACATCGATGCCTTCATTTTCCAACGCATGGTTGAGTTCGATTTCTTCCGAGACCATGCTTTTGGATTTGGCAACCAAGGTCTTACGTTTTACGGATTCCGTATCACGTGATGCACCGTGATGCGTGATGCGTGAAACGTGACTTGCGATTTCCAGCACGATCTTGACTGCTTCTGCCGCATCTTTTGCACGATGGATGACGATGCCATTGGCTTCATTATTGGCGATGAATTTGGAAAGGTATTCATCTAGATGCTCGATCACATCCGCGCGGACGTTGTGGGCTCGGATGCGTCTCTCGCGCCAGTCTGGAATGGAGGAAAAGGCGAGGTCACGACCTTTTAATCGACG
>CAYJPO010000094.1:5031-16244 GCA_964372045.1 uncultured Anaerolinea sp.
TCTCGCGCCAGTCTGGAATGGAGGAAAAGGCGAGGTCACGACCTTTTAATCGACGTTCGGTGTTGTTGTCTAACGCGATCTGAAGAGTTTGATTCTCAATTGATTCGCGAATTCTCTTACGAAATGTTCCCATGTGGTTTCCTTTGAAGTTACCTGCCTGGCATTTTCATCACCCCAACGCATTCGTTTTTCCAGCATACCTTCGGCGGTCTCTTTGCGGATAATGCGAATGACTTTCATGGCTTCAATGCTATTCATGCCGCGCCAGCGTAAAAGCCCATAAGCCACAGTGCCTGTGCGATGAACTCCTGCCGAGCAATGAATAAATAACGACTTGCCTTCATCTAAAAGCTGTGAGAGTTTCGGCATGGCGGCTAGTAATCGTGCGTGGATTTCGCCTTGGGGATAATGTCCGTTTGGGATGGGTAACCAGAACCAGTCCATGCCTGCCTGCTCGGTCAGGATTCGCATCCGTTCGGCATGCTCGCTTTCCTTCAACAGCGTAACCACATGCGTACATCCCAATTCTTTCAAGAGCGGAAAATCCCTGCCGCCGGGTCGGTGATTGAGCGCAAGCCTGCCATTGCCCACGCTGACAAAATTGAAGCGGGATGGGTCTCTCATTTTTGATTCAAAATTTCTGCGATATGAACGACACGCTGATTCTTTTTCTGGCGATGAAGTCCGCCCATGATGTGCATCAGGCAGCCTGCATCGGTGACAACGAGGGTGGGGGATTGGGTCTTTTCGAGGTTGGAAATTTTGCGCTTCAACCACTCCGCCGACAGCTCGGGGTGCTCCGCAGACATCACCCCGCCGAAGCCGCAGCACTCGTGCGCGTTGGGCAATTCCACCAATGTCGCGCCTTTTACATTTTGTAGAAGCGCGCGCGGTTGTCTGTCCACGTTGATGCCGCGCAGGGTATGGCAGGAGGGATGATAGGTGAGAAGTCCGCCCCATGTTGCGCCTAGATCCGTCACGCCGAGTCTATCCACGATGTATTCGGTGAACTCGAACACTCGTTTCCCAAATGCTTCCGCGCGCGGATACCAAAGCGGGTCGCCTGTGAATAATTCCTTGTAGTTATGCCGGAACTGATGAGCGCAAGACCCGGACGGCGTGACAATATCTTCGCTCGTTCTTTCGAAAATTTTGATGGTGTGCTCCGCGATCTCACGCGCGTCTTTTCGCAAGCCCGCGTTGAATTGCGGCTGTCCGCAGCAGGTTTGGTCCGGGGCGAATTCCACGCCAATACCGAGGCGTTGGAGAATGTCCACGACGGCTTCCCCCGTTTTCGGGAAGAATGAATCGGTCAGGCAGGTGATGAAGAGTTGGACGTTGGGCATGACCGAATTATAAGCCTAATAAAAAAGCCCCTTCGAGGTCAACTCTCCGGGGCTGATAATTCATGTTCGGGATTATTTCCCGTACCACATGCGGGACAGGATCTTGTCCTTGAGAATGAATTGATGGTATAACGCCGCGCCAACGTGCAAAAGGATCAGCGCCATCGCAAGGATAAAACCGAGGTGATGGATATCGCCAGTGAAACCGGCGCGGGTGATCTGGGCGCTGTTGTCTAAAAGATAACCGAATAAGTTCCTGTTATATGCGATCAAGCCGCCCATACCGAGAATAAAGAAGGCAATGAAATACAGACCTAGGTGGGTCAATTCACCGACTTTGTTGAAGAAAGAATTACCTGCGTCCAATGGCGCAGGACGCGCGGTGGAAAAGCGGGCGATCAGTCGGGCGACCATGACGACCAGCAGAAGCGCGCCAAAGATCATGTGAAAGTTGATCGGCAGATCGCCTCCCGCTTCCGAGAGAATGCCTGCGCCAAGCATCAAGATCAGGGTCAGCCAATGCAGTGTGACGAGAAAAGGGTGATAACGTTTTGTGGGGTTCATTTGGTTTGCTCTCCTAGCCCTCGACTATAGATTTGCTTGATTAATACAGAATGACAAATCTATATTCTTGAAGGTTTCTCCATAATTTCCCCACAATCAATTTGTGCTGCCTCTTCCAAACCACATTCGCCTAAAAACAGGTTCCCTTCGAACGAACTGGCGATAGGTCACCATGCCGATGTGGAGAATGATCCGTCCAAGAGTCAATTGCCAGCTGATCTTGTGAATATTTGCGAGGCGTTTGAAACTACCCCGCCCGATGGCAATGTTTGGATCGAGTAAATATCCGAGTAGATTCCTTTGATACGCGATCCAGCCGCCCATGCCGAGCATAAAAAACACAAGAAGATAGAGAAACGGAAAATAAACAGCGCTGATGCGATTCCCACTACCAGGAAGAATATTCCTGACCCTTGAAACAAGCCGAACGATCATCACAATCACCAAAACTCCACCCAGGATCATGTGAAGGTTGAGAGGCAATCCGTGCATATCCTTTTGTTTGGAAAGCAGGGCAGAGATCGAAAGCAGGACAACGGTCAACCAGTGCAGGGCAATGAAGGAAGGCGAATATCGTACAGGTTTCATCTATCCTTGATAACACAAAACCCTTGAAAGCTGCAAGTTTTTTTATCTCTCCATGATGGGAAGGAAAATCGCGATGATTTACTTGTTTTCAAGAAATACCTTCACGACCTGGGGATCAAAATGTGTCCCTGAGTGTGCTTGAATATATCGATACGATTCTTCATCTGACCAGGCGCGGCGGTAAGGGCGGTCAGATGTGAGTGCATCGAAAACATCCACCACGGCAAAGACGCGCGCCGCCAATGGGATTTCCTCGCCCTTCAGTCCATGTGGATAGCCGGTTCCATCCCATTTTTCATGATGACAATACGAAATTTCGATTGCGTGTTTCAGATATGTGATCGGGGAGAGCATTTGGTATGCGAAGGATGGATGCTGACGCATGATCTCCCACTCGCTATCCGTCAATTTGCCTGGTTTGTGCAAGATCGAATCGGGGACGCCCATCTTGCCGATATCATGCAGCAGTGCGCCGCGCCGCAGATTCGCTTTTTCGGCTTCGCTCATGCCCATCTTGTCGGCGAGTTCAAGCGACATTTCTGTAACGCGCTGGGTGTGACCTTCCGTTTCATGATCCCGCAGATCCAGAGCGCGTGACCATCCCTCGATGGTGGCATCATACGCCTGGATGAGCTCCTCGTTCGTAAGTTGCAGATTTTGCAACAACGTTGCATTTTCAATGGCGATCACTGCCTGGGTTGCAAGCGTTTCAAAATAGGCAAGCCAGTCCTGGTCCGGCTCCAGTATGGTGCGGTGAAACACTTCCAGCACACCTTTGGATTGTCTTTTAAGGAGCAGAGGGGTGGCGAAATGAGATGCGAATTCTTCATCTGCCAGAAGCGATGATCGGCTGAATTTTGAGACCCCCTGTTTCAAGTCCGGGCAGGAGACAGTGTGGTATTCGAATGCCGCACGCCCTGAAATTCCATCCCCGTTTTTTATATTCGAAGATTTGATATTTTCGGTCTTGAAACCCAGCCCTGCCGCATATTCCAATGAGTCGGTTAAAGGATTGAGGAGCAAAATGCTGGCTGCGTCCACGGCCAGCTCGGTTTTCACATGCATTAAGATGATGTTTAGGGTAACACTTAGGTCAAAGTTGGTGGTGATCGCAACATCGATCTGGTGCAAGGCAAGCAGATGATGCAGTTGTTGCTCGGTTTGCTCATGAAGCGTGATGCGGTGGATGGCGTTGGCGGCAATATCGGCAACTGCATTAAGCAACTGCAGGTCCTGCTCGCTAATGTAATTTCTGCGGGCGATCCACAACGCGCCAATGGATTTTTCATGCGCGATCAATGGGACAGATGCCACGCAATGATATTCATCAAGCAGGTCGGGGCGATAGAAGATGGGGTCGACGTTGGCGCTGTTGTTCAGGTATGAGCGCTTGTTCATGATGACCCAACCGCTTACTCCCATGCCGTGGGGAATCTTCAATCCATTGAACTTCTCTCCGATGGGACCGCGCCCCATTTCGATGATGACATCTCCCGTTCCGGCATGAGGCAGTGCGATGAAGGTCCCGCCCGCATCGAACAACGCCGACATTTGATCCAGAATTGTTGAAAGGATTTCCACCCGGCTGGTTGCCTGCCGCAAAGCGGCGCTTACGGTGATGACCGCTTCTCGCTCGCGTTCGTGGCGTTTGCGTTCGCTTATGTCCTGTTTGACAGCGATGAAATGGGTGGTTTCTCCGTTCTCCCCCCGTAGGGAGGCGATGGTCATTTCTTCTGTGTAAAGGCTGCCATTCTTGCGGCGATTGACCAGTTCACCCTGCCAGACCTTTCCGTCACGGATCGTGTTCCAAAGGGTTTCATAAAATTCACTGCTCTGTTTCCCGGATTTCAAGATATTTGGATTCTTCCCGATGACTTCATCGAATGTATAGCCTGTCAGTCGGGTAAATGCCGGGTTGACCCAATTGATATTTCCGCTTTGATCCGTGATCATGAAGCCATTGGCGGCGGCTTCGAGCGCCGCGCTTTGCAAACGTAGTTTTTCCTCCGCCTGCTTTAGGTCTGTAACGTTTCTGGCAACCATCAGGGTCCGATCGTTTGTCATCGGAGACACTGTCGCATAGAACCACATTAACTTCTCTCCGATCATGAGGTTATATTCAAAATCGACCGGTTTTTGAGTGTCGAGTGCCTGCCTGAGGTTCCTCAGAAAAAAGTCAGCCTGGTCTTTGGGGAATACTTCGTGAAGCGTCTTCCCCAATAATTCGTTTGAGGGGATGTATAAAAGTGACGGGCTTGTATCAAGGATTTTCAGGAAGCGACCCTCCGAGTTGCCCACAAAGATGACGTCCGGCATGGAGTTGATTAAAGTGCGCAGTTCCGCTTCAGATGCGCTTAACGCTTCTTCCATCCGCTTACGTTCGGTGATGTCGCGCCCTATGGCTTGGATTCCGGTAATCACACCATTCGCCCCCCGTTCAGCGACGAAGCGGATATTATGGTAGCGTACGCCTTCGCCCATATCTGGCAAGACCAGGTCCAGCTCTTGCTCTTTGCCGGTACTAATCACTTCGTTGATTTTCTCCTGGTATTCGTTTGCCTCGTTGATAAAACCGGCTTGCGCGGGAAACGTGCCGAGCATTTCGGACGCGGGACGCCCGAGGGTTTTCTCCAAAGTGGGATTTACGTAGATCGTCTGGCAATTAATATCGTACCGGGCGATGTTATCCGGGCTGTACTCTGCCAGGGTGCGGAATTCCCGTTCCCGCGCTGCCAGGTCCTCTTCCATTTGCCTGCGCTTATCAAGCAGGTGAATGCGGTCCAGTGTGACCGCCATGTGGCTCGCCAGGGAGGACAGGTATTCCTTCTCCAACTGCGTCGGGACCCGAACCCCTTCATCTCCGAATGTGCCAACGCCGACCGAGCCCATGTGCCTGTCGAATAACAGGATGGGGATATTGACGAGGGTGCGGTTTCCCATTTTGCGGGCAAGTTCCTTGTTTGTCCGCTCATCCGTCTGCGCATCCTCCACGACCAGAATTTCCTTCGACTCGACAAACTCCTCCATCATGCGGTCGCCTTGAATCTCGATCGTGGCAATACCTTCAATAGACATAACCTTATCTGACAATGGACCCTTTGCATGCAGAACCCTGGCGTGTTTTTTATCCGGTGTGAACAGATACGCCCACAGGTTTTTATAACCGATCATTTTTTCGACTTCCTCCTGGGCGGCATTCAGAACATCTGCATATGTTTGAGCCTGCTCGAAACTCCGGGAAAGACATAGAAGGGATTGGGAATGTCGTTCGCGTTCGAGAAGGGCGCTTTCCGCCCATTTACGTTTGGTGAGATCTATAAATGTAACCAGGTGTTGTGTGCCGATCGATGAAAATTGGAACTCGATAAAGCGGATCAAGCCGTCTTTGCATTTGACCTTTGCCTCTATCGGTTCGATCTGATTTTTCATCTTGATGGCTTTTTGAACTTTTTCCTCCCATTGGATTTTTATGGAAGTGCGGGAGTCCTGATCTGGATATGCGAGGGACCATCAATGTTCCACGTCTGGCATATCCTCGATGGTATAGCCGAATAATTCCGTGAATTTATCGTTGACAAAATCAACTTGCTCTTCGAGTCCGGAGGATACAAACATGGCTACAGGCGAGAAATCGATCAATTGTTTGATCTTCGTTTCACTTTCCTGGAGTTCGCGATATGCAAGCAGGCTGGTCAATGTATCAGAGAGCCTTCGTCCAATCTCCCGCAATAGTCTTTCCTCTTCCAAAGTCCAGACCCGCGCATACGAACACTGGTGCAAACCAAACGACCATGGTTTTCCGATCTTTGGATGAAAAGCCATGGCAATAAAAGACTGAACCGTGAATGCGTTCGCAATTTCCATTGGCACCTGATGTTCCTCCCCGGCGCCAAATTTGACGGGTCCATTTGCATTTCTCAATATTCGATAAACCTCGGCTCCTACTGGGTCGAGCGGAAGTTCCACGCCAATGGGCATTACACCGGGGTATTCCGGACGCGTCCGTTCCATGGGGACCTGCCAGGTTGGCGAATCGGGGTCACAGGGATATGTAAGCCAGGCGCGGTCACAACTGAACACTTCCAGAAGGGTATCAAGCACATCTTTCATAACCTGCTCAAGATCATTTGTCCCTTGCATGGCAAGATTGACCTGATCCATGCGCTCGAAATACCAAAGTGGATTTAATTGATGGGGAGGTTTTTGGGACCGTTTTTCTCTATCCTGTGACATCGCATACTCCGCAGAAAACTTTACTCATTCCTAATTTCATTTTGACACAAACTCACCTGATTTTCTATGGGTACAAAAAACCCCTGGAAAGTCTTTCGACCCCAGGGGCTTTTTTCATATAATTGATCTTAGGTGACCAAACTAACTAGTTTGCCCTTCACCACGATCACCTTCTTTGGCTCCTTGCCGTCCAAATGTTTCTGGACGGCTTCGCTCGCCAATGCAGCGGACTTGACCACTTCTTCGCTCGCATCGGCGGGGACGGTGATACGGTCGCGCACCTTGCCGTTGATCTGCACCGGGATCTCGATGGTATCGTCTTTGGCGGCGGCTTCATCCACTTGAGCCCAGCGCTGCTGATGGATGGAGTAGGGCTTGCCCAGATGCACCGTCCACAGTTCTTCGGTGATGTGCGGGGCGACAGGCGCCATCATCTTCAAGTAGATTTCCAGCGCTTCTTTCCACTCGGTGGAACCGGCGGCTCCGGCTTCACGCGCCTTGTACATTTCGTTCAGCAATTCCATCAACGATGAGATGACCGTGTTGAACTCGAAGTTTTCGAAGTCACGTGTGACGCGTTTCAAGGTCTGGTGAACCTTTCGGCGTAGATTCTTTTTCGTTTCGTCAGACGCAGCTCCCGGCGCGGAAGGATCCGTAAAAAGCGTCCACACGCGGCGGATCCAGCGGGCGGTCCCTTCGATGCCGTGCGAGTCCCAGGGAGCGCCCTGCTGCCAGCGCGCGAAGAACATCAAATAAGCGCGCACAGTGTCTGCACCATATTTCTGCACCAGCACATCCGGCGCTACTACATTGCCCTTGCTCTTGGACATCTTGCTGTTGTCTTCTGCCAGCACCATGCCCTGATTGCGCAATTGCATCACCGGCTCGCCGCCTTCGGTGATGCCCATGTCACGCAGCGCCTTATGGAAAAAGCGGAAGTACAGTAGATGCATGTTGGCGTGTTCGCTGCCGCCCGTGTAGGTGTCGACGGGCATCCAGTAGTTGTATTCGGCTTCGTCGAAGGGAGCCTTGTCGTTGTGCGGCGACAGGTAACGCATGTGATACCACGACGAACACATGAAGGTATCCATCGTATCGGTTTCGCGCACGGCATATCCGCCACAGATCGGACAAGTGGAGTCCTTCCACGTCGGGTGGAATTTCAACGGTGACTCGCCGGTCGGCTTCCATTCGGTGATGTCATCGGGCAACAGCACAGGCAGTTGATCGTCGGGGACGGGATTCCAACCGTGAGTTTCGCAATACACCATCGGGATTGGCGCGCCCCAGAAGCGCTGACGTGAGATCAACCAGTCGCGGTAGCGATAATTGACATCCATCTTGCCGATGCCTTTTTGCTCCAGATATTCGACCACGGCTTTGATGGCGGGATTCTTTATGCCCTTATCATTCGTGGCAGGCGTGCCATTGAATGGACCCGAGTTGACCATCACGCCATCGTGCGGATAGGCGGCTTCCATCGTATCGCCATTCAGTTCAACACCTTCAGGCTGGATGACGGGAATGACCTTCAACCCAAACTTGCGCGCAAATTCAAAGTCGCGTTCATCGTGGGCAGGCACAGCCATGATCGCGCCGGTGCCATACGACATCAACACATAGTCCGCCACCCAGATGGGGATGCGTTCTTCATTGACCGGGTTCATGGCGTAGCCGCCGGTGAACACGCCGGTCTTCTCTTTATCTTTCGCTTCGCGCTGGATGTCGGTTTGTTTCGTCGCTTGAGCCTTGTACTCGCTAACAGCTTGAGCGTACTCTGGCGTGGTGATCTTTTCCACCAGCGGATGCTCCGGCGACATGACCATAAAGGTCGCGCCCCACAACGTGTCGGGGCGGGTGGTGAAGATTTCTATTGGATCACCAGCCTCCGTTTTGAACGTGACCGATGCGCCTTCACTGCGACCGATCCAATTCGTCTGCGAAGTTTTGATGTAATCGGGCCAATCAATGCCTTCGAAGCTCAGCAATTCATCGGCATATTTGGTCGCTTTGAAGAACCACTGCTCCAGTTCCTTTTTGATCACCGGTGTACCGCAACGGTCACAGACCCGGTCATCACCCTTGACCTGTTCGCGCGCCAACGTCGTGTTGTCTTTCGGGCACCAATCCACAGCAGATTTCTTGCGATACGCCAACCCGTGTTTGAATAACTGGATGAAGAACCACTCCGTCCATTTGTAGTATTCGGGGTCGGCAGAGACCGCTTCGCGTTCCCAATCGAACATCGCTCCCATCGTCCGCATTTGCACCCGCATCCGCTCGATGTTTTGATACGTCCATATTTTCGGATGGATATTATTCTTGATCGCCGCGCCTTCTGCGGGCAGACCAAACGCATCGAAGCCCATTGGGAACATAACGTTATATCCCTGCATCCGTTTGAATCTCGCGCGCGCATCCGGCGGGGTCATCGAGAACCAGTGTCCGATGTGCAGGTCGCCGCTGGGATAGGGCAGCATCGTCAGCGCATAATGCTTCGGCTTGCTGTTATCGATGACCGAGCGGTACAACTTGTCCGCTTCCCATTTTGCCTGCCATTTTTTCTCGATGTTTCCAGGATTGTAGGACAGGTCCCTCATTGGCTTTTCTTCCTTCTTTGCAGATTGGATCGCCTTCGGCTTCGCATCCACCGGGACGATGGACTTGGGTTTTTCAGCCACAGGCGTGATCGCCGCTGATGGCGCGGGGATGATCGCCTTTGGGGGCGCTATTGCCTTCGAAGCGACAACTTTCTTCGCAGCGCGTTTGACGGCCTTCGGCTTTGAAGCGACCTTCGCTTTGGGCTCAGTTGTCTTTTTCACCGGCTTGACCGCTTTCTTGATCGCAGGTTTGGTTACTTTCTTTTTTGCGGGAACAGTCTTCTTCGCTTTTGATGCGGCAACAGTCACTGGCTTCTTAACGCTCTTCGCCTTTGAAGGTTTTACAGCTTTCTTTTTTGTTTTTTCTTTTGTTTCTTTTTTCTTTTTCGTTTCAGCCATTCTTACCTCATGAATATAAATTTCAAATATCAGGTATCAGATCAATCGTTCAACCTTTGACTTTCAACTTTTAACGAGTTGGAGGCGCGCGAGAAGGCAGGACACCGCCTCAACTGAAATAATATCTGTCATTATCATACATGCCTCATTTCGTAAATTTCCTTTTACTTGACCGGTGTCATCCATTCATATAGATCCGGGAAATCGCCGTGGATGATCCCAAAGAACCGATCCTGAATTGTCTTCGTGATTTCGCCGCGCGACCCGTTCCCGATCTTGATTCGATCCACCGAGCGGACAGGGGTCACCTCGACCGCCGTGCCCGTGAAGAAGATCTCATCCGCCACGTAAAGCATCTCGCGCGGAAAGGTCTGCTCGCGGATCTCATAGCCCAGGTCGCGCGCCAGTGAGATGATAAATCCGCGGTTCACGCCCATCAAAATGGACGCTCCCACCGGCGGGGTGTAGATCGCGCCGCGATAGACCACGAACACATTCTCGCCGCTGCCTTCGCTGACATGACCGTTGATATCCAGCGTGATGCCTTCCATGTAACCCAGGTCGTTGGCTTCCATCGTCACAAAGGATGAGTTGACGTAATTTCCGCCAGACTTGGACATGCCCGCATGGGTGTCCGGCGCCATCCGCCGCCAACTGCTGACCATCACATCCACGCCTTGCTCGATGCCTTCCGAACCGAGCAACCGCCCAAAGCTGAATGCCATGATGGCGAATTCGGTGGGGGAGCCGCGCCCATCCAGAGTGATCGTCCCTGAGCCTTTGTACGCCAAGGGTCGGATGTAACACGAGGACAACCCGTTTCTGCGCACGGTCTCGATGATCGTAGACGCGACTTGTTCCTGTGAATATGGCAGATCCATGCGGACGATCTTGCACGAGTCGAACAGCCGCTCCACGTGTGGTTTCAAGCCGAGGATGGCGGTCCCATTTTTCGTCTCGTAGGCGCGGATGCCTTCGAACACGCTCGATCCGTAATGCAGCGCGTGAGTCGAAATATGCACATTCGCATCGTCCCATTTGACGAAGCCGCCGTTGTGCCAGATCCATTCCGATTTCGGTATTGCCATGTTTCACTCCTTGTAACAATAAAAAAACCCTTCATCCACATCAGGGACGAAGAGTTCTCTCCGCGGTACCACCCGAATTGTAAGTCGAAATTAATTTCGACCTACCTCTCTTATGCTGTAACGGGCTACCCGGCGCTGGCTACTTGATTCACCAGCGCAATCCTCTTGCGAGATAACAGGCGAGTTCGGTCTTTTAAGCATTCCTGTTGGATGCTGGTGAAGGGCTTCCACCTCGCTTTCCCTTCTCGCTGACGGGATGACCTATTACTCCTGTCCTGACTTTTGAAAATATTTTCGCAATTATAGCACAAGAGCGATTAGTGACCTAATCGCTCTCGCAGGTGGACCCAGAGGGATTCGAACCCTCGACCTTCTCAATGCCATTGAGACGCGCT
>CAYJPO010000095.1:0-6075 GCA_964372045.1 uncultured Anaerolinea sp.
ACATCCCAATCGAAACCGCATAGTACCAGAGACTTTTCCGCGAATAGTACCAATTTCTCCCTTCTTTCCTTGACCAACTCAAAACTTATGTCATAATGAAATCGAAAGGAGAGAGAACATGTCCAAAAAAGGATCAACTTTAATATTAACCATCGTCCTCATCTTTGCACTTTCCGCCTGTAACCTGCCTGGTAGCGGTTCCCCCGCCGAGGAGACGACAACGCCCGAATTTTCGTTGACGCTCACCGCGCTCGCACTCCAGCCTGTCACCGCCACAAGCGGTGTACAGGATACGCCCACCACCGCCTTCTCCGCGACCCCGGAATTCACACCCACGCCTGCCGTGCCGCAGGTGACGGTCAGCGTGAACACGAACTGCCGCACCGGTCCCAGCACGCAATACGATAACATCGGCGCATTGCTGATCGGTCAGATAGGGATCGTGGTTGGGAAGAACACCCAAACCGGTTACTGGATCATCAACAACCCCGGCAAGACCGGAACCTGTTGGCTCTTCCCGCAGTACGCGACCGTATCCGGCAACACCGCCGGTCTGCAGGAATATGCGATCCCGCCCACACCGACGCCTTCGTCAACGCCCACACCGACTGCCACCGCAACCCTTGCCATCCCCGCTCCGGTCAACAATCCCACCATGGCGATGGTTTGTATCCCTGCCGGTCTGAACTTCCACCATTCAGGCGTATTGAGTTGGGAGGATAAATCCAACAACGAAGACGGGTTCAACATTTATGTGAATGGGGCATTGCTTGCCAGTATCCCGGCGAACAGCACCTCACATAACATCGCATTGGTGCCCGGTGGTCCATTCCTGCCGGGAATCGCATCGATCTTCGGCGTTGAAGCCTTCAACGTCGCAGGGAAAGCAGCCATAAAGACCGTTACGGATGGCTGTCCGTAAGCGAAGACCCTGTCGTTTTCAAAAAGCCTCGCGGAGCGATCCTCTGCGGGGCTTTTTTGTTCACAAATAATCAGGCTCTTCTGTATAATGGGCTCCATTAACCAAACACGCCCACGGGAGAATTACATCCATGTTCACTGTCACTGATTCATGGCGCGCCGCATACCCAAACGCCCATGCTGGCATCCTGGCGTTGCGGGATGTGGAGAATCACGCCTCACACCCCGAACTGGAAAGCCGCAAACAAAGGATAGAGGATCAACTCCGCGAGCAATTTGTCGGAAAAGGCAGGGATGCCATCGAGGCGCTGCCGCCCATCCCGGCATATACCGCCTATTACAAACGCTTCGACAAAACCTATCACGTACTCGCCCAGATCACATCCATCGCGCTTAAAGGCAGATCCATCCCAAGCGTCGCCGCCGTGGTGGAAGCGATGTTCATGGCGGAAGTCAAGAACGGCATCCTGACCGCCGGGCACGATCTGGACAAGCTGCAATTGCCGGTCACTCTCAGCGCTGCAAACGGGGATGAAACGTATACGCTCTTGCGCGGAGTGGAGCAGACGCTTAAAGCCGGGGATATGTTCATGGCTGACGGTGCCGGTGTGATCTCCAGCATCCTCTACGGACCCGACCAGCGGACGCAGATCCGCGCCGGGACGAAAAACGTCCTCTTCACGGTCTATGCCCCCGCCGGAGTGGGTGCTCAAGCGGTCGAGTCTCATCTGCGCGACATTCAGGAGAATATTCAGGTCGTCTCCCCCCAGGCGCAGGTGGAAGCGTTGCAAGTCTTTTCATAACTCCATGTCAACGTTTACTTCGCCTCAGACCATCCTCATCCCAGCCGAAGTCCGCGAGCGCGCGTCCGCATTTGCAGATGCGGTGACGGGCACGGTCAATTATGCAGATAGCAACCAGTCGCTGGATAAGAAGATCCGCGATGACCATTTCGTATCCAAGCTTGGGGAAGAGGCGGTGCGCATCCTCTTTGAGGGTAGAGAATGCCAGGTCGAAGGACCAGATTACGGGGTGTATGATGCGAAGCGCAAGTCGTGGGCGGCGGATCTAAAAGTCAACGGGCTGGAGGTGGCGGTTAAGACCCAACGTCGCTCCGCCGCAAACCGCTACGGACTCTCGTGGACGTTCCAGGACTCCCCCATCCGCCGTGACCCCATCCTCGACATACCTGATGCGTGGGTTTGCCTCGTGGTGTACGAAGACTTGAAAACCGAAACCGAATGTGTGGTGTATCCGCTGAAAAAGATCAAACAGCTCATCTTTGAAGCCCCGCGCCTTGCCAGGCTGGTGGGAAAAAAGCAGGCAGTCTATTTAGAAACGCTCATCCAACAAGGCGTTTATCCAAAATAGATCTCTTTACGATACGTTTAACCGCCAAGCCCGCAAGGAACGCGAAGAAAAAATCAAAAGCCCCGCGAAAAAATTTCGCGGGGCTAAATCTAAAATCGTAAATCGTCAACGTGCGCTGAGCTTGTCGAAGCGTCGAACTAGGTTCCCTCTTCCCAGGAGTTGAGGTAGTGGAGCTGTTCGTCGGTGAGCACGTCGATCTTGACGCCCATCGCCGCGAGCTTGAGGCGGGCGATCTCGTTGTCGATCTCGGTCGGGACGGAGTAGACCTTCTTCTCGAGCTTGTCGGCGTTCTTCGCCATGTATTCGGCGGAGAGAGCCTGGTTCGCGAAGGACATGTCCATCACGGAGGCGGGGTGACCTTCCGCCGAAGCGAGGTTGATCAAGCGCCCTTCGCCGAGGATGTTGATCTTACGACCATCCTTGGTGGTGTACTGTTCGACGAACGGGCGGACGAGGTTGGGTTCGCCAACGCTCATGGCAGCCAGCGAGGGGATGTTGATCTCGACGTTGAAGTGACCGGAGTTGGCAACCAACGCGCCATCCTTCATCACTTCGAAGTGATTCTTGTCGAGCACGTTCAAGTCGCCGGTGACGGTGCAGAAGATGTCGCCGATCTTGGAGGCTTCGACCATCGGCATGACCTGGAAGCCATCCATGACCGCTTCGAGCGCCTTCATCGGGTCGATCTCGGTCACGATGACCTGAGCGCCCATGCCGCGCGCGCGGGAGGCGAGACCACGACCACACCAGCCGTAACCGGCGACGACGAAGTTCTTGCCCGCGAGCAGCACGTTGGTCGCACGGATGATCCCGTCGATGGTGGACTGACCGGTGCCGTAGCGGTTATCGAACATGTGCTTGGTGAGCGCATCGTTCACCGCGATGACGGGGAACTTGAGGACCTTGTCAGCTTCCATCGCCTTGAGGCGGATGACGCCGGTGGTGGTCTCTTCAGTGCCGCCGATGACGTTCTTGAGCATCTGCTTGCGCTCTTCATCGCTCAATCCCTTCGCCCAGGAAGCGAGGGAGGGTTCGAGTTTTTCGAAGCGTCCCATTTCGATGAAGAAGAGGGAGGAAACGAGGTCGGCGCCGTCGTCCTGGGTCATGTGGGGTTTGTGCTCCAACGCGGCGCGGATGTGCTTGAAGTAGGTGACCTTGTCCTCACCCTTGATGGCGAAGACGGGGATCTCAAACTGATTCACCAGAGCGGCAGCGACATCATCCTGCGTGGAAAGCGGGTTCGACGCGGTCAGAACGATGTCCGCGCCGCCTTCCTGAAGGGTGATCATCAGGTTCGCGGTCTCGGTGGTCACATGCAGACAGCAGGACAGGCGCAAACCCTTAAGGGGCTTCTCTTTCTTAAAGCGCGCGCGAATGGAACGCAGGACGGGCATTTCGCGTTCCGCCCAATCGATGCGGCGGCGTCCGCCTTCTGCCTGTTGAATATCTTTGATATCGTAGTTGCTCATAAATACTCCTTAATTTTTTTATACAAGGAATGTGATCTGGAAACCCGTTCGCGTCCGCATAAAATGGGATCCAAACCACGGACTCAATATTTATTTTAGGTTGGTCTCAACAGTTGACACCATCATCAAGTGCAGACAGTGCGTATGTACGGCAACATTCTGCGAACACAGCCAGCTTAACCAACAAATCTAAATAGATTTTACTTTAATAAGACGTCCAGCTTCCCGCCGTCATCGAAATGCTTGCGGAAGCGTTGGACAAATTGTTCACGGGTATACGAATGGTTCTGCGTGCCGCGCTGTTCGAGGCAGTAGACCGCAGAGAGCGAGCCGATCTCGCCGCACAACTTCCAATCGAAGCCGTGGGAGTAGCCCGCGAGGAATCCGCCGCGGAAGGCATCGCCCACACCGGTGGGGTCAACGACTTCATCTTCGGGCACGGTCGGGATGTGAACAGAGGTGCCGTCGGAGTACAGGTCCGCGCCGTCTTTGCCGCGCGTGATGACCAGCACTTTGACGTGGTCGAGGATCTGGTCGAGGCTCCAGCCGGTCTTCTTGGAGATCAAGCCGAATTCATAGTCGTTGCAGAACAGGAAGTATGCGCCTTCCATATCGCGCGCAAGTTCCGCGCCTTCGAGGCGCAGGACTTGCTGGCTGGGATCGTACAGATACGGGATGCCCAACTCACGGCATTCGGCGGGGAACTTCATCATCGCATCGGGTGAACTGGGAGAGACGATGACGAGATCCGGTTTTGAATCCAACTCTTTGAGAGATTGGGTGGCGGAGAAGCCCATCGCGCCCGGGTAGAAGGACGCGATCTGAGCAGAGGCGTGATCCGTCGTCGCAAAGAAAGAGGCGGTGAATATGCCGGGGACGACCTTCATCAGGTCCGTATCCACGCCTTTGTCTTCAAGCCAGGCGCGATAATCCCCAAAGTCTTCGCCGACGGTTGCCATCACGCGCGGCTTTTGTCCGAGCAGCGCCATGGTGTAGGCAATGTTCGGCGCGATGCCGCCGCGTTGTTTGGACATTGAGTCGACCAGGAATGAAAGGCTGATCGATTCCAAACGTTCGGGAAGGATCTGTTCCTTGAAATGACCAGGGAAGGTCATCAAGTAATCGTACGCTACGGAACCAGTGAGAAGAATATCCATGTACACTCGCAGAAAAATGCGCACCCTTGCGAGTGCGCTGGAATTTAAGACAGGCGGGAGTTTATCACGAGGTTTTTGGAATGTAAAGTTTTGGACATTGCAATTTTCAAGTTCGATTCTCGACCATTTTGCGCAAGCTTTTATCGAACGGCGGATATGCAATGCCATTCTCTGTGACAATGCCCGTGACCAATCGCGCAGGCGTGACGTCGAAAGAGGGGTTGCGCGCCTGCGCTTCGAGCGGAGTCACACGCTCGCCTCTGAATTGGATATCCAGCACTTCACCGGGGTCGCGTTCTTCGATGGGGATCAAGTCGCCGCTTGAAAGAGACAGGTCAATGGTGGATGTGGGCACGACCGGATAGAACGGTATACCGTTATCGTGTGCGGCAAGCGCCAGCATGTACGTGCCGATCTTGTTCGCCACGTCCCCATTCGCGGCTGTGCGGTCTGAACCGACGAAACATTTTTGCACCTTGCCAGCCTTGAGGAAAAATCCCGCCATGTTATCGCTGATGATCTCGTAGGGGATTCCATACTGCTCAAGCTCCCACGCGGTGAGACGTGCCCCCTGCAAGCGCGGACGGGTCTCATCCACCAGCACGTGGACGCGCTTGCCCTGCTCATGCGCCGTGCGGATGACGCCGAGCGCCGTGCCCCAGTCCACAGTGGCGAGCGCTCCGGTGTTGCAGTGATGAATGACGGTGTCGCCGTCGTTGATCAGAGTCGCGCCATGATCCGCCATGCGTTTGTTGATGGCGACATCTTCGTCGGCGATCTTTTGCGCTTCGTCCAAAACGGACTGGCGCAGATCATCGGCATTGCCTTTTACGGAATACGCAACACGCATTACTCGATCCACCGCCCATGCCAAATTGACTGCCGTCGGTCTCGACGCTTTCAAGGTGTTCGCCGCAGCTTGCAGGTCAGCGACCAGTTCCCCGGTCGAGGGAGAGGCGGATTCGTATCCCGCCAGCGCAAGCCCAAAGGCGGCAGACGCTCCAATGGCAGGCGCGCCGCGCACGGTCATATCCTTGATCGCCTGCGCCACATCGCGATGACTGCGAAATGCAAGCACTTCAAACCGCGCCGGAAGGATGCGCTGGTCGATCATCTTGAGCTGGTTGTCTTCCCAGAATACGGTTCGCATGGTCATA
>CAYJPO010000095.1:6175-16133 GCA_964372045.1 uncultured Anaerolinea sp.
CTGGTCGATCATCTTGAGCTGGTTGTCTTCCCAGAATACGGTTCGCATGGTCATACCCATTCGTAGGGGCGACCCGCCCATTGAAAGCATGGCTGTAGCAAAGTCTGGAAGAACAGATTCTTTGTACACGGAATTTACGGAATGGACGGATTTTAAAGTCACTTTTTGTTCTTTCCGTGTCTTCCGTGCCATCCGTGTACAAAAAAAAGATTTTATCAAGCGACCTTGCTATAACCATTCCATTGAAAGCACGATAGCTTGACTTTCATGGATGGGTCGCCCTTACTTCGTTATTGTTTTATTTCCGTCCAGATCTCATCGTACAGCAATAGCGCTTCGCCGAGGTCGGTCACTTCGTGACCTTTTGCGAATTCCTCAGCCGGAGTGTTGGTGATGGGCGAATTGATATATGCCTCATAGACTTCAGCTTGATTCGCCTTGGCATATTCGAGCGCGGCTTTATTCGGGTTGGTGTAGGGATAATCCACCAGCGTCAGCCAGTTGGTATCGCCTTGCAACAGATAGTTGAACCACGCATACGCGGCATCGGGGTGCGGCGCGGATGGGGGCATCGCCATGCCGTCGTAGAAAATGATCGAGCCTTCCGACGGGAAGACGTATTGGAACTGAGGCGCTTCCTGTGCGGTGAGGAAGGCTTCGCCGTTCCAGACAATACCGAGGTCCACGTCACCCGCCACGAGCGGAGTCTTCGGGCTGTCGCTGTCGAAGACGCGGATGTTCGGCATCAGTTCGAGTAATTTTTGTTTAGCTTCTTCAAGATGCGCGGGGTCGGTTTCGTTGACGCTGTAACCGAGCGTGAGCAGCGCCGCGCCGATGATGACGCGGTTGTCATCCACTGCCACGATGCGCCCTTCGTATTCGGGGTTCCACAGATCCGCCCACGAGGTCGGCGGAGTTTCCACGGTTTCGCTATTGTAGACGATGGCTTGCGTGCCCATCTGATACGGCACAACGTATTTGGTCGCATCGCCGTATGCGGCGGTCAGACCGGTATCGAGATTCGCCAGGTTGGGGAGTCGTGTCTGATCCAATTCTGTCAGCAGACCTTCGCGGATCAGCACTCCGATCATGTAATCGCTCGGATGGATGACATCGTACGGATTCACTTCTGCACCAAAAGACACTTTTGTATAAAGCTCTTCATTGGACGAGAAGTAATCCACATTCACGTCCACGCCGTATACCAGCCCGAAACAATCAAGGATGTCGGCAGGGACGTATTCCGTCCACGTGAAGATATTGATCTCTTCGCTTTCGAATCCGATGCGCGGATTTGGTTCCGGGCAAATAAATCCGGTGGATGTGACGAGTTCCTCGGATGAGGCGGGTTCCCCTCCTGCTGCGCACGCCGTCACGGCAATCAACAGCACGCTCGACAAAATCAACCGAGCCAGACGATGGATTTTGTGGTGTGTGTTCATTTCACTCCTTTTTTACATTTATAGAGCCTTGCACGAGTCAATGGACTCGTGCAAGGCTTGGGATGACATTCAAAAGGGATTATAGTGCATCAAACCTTTGACTACAACAATTTTGAAAAGCTGTTTTAATCAACTGCTCTGCGCCGATCTTCCCGAAAAAAGATGAGAGCCGACTTAGACCTTGCTTGACGATGGTTTCATTTACCAGTATAAAAACGGGATGAAGACACTTCGCGTCATTCTTGGATTTTGGCTGATCCTGTCCATTTCAGCTTGTTCTGTGCTGGAAAATCTTCCCGCCATCCCCCCCGGTTGGACGGTGACTCCCAGCCAATCCCCCACCCCCGAAGCGACGTTCACTCCCACAGTCTCGCCGACTCCGCAGATCACCGCCCGCGTTGGCGTGGGTGACATTGCCTTCTTCAACGGCGATTACGATACGGCGTTATTCCAATACCAGATCGTCCTGCAAGATTCGCCCGATCCCCTGTTGAGGGCGGAGGCGAAATGGGGCGAGGCGCGCATCTACTTTGCACAGGCACGCTACAACGAAACGCTGACCGCCCTGCAAACGCTCATCACCGAATATGCCCAGTCTCCGCGCATGGGACAGGCGTATTTCCTGCAAGGTTTCGTCTATTACCGCATGGAAAATTATCCCGCCGCCGCCAATTCCTGGCAGACATACCTCACCCTGCGTCCCGGCTATCTGGATGCCTACGTTCAGGAATTGCGCGGCGATGCGCTTTTCAATGCCAACAATTACGCCGAAGCCTTAGCCACGTACACGACCGCCATCACATCGTCCGCGCTGGGCGACGACACGAACCTCGATCTGAAAGTCGCATCTACGGAGACGCAGCTTGGGAATTACGAAACCGCGCTGGCGCTGTATGACGGCATCATCGGACGCGCTTCGAACGATTACGTCAAGGCTCAGGCGTTGTACGAAGCTGGGTTGGTACACCAGGCTCAGGGTCAGCCCGATGCGGCGATCGAACGTTTCCGTGCGGCTGTGGAAAATTATCCGCTTTCCTATCATTCCTATCTGAGTCTGGTCGCGTTGTTGGACGCAGGCGGGACGGTCAGCGAACTGGACCGCGGATTGGTGGATTATTTCGCAGGGCAGTATGCGCCTGCCATTGGCGCGTTTGACCGGTATCTTGAGACCAATCCCGCCGACAACGATGGGACAGCCTATTACTACCGCGCGCTCTCGAAGAACAATTTGAGTCAGTTCGATGAAGCGCTGGTAGATTACGACACGTACATCGGGAATTTCTCGGCGCACCCAAATTGGAGCGACGCCTGGGGTGAGAAGGCGTTCATCTTGTGGGCGCAAAAAGGCGAGTACACCAAAGCGGCAGAGACGCTCTTGGAATTCGTGCGCATTGCGCCGAACACATCGCTCTCCGCCGATTATTTGATGAGTGCGGCGCGAATTTACGAACGCGATGCGCAATACGATAAAGCCATCGAGACCTGGTCGCGTGTGCTATTGGAATATCCCGGCTCGACGCAGTCCTCCTATGCCGCCTTTCTCATCGGCGTTATTGACTACCGCCGCGGGAATCACCTGCTCGCGTTGGATGCGTTCAAACGCAGTCTGGCTTCGTCCAGTTCCGCCGAAGAACGCGCGCGCGCGTATTTATGGATCGGCAAGACCCAAAAGCAATTGGGGGATCTCACCGCCGCAGGCGATGCCTGGCGCGAAGGTCAGAACTTCGACCCCGGCGGATATTACAGCGAGCGCGCCCGCGACCTATTGATGGAACGCGCGCCCTTCGCGCCGGTGACCACGGTCAACTTCACGATCAATGAAGCCCAGGAGCGCGCCGACGCCGACGCATGGATGCGCCTGACCTTCAACATCGGAAATGATGTGGATATGAACGGTCTCGGTCCGCTGTCTTCCGATCCGCGTGTTATCCGTGGGAACGAATATTGGGACCTGGGCATGTACGAAGAAGCCAGTTTCGAATTCGAGAACCTGCGCGCAGAATTGGAAACGAACGCCGATGCGCTCGGCAGTTATCGCCTGACGAACTATCTGTATAAACTCGGTCTGTATCGCACCGCCATCTTTGCCGCGCGGCAGGTGTTGACCATTGCCGGTTTCGACGAACACACCGAATCGATGATGGCGCCCGCGTATTTCAGTCACATCCGCTATGGGTTGTACTACTCCGATCTGGTCATCCCCGAGGCGCAGAAGAACGGATTCGATCCGCTCTTCGTCTTCAGCGTCATCCGGCAGGAAAGTCTCTTCGAGGGGTTCGTCCGCTCGAGTGCGGGTGCGCACGGGCTGATGCAGATCATCGCACCTACCGGCGCGCAGATAGCGTCCGAGCTTGGCAAGCCTGCCAACTACACCGAAGAAGACCTGTACCGTCCCTATGTGAGCATCATGTTCGGCACATACTATCTTTACAAGAACCGCGTTCTCTTCAATAATGACCCGTATCCTGCGCTCGCCGCCTACAACGGCGGACCAGGTAACGCGCTGCAATGGAAAGACCTTGCCGGAGACGACCCCGACCTGTTCCTTGAAAGCGTGCGCTTCGAGGAAACGCGTAATTACATTCGCAATATTTATGAGATATTCGTGATCTATCGGCGGTTGTACGGCGCGGCAGAACAGTAACGCTTCACTCCCCCATCCGGGTTAAACAACGACTCACCCTGGCTTGTCCTCGCCAGGGTGAGTTTTCTTTTTATCGTCAATTAATCCAGGTGCGTGATGATGCGCTGATGCGCCGTCTGCGCGTCCATATCGAGGATCGAGATGAGCTTGTCGCGTCCGTTCCCGCCTGCTACGATCTCCATGCGTGATTTTGGCACGCCCAGCACTTCGGCGAGGAAGGCGATCAATTCCAAGTTGCCTTCATCATCGGCAGGGTTCGAGACGAGATGAACTTTGATCGTCCCATCGTTCATCACACCGATGATCTGGTTCTTGCTCGCGCGCGGCGTCACCCGTACTGCCAGGGCAGACCCGCGCTTGCCATCATGAAGGACATATTTTCTTGACATGTTCACCTCGTTAGATTGAAAGAAGGATCGAGACCAGGATCCGCGATATAAATTCGACTGCAAGGACCAGGATCAACGGGCTGAAATCAAGTCCGCCCGTATTCGGCATCAAGTTGCGGATCGGGTTCAGAAAGGGCGCCACGATCCGGTCCAGCGCCTCCCGGATCGGATGATAAGGCGCAAGAAAAAATGACAACAAGGCAGATGCGATCACGATCCAGACAAAGGTTTGAGAGATCACCCGAATGAATAAAACCAGAAAATCAACGCTCATTGAGCTTTTGCCTCCGAAGAATATGTTCTTGGTCCCACAATTGCCGTACCGACCCGCACGAATGTGGCGCCTTCCTCGACAGCCACTTCATAATCAGTGCTTGTGCCCATGGAGAGTTCCGAAAGATCCGCCTGAGGGAATTGACCGCAAAGAAATCCTTGCAGGCGTTTCACCTTCTGGAAGAACGGGCGGGAAAATTCTGCCGTCTCTCCAAGCGGCGGCATCGACATCAAACCGCGCACTCGCAGGTTCGGCAGCGAGAGCGTTTCCGCCACGTCGCCAGCCAGCTCCATCCAGCGGGCTTCATCCGAAGCCTCCCAGCCGCTTTTGCTTTCCTCGCCTCCGACATTGAATTCCAACAGGACAGGCAGAACCCTGCCCGCTTCACCGGCGAACCGGTCGAGTCGTTTCGCGAGTTTCAAACTATCCAGAGAGTGAACGAAGTTAAAGTTCCCAGCCACGCTTTGCGCCTTGCGGCTTTGCACGTGACCGATCATGTGCCATTCTACCGCAGAAAATTCTCGCAGGGATTGAATTTTCATGACACCTTCTTCGGGGTAGTTCTCGCCCAAAATTTTTGCGCCCGCTTCGATCGCCGCGCGGGCAACCTCCACCGGTTGGGCTTTTGTGACCACCACCAATTTGACCGAATCAGGATTCCGCCCCGAACGTTTTACCGCGGACGCGATTCTTTCCAGGGTTGCCAGATAGCGTTCTCTAATGGATTGGATTAATTCATTCATCCTTTAATTTTACCCCGCCTCTCCCCAGCCCGATACCTGCCAGCACACCCTAAATCTTTTTCTCACCGTAGACTTAGCAACCCCATGTCACCCCTTCGGGGTTCTGGGAATGATGCACTCAATATCTATAATCATTCCAATTCTACGGGGTTGCAATTAACGTAGTGCGAGATGGCATCTCGCATTCCAGCATAGCCAACAAGGTGGCACATAGTTATCGAGACAATCCCAATCTCACCATAAGGCATTTCTACGTAGCGCGAGATAGTATCTCGCGTTACGTTAGCGCCATCAATGCGCCGAAGCGACCGGTTTTGCCTTTTTCGGCGCGGTGGGAAAACCAGTCGGTCACATCACAGGCGGTACACAAACCCGAAACCTGAATTTTCTCCACACCGGCGTTCTTCAATTGAATGACGTTCGATGTCCACAGATCGAGATAGATGCGACCATCGCGGACTTGCAAGACGCGCTCAGCATCGTCCCCGTGTTTCGCGCGGAATTGGGACGCCACATCCTCGCCCACTTCGTAATGGTCAACACTGATCGAAGGACCGATGCCCGCGACGATGTCGGCGGGATCCGAGCCATAGCGTTCGACCATACCTTTGACCGCAGCCTCCGCCACACCTTTGACCGTCCCCATCCAACCGGCGTGAGCGATGCCGATGACACTTTTCTGCGGGTCGTGGAAGAGCAGCGGTACACAATCTGCAAAGCGCATGAAGAGCGAGACTTCGGGATTGTCTGTGAAGAGGATATCCGCTTTCTGCGGATGCG
The DNA here is from genome assembly GCA_964372045.1 of uncultured Anaerolinea sp. GTDB lineage: Bacteria > Chloroflexota > Anaerolineae > Anaerolineales > Villigracilaceae > Villigracilis. Next base: position 12,448 of record CAYJPO010000095.1, read on the forward strand.
TATCGAGCGGGCGCGGGCTATCAGCGTAGATAATGTCTGTGCCGTGTACCAGCCACACGTCGTGGATGGAGGCGGGGTTACGACCAAGCGCTTCGAATGCGCGCACACGATTCGCCGCCACGCGTGCGGGGTCATCTCCCACCGAAATACTTAAATTCAATGAATGCCACGGCTCCGGGCTGACTCCGCCATGACGGGTAAAGACAGCGTTGAGCACATTTTTTGGAAAAATATCGAACTGCCAATAACGCAGTTCAGCCTGCTCGTGAAAAAGCATTAGTCTGCTGCCTGGTTCACGGCAAATTTCTTGACGTAGTATTGCCGGGTCTCGCTCATGGATTCTTCGATATTGGGATAGGCAAACCATGCTGTCGCCACACCGAAGAGTGCGCCCGTGAGAACACGCAGGTAGGGTGTGCTCTCGCGGTAGGGAACCAGCGAGGCAAGCCATTCCCAATTGAACTGACTGAAGAGCTGTGAGAAGCCATCCAGCCCAATCGGACCGATGCCGATGAGCAGCCACAACATCCAATGCAAAGGCTTGAGGCGGCGACCTGTCGCCCCGAAGACGATGCCGAACAGCAGGATGGCGAAATAGATGGCGATATCGCGTTCACAAAGCGCGACCTTGTACCCAGCGGTTTCATCCCCGATGTAATTGCGCGCATCGAAGCGGGTGAAGCTGTACGGGTCATCGAGATTGGGAATACCGGAGACTTCTTCGAATGTGCGAACGCCGGTCATGCCCGCCTCTGCCAGCGGATAAAAAGGCTGTTCACCGAACAGGAAGAACGAACGGAAACCGAACTGATGACACAGCGGCTTGTACATCCGGTAAAGGATCGTCGCTGGAAGTTCCGCGCCGAGTTTCATAAGCGTCGGCGCGAGGAATGGCAAGCCGACGTACAACAGCATGAACAGATTTAATATCAATAAATATCGTTTTGCAATACTAAAGGAAATGCGGTCACCGAAGGTCACGTTCTGCCCTTTCTTCACGCGCTGTTTATAAATGGGGTCATCCAGCGTTTCTAGCTGGTTCTTTCGGTCGGATGCCGCGCCCAGGGTCACTTCCAATTTTTGCCGGGTAATGGGCGCCTGCATGCGGTAGGGACCGACCTCTATGACCGGGATGATCTGTCCATATTTTGCTTTGAGCGCCGAGTCTTGATCAATATCCACTTCCGCAAGGCGGTGCGGGAACCGGGAGTTCAGTTCACCCAACTCTGCCTTGACCTCATCACAGAGCTTGCAGTCCTTGCGGGTGTAGAGGGTTACATTAAGCATGGGCATCCTCACGATTGAAAATCACAGGTGACAGCCACCGTTGTTGACTGTCACCTTGTGTCAGACCACGTACATAAAAACGGTCTATAGACCGAAATCGACCCAGAAGAACTGTCCCTGCTGGGCGATGATCTCGAAAGTCCCGGTGAACAGCATCACACCGACGATGATGAGGATAACACCCATTGCGATCTCGACATAGCGCATGACCTTATTGTATTTGCGAAGGATGGTCGTGACCCAGCCGATGCCAAGCGCGGCAAGCAGGAAGGGGATCGCCAGACCCGCCGAGTAGAAGGTAAGCAGCAACGCACCTTGCGAAACCGAACCGCCGTTGATGGCAAGCGTCAGGATCGCTCCGAGGACGGGTCCCACACATGGAGACCATCCCGCCGAGAAGAAGACGCCCATCAGCGCGGAGGAGACATAACCGAGTTTCGGGTCGGGCGCCTGCTGGACACGCGTATCGTAGGCAAGGAACGGGATGTGGAACACGCCGATCATGTGCAGACCGAAGATGATCACCACCGCCCCGCCGATCTTTGCCAGCCAGTAGCGCAGGTCATATAACAATCCGCCTGCGAAGGAAGCCGCCACGCCGAGCGCGATGAAGACAATGCTGAACCCAAGCACGAAAGCGAGCCCGTGGGAGAAGGTCAACCAGCGGTTTGGCTGGTCACCGCTGCCCGCTGCGCGTCCGCCGAGATAGCCGACATACGCGGGGACAAGCGAGAACACACAGGGCGAAAGGAAGGACGCCAGCCCCGCCAGGAATGCAAGCCAAACAGTGATCTGTGAAATATCCATGAATGTAATTTTCTAACCTTTCCAAAAGTTATTGCGGACTCTATAGTGGCATGCCACTTAAAATAAATGTGGCGGGTTGGTAACCCGCCGTACAAAAAGTTCCTATAGGAACACTGTCTCTTCCGAGTTGACGATGGTGCCATGATCAGGGAGCGTGCGGCGCTCTTCACCAACCCCAAGGGAGACGTAAGGCGTTGTCCAGCGGAAGATCCATTTTGCATCATCAGGCGAGACGTTGATACAGCCATGCGAGCGGCGTTCGCCAAAAGCGTTATGCCAGAACGCGCCGTGAATGGCGATGCCCTCGCCGCTGACGAAGGTACACCACGGGACTGCAGGCGTGGAATAACCAGCCTGCGCGCTCCCGGCGGTCATGTTCTTGGAGATGATCTTCCAGTGGGTGAACAAGGTCCCAGCCGGTGTGGCGAATTCCGCGCTCACTTCGCCGCTGATGGGATCGAATTTCTTGCCGCTGGAAATGCGGCAGAAGAAGACCTCGTTGGTGCCTTCCATGCACGAGAGCGTTTGATAATCCAGGTTGACCGAGATGGTCTTTTCGTTCGGGTCGAAATCGGGGCTGATGGGGGCAATGTCGGCATCGGTCAATACTTTGAGTCCCGCGCCATCTGCCCAGAAGAATTCACCGTACGCGCCATAGCCATAACCGCGCCCGTTGGCATCTTCGTTCCAGCGGTATTCGGGAAAACCGTTGTTCGTGCGGACCTGGTCGATCCACACCACCTGACCGTAGTACAAGCGCGGCGGGAAGTTGTATGCGATGTGATCGTTCAACCACGGAGAGGCGACCTGTCCTTCGTGAGCCAATTCCACATATGGAACTGTAACTTCCGCCCAGAAACCCTGTCCATTCGGGAGTTCGGTAATCGGCGTGTTGGGCAGGTTGCGGGTCGGTTGAACAACCGATGCGTAAATATATCCCTGCGGGGTTTCGACATAGCGCTGGTTGGACAACCCGCCGATGACATTGCCGATGACTTCGCGGTTCCACTCCACGAGCGTATCCGCACCCAGCCTGCCAATGGAACTGTTCTGGTTGGGGTCGTTGGTCGGGCGGTTGCGAATGTCCACATCCGGGTCGGTGACGCGCCCGATGACCGCGCTCGTCGGGAACTGCGGCAGTCGCTTCGGGGTGTACAGGGTTTCCAGCAGGAAATCCAGTTCCTTTGTGCTGTACGGTCGAAACGCTGCGGCACCCAAACCGAGCCCGGCAAGTTTTAGAAAATCACGGCGGGAAAGAGGTTGTCTCATGAATTCACCTGAATGTTAGAGTTCGTCAAGTTTAGTATGGCGATATTTTGGAATTTTCCAAATTATCTAGCAAAACGAAGCGCAATTTTAGCCATGCCCGCACGGACGTAAACGTCCGCGCTATGATTACCAAGCCGACTGAAGTCGGCTCGTCCGCTTGAGCGAACTTGGTAGGACTAGCACGGGGGGTAATCCCCGTGCGACGCCAATACGGGCGGATTGCTAGGTTTATTTGTTAATCTGCACCATATCGCCACTGGTTTTCCCCGCGATATAAATATCGCGGTACTTGTTATTGATCGCGGCAAGCATACCTGCAAACA
>CAYJPO010000096.1:0-15682 GCA_964372045.1 uncultured Anaerolinea sp.
CCAACTTGCTGCCCAACACAAAACCAACGGTTATTGCGTATCGCTTCAAGAAGGTCGGCGCGACGAAAGTAAGAACGCCAAAGGTCATCACGGCAATGGCAAGCAGAGTTGTGGTGCGCAATGAATGCGATAGCGCGATGAAGAGGGTCCATGCACCGGCGAGGATGAGTTCGACACCGGCAAGCTGGAGGAAACGTGTAATGAGGCGGGTTTCAGTGTTGGGTAGTTGTGTCATGATCGGCAAAGCGTAAAGCGAGATAGTATCTCGCGCTACTTCATTAATTGTTCCACACGGCTCTCACCCACCGAGTAGTATTTCGCATCCTTGTGGTGGACGATGATGGCGGCGGTGGATTGTTCGGGGATGAGCTGCCCTGAAGTGGCGAGACTCATTCCAAGTTCTGATTCTACAGCAGGAAGCAGCTTGAAGACCTTGAAATGGTCTTCGAGTTCAGGGATGGCGGGATAGCCCCACGAGTAACGCTTGCCCTGTTCTTCGGCGAGACCGAGTTCGCGGCGGATGTGTTCGTGGAGGTAGTTCGCGGTCGCTTCGGCGGTTTGGACGGCGAGACCGTGAATGAAGTAGGCTTCGGTGTAGTCGTTGGCGGCTTGCAGTTTCTCAAATTTCTCCGTGGCTTCCTGTCCGACAGTGACGACTTGAAAGGCAACCACATCCATTTGACCGGACTCGACGGAGGCGTAGTAATCGGAGAGAGCGAGATGGTCATCGTAAGGCTGGCGCGGGAAGGAGAAACGAGTTATGAGTTGCGGGTTACGAGTTACAGAGTCAGGATCATAGATCAGTAGGTCATTTCCATCTGCCTGGCATGGGAAGTAGCCGTAGACGGCTTGGGGTTTGAGCCAGCCATCTTTGAGCGCAACTTTGGTCATCCTGGCGAGACGGGTGTCGAAATCCTTCTTCAACTTTTCCCATTCCTTACCGTGGGAGTTTTTCGCGCCCCATGAGAGACGATACAACTCGTTCATATTGAGATGCTTCAAGACCATTTCAAGCGGCATATCTTTGACGATACGCTGGCCGAGTTTGGCGGGCAAGGCAATCGGCGCGGGGACAACGGAAGAGCGGGTGCCTTCAATTTTTCGATGGTCGGGAGTCTGCGAGGCGCGTCCCATTTCCATGTCCGCGTCCTTGCGGAGTTGTTCGAGCATGGCGGGTTTGCGGTTGGGATCGATGAGGGCATCCATCGTGTCCAAGCCTTCGAAGGCATCCTTACAATAAAAGACGCCCGGCTCGTAGGCTTCGCCGCCTTCAGTGAAGAGGATGCGGCGTCCGAAGCGGCGGTTGATGGCGGCGCCGCCGATGAGGATGGGGATTTTATGTCCGCGCCGCTGCATTTCGTTGACGATGAGCGGCATTTGCTTGGAGGTGGACACCAGCAAGGCAGAAAGACCGATCGCGGTTGCGTTCGCTTCCACGGCTTTGGTGATGATCGTCTCCGCAGGGACCTGCTTGCCAAGGTCAATGACGGTATAGCCGTTGTTGGCGAGAATAGTCTTCACCAAATTTTTACCGATGTCATGCACATCACCGTAGACAGTAGCGATGACGACGGTTCCCTTGGTGACGCCTTCCACTTTTTCAAGATATTTCTCAAGATGAGAGACGGTCTTCTTCATCGTTTCAGCGGATTGCAACACGAAGGGCAGGATCAATTCGCCCGCGCCGAACTTGTCACCCACTTCTTTCATGGCGGGGAGCAGGACATTGTTGAGGGTGTGGACGGCGATTTCATGTTTTGTAGGGACAGGGCTTGCCCTTGTCTCTGGGGCGGATGCAAGACCCGCCCCTACGAAACCACGATTGATAATCTCGTCAATGTCCGCTTCGACGCCATCTTTGACGCGATGCAAAATCTTCCAGTGCAATTTCTGTTCCGAGGTCATGCCTTCGGTCGGGTCAGAGACATTGGATTCAGTGGAAACCTCAACATTTTCAAAATGTTGAATGAAACGCTGAAGCGCATCGTCACGGCGGTTGAAGATGAGGTCCTCGCACAGTTCGCGTTCTTCCGTGTCGATCTCAGCATACGGTTTGACGTGCGCAGCGTTGACGATTGCCATGTCCAAGCCAGCCTGTACACAGTAATAAAGCATGACGGAATTCAGCGGTGGGCGGGCTTGCGGAGCGAGACCAAATGAAAGGTTACTCACACCGAGCGAAGTCATCACACCGGGCAATTTTTGTTTAATGAGGCGAATGCCTTCGATGGTCTCCTTGGCAGAGTCAACGAATTCAATATCGCCGGTGGCGAGAGTGAAGGTTAGGTCGTCGAAGACCAAGTCAGCGGGTTTGAGTCCGTGATCGTTGATGGCAATGTCGTAGATACGCTTGGCAACTTCATATTTGCGTTGAGCGGTCTTCGCCATACCGTTTTCATCGATGGTGAGGCAAATGACAGCGGCGTTGTATTTTTTCGCAAGCCCAAAAATTTTGTCTGCTTTTTCGCGCCCTGACTCAAGATGAGTTGAATTGATCAAACAACGTCCCGGCGCAGTCTGCAACGCGATTTCCAAAACATCCACTTCGGTGGAGTCGATCACAAGCGGAACGTCCACGCCCATTTGCAATTTCTTGATGACCTTGCGCATCTGTTCGCCTTCGTCCGCGCGCTCGGTGACAGCGACGGAAATATCGAGAGCGTGCGCGCCGCCCGCCACTTGTTCACGGGCAATGTCGAGGATGCCATCGTAATCTTCTTCGAGCAGCAGACGCTTGAACTTGCGCGATCCCTGCGCGTTGCAACGCTCACCGAGCAGGGTCGGGGCGGGGTCCTGCCGCATGGCAATGGCTGACATGGCAGAGGACAGTTTCGGTTCGGGGTTGGGTTTGATGCGTGATACGTGATTCGTGATGCGTAATTTTTCAACAAGCAGACGTAAGTGTTCAGGAGTCGTGCCGCAGCATCCGCCCACAACTGAGACGTTGTGCTTGGTCACGAACTCGTACATATCATTAGCATACGGTTCCGGCTCCAGCGGATATACAGCCTGCCCATCAACATTCAATGGAAGCCCTGCATTTGGAATGCACGAAACTGGCAGCGTGGAATTTTCACCGAGGAAGCGGATCGGCTCACGCATATGTTCTGGACCCGTGGAGCAGTTGAGTCCGATGACGTCGATGCCCATGCCTTCGAGGATGGTGAGGGATGCGTTGATGTCGGTGCCGAGCAGCATGCGACCGGTCGTATCCAACGTGACCTGAGCTTGGATCGGCAAATAAACATTCGTTTCGCTGAAAGCTTTATGAATACCCGTGATGGCGGCTTTGACTTCGAGAATATCCTGCGAAGTTTCAATGAGAAGCAGATCGACTCCGCCTTGAATGAGTCCAACTGCCTGCTCGCGGAAGGTATCGATCAGTTCATCATATTTGACGTTCGAGAGTTCAGGGTCATTGGTGGATGGCAGTTTGCCGGATGGTCCAATGGAGCCAGCGACAAAACGCGGCTGACCTGTCTTCGCGGCGAATTCATCCGCCACTTTGCGGGCGAGGCTTGCCGCTGCAATGTTGATCTCGATGATGCGATCCTGCAAACCGTATTCTTTCATCGTCAGGCGATTCGAGCGGAAGGTGTCCGTTTCGAGCACATCCACGCCGACTTCGAGGAAAGAGCGATGGACTTTTTCCACGGCTTCGGGATATGAAATAACGAGGTAGTCGTTACAACCATTAAATTGTTCGCCGCCAAAATGCTCGGCAGTCAGATTCTGCAATTGCAGGCTCGTTCCCATCGCGCCATCGAAGACAAGAACCTTCTTTTCGAGCGCGTCAAGGTAACGGCGGTTGGTGTATTTGCGATTGGTCATTTAGTTTACTTTCCTCTGATTAGTTGTTTTACCAAAGATAGACACAGATAAATTTGGGTTTATTTTTTCTCCCACAACCACATCACCAAATCTTGTGGGAAGGTCTTTACGCCAAACTCGTTAAGTTGCTGTAAGACAGTCGCACGATGGTCCGTGCCGTGGTTGACGAGATGTAAAAGAATTTGCCATTGCGGCTGGTCGATTTTGTCCGTGGGTTTGTTCAAAGCATCTTCGGTGAGTGTTGAAACGTACACGGACAAATCCTTCGCCACGTTTTCAAATGCTCCTCTCGCTGCCGCACAAGTCAGAAAATCATCCTGTTTCAAATGACCGACATCTTCCAGATTTTTCAGCCCAGCCAGCCAGCGACGGTCTACGCTGGCAAGATGCACCATCAAATTGCGGATGGAACCCTGGGAATACTCATCACCTGACAGGAATTGTTCATCCGTGATGGTATCTATCAAGTCCCAGACGCGGCGGGTCATTTCGATATGATATTCGATATAAAGTTGAATCAGGTCAAGTTTCATATTCTCTCCTACTTTGCACCCGAATGAATGGACGCCTTCCCATCATTCCACAACACCTTTTGCGTGATGCCGCTGATCTTCCACACGCCGTCCGCGTTGGTCAACTGGAAATTATAGACGCAATGGGTGGTGAATTCATCAGTCTCAGACCTGCGCCAGACCATCATCGAAGCACGGCAGGTGGCGGAACTTGAACTGGGGAAGTCGATCTCGTAATTGCTGACCAGGTGATGTAGTTTCAAATGGTCCAACGACTCACGGCGCAGCCTCACATAATCCGCAGCAGAAACGGTTTCAGGTGGTGTGCCGCGCAGATCGGAATAATCAGTGAAAATGGATTCGGTGAAACAAGATCGCAGCCCATCCCAATCCTTCATGTCAAAACTATTCGCAAAGCGCGCGATCACCTGCTGAATACTGAGAATATCTTCGCGCATTCTAAACACCTTTCGGCAATGTCGCCCGCCCCGCTTCGGTCATCTTGCCTTCTTCGATCATTCTGCGGGCGCGCTCGATGTTCGTATCCGTCCAATTCGATTTTTGTCTGCGGCGTGTAAAACGGGTGGCATAACGGTCGCCATCCATGCCTTTTTCGAAGCCGTCGATCCAGCCAAAACAAATGGCTTCCTCCACTGCATCCGCATACGGGATGGATGGTTTCTTCGTAACTTTCTTGTATTGGATCAACCAGATCTCTTTACAGATCTTGTGATTCTTTTCCAGCCACTCGCGGAATTCCTCGCGGGTGGTCACATAGATCGTTTCGCCGATTTCCATTCGTTCTCCATTTCTGTAGTAAGACATGGCACGTCACCGCACTCACGCAATAAAAAAGCCTCTCGCAAAGAGAGGCGACACACAAGGCGTAATTCCTCTCTCATCTCCCAGCAGGATAACCGTAAGAGTTATCCCTACTGCCGAAATTGGCACCGCTGTTGGTAATAGGTAGATCGGCGAATTGGTTTAATTGGAAAAGCAGACCAATGTACCAATTTCCAAATGTACTACTTACCGTCTCGGTTGCCGAGGCTTCGCAGGGTCGGTCCCTCAGCCTCTCTGGATGAGCATTCCGTATACTTATTCGCGTTTTATAACATGGGCAGGGGAGCGTGTCAAATAAAAATCTTGCTTGACTTGGGGTGGTTTAACCAGTAGACTCTCCATTAAGTTTTTCCTTAAGAAATAGCATGAAAACAGTCACCCCCATTAACTCTTTTGACAAGATCAAACTGTTAGCCGACTCCCGCCGCATGGACATCCTGCGACTGCTGATGGCGGCTCCCGCCACGCTCACGCTTCTCGCGCGGACCTTGAAGCAGTCCCCCGCCTGGGTGCGGCACCACATCCTCGCACTTGAATCCGCCGACCTGATCGAGATCAGCGAGACCCGCCGAACCGGCAAAGTGACCGAAAAATTCTACCGCGCCAAAGGCGATGCCTTCCTTTTACAGGAAATGATCCTGCCGAAAAGCAAACACCCTTCGGTCATTTTTTCGGGAAGTCACGACCTCGCCCTCGAAGGCGTGGCAAATCATCTTGCCAGGCATGTCAACCTGCTCAGCCTGCCCGTCGGCTCGCTGGATGGGTTGGTCAACCTGCGGCAGGGACTGTGCCAGATCTCCGGCTCACACCTTCTCGATGAAAGCGGCGAGTACAACACACCCTTCATCCGCCATCTTTTCCCGGATCGCGAAGTGGAGATCGTCACCCTCGCCTATCGCACACAGGGACTCATCGTCTCGGCAGGCAATAAAAAGGGGATCAAGAAAATAGCGGACCTCGTCCGCTCCGAGGTCCGCTTTGTGAACCGCAATCCCGGCTCAGGCACCCGCCTCTGGCTGGATGCTGAACTCCGCAGGCAAAACATCCCGGTTGGGCGCATCAACGGATATGAAAAATCAGTGAAGACTCACTCCGAAGCCGCCGCCCTGATCGAGTTGGATAAGGCAGATGTGTCGCTCGGTTTACAAGCCGCTGCACATCAGCACGGGTTGGACTTCATCCCGCTGTTCGAGGAACGCTACGACCTGATCCTGCCGCGAGAACAGGAAAAGAATCTCAATCCGTTGCTTGACTTCATCCAGACGGCTGGCTTCCGCACCATGTTGGGGTCATTGACCGGATATAACGCCAGACACAGCGGTGAACAGATCGCGTTGTAACCTCAGCCTGGGTGACCTCAAAATTTTAAAAATAATTCTCTCCGTACATCGAAAATTACGGGTGAACGTTTGCCCGCATAAAAACCAAGGAGAACTGTATGAAACTGCATCTACGCTTGATCCTGAGCGGCGCACTTTTAATTGCGTTGGCGGTTGGGTTTGCCGCCTGCTCGGGGGGAACCCAAACCGAAACCGCGCCCGTTGTCGAAGCCACGGAAGCCGTGGTCGAAGACACACCTGTCCCAACCGAGCCTGCCAAGCCGGTGTTGGAAATTGTCGGACCGAACGAAACCATCTCGCTGACATTGGATGAATTGATGGCACTGCCTGCCACCGAGGGCTACGCGGGCATCAAGAGCAGCACCGGCAAGATCACCCCGCCAATCATGATGAAGGGCGTAGCGCTGAAAGACCTCGCCGAACTCATGGGCGGCATGGACGAAACGACCGGCTTCAACGTGGTTGCGGAAGATGGTTACAGCATCACCTTCTCGTTCGACCAGATCGAGAACGGCTCGTTCATCGCCTACGACCCGGCAACCGGCGAGGAACTCAAGAATCCCGTCGAGCTGACCGCCATCCTCGCCTATGAAGCGGACGGGGAACCCTTTGACCCGAAAGAAGATGGCACCCTGCGACTCGCCATCATCAGCACGGATGTGAATCAAGTAACCGATGGACACTGGTCAGTGAAATGGGTCAATAAATTCGAAGTCAAGAATCTCGGCGAGGAATGGATCCTGGAATTGAACGGTGCCATCTCCAAACCGACTGACCGCGCCAGCGTGGAATCCTGCGGTGCGCCGCAATGTCACGGCTCATCCTGGACCGATGACAAGGCGCAGGAGTGGGTCGGGGTGCCACTCTGGTTGTTTGTCGGCTCCGTGGACGATGAGATCGAGCACGAAGGTCCCGCTTTCAATGATGAGCTTGCCGAAGCCGGTTATAGCGTGGATGTGATCGCCGCCGACGGTTACACCGTCACTTTTGATGCGGCGCGTCTCAATCGCAATGATGACATCCTCGTGGCGTACAAGGTCAACGAGAATCAACTGCCGGAGGAATACTTCCCGCTGCGATTGGTCGGCGAAGGATTGGAAAAGAACGAAATGGTCGGCATGATCGCAGAGATCAATGTCGGGTTGGAGCCGATCGTGGTCGCCACCGAAGAAGCGACAGAAGAAGCCGCGGCGGAACCGGTCGAAGTAACCGGAAGTCTCGTCATCACCGGCGCTGTGACCCAGCCGATGGGCTTCATGGAAGCTGACTTACGCGCGATGGAAGTTTTGCAGATCACTGCCGAACATCCCAAGAAGGGTACGGAAGATTACGAAGGGGTTTCGTTGAACGCCCTGCTCGATCTGGTCGGTGTGACAGATGGCGTGACCACGCTGGTCATCACTGCTTCGGATGGCTACACCTCCGAAATCAGCCTGGATGAAGTCCGTGCCTGCACAGAATGTCTGTTGGGCTTCACCAACACGGCAGAGAATTTCAAGATGGTCATGCCAAACCTGCCCAGCGGAGCATGGGTCAAGGATGTGGTCAAGTTGGAAGTGAAATAGAGATGTTCATGTCATTCTGAGCGACCAACGGGAGCGAAGAATCTCTCGGCTGGCAAAAAGAGATTCTTCGTCGCTCCACTCCTCAGAATGACATGACACTTTTTCTGATGAAAAAAACTTTCGCAATTCTTGTGCTCTTATCCCTTCTCAGTGTGGCACTCGCGTCCTGCAACGGTCAACCGGCTGAGGCAGGGAATGATGCGATGACGCCGGTGGAGAAGACTCCCCTTTCGGTGTTCGCGGCGGGGAGTCTCATCATCCCGTTTGCGGACGTTGAAAAAGCGTTCGAGGCGAAATATCCGAACATCGATGTGCAGGCGGAGTATCACGGCAGCATTCAAGTCATCCGCCATGCGACGGAGTTGCACGAGCCGATCGATGTGGTGGTGACCGCAGATGCATCGCTGATACCGATGCTAATGTATGTCAGCAATGTGCCTGAGACGAATGAGCCGTACGCCGATTGGTATATCCGTTTCGCGAGTAATCATCTTGCGCTGGCATATGGCGCGGACAGTATATACGCGGACGAGATCAACCCGGAGAATTGGGCTGAGATCATCGCCCGCCCCGACGTGAAGATCGGCATCGCTGACCCGCGCTTCGATGCCTCCGGCTATCGCGCGTTAATGGCGTTCGCTTTATCTGAAATTGCAAATGAAGATTATGGGTTATTCGCGCCGATGTTCGATGGACAGTTTTCCTTTCCGGTGACGATCTTTCGCGGCGATGAATTGACAACCATCACTGTGCCGGAAATTTTAGAAACAAAAAACGATGCGCATATTGTTTTACGCGGCGCAAGTATCCAGTTGATCGCATTGCTTGAATCAGGTGACCTGGATTACGCCTTTGAATATGAAAGCGTCATCCAGCAGCACAACTTGAAGATGGTAAGTTTGCCCGCCGAAGTGAACTTGGGCGATCCGGATCTTGAGGCGGTTTACAACCAGGTGCAAGTGGATCTGGATTTCCAGCGCTTCGCTTCGGTGGAGCCACAGTTTCGCGGCGAGCGCATCGGCTACGGTGTGACGATCCCCGCGGGCGCACAACACACCGAAGAAGCCGCGTTGTTCATTGCCTTTTTGTTGAGTGATGAAAGACGCGCGGTGATGGAAGCGAATTATCATCCTATGTTCGAGACCTTCCTCGCGGATGGATACGAAAACCTGCCAGCGAGTTTGCAGGCGTTCACGGTTCCATTTGAATAGCGTGAAGAACTCGCTACCATATATGTCATTGCGAGGAGCGAAGCGACGAAGCAATCTTCTATTCGATGGCAAGTTCCTTGAAAAAATGTTGTTGCCGCGCCGCCGAAGAACAAGAGCGGCGGCGCGCAACGACATGACATTGAATGAGAACACGGCAGCGAAATGAAAAAAAGGAACCTGTTCTTTAACATCGTTTTTTCCGCGCTGGGTGGTTTGCTGCTTTTGTTCGTCGTTCTGCCGCTGCTCAGTATTTTGCTCGGCACCACACCGCAAACCCTGTGGCTCGCGCTGACCGACCCGGAGGTGCTAAGCTCCATCAGCCTGACGTTCAGCGCGGCGGCTGTTGCAACATTGATCGCGATCGTCACCGGTGTGCCTCTGGCATTTTTACTGGCTCGCAGAAGATTTCACGGCAAGCGATTGTTGGAAGCGTTGGTCAACCTGCCCATTGTCATTCCGCACACGGCTGCAGGCGTTGCGCTTTTGCTGGTCTTCGGCAGGCGCGGATTGCTCGGTCAGTGGTTGACTCCGCTCGGCATCGCCTTCACCGACAATTTCTCCGGCATCGTCGTCGGCATGTTATTCGTCAGCCTTCCGTTTTTGGTCAATCTCAGCCGCGAGTCATTTGCGCTGGTGGATGAAGAACTGGAGCGGGTCGCGCTCATCGACGGCGCGACTCCCTGGCAGGCATTCTGGTATGTCTCGCTTCCGCAGGCATGGCGCGGTGTGTTGGCTGGCGCGTTGATGATGTGGGCGCGCGGCATCAGCGAGTTCGGCGCGGTCGTCATCCTCGCCTATCATCCCAAGATCGTGCCGGTGCTGGTCTTCGAACGCTTCGAAGGATTCGGTCTCGTCGCCGCGCAGCCCGTCGCCGCTTTGCTGGTGTTGGTCGCGTTGGCAGTATTTGTCTTTTTGCGGTTGTCTTTGCTCAAAGAGAGCAGTGAGTGATTTGCACCGCCAAGTCCGCCAAGAACGCGAAGAAAATCTTTTTTTACCTTTGCGACCTTCGCGTGCTTGGCGGTAAAAAAGTTTCTAATAAGGAGAAACCCATGAAACTCGGCACGCGCAATCTTTTGAAAGGCAAGGTCATTAAGATCGTCAAAGGAGCGTTCAACTCTGAAGTGACGATAGAACTGCCCGGCGGTCAACAACTCGTTTCGATCATCACCAATGCCTCGGTCAAATCGCTCGGCTTGAAGAAAGGCAAAGATGCGTACGCCGTCATCAAATCATCCAGCATCATGGTTGCCGTAGACGAATAATCTTTTCATCGGCTTTATCCCGCTTATCGTTTCAGCGGAAAGCAAAATAACATTTTCGAAAGAAGGAGAAAACAAGTATGTCACGCTCGATCAAATTTATCTTATTCATGGGGTTGGTCCTGTCTCTGGTGCTCAGTGCCTGCGGATCAGCCGCCCCGGCTGAGGTTCCTGCAACGGAAGCCGCTGCCACTGAAGCTCCTGCAACCGAAGAAGCCGCCACGGAAGCTCCTGCCACCGAAGAAGCTCCCGCCGCTGAAGTTGCGTTGAAGGTCACCGGCGCAGTCGCCAGCGAACAGGCTTGGACGGAAGATGAAGTCAAAGCCATGCCGACCCTCGACGTGGAATCTACCAACAACTCGGGTGAAAAAGACACCTATACCGGTGTGTTGATCTCCGAACTCATCACGATGGCGGAACCCAACGCCGATGCCACCACCGTGATCTTCGTCGCTGATGACGGCTACACCGCCGAGATCGCTCTCGCCGACGTGACCGCCTGCGCAGACTGCATTGTGTCCTTCCGCACCAAAGGCGGCTTCAGCACCGTCCTGCCCGGTCAGCCGGGAAGTTTGCAAGTTAAAGGCGTAGTGGAAATACAAGTAAAATAATCGCTCAGTAATCAATAACTCCAACCCTATTCTCGTTTCTTCAAGTTAAGTGGTGAGAAAGGGTTGGAGTTTATAAAAAGGAGAGCGACATGCAATACATTATTGGAATTGACGACACCGACAATTTGGAATCACGCGGCACCGGTCACCTCGCGCGGACAATGGCGGCGGCGCTGGCAACAGATTTCAAGATCCACGGCATTGTGCGCCATCAGTTGTTGGAAGATCCGCGCGTGCCGAAGACCTCACACAACAGCAGCGCATCGATTCTTTTTGAAGGCGAGCAGCATCCATTGGAAGAGATTGCCGTCTTCGCCAAAAAATTGATGTTCGACGATTACCAGCAAGGCAGTGACCCCGGCTTGTGCGTCGCTTCGAACATCCCCGCCGAAGTCGTAGAGTATGGTCAACGCGCCCGGCGTGAGTTCGTCTATCAGGATGAACCGCGCAAACTGGCAGCCGCACATGGAATTTATCTCGAAGGTTTGGGCGGCACGCAGGATGGAGTCATCGGCGCGCTGGCGGCGGTGGGACTCGCTCAGTCCGGTAATGATGGTCGCTATGTTCTGCTCGGTTCCATCCGCGACTTGAAAGGTTTACAGCCAGTCTCGGCTGTGCTTTCCACTGGAATTTCCGCCGTGCAAACCATGGACGCTCAACCCGTCACCGAAGGCTTGATACTCGCGGATAAACTCCGCCCCGCCCGCCGCAATGGTCAGCCAATTCTCTTTGTTGAAAAACAGGAAGACCACTGGCTGCCGTTGAAGTTGAATTGAATCCACAGATAACGCGAATAATAGAAAAGGACTCCGCAAGTTCTACTTGCGGTTTTCCAGAAGTAAAACTTCTGGATTCCTTTTCAAAAAAGTTTGCGTTGACTAGCAACACCTCTTTCTAAATGCTTCGAGCCAATCAAATCTCATTTCGCTATCCGCAGGAAGGTCACGGCTTATCCCCCATTTCGCTCAACGTCGAGTCGGGGAAGATCACGCTTGTCACGGGTCCCTCCGGCTGTGGCAAGAGCACGCTCGCGCGCTGCCTGATGGGCTTGATCCCGCATCTGTATAACGGCGAGATTTCCGGCGAGGTCTGGCTCAACGGCTACCGCACCGACGAAGCTCCCATGTGGCAATTGGCAGAGAAGGCGGGCATGGTCTTTCAAAATCCCGCCGCGCAAATGCTCGCCCCCACCGTGGAGGATGAGATCATCTTCGGGCTGGAGAATCTTGGCTTGGCACACGATGAGATCACGTCCCGCCTCGAAACCGCGCTGACGGATTTCAACCTGACCCACATGCGGAGTCGCAACCCGCAGACTCTTTCCGGCGGCGAACAACAAAGACTTGCACTCGCAGCCATCCTTGCCCGCCAACCTGACGCGTTAATTTTAGATGAACCGCTCTCCATGCTCGACACCACCGCCGCCACCGAGTTGATCGCCTATCTCCAAAAATTTGCCGCCAGCGGAAAAGCGCTTGTCATGTTCGAGCATCGCCACGAATATCTCGACGGCTTGCCGGAACTGCGTCACATTGTGCTGGATGGAAATCACAGAGATGTCGAATTCCCAAAACGATCGGCGAATCTATCAGCCAGAGAAAGCTTCAAATTAAACATCGAAAAGCTCCAAGTCCAGTTGGGGAAGCGCGATGTCATACAAAATCTAAATCTCGATTTCAACAGCGGACAGATCGTCGCCATCGTCGGGCGTAATGGCGTCGGTAAAACGACCTTGCTGCGTTCGCTTGCCGGTCTGCAAAAACACGGCGGCAGCGTGAAAATCATTACGGCGCACGATGACGAAAAACCGAACTTCGGCATCGCATTTCAAAACCCTGACCTGCAAATGTTCAATGCCAGCGTGCGTGATGAAATGCTTTATCGACTCCCAAATCCAGACATGACCTATTTCAAATGGCTGATCTCTGCGCTCGGTTTGGAACGCTACGAAAACACGCCGCCCCTTTTGCTTAGCGAAGGCGAGAAGAAGCGCGTCGCGCTCGGCTTGGTGCTCATGCGTCAACCCGCGCACGGCTTGCTATTGGATGAACCTTCGCTCGGGCAGGACCAACTTCACAAAACGATCTTGATTCAACTCCTGCGGACTCTGGCGGATGCCGGTCAACTCGTGATGATGACCACGCATGATCTCACGCTCGCTTCTCACGCGGACCGGTTGATTCTGCTCGGACCCGGGGGCGAAGTCATCGCTGACGGCTTGACCGACGCAGTCCTGGCAGATTCTTCTGCGTGGCAAAAGACCGGCATCCTTCTGCCCGATTGGTTCCTGCGCGGAGGAGCGGAGGCATCGCAATGAGGATCAGCCCGGTAGGACGCGCCCGTCAACTCGCGCTGGTGGAAGATTCCCCGCTTCGCCACGCTGACCCGCGCACAAAGTTATTTCTCAGCCTCGCCGTCTCGCTGGTGGTGATGACCTCCATCGAACGACTGTTGATCTTCATCGGCGTGTATGTGCTCTTCCTGTTCTGGGCGCGTTTGCTGACTCCCACCGTTCAGCACATTTGGCGGCTCAAATGGGTTTTGATCCTGCTCTTCGCCTTCGACTGGTGGATCATCAGCCTTGACCACGCCATCCTGATCTGCCTCCGCCTTACCCTGTTGACCGGAGTCTTTGCCCTCTTCTTCTCGACTACCAACACCCGCGAGCTGGGACTCGCGCTCGAAAAACTGCGCGTGCCGTATCGTTATGCCTTCAGTTTAAGTCTCGCCTTTCAAAGCCTCGGCTTGCTGGACGACGAATGGCGCGCAATCCGTGAAGCGCAATCATCACGCGGCGCACTGCCAAATTTTTCATCGTTCTGGAAGTTCGTCACCAACGTCGGGGACTTGATCTCGCTCACCGTCCCCGCCATTGTGCTGACCACCAAACGCGCCTGGGCGATCACAGAAGCCTCCTACGCCCGCGGATTTGATTCTCCGCACCGCGTTTCCTATCACACACTGGCTTTCACCCGGCTGGATTTTCTCCTCATCGCCGGGACATTCATCCTGCTCACCCTTTTATTTTGGAGATGGTAATGGACCAGAAAAAACGTATCCAGCTCGCAGGGGCAATATTGATAGTAATTTTGGGCATCGTGCTCGGCGTGGATTATCTCCAACGTCAACAAGCCGCCGCGCAAGCACCCGCTGACATCCCCCCCGGCTCGATCCCCATGTACGTAGACGGCAGTTTCGCTGCCAGCTTTATCCCCGATGACTTGGGTCAACTCCCCACCGCTAGTTTCGTCGACACGGAAGAAGGCAAGACTCAAGACGGCTGGCTGCTGCGTGACGTGCTGCTGCTTTACCTCGGCGAAGACAATTTGCAAGACGCATCACAAATCACAGTATCGAGTTCGAGCCGCGAGAAATCAAAGACTCTAAGTTGGGCAGAGGTCGAGAATAAGGGGAACAATGTCCTCTTCGATCTCTCCGGGCGCGGCACGCTCAAACTGGTTTCCACCATCCCCGGCTTCGACATCCGCGACTCGTGGATTCAGGATGTGGACAAGATCGAGATCACGTCACCATAAATTACAGAGTATCGCGTAATTTAGTAAACAGAGATTGCAATTTTCCCTCGCAGCTTTCTGAAAATGTTTACTTAATTATGTGACAAGCGATAGAGGTAAATATGAAACAACGTTACTTTTCCACCTTTCAATTGATCCTGCTCGCCCTGTTCTCCGCGCTCGTGATCGTTGCCAAGATCGCCTTGCGCACGCCATTACAGATGTCCGGTCACTCCGGTATTTTTTGGATGGCGATCATTATCGTCGGCGCGCGCGTCGTCCCCAAGCTGGGAGCCTCCTCCATCATCGGCGTGACTTCCGGTCTGCTGGCAAGCTTTATGGGACTGGGTGACTTCGGCGCGTTGAACACCTTTCTCTCCTACGCAATAGTGGGTGTCGGCTCCGACCTGATGTTATGGATATTACGTGGCAACACGGATAACGTAGTTGTAGCGATCATCGTCGGCATCTTTGGTCATGTCGGTAAATTTCTCGTCAAGTGGCTATTCGGCATCATCACTGGCGCGCCCATCGGGTTCGTCGCATTAGGATTGCTGCGTGCCTTTCTAGGTTATGTCATCTTCGGCGCGCTGGGCGGTTTGCTCGGCTGGCTGACCCTCAAAGCCCTCAAACGCGCTGGCTTCTTTGCCTACATGGCAGAAAAACGATGATAGTCCTCTTGTAAAAGTAAACGATGTAGCGCGAGACAATATCTCGCGCTACATTTTATAAAGAAATTATTACCGGACATCGCGCCAAATTATGTCATTGCGAGCCGCTGCTCTTGGTTTTCGGCGGCGACACTTGCGCCGTACGCCAGTGCGGTGAGCAATCTCATTTTCAAAGGAAGTACCCCTCAAAACAGGAGATTGCTTCGTCAGAAAGAGCAAAACCCCTCCTCGCAACGACATTTGTACAGTAGAGAGATAAAGATAATCCTCTTTTTAACGGCATACACCGCGTTCTCACGCGGTGCAGCCAATAGACCAACTCAG
>CAYJPO010000097.1:0-15340 GCA_964372045.1 uncultured Anaerolinea sp.
AAATAAAAAAACTCTCATCCACAACGGGACGAGAGTTTTAGCTCACGTGGTTCCACCCGATTTGTAGGTCGAAATTATTTTCGACTTACATCTCTTCGGCTGATAACGAAGCCATCCGTTTCACTTACTAACTGACCCTGGATTACGGGTCACTGTTCTGTTCATCGCTCGCGAGTGGTTTTCTGTGATATTCCCTTGAAGAAACTCTCAATCACTGGTTTCTTCTCCCTGTCAGGGATTTGACCACGTACTCGTCTCGGTCAACGCGTATTCTATTTACTTTTCACTGACCATTGAAAACTGGTCAATGGTGTGGGCGAGATAGGGCTCGAACCTACGACCTCTGCTATGTCAAAGCAGTGCTCTAACCAACTGAGCTACCCGCCCGAAGGACTGACATTATAACGAGAGTGCGCAGATTTGGCAATACGCCTTTTATTGACCGAGTTTGGCGATGACCAGCGTCACATCGTCTGCCAGCGGACTGCCGTTGGAATACTCCTTTAGCGTCTTCATGATCAACTGGATCAACTGCTCAGACGTGGCATCCGAATTCTGGCGGATGATCTCCGCCAGCCGGTCTTCGCCCCACAGTGTTCCGTGATGGTCCGCCGCTTCGGTGATGCCGTCTGTGTACAGCAGGAGGATATCTCCCGGTTCCATTTGGACATCATCGCAATGGATGGAGAATTTCTCCACCAGCCCGATCGCCGGACCCGTGGGGCGCAGCCAGATCTCCTCGTTGGTCGCCATGCGATAGAGATACGCCGAACTGTGACCAGCATTGGCATAGCGCATGATACGCGTCTGCGGGTCGTACTTGCCCAGAAAGATGGTCACAAAGGTCGTGACGTGGATGTTGTGGATGTACAATCGGTTGATGCGCTCCAGCACCGAGAGCGGAGAATCCGCATCAGGCACCAGCGTTTGAAAAGCCGTCTGGAGGCTGCTCATCAACATCCCGGCAGAGACGCCGTGTCCGCTCACATCCGCCATCACAAAGCCGTGCTTCCCATCCTTGAAATCGACGAAATCGAAATAGTCGCCGCCTACGATCTGGGCAGGGCGGCTGAAGGCAGCGATGTTCATTCCGCCGACAAAGGGGATTTCCCTGGGCAGCAAACCGCGCTGGATGATCTGCGAAAGTTCCAGTTCATTTTCCAGTTGACGAAGTTCCTCGTCTGAAAAATGTCCCAGGCAGACGGCGGCGGTGTAATCCATTTGCAGCAACTGGGTCTCGACCGCCTCGTGGCAAACCTTGCATACGCCGAATGAACCGTCCTTTAACTTTTCGAGCGTCTCATCAATGACGTGCAAATGCTCTTCAACACACGTCCCATCTTCCGAGGCGAGGCAGGTGTGCTGTTTATCTTCGGGAGTCGCTTCGACCCATTCGGTCAGGTTGGCGCGCGTTTCCTGGAGACAGGTCTCAACCTCATCAAAAAGTTTGGTCTTCATGTCACCTCATTAAAGTTAGCGTCTGGGAATAGAACAAATATTCTACTATCATTTTATCAAAAAACGAACCGTTTTTCAAGCCGATATTGTCACCCATTCAGACCGATTGGAACGGGCATATCTTACAGAAGCCATGCGGTATAATCCCTGCGCTATGGCACGCAAGAAAGCACCTGAAGATCTGTCTGTGGAGGAACTCCGCCGCCTGCTGGTGGAGAAACGCCGCGGCGTACGCAAGGAACGATTGGAACAGTTTCGCCGCACCGGGCGAGTCATCGCCGTCGCGCCGGAGATGGACCTTGACGCGTCTGAATCCGCGCCGGTCATTGATACGACCGAAGCAGGCGCATCTACGCCGGAAGCGGCTCCCGCCAACCCGCGCCGCAAGTTTTTAGACCGTGTGCTCCTCGCCGTGGAAGTGCTCGCGGTGCTCGGGCTGGCGGCGGTCATCTTCAACGGGGTCGGTCTGCTGCGCACGCTCAACAATGAAGTCGTCGCTGCGCTGAATCCCGAAACCGCCGTCCCGACGCCGTTGGTCATGGCTGTGGTGTTGCCCTCCGGTCACACTCCGCCCGATGCGCAAGGGAACACGCAGCCCAACGAAGCGGAAATCCCTTCGCACCTTCTGCCGATCGTGCAATCGCTGGCGAACATCCCCGTCCCCACCGCTGCGCCCGATCAGGCTGTCCGCATCCAGATCCCCTCGCTCAACGTGGATGCGCCCGTGGTGCAAGGCGATGGCTGGGAACAACTTAAAAAGGGAGTTGGGCAATACATCGGCTCATCCGCTCCCGGGCGTGACGGCAACCTGGTGCTTTCGGCGCACAATGATGTGTACGGCGAACTCTTCCGCTATCTCGACCGGCTTGTCCCCGGCGACCAGATCATTGTCTACACCCAACAGCGGCAGTTCACCTACATCGTGGACCGCACCGTGCTCGTCGAGCCAACCGCCGTGGAAGTGATGGCACCGACCAACTCGCCCACGGTAACGCTCATCTCGTGCTATCCGTACCTTGTCAACGATCAGCGCATTGTCGTCTTTGCGCGATTACAAAATTGACGAAGTCATCGTGAGGACGGTATTCTCCCGTCCGAACGATCTCTGAGATTGCTTTGCAAAACAATATTTGAAGGAGAAATAAAAATGGCTAAGAAAAACAAACGCCCCACCCAGACTGTCACCATTGCGAACCAGGCACCGCAGAAATTCGAGTTCAACCCCGATTACAGCATGGTCAGGAAGGACCTCAAGCGCATCGGCTTGCTGGCTGGCTTTTTCATCACCGTGCTGGTGGCGCTTTCGTTCTTTTTGAAATAAAGAAGCGAAGGAATGATAAAAGAGGAAAGATTGGTCAGCCGATCTTTCCTCTTTTTGTTGAAGTTATAATCACTTTCAATACGATCTTCCTTCGTGCTCCATCGTGCTCCTAAGCCCCCCGGATGGGGTTGTGGTAAAAACAGATATGCCATCCACTACTTACGAAATCACCCTCGATAAACTCACTTACGGCGGCGATGCCATGGGACGATTGCCAGATGGTCGCGCCGTCTTCGTCCCCTTCGGTTTGCCCGGCGAGACTGTCCGCATTCAACTCACCCAGGAAAAACAAAACTTCGCTCGCGGCGGGATACTGGAAATTCTCAAATCCTCCCTGGACCGCATCACACCGAAATGCAAACACTTCATACAATGTGGCGGATGTCATTACCAAAACCTGCCCTACGAAAATCAACTGCTCGCCAAAACCGACATTCTGCGCGACCAACTTCAGCGCATCGGCAAGATCGAGAATCCGCCCATCCAGCCGATGGTGGCTTCGCCATCCGAATGGAACTATCGCAACCACATCCAATTTCATCTCACCGATGACGGCAAGATCGGCTTTATCAACCCGAACGGAAATGCCGTCCTGCCCATCGAAGAATGTCATTTACCCGAAGCGGCGATCGATAACTTCTGGCGTGAACTGCAATTCGAATCCCGCATGAACCTCGAGCGCGTCTCCCTCCGCGCCGGAGCCGACGATGACCTGATCCTCGTCCTCGAATCCGATACCGAAGAGACACACGAACTCGAGATCGAAGCCGACATCTCCATCGTCCACGTGTACGAAGACCATCCCGTCGTCATTGCGGGCAGCGACCATCTCACCCTCCAAATCCTCGGAAAAGACTTCCACGTCTCCGCGCCATCCTTCTTCCAGGTCAACACCAAAATGGCAGAGAAAATGGTGCAGCATCTCCTCACCAATTTACCAATTCCCCAATCTGCCAACTCACCAACTTCCCTGTCTACTACGTTACTTGATCTTTACTGCGGCGTCGGCTTGTTCAGCAAATTCTTCGCGCCGAAATACGCCAAAGTCATCGGCATCGAATCGTCCGAATCTGCCAATGAAGATTTTGCCATCAACCTCGATGAATTCGACAACGTCGAACTGTACGAAGGCACTGCTGAAGAAATTCTTCCGGCACTCGTTGGACAAATTGGCAATTTGTCCAACATGATCGTTGACCCGCCCCGCGCCGGTCTCGACAAGCACGTCCTCGACGCGATCCTCCAGATCAATCCACAGGTCATCGCCTACGTTTCCTGTGACCCATCCACTCTCGCGCGCGATGCGGCGCGGCTCATCAAAGGCGGATACATCCTCAAGCAGGTCACGCCCTTCGACCTCTTCCCGCAGACCTATCACATCGAGTCCATCTCCATCTTCGAACGCTGACATGCTCAAGCCGCTGGGCGACTATGCAATTCTCATCCAACTCGGCGACGAGATCGCTCCCGCCATCAACGCCCGCGTCCACGCCCTCGACGCGCTTTTGCAAAACGCCATGCCCGGCATCGTCGAAACCGTCCCCGCCTACTGCACGCTCCTTGTCCACTACGACCCGCTTAGTCTCACCTACGATGAAGCCGCAAATTGGATAAAAGAAAAACTGACTCAATTGGATGACTCGACTCATCGGGCTTCCCGTCACTTGGAGATTCCCGTCCAGTACGGCGGCGCATCAGGTCCTGACTTGGAGTCTGTTGCCGCAACCCTAGCCTTATCGCCCCTTGACGTGGTCCGCTTGCACAGCGAGCGCGAATACACCGTCTATATGATGGGCTTCACACCCGGCTTCCCTTACATGGGTATCCTCGATGACAAACTCATCATGCCGCGCATGTCCACACCGCGGACGCATGTACCCGCTGGCTCGGTCGCCATCGCTGGTTCCCAAACCGGAATCTACCCTGTAGACTCTCCCGGCGGCTGGCACATCCTCGGCTGGACTCCGCTCAAGTTGTTCGACCCGGCGAGTGAAAATCCGTTTCTCTTTGCGCCGGGGGATACGGTGAAGTTCGTCCCTGACCATGGACAATAGACCATTGACCATAAACACCTATCCATCGTCCATCGTCCGCGGTCCATCGTCTCCCGCGATTGAAGTCACTGAGATCACCGGCATCGCCACACTCCAGGATATTGGCAGGCGCGGATGGAATAAATTTGGCGTGCCTACTTCTGGTCCAATGGACTGGTTCGCCTATCAAGCCGCAAACTCTCTGCTCAACAATCCTCCCAACTCCGCAGTCATCGAACTTGGCTTAGGCGAAATCACGGTGCGCGCATTACACAATACCGTTCTCGCCGTCACCGGCGCAGGCTACGAAGTTCAAAACTATATCTGGACATTTCCGCTGTGGACATCCTTCTTCGTCCGCGCCGGGTGGACGGTGCGCATCAACAAGACGGGCAGCGGCAACTGGGCGTATATCGCCATCGCCGGTGGATTCAACGCTCCACAAGTGATGGGGGCTCGCTCAGCATACCTGCGCGGCGGAATTGGGGCAGCCCTGCGTGCGGGCGATGTTTTGCAGGCAGGCAAGCCCGCCAAAGAATTGCTCAAACTCGCGGCGCGCGATTTCCCTGCCAATAAATATATTCAATACAGCCAGACTCCGACCATCGAAGTCATCCCCGCCCCTCAAGCGGATTGGTTCACGGAAGAAGGCATCCGCGCGTTTTACGAAAGTGAATACACCCTCAGTCCCTCTTTCGACCGCATGGGTTATCGTTTGGAAGGTCAGGCGATTAAACAGTCCGTTACCAAAGAACTCATCTCCGAAGGGATGATGATGGGCAGTATCCAAATCCCCGCCAATGGTCAGCCCATCGTCATGATGGCAGATGCTCCCACAACGGGCGGTTATCCAAAGATCGCCAACGTCACCCGCGCAAGCCAACCCTTGCTGGCGCAATGTGAAGCAGGCGCGAGCCGGATCCGCTTTCGAGAGTCGACGGTGGCAGCGGCACAGGAAAAATACGAAAAACTTTTCACGATGTCATCCTGAGCGACAGCGAAGGATCTCTTCACTACCCAGGCAGTAAGAGACCCTTCGCTACGCTCAGGGTGACATGAACGGAGTCCCATGAAAATCGACCTCAACTGCGACCTCGGCGAAGGCGCTGGAAATGACGAAGCCATCATGCCGTATATCACATCCGCCAACATCGCGTGCGGATTTCATGCTGGCGATGAACAGACCATGCGTGAGTCTCTTCGATTGGCAAAGCACTTGGATGTAAATGCAGGCGCGCATCCAAGTTGGAAGGATCGCGAGAATTTTGGGCGCAAAGAAATGAATCTCTCACCTGATGAGGCGGAGAAGTTAGTCTTGGAACAAATTCAAATTTTGGCGGCAATCGCAAAAGAAGAAGGCGTGATGTTGACCCACGTCAAGCCGCATGGGGCGTTGTATAACCAGTCGGCGAGAGATATTGAATTAGCAAATGCGATTGCGCGGGCAGTAAAAAGATCCAGCGTGGATTTAATTTTGGTTGGGCTGGCAGGCTCAAGGTCGCTTGAGGCGGGGCGGGAGATAGGGTTGAGAGTCGCGGCGGAGGGATTCCCCGATAGAGGCTACAACGCTGACGGGTCGTTAATGTCCCGCCTTCTTCCGGGGGCATTGATCGAGTCGTCTGAAGAGGTGGCAAGACATGCGTTGAAGCTGATCCGCACGGGAAGAATGGACACACTTTGCCTGCACGGCGACCATCCAAACGCGGCAGCGAATGCAAAGATGTTGCGCGATGTGTTGGAGAAAAATGGGGTTACGGTTGCCGGGCTGTAAACTGATGAATTATGCAATGCTCTTCACGGTAGTTTGAGACACTGGATTTTCAAGTTTTCGAATTAACTTCTTCCCAAGATCCATGCCGGGAACTTCGATCAAGCGATAGGTAATGTACGATATTCCCGAAGACAGGATCAGGATGGCAAGAAAGTAAATTGCGAATTGCGCAGTCTTTCCAAAATTGGCACTCAGGGGGAGCCAATTTTTTATATACGGCAAAAAGAGATAATGAACCAGATACAAACTATAGCTGATCTTTCCGATCCATTGGGTAAGCGGATTTACAAAAAATTTCATGGGATAAAAGTACAACCCGAGAGTGAGAGCAACAAAGGCAATTCCATAAAAGAAGTGAGTGGGAAGTAAATCCAGATAGGTTGTAGTATTTAAGAACGCAACATATAGAAAAACAAAAAGCAGGATAAACACGCCGCCCAGGTTTTTATTGCGTTCAGGTTGACGGTCTCGCAGGATCTGATACACCAATACACCCAGACCAAAAACGGGCAGTTGCGCGAAAAACCAAAGATAGAAATATGGCTGCACCACATAGCCAGTGACATATTGCAGCCACAGAGGTTTGTAAACAGCGACCAGAACGAATTGCAAGATCAAGCTTGCGAGGATGAGCCCAAGCGCCCCGCTGATATTTTTGATCCGATTGTACAGAAGAGGGATGATCAGGTAAAAGGTCATTTCGATCGCAATGGACCAGCCCAATGGCACGATCGCGTTGATCGCTTCGGGATGCCAGCCATTCAGGAACAGCAGTGTCAGAACATAATGCCACCAGGTGATGCCGTTGGGAGCCCAATAGTTGGGACCGGTTCCCATGGCTAGAGTGTAGACGACAACGGCAAGGTAATACAGGGGGACGATCCTGAAGATTCTGCGGATGAAAAAATTTAACGTCGGTCGTTTTTCCATTCGTAAGCGTTGGTTCATGGACAGGAACAAGGTCAGCGCACTGACGATGTAAAAGAGCTGCACGCCGAACGCCCCTCTTGCCGCGAGCGACCTCAATATGGGCAGGCTTGGATTTGCAATGGAGGCGACGTGAGTGGCGATCACCAGCAGGATGGCAAGTCCGCGCAGCGCGTCGATAAATTCGTATTGATCAATTTCCGCTCTTTGTGACATGATGGAGTAATCCCAGGAATGAAGTTGCGGGATTATAACATTCGCCCTTAAATAAAAAAAAGACAGCCACTTTGAAGGTGACTGTCTCTGGGTGTACTACCCTTCCGAGATCACGATCAATTTGTCTTCGGGTTTGAACAAGACCTTCTCGGATTTCTTCGGGTTGGTGTGGACGCCGTAGGCTTTTTCAGCGTTGTGACTTTCACTCATCAGGCGGTAGCCAATGGCGGTTTCCCCGCGCCGCTTCGCCGCCTCGACAACCGTGTAGAAGTTGACGGGCTGTTCGGTCGCCACGTAATCGCCGATGGGTTTGAGGTAGACTTCCGCGCCCTCGGGGTCGAACATATCGGTGAAGACGCCCATCAGGTCGGCATTCTCGGAGAGCTGTGCCATCATCAAACTGATGAGGTGATCGCTGACAATGAAGTCGTCCACCTTGGCGGCTTCGGCGAGTTCGCGGTTGCGCAGGTCGAGCATTTCGCTGATGATGGAGAACGGGGTCTCGTCCTTCTCGGCGATGTCGCGCAGGTGCAGGAGTGTGACCAGGGTGATCGCGTCGGCTTCCTGAACGTCGAGATGGCTGTATGCCAGAACGATGACATGGTCGTACTCGGTGACCTGGAGTTTTTCGA
The DNA here is from genome assembly GCA_964372045.1 of uncultured Anaerolinea sp. Taxonomy (GTDB): domain Bacteria; phylum Chloroflexota; class Anaerolineae; order Anaerolineales; family Villigracilaceae; genus Villigracilis. The sequence goes on from CAYJPO010000097.1 coordinate 8,359, forward strand.
GCAAGTCACGGTCGCGGATGTCGCCTTCGATGACAGTCAGCTTTTGGCTGGTAAGTTTGCCAATGTCGCGTTTGAGCTGCTGTTCCAGGTCATAGACCTGCGAGACGATGGTCAACTGCGAGCCTTTGGCGACGTAGTGATCGAGTTCGCGGACGATGGTGGTGCCGGAGCGATTCCAGCCGAGGATGAGCGTGCGCTCAGGCTTGGGCTTGGTCACCTTGCCGTTGGTGTGGATCAGGCTTTCTTCAACCGGGACGCGCGGGAGGTTGGCAAGCAGGATCTTGTCATCATCTTCGGCGATGGCAAAGATATTGTCTCCCGGCTGGATGCGTGTGTCCGTTGCCGGGCTCATCTTTACAACACCATCGACAGTGCGAATGCCCATCAGTGTGGATGATTCGAATGCGAGCGTGGCTTCGCCGTAGGTCTTGCCGGAGAGATTGGGTTCCTGCTTGAAGTAGATCTCGTCACCGCCGAAGTTCATCAATTCGGTGTAGACGATGGACAAGCCGCTCTGGCGGGAGGTCTGCGCGACGACACGCGCGATGAGGTCGGATGTGAGAATCGGTTGGACGACATCCTTATCCGAGAGCAGCTTGATCACGTCCATGTTCTTCGGGTCGCGGATCTGCGTCACGATGTGATACGGTTCACTGCGGCGGTTAGGATTGTTGGTGATCGCCAACACAGCCTTGATGATGTGTGTATCGGGGTCGCCGCCGTCTGCGAGGATGACGATGGAGCGCGCGGAATGCGGGCTGACGATCTCGAGATCGTTCATATCCATCGGGCTGCCGGAGCGGCAAATGATACGCGTGTTCTTCGTCTCAGGGATGCGCTCGCTGATCGCATCTTCCATATCGACCTTATCCTGGTCTGCCAGAACGACGATGACGGCTCCGCTTTTGCGGCTTTCGTTCGCCAGCACCAATTCCGAAATGATGGTAAAGATCTGCGGCGTCCAGCCGAGGATGAGGGTATGATCGTTTTCCAGGACGAGCGAGCGTCCTTTGCGGAGGCTCTCGATGCGTTCCTCAAGTCCATTGCTTAGAATACCGATGAGCGTGGATACGATGAAGATGCCGCCGACGGTGACCAGCAGCATGACGATGCGGAAACCGGGTCCGGTATCCCCACCCATCGTCCCGGCATCCAGCGTGCGCATCAGACTCATCCAGGCAGCTTCGCCAAAACTGGGAGCGGATTCGCCATCCATGGCGATGGCTCCGACCCGGATGATCGCGGCGGCAATAAAGATAATAATCAATGACAGAACAGCGAGCCCCCCGATCAACGCGATCGTGCCGCGTGACATGAAGTTATCGAACCAGTATTGAAAACGTTGTTGTAAGGTGGGCTTTCTCATTCCGATCGCTCCTTGCGCCTGTGAAAATTTGGCTTATTATAAGAGCAAACCTGCCCCCAGCCATAGGATATTTGACCCAGCGGTCATGGATTTGTAAGCCAATCGTCGCAAGCACCCGGGGTATGGTTGACTACGTGATCCGAACCTCTGTAAGAATTTGTTCATATTTTCCATGTAACATCGCGCCAGCCGGGCGTGTCTATTCAATGCCTGGTCTGGCAATTTATTTAGTGAGGTGTACTATGTTCCAGTTCGAAGGATTTGATCGCCGCAAGCAAGAAGAACAGGTCCGCGCTGAAGGGCGGCTCCCTCCTGGTCAAGCGTTGACCCAGAAATTTCCCGTCCTGCATTATGGACCGGTGCCGATGTTCAACCCCGCCACGTGGGACTTCCGCGTGTGGGGCGAAGTTGAAGAGGAGAAGCGCTGGAGTTGGGATGAATTCAACCAACTGCCGCGCACCAAACTCCACATGGATATTCACTGTGTCACCCGTTGGAGCAAGTTCGATACAGATTGGGAAGGCATTTCCGTGCGGACACTGGTGGATCAGGGCATCTTCAAGATCAAGCCCTCCGCCTCGCATGTGATGCAGCACGCAGAATACGGCTTCACGGTCAACCTGCCGCTGGAGGTGGTGATGCAGGAGAACTTCCTGCTGGCGACCCATTTCAACGGCGAGCCGATCACTCCCGACCACGGCTATCCGTTGCGCGGGGTGGTGGGATACATGCCCGGGCACGAGGAGATGGAAACCCCATACTTCTGGAAGGGCGCAAAATGGCTGCGTTCGCTTGAGTTCATGCCGCGCGACAAACGCGGGTTCTGGGAGCAGGCGGGCTATCACAACCGCGCGGATGTCTGGCGCGAAGAACGTTTTGGATAAAACTCGAGCAGGAGTCCAAAGTCTCCAGACTTTGGAGTTAAGTAACAAAAAAACGGTTCAGGATTTTCGCCTGAACCGTTTTTTATTACTACGGACGCTCGCCCAGTGTGATGGTGATGTCCAATTTTTCCTCACCGCGCAGGATGGTCAGCACCACCGTGTCGCCGGGTCCCTTATGAGTGATGAGATATGCCAGCATTTCATCGAAAGTGCGGGTTATCTGTCCGTCGGTGGCGATGATCAGATCGCCGCCCTTTTGCAGCCCGGGGATGTTCGTGGGAGTCGAGCCGGCCTTGAGTCCCGCAATATCTGCCGGACCGCCGGGCACAACCGTAGTGACGTAAGCGCCGGTGAATTGGGTCAAACCGAGTGCATTGACCATATCCAGGGTCAGCGCATCCATCGAGGAAATGCCAAGATACGGATAACTGTATTCGCCTTTTTCGATCAACACGGGCGCCACGCGTTTGACGATGTTGATGGAGACGGCGAAACCGATGCCCGAATTGACCGGCTCACCCGCATCGGTAAAATTCGTGGTGCGGATGGCGCGGTTGATGCCGATCACCTCACCGTTGAGGTTGAAAAGGGGTCCGCCTGAATTGCCGGGGTTGATCGCCGCATCGGTCTGGATGATGTCACCGGCAGTGAAAGCGGCTCCATCCGGGCTGGTGTGTTCCGAGTCAAGTGTGCGACCGAGCGCGGAAATGATGCCGACCGTCATGGTGCTTTCCAAACCAAAGGGGTTGCCGATGGCGATGACGGTCTGACCCACCTGCAGCAGGTCCGAATCGCCGAGCGGCAGCGGGAAAAGTTCCACAGCGGGCGCATCCACTTTGACGACAGCAATGTCCGAATCCAGGTCTGTGCCGACCACCGTGCCATACGCCATGAACCCGGATGTGAAGCGGACTTCCACCGTGTTCGCATCTTGGATGACATGATAGTTGGTGATGATGTGACCATTCTGGTCGTACACAAAACCGGAGCCCTGGCCCGCATCTGTGAAGATGGCGACCGTCCCGCGATTCACATTTTCATAAAGCGAAACAAGAACTTCCTGCTGTGCAATCGGGTTGGCTGATTCGATATTGACAGGCTGGATCGTCGGCACGATCTGGGAGACGACCGGTTGATCGCCCTGCACTGTGGGCTGGTCGGTCAGAATGGAAGATTGACATGCCACCGTCGCCAGGATCAAAACCATTAATGCGGTGATAAGTTTTTTCGTATTCATGTAGAACTCCTCGAACTTTAAAATTTGATGCGGGAGGCTTCCTCGATCAGTTCTCTCTGCTTGGACGACAGGTACTTGGGAACTTGTACCTTTAACTTCACATAAAGGTCACCCTTGGTATTCGGGCTTTTCAGTAGTGGCATGCCGCGCCCGGCAAGTCGGAAGACCTGGTCGGGCTGGGTCCCGGCGGGGATGGACAGTTTGACCTTTCCGGCGGGTGTTTCCACATCTGCATCGCCGCCGAGGATCAGGGTAAAAATATCCACAGTGGATGTCGTGGTCAGATTACTGCCTTCACGCTCGAAGCGTTCATCCTCATCGACCTGGATGACCAGATAGAGATCGGTCCCTTCCGGACCCGCTCCCGCCACCCGCACCCGGGACCCTGTCTTCACCCCAGCCGGAATACGGATGCTCAACTTCCGTCCATTTGTTTGCAATGTGCGAGTCGTGCCTTCGTAAGACTCTTTGAAATTGATCCGTGCTTCCTGATCGTAGCCTTGCGTCTCCTGCGCGAACGGATTGCCGCGTCCCTGCGAGCGCATCGCCTCCCCAAAGATGGTGCGGAAGAAATCCGAGAATCCACCAGCGCCGCCTGCACCGCCGAAGATATCGTCCACATTGCCGCGCTGACCGCCGCCCTGCTGCTGGAACCAATCGTCCCAGTGGAAATCATTCGGTCGTCCGCCGGTGGTGCGGAAGTTGGAGTAGGCACTACCGAGGCGGTCATAGTGCGCGCGCTTTTGATCGTCGCTCAAGACCTGATACGCCTCGTTGATCTCCTTGAACTTTTCCTCCGACTTCTTATCGCCGGGGTTCTTATCAGGATGATATTTCATGGCAAGCTTGCGGTACGCCGAACGGATCTCATCCGCGCTGGCTTTGCGTTCCACGCCAAGGATCTTGTAGTAATCTTTATAGTCCATGATGGTATTTTCATCCCGGCGCGGGCACTGAGTCAAGCACCCAAAGGTTGCACTTACATAACTCTAACCTGCTGGCAATATGGTACATTTGACAAAATTCATTTTAAGAAGAGAAGATGAGAGAACTATGAAATCAATTTGTGTTTTTTGTGGGTCATCCGACGCGGTCCATGCCGACTATAAATCTGCTGCATTTCAAATGGGTGTGACCCTCGCCCAAAACGGGATCCGCCTCGTCTTCGGCGGCGGCAAGACCGGCCTGATGGGCGAAGTGGCGAACGGAGCCTTGTCCGCTGGCGGCGAGGTGATCGGCGTCATCATCCCATCCATGAACACGCTTGCGCTGGCGCATATCGGTCTCACCCGCATGGATGTGGCTCCCGATATGCATGGACGCAAAGCCCGTATGCATGAACTCTCGGATGGCTACATTGCCCTGCCCGGCGGATTCGGCACCTGGGATGAACTCTTCGAGACCATCACCTGGGCACAGACCGGCGCGCATGAAAAACCGGTCGGCTTGTTGAACGTGAAGAATTATTACGCGCCCCTGCTCGCCGCAATGGACCACGCCGTGGCGGAAGGTTTTATTTTTTCCGAACACCGCAAAGGCATCGCTTGCGAATCCGAGCCGGATAAATTATTGGAATCAATGGGGAAGTACAACCATCCGCGCGAGGCGGTGAAGAGATGGCTGAAGGAAGAATGAAAAAATCACGTTTCACTTTTCACGATTTAATTAACACGTGAAGAGTGAAACGTGAAATCGGCTACATCGTCAAAATGATCGGCTCGTCCTTGGTGATGATGATGGTGTGTTCGAATTGGGCGGCGATGGTGTTATCCACAGTTCTCAACGACCAGTGATCGGGTTTTTCGACAACGTGTCCGCGCCCCGTGGTGAGAAAAGGCTCGATGGCGAGGACGAGTCCCTCGGTCAGTTTGCGGCGATCATCCGGTTTGTGGAAGTTGTAAATGGCGGATGGATTCTCATGCAGTTTATGCCCGATGCCATGCCCGGTCAGATCGAAGATGACATTGAACCCGCGGCTGGCGGCTTCCTGTTGGATGGTCTTGCCGATGAGGTTGAGCAGTTTGCCAGCCTTTGCCACGCTTAAAGCTTTCATCAAAGTCGCTTTGGTAGCTTCGAGCAGTTTGTCGTAATCAGGGTTGGAGTTGCCGACCACCATCGAAGCGCCGGTATCGCCGTAATAGCCGCCGAGTTCGGCGGAGACATCGATGTTGATCAACTCGCCGTCCTTCATCACGCGGGTATCGGGAATGCCGTGCGCGATGACCGGCGCGATGCTGATGCACGTGCCGCCGGGGAAGTTATACATGGTGCGTGGCGCAGACCGGGCGCCTTCCTTTTTGAGAAAGTCTTCGCCGATCTGGTCGAGTTCGAGAGTGGTCATGCCGGGTTTGGCATGTTCCATCATCAGCTTCAATGCGTCAGCACAGACCTTGCCTGCGGCTCTTAATCCTTGAATATCTTTTTCACTGTCAGCGGTCATGATCGATTCTTGATTCCTTTTTCTATCGTTTCGCGGTGTTCCTGAAAATGTTCGGTGGTGTCGCCCAGCACCCACAGCAAGACGGGGCGTTTCTCCGGGTCGTCCGCGCGGCGCGGCTGGAGCAGGTCTTCAAAGCTCATGGCTTCGAGTTTGGCGATGAGTTGATTGTAAACCGTTTTCATTGCAGCCATCACGTCAGCCCGGGAGCGGTCTTTATTACGGTTGAAAAGCACCGGGTTGATGACTTCCATGTCCCAGTCTTTTGTGACATCCTCCGAAACGTCCATCACTTCATGCGCGGGGCGTTTGTCGAGATGATATCCCATGAGGACGTTCATCCATTCGGTCAGGTGTGCAAGGTTATCCTTCGGCGACCAACCGCCGGAGTCGGGTGTGGTCATTTGCTCATTCGTCAGAGAGTCAGCGAGGGCGATCAATAAATTCCACTCGCGCTCGATAGCGGACATCAATTCGGCTTTATCCTTCGGCTTCCAATCCTCGGTCATGAAATTCTCCTATAAAGTGATGGATCGACCCTCTGCGAGTCTTTCCTTTTCTGAATCTTTTCTCAAAATATATGCCTCACCACGAACGAGGACGGTCTTTTTTCCTTCAACGGTTATGTACGCGCCGTCGCACATCATGATGACCGGGTTATCGTGGAAGATGTAAAAATCGCTCAGCCAGTCATCATGGACGGATTGCCCATACCCATCGAGCGGATAATGTGCAAAGAAGTTGAATGGGGTTGCGTTCAACCCGTCGAAATGCGGTGTCTGCACCGTGTTCATATCCTTTGAGGTAAGGATGTTCGGTCCGCACAAGATCGCCCCGGCACTGAACCCGACCACGGGCAGCCCAGCCTGAACCTTTTTCTTCAAGAACGGCACGACTCCGCTGGTGTGCAAACGATGGTTAAGCAGGAACGTATTCCCGCCCGAAATGTACACCAAGGAAGCATCACGCAGGATGCCTTCCACTTCTTTTAACTGCATCAATTCCGTGTTAATGATCTGCACGCTTGCCAGCCCTTTGAATTGCGACCGGGTGTAATC
>CAYJPO010000098.1:0-15122 GCA_964372045.1 uncultured Anaerolinea sp.
GACAACATCCTTGAGCGGAAAGCCCCCGTGGTCACAACCGACTGCTACTTTCATTTTTTCCTCATTCATAAGTAGGTCACGCTTAAAGCGTGACCTACAACTTTCATTCTAAAGTTTTTTCGCTTTCGCAACGACGTTTTCCACGGTCAAACCGAGTTTTTCGAAAATGACTTTATACGGAGCGGATGCGCCGAAGCGGTCGATACCGATGACGGACTTCGCGTATCGTTCCCAGCCGAAAGTTGATCCCGCTTCGACAGCGAGTCTCTTCTGAATGCTTTTCGGCAGCACAGACTCGCGATAGGCTTCATCCTGTTTCTCGAACAATTCCCAGCTTGGGAAGGAAACCACACGCACGCCTTTTCCTTCTTCCGCAAGTTTCTGCGCGGCTTCGAGGGCAAGGCTCACTTCCGAACCAGACGCCATGAGGAGTATCTCAGGAGTCCCAAAGTCTTTCAGCACGTACGCGCCTTTTTCGACGAGCGCTGGGGTATCCAGCGTGGGTAAATTCTGACGGGTCAAGACCAGAACCGTGGGACCGTTTCTGCGTGAGATAGCCACCTTCCATGCCTGAGCGGTTTCATTGGCATCAGCCGGACGAATGACGACGAGGTTCGGGATCAAGCGCAGCGACATGAGATGTTCCACCGGCTGGTGCGTCGGACCATCTTCGCCGAGACCGATGCTATCGTGGGTGAAAATGAAAATGGACGGGTAATGCGAGAGCGCCGCCAAACGGATCGAGGCGCGCATGTAATCTGCAAAGACCAGGAATGTTGCGCCGTAAGGGATCACTCCGCCAAAAACGGACATGCCATTGAGCACCGAACCCATCGCATGTTCACGCACGCCAAAGTGGAAGTTCCGCCCGGCGTATGAGTCTTTTTGGAAGGCAGGCGAACCATCGATCTTGGTGTTGTTCGAGGGAGCCAGATCGGCGGAACCGCCGATGAGTTCTGGCAGTTTAGGTGCAAGCGCGTTGATAACCTTGCCAGAGGCGGCGCGGGTCGCCATGCCTTTTGCATCCACAGGGAAGGTCGGGAGTGCCGACTCCCAGCCTTCGGGTAGGTCCCCGTTCAATCGTCGCAGCAACTCAATTCCGAGGTCGGGGAAGAGGCGTGCATACGCTTCGCGGCGCATTTTCCAATCCGCTTCCAACTCGCGTCCGCGATCCACGGCTTTGCGATAGAACGCCAGCACATCTTCCGGGATAAAGAAGCGCGGTTCTTTTTCCCATCCGAGATTTTCTTTTGCTGCGTTGAGCTCCTCATCGCCGAGAGGTTCACCGTGCGCTTTGGATGTGCCCTGGCGGTTCGGAGCGCCGAAACCGATGGTGGTGCGGCACATGATGATGGACGGGCGCGGGTCTGTCTTGGCGGCTTTGATGGCTGTGTCGATTGCCTCGACATCGTTGCCATCGTCCACGCGTTGAACGTGCCAGCCGTACGCTTCGAAACGTTTTGCGCGGTCTTCGGTGAATGCCAGGTCGGTCGAACCGTCGATGGAGATGTGGTTGTCATCGTAGAGATAGATCAACCGCCCGAGCGAAAGATGCCCGGCGAGCGAAGCCGCTTCGGAGGCAACACCTTCCATCAGATCGCCATCGGTGACAATGGCGTAAATATATGTGTCGAAGATCTCATGACCGGGTTTATTGAATGTCGCGGCGAGGTGTGAAGCGGCGATCGCCATACCAACGCCGTTCGCAAACCCCTGCCCGAGCGGACCCGTGGTGACTTCCACACCGGGGGTCAAACCATATTCGGGGTGCCCCGGAGTGAGGCTTTCCCATTGACGAAAGTTTTGCAGTTGTTCAAGCGGCAGGTCGTACCCGGTGAGATACAGGAGCGAATAAAGCAGCATCGAGCCGTGTCCGCCCGAGAGAATGAAGCGGTCGCGTCCCATCCACTGCGGGTTGCGCGGGCTGTGACGAAGATGACGAGTCCAAATTGTGAATGCCATCGCCGCAGCGCCCATCGGCAAACCGGGGTGACCGGAATTCGCTTTCTGCACGCCATCGGCGGATAAAAATCGAAGAGCATTGATCGAGCTGTTTTGAAGATTTTGGGTTGTCATGGGCAGTATTTTACCATCCGCTTAATATTTTCCTTTCAAAATTTTTTCAGGCAGAATGATCCTGCCTTCTTTCTCATCCCCCAAAAACGAAATTTCTTCGAGCTTGTTCGCGGCGAGCCAGGCAGTATAGGCGGCGATGATCGCATCCAATTGTTCGGGCAGGTATAGCAACTCCAGGGGCCAGACGCCGCGGATCATTTTATAGCGCGTGATCTCCTCGAAAAACTCCATCGGGTCTTTGATCTTGACACCACGTTCATAGAGAAGCAGTTGCCGCTGAAGTTTTCCTTCAAGAGTGGGCTTGGGCAGGGGTGCGTTTCCAGCAAGTACACAATAACAGGCATGCGGATGCGTTTCAAGGAGCTGATACGGAGCATCGTCTGCCGGGAATTTTTTAAAGCCCATCTTTTCCAATTTGCGATAGAGAGAAAAACCAGCCTGCATCCAGGCAGGACTCACCCCCACACTCGCAGGCGTTCCCGTGACCGTGATCCCCCGTTCGCGCAATTCAGCTTCCGCCAGCCTGCACTCCGCTTTCCGGGTTTTGTGCGGCGTCAGCATTTCCTTTTTCAACTTCCCCCGCACCAATCCGCGGTTCACGCCGGAAGGCGCATTCACCGCCACGGTGGCGGACTGCTGCCCGGCAAGAAAAGCGGTCACTTCATCCAGTTCACCATCCGCCAGTGAGACAAGGTTCAAGTTCCTGTCCAATGCGGCATAGGTAAAAGATTTTCGTGACGAGGTCGGGTCGATACCGACGAAAATGGGTTCTGTAAAAAACATAGTAAGATTGATGAAAAACAGAACAACTGAACACTGATCAGTATCTATTTTACTTCCAAAACACCAAGGAATATAAACCCATCCAGCCATGTCACAATCCCAGCGAATCATCCTCTACCTTCTCGTCCTCATCGCAGGCGTATCGTGGATCGTACTTTCTGCGGACTCAGGCGCTTCATCCGCCAACAATGGTTCGGCTCCACAAGTTGGCTTCACCGCCCCTGATTTCACGCTTAAGACTCCCGAAGGAGACTCCTATGATCTTTCCAGCCTGAAGGGGCAGGCTGTGCTGGTCAATTTGTGGGCAACCTGGTGCCCGCCCTGCCGTGCGGAAATGCCCGCCATCGAAAAAATGTATCAGGAATACAAGGATCAGGGATTTGTCGTGCTTGCGGTCAACAGCACAGTGCAGGATAACCCATTCGACATCGCTCCGTTCCTGGAAGCATACAAACTCACCTTTCCCGTTCTGCTCGATGAAACGGGAGACGTGAGCCGCATGTATCAAGTCCGCTCCCTGCCGTCCTCATATTTCATCAACCGCCTGGGCATCATCACGGAGGTTGTCGTCGGCGGACCAATGTCCGAAGCCCTGCTCCGTACGCGCATCGAGGAGGCGCTTCAATAACATGCTCACCGTATTCCAAAATCTCTTCGCACCTCCGCGTCACATGATCCTGCTTGTCCTCGCCGCCTGGCTTGGTATCACCCTCGCCGAAAAGCGCACAGACCGTCACGGCATCAGCAAGGAGGACATGAACAACATCGCGTTCTATGGGCTGATCGCATTCATCATCGGGGGCCGCATCTCGTTCGTATTGCAAAATTTCAGCGCGTTCGCAAAAAGTCCGCTGGGCATCGTCTCGATCAACCCCGATCTCTTCGACCCGGTCGGCGCGCTGGCGACGGCTGTCATTGTTGCGTTGGTGTATGGTCAAAGAAAAAAGCTCCTTTTCTGGAACTCGCTCGACGCCCTAACGCCCATCTTTGCCGTCATCGCAGTCGGGCTCGGATTGAGCAACCTTGCCGCAGGAACAGCGTTCGGGAAACCGACGGACCTGCCCTGGGGAATCGACCTCTGGAACGCAGCCCGCCATCCGACTCAAGTCTACGAAACGCTCGCCTCACTCCTGACGTTGGGGCTGATCTGGTTTCTCAAGCCTTTTCCACGTCCGGGCATGGTTTTCCTGCTCTTCGCCGCGCTGACCTCTGCCTGGCAGGTCTTCCTTCAAGCCTTCCGTGGCGACTCTGCCATCCTCTTGAACGGCATCAAACAGGAACAACTGATCGCCCTCATCCTTCTCGCCGTTATTTTCGTTTTGATCGAAATGAGGCAGATAAAAAGCAGCATTGAGAATTAAACAAAGAGCGGACTGTTTTCGACAGTCCGCTCTTTGTTTATTATTCTATTATCCAAGCTCAGGTTCGATCAACCCATAACTTCCATTGCGTCGGCGGTACAACACATTGACCTTGCTCGTCTCTGCGTTGTAGAAAATGAAGAAGTTATCGTGCCCCAGATTCCGCATCTGGACGATCGCTTCATCCTCGCTCATCGGATACAACACGAACTTCTTGCGCTTTGCGAAAACGGGCGAAAGTTCGCCGGTCTCTTCATCGATGATATCTTCCACAACTTCCGCAGCAGAACGGCCATCGCCGCGTCCATGATATTTCTTGCCTTTGTACCGTTCGATCTGACGCTGCAAGTTATCCAGTGCCCTGTCGAATGCCGCCAGGGCTTCGTCCGCCCGCTCTTCCGAGCGCAAGGTAAATCCTTTCCCAAAAACGGTAATCTGCGCAACGTTGCGGTCTGTTGCCTCCCGTGCCGCCTTGTGATGGGCTAACTCCACGCGTGCTTCATCGATGGCAGGCAGGTAGTGATCGAGGTTGCCTGCCTTTTTGTTTACGTACTCTTCGATCCGCTCAGTTAATCGGATCTGGCGTGTCTGAACTTCCACTTTGTTGGACATGGGGTACTCCTTTTGGGTTGTCAAGTTACAAACACAAACGCGCTAGACATAACCCAGATCATGGTGAGGTAATGCCCGCGCGACTGTCAACGCATATACATCCATGGCTCCAGCCGCATACAATGCATCCGCACTGGAGGAAAGGGTCGATCCTGTAGTTGAAACATCATCCATGACTAGCACGATTTTTCCTGCCACCCCCGTCCCTGCCTGAAACGCATCCCGGACGTTCGTCCGGCGTTCGATCTTTGAAAGCCCCACCTGCGAGCGAGTTTCCTTCCGACGCATTAAATTCGTCGGTGCGTATCGTGCCCCTAACGCCATCGCTAGCGGTTTGGCGATCATTGCAACCTGATTATACCCCCGCTGTTTCATCCTTTGCCTGCCCAGCGGAACGGGAACGATCATATCGATCTTCCAATCCAGCTCTTGAACGAACGGAGCCATCTGGAAAGCGATCTCATCGCCCAATGAAACATCGCGGCGGTATTTCAATTTATGCAAAGCAGACTGCACCGGACCGTCAAACACCGCCCAGGCACGCAGCGAACGAAAATGCGGCCGGTCTGCCCTGCACGAATCGCACACTCCGCTCTTCTCCAGAGGGAGTCCGCACACCTCGCAAAGCGCCCCATTCAAGATTTTTACCTTCTTTTGACAATCGGCGCACCATCGTATTCCCGCTTTGCCACATCCCACACAAGTGGGAGGAAAGAGCAAATCTAACGCGCCCCATAACGAACGATAAAAATGATAATTGATATTCGCCAAAATCCGCCTCCTCGGAACTTCAGCATTTAATTCGATAATTGCGTAGCCTTTTTCTTATGGTCCAATGAGTGGACGGAACGCCTCCCAGATCTGGAAGCCAGCAGGCGCCATCAGGATGATCATGATGGATGGGAACGTCAGCAAAGCCATCGGGATGATCATTTTCACCGGAGCCTTGTGCGCCTCTTCTTCCGCCCGCTGGCGGCGCCTGATCCGCATCTGATCTGATTGGATGCGCAAGACTTTCGCCAGGCTCACACCCAGGATCTGGCTTTGGATCACTGCCGCAACAAAACTTGTCAACTCCGGCAAGCCCACCCTATCTGCCATGTCTCGGAGCGATTCGCGCTGGGTCTTGCCCAACTGCACCTCTCGAATAGCGCGCCCGAACAAAATGGACAGTTCATTCTCCCATTTCTCGCTGACCTTCGACATGGCAGCATCGAAGCCAAGCCCTGCTTCAACGCAGATCGTCAACAGGTCAAGAGCATCTGGCATTGCTTTTCGGACTTCGTTTTGCCGCCGTGATATCCGGCTTTGAAGCCATAGCTGCGGAAAGAAAAAGCCTAAAACGGTAAAAATACCTACCACAAGAACCACGCGCACAAAGGGCCAGTTAACCGTCGGAAGCGAAGAGATCAGCAATAAAAGTCCGCCAAAGACCGCCGCGCCGACAAAACGGAATGACAAGAATGTAGCGGCATCCAATCTTCCGGGGTTGCCAGCCAATTCCAATTTCAGGGTTGTTTCCTGTAAAAGTTTTTCCGGGGTGAACCGAAGCGATATTTCGCCGACCCGCTTGAAGAACGGAACGACAACCCTTTCCATGAATGGTTGTTGAAGCTCGATATCCTCAAGGGAAACGTTTTCGCCGCGCTGCGTGGCTTCTGCCAGACGCTCCAATACGGGGTCGCCTTCTTCGTTCTGCGCCTGACGGGCATAACGCGCACCAATGACAACGACCAGCGCCACGCCGCCAACAACAACAATTCCTATAATGACCCAAATAACGATTTGCATATTACACCTCGATATCCGCAATCCGCATCATGATAAAGTAGCTGGAGAAGATCAGCCCGAGTACCGTACAAATAATGACCGCGGTACAGATCGGGCCGCCCTGGGTAATAGACATCAGATAATCCGGATTAAGGAACCACAAAACAACCGTTAGACCGAACGGGATGATGGACAATACCGAACCAGATGTGCGGACTTGTGACGTAAGAACCCGTACTTCGCCTTTGATACGAATGCGTTCCCGGATCGTAAATGAGATATTGTCGAGGATCTCTGAAAGATTACCACCGACCTCACGCTGCACGTTGATCGCTGTAATGACAAAGTCGAGGTCGTCGCTGGGGATGCGCCGTAAAAGGTTATCGAGCGCATTTTCCATCGGGATGCCGATCTGCATTTCCTGGACGACACGCTTGAATTCGTCGGAGATTGGCGAAGGGAGTTCCTTGCTGATGGCTTCCATCGCCTGCATTGTCGAATACCCCGCACGCAAACCGTTCACCATCAGGTTGAGCATATCCGGCAGTTGGTCATTAAATTTCACCAAGCGCTTTCTCTGCTGGGATTTGACATAGAACCGGGGAGCAAAAGCACCTATCGCTATTCCGATCAGGCCGGATATGGGATGGCGGTTTCCAATAAACCAAAGAACCAACCCACTTAGAAAAATGGAAAGCCCGATCAGAACGATGTATTCGGCAACCTTGAACTTTAAATCCGCGCGGGCTAATTCACGCGCGATCCTCTCGCCATAGGATGTCTTTTCCACCCGTTTCGAAACCCAATTCGTGATCACATATTTCTGGGCTTCCTTATCCAGATCTTGCGCATCACTATCGATGTATTGACTCAGGCGCTCTTCGATCACCGCCCGTTCACTGTTCGAGGTGATGATCACACCAATGATCAATAGGATAATCAGTATGGTGCCGCCAATAATAATGATCCAGGTCATGTTATTCCTTCCAGGATGTTGGGCTGCTAATACCTGCGGCGTTCACCAATTCCAAAAATGGACGGTGGTAAATGAATACCTGCGGATTCGATCTTCTCCATGAATTTCGGTCTTAAGCCGGTGGGGCGCATCCGCCCGATAATTCTGCCGTTCTCGGTACCGGTCTGTTCGAAGGTAAAGAGGTCAGTCATGGTAATGACGTCACCTTCCATTCCGCTTACCTCGGTAATCGTGGTTACTTTACGGGTGCCATCGCGCATACGTTCCTGCTGGACGATCATATCCACAGCGCTTGCCACCTGTTCACGAATAGCGCGGATGGGCAGGTCCATTCCAGCCATGAGGCACATGGTCTCGATACGAGCAAGCGCATCGCGCGGAGTGTTCGCGTGGGCAGTGGTCATCGATCCTTCATGACCGGTGTTCATCGCCTGGAGCATGTCCAGCGTTTCGCCGCCACGGCATTCACCGACAATGATGCGCTCAGGGCGCATACGAAGGGAGTTAATCACCAGGTCACGGATGGTGATCTCGCCCCGGCCTTCAATGTTCGGAGGGCGGGATTCCAACGTCACAACATGTTCCTGGCGCAATTGCAATTCTGCTGCATTTTCGATCGTGATGATACGCTCATCAGACGGAATGAAACCGGACATCACATTCAGGAGGGTTGTCTTTCCGGAACCCGTACCACCGGAAATAATGATGTTCAATCGGGCTTCCACACACGCCTTTAGAAACTGAACAGCCTCGGACGTAATAGAGCCGAACTGGATCAGTTGATCTACAGTAATGGGGTTCCTCGAAAATTTACGAATTGTCAGTACCGGACCGACCAAAGAGATCGGCGGGATGACAGCATTCACACGAGAGCCATCCGCAAGACGGGCATCGACATACGGGCTGGACTCGTCGATACGGCGTCCGAGCGGTGCCACAATGCGGTCAATGATCCGCATCACGTGTTCATTGCCCTCGAACGTGACAGGCACACGATGGATCTTGCCTTTTCGTTCGATATAAATGTTCTTCGGTCCGTTCACCATGATTTCAGTAATGGTGTCATCTTCCAAAAGAGATTGAAGTGGACCCAGCCCCAAAATCTCAGCCGCGATCTGCTCGAACAACCGCGCCCGCTCCGGGCGGGAGAGAACGATATTTTCTTCAGTAAGGATCTGCTCGAACAGGTTTTGGATGGTACGGCGGACTTCATCTGTTTTCGATACGTCCATGGACGGATCGATCTCAGCCAGAAGTTTATTCTGCACTCTTGTTTTTAAATCGAAATAAGAACCCGCCTGCGGGGATGTGATCGGGGCGCTGACTCTCCGCGCTTGAAGGGACGAGAGGCGTGATGCATCACCGCCGCCTCCGCCTGCAGACTGCCCATCACCACCGGGAGGCAATGATGGCGAAGACTCGCCTCCTCCCCCCTGCTGATTATTATTGCTCCCACTCTGGCCTTGCTCGATACGTCGAAGCAATGACATTTTCAAACTCCTTAGCGCTTAACACCGGGTAAATCTTCTACGGTTTCAATTTCACTCAACCGCGCACGCACAGCCTGGGCAAGAGAAAGGATTCCCTTCGCCAACACCTGCGCCTTTGGGTCCAACATAAAAGGGACGCCGCGATTGACTGCTGTAATAGCGATCTTTTCTTCGAATGGGATCGAAGCAGAAATCTCGTGTTTCAGGTTCTCACCAACCCGTTCGGGCGTGATCGCGATACGTTTGTCATAACGGTTCATGGCAAACACGATCCGCTCCTTGGTTATACCCATCGTATGCATCAAATCCAGGAACAGGCGCGAATTCTTGATGGAGGGGATTTCCTGGGTCGTGATCAGCAGGATGATATCGCTCACATCGATCGTGGATAGAATTGTATCCGTCAGAATGGGGGATGTATCGACCACAACATACGAATACATCTTTTGCAGGGCTTGTAATGTTTTTGTGAACTGAGCTGCGGAGATCTTTTCAGCCATCTCCGGTCGTTGCGGCGCACCGAGAATGCGGATCCCTGAAGCTTCATGTCGTACGAGGATCTCCTCCACAACATCAAGATCGAGGTCATCGATCCGGGGTGCGAGTTCGAGGATGGTGTTCTTGCCCTGTTCATTTACGAAGACCGATACGTCACCAAACTGCAAGTTCGCATCCACAAGGACGGTGCGGGTATCTTCATTGTTCAATGCAATGGCGAGATTTACCGCAATGGTAGTACATCCGGTCCCGCCCTTCGGGCTGTAGACCGTAATGATCTTTCCATTCGTGGCAGGCGCAAAACCGGACATTCGTGTCGGCGTCCCACCTGCGGATGTGGAAACTTTCTGCCTGGCACCTTTATCGCGTTCGATATGCGCCATCTCTCCCGCACGTTTAATGGCGGAGATCAATTCATCTCCCATTGGGGGCTTTGTCAGAAAATCACGCGCGCCGGCAAGCATGGCTCGCCGCATATAATTCTGATCGCCCTGCACCGAGAGGATGACAACCTGAATGTGAGGTGACCTCTGCCGGATTTCCTCCGTCGCAGAGATCCCATCAATATCAGGCATATTGATGTCCATTAAAACGACATCCGGGTCCATTTCTTGCGAGAACTGGATCCCCTCCCTGCCCGAACGGGCGGTGCCGACAACATCGACATCCGCCTCGAACTGCAAGAGTTTCCGAACGTTTTCTCGTGTCTCTGCAATATCGTCAACGATAAGAACCCGAATTTTTTCAACAGCCATAAATACTACATCCAATCTATAGTTTTACGAGTTATTGTTCCGGCACGCTCACAGCGTCATTCGGCAGGATCGGTGATGTCAGGGTCGAAATCGCGGGCTGCATCGTATACGGCAACTTGGCTGGAACAGGGATGTTATATTGGCTCAGCAGGAACTGTAATGTAGATGCCTCGGTCGCCAGGCGTGCCTGATCGGTCGGATTTCGCAGGGTAAGGGACAACTTCGCATTTGTGTACATCAGGTACGATAAGGTGATCGAATCCTGCGGGGAGACGATCAATGTGATGATATCCGGGATGGCGGGCTGGGCGTTGGGGTCGGTTGCTGCTTCATCGGCGGCAACTTCAGCGTTCGGCACAAGCGGGAAGTTACCCAACTTCATCACGACCACATCCTGCAACAGCGTCTGACAAACCATCCTGGGGCGCTGCACTTCAGATGGGACCAGATAGTAAGGCTGCTGAACGGAGGGATCCAATTCCAAACGACCTTGCGGGGAACCAGCACCTGCAACACCGAGCGAAAGGATCGGAAGACCTTCGACCGAAAAACCGGTGCCGGTCGCACCTTGTACGGAACCGAGACCTGTCCCGGTCAACACGGCTGTCAAGTTCGGGAGAATGGTCTGGAAGGAGGGGTCAACATCCACGAAAAGCAAACAGGCATTGACATTGATGTGCGCGCCATCGTTGATCGCATACGCTGAAACAGCGAGGCGGTCGACCGGAATGGACATGGCGGTCATTCCGGGCGGAATCAAAGATGCCCATTGAGGACCTGAGATCGGCACGGCTGAAGATGCGCCTGCGATCATCGATTCAGTAATCACCACGCCCTGATCGAGCGGGAACTTCGCCACTTGCCCAACCAACGCAGGAAGCTCTTCACGGGTAAACATGACCGCAACGACATTTTCCTGCGGGATGCGCATCGTTGCCAGGACATCTTCCGTGATCTTGCTGCCTTGTGGAATGTTTTGGGCAGCATAATAGATTTCAATAAAGACGGGCTGGTCCGTTGGTTGTTGCGCAATCAAAAACTGGCGAATGGCTACAAACCCTACTATTAAACCGATAATGATGATCAAGAGCACCAAAATCAGGGTTATACCGCGTCGCATAAGCGTCTCCTATTATCGAGTTCTTTAATGTTCGAGGTTTTTATAACACATTCATTATACAAGAAAAATGTCAAAACCATATTACGGTGGGGTAAGGAAAACTCCAAAAATCCGCTAACAATATTGTTAAGCGCCCACTTTTTAAGCAGATTTCGCCTGTACTGTGAATGTGATCTTCGCGCCCGAACCGACTACACTATCCACTTCAAAGCCCCCGCCCAACATTTCAGCACGTTCACGGATCAGTTTCAATCCCAAATTCTTCGAGTCCTTCAACGTCTCGGCATCGAATCCTTTTCCGTTGTCATCCACACTGACCCGCAGGAAATCGTTGCCCAGATCCAGGTGGACTTTGATCATGCTCGCCTGACTATGTCGCGCCGCGTTCCCCAGCAATTCCTGGACCGCGCGGAAGATCATGACTTCCAGGTAGGGTTCGAGGCGGCGCTCTGTGCCGGTGACCGTCACGCTGACATCAAGCCCGGTCTGCTCCTTGAATGCATCGGCATATTTCCGTAGAGTCGGGATCAAGCCAAGGTCGTCGAGCATCATAGGGCGAAGTTCGAAAATAAAGTTACGCACCTTCTGGAATGTACTCATGGCAGAGGTCTTCAAGCTGCCCAATTCATCCTTTGCTTGAGCCGGGTCTACATCCAACAGACGCATCGCGATCTCGGTCTGCAAAATAAAATTGGATAATGCCTGAGCGGGACCATCATGCATCTGGCGGGATAAACGCTGGCGCTCCGCCTCTTGTGCATTGACGATCATTTCAACCCCCGCCATCTGATTTCTGGCAGCCTGAGTTTGCGAGGAACTTGACTGGTCACCTGTGCCGGTGACGATCTTTTCCAACGCAGCCTTGTATTTTTCGAGGTGAACTTTATCGTTCTGCAGTTTCTCCAACTGCCCGCGCATAACAAAAAGCCGCTGGAGGGCATCCAGGGCGGAATCATACGCCATCTTCAACTCTTCTATCCCCGCGCCCTGCTTTTGGACCTGCTGCAAATGTGAGGTGATGGCGGTGTTGCGCTGCGTCAACTTTGAAAGCTCACCCTGGCTTTGTTCCATCATCAATGTGATCTCGCGCAGGGCGCGCTGGGTTTCATCTAATTCGCTTTTGTAGTCCACAGTTTCTTGATTCGACACGGATATTCTCTCCTAGGATCTTATATCGGTATCTCTCAACGTCACCCATCCGCGTTTCAACGCGTAAACAACTGCCTGGGTTCGGTCTTCAACACCGAATTTGCGGAGAATGGCTGTGACATGGTTCTTGACAGTCTGGTGGCTGATACCGAGCAGGGTGGCGATCTCCTTGTTGCTCATGCCGCGCACGACACAAGCCAGGACTTCCATCTCACGGTCTGACAGCGGATGGAAAGGAGTGCCGGGTTCGCTGTAGGAACGGCGCGCGCCTTCCATCTTTTCCTCCACCCAAAGCTCGAGTTCGCGCCGTGTGAAGACGTTATTTGCAAACACGTATTTGCCTTCCGCCACTTCCCGAATGATACGGGAAAGCGACTGCGGCTCGATATCCTTCGAACAGTATCCGTGAGCACCCGCAAGGGCGGCGTGGATCGCCTGCTCGATATCGTCATAACCGGTCATAAGTACGATGCGGGTTCCCAATTTATCCTGGGATACGAGATGTGTGATCTGCTGACCGTTCATGCCGGGCAAATTTACATCCAAAATGGCAACATTCGGCTTCTTTGAGCGGATCAACTCCAGCGCTTCATCCCCAGCCGCAGACTGGGCGATGATCCGCATATCCGGTTCAAGGGACAAAGCATCTACGACGCCCTGGCGGAACAATGGATGGTCATCAACAATCAATAACGTTATTTGGTTCATCCCAAACCCAATCTCTCTTTTCTTGTGGATTGACTTGCCGTACGGTGCTATTTTAACCCATTAAGGGGTTTTCCATGTGTAGACAGCCATGTTTTGTTCTCCAAATGCAATTGAGAAACTGCTGTTGGAAACAAAAACAACCTCTGCATCGCGGGTCAGTGCCGGGTAGAAGCCGGGGAAGGCGATCAGATAATCCGCACCTTTTTCATTCAGGAAGGATTCGATCTGCGGCTCGTCCCGGATGAAAGGAATGACCTCCGGGGAGATCAGCCCTGCCAGGTCGATCAGCTTATGGTCATCAAAATACCCAAGCGCGCCAATATCATGGGCGGCGATGACCACGCCATCCGGCAGGTTCTCCGACGCCCAATTTGCAGTGACCACCATCTCGCTTTCGATGACCGCCACATCCTGTGCATAGGAATTGGCACCCAGAACGATAAAACCTATCACGAGCATAACCAGACCGCCGCGCCAGATCGTCTGCGCGATCCAATGGTAACGGGAAAACATTTTCCCAGTGTCAAATTCAACAAAGGCGAGCAAGCCAAATAGGAAAAAGATCGGCATGGCAGGCATGATGTACCGTCCATGCTGATAGACAGGAAGACGGGATATATAAAGAAGAAGATAACCTAAACACCATAAGATCGCAGCGAGGCTGCCCCACATGCGCCCACGAATGGACTTGACGAGCCAGGCGATCACACCGGGAAGCAATGCAAGACTTGGACCGACAAGCAACTGCAAAGACATCTGCCCCAGCCGGTCAAAGATGGGAAGCATTTGCCAAACCGCGTACTCTGCCTGTTTTGCATAGAACGTATTCGGCATAGGCGTGCCGCCAATTGCGAGATTGAACAAAAGATAAAAGACGAACAAAGCCCCGAACCCGATCAGGAACTTGACGAGTGCCGTGAGGCGCGAAAGCAGATCGTCTTTTTGAAGCAGGATGACCATGCCAATGGGACCGAGCAGAGTCAAACCGTCGGGGCGCACCCAGACCGATAGACCAGCCAGCAAGCCCAGGGTCAGATAACGAGGCGAGTTTGTCATCAAGAGAACGAGGACTGTGGTGACGATCAAGCCGTGGAGCAACGTCTCCATCCCCGACATCGCCGCCCAGGCAAGATGCCACTCGAAGGCAATAAAGATTCCAACCCAGGGGATTCGAGGGCGATAAGAAACGATCAATTGCCGGACCGACCACTCACTTACGACCGCGAGTGCAAACAGGGTGGTGACGCCAAGGAAGTAGGTCCAGAAATAGGGCGAGAGATTAATCAAAAAGCCAACGGCAAGCAACGCTGACCAGAGCGGAGACGTGGAGCCTGCCGAAGAAATGCCCGGACGAAATGCCCATTCACCATTCAAAGCGAGGTTGCGCGCGTACGTTTGATGGATCCAAGAATCATCTAGCGGAAAACCGACCGCATAGGTGAACCGGCTCGAAAGCAGATAAAGGATTGCGATAAACAACACCGAGGCGGCGATGATGAGCAGGTCGTTGCGTGTCAGTTTATTTGATTTTGTAGATGTGGATGCCATTGACCTCACCCAGATATTTTAATTGCTGGCTGTCTTGGGGATGTTCGATCAGACTGCCGAGCGGAGAAAGGGTGGCAGACGGTTCAAGGACGAGGTAGTCCGCGTTGAATTGGTCTGAGACCGCCTGTAACGTATCGACCCCGCCATAGGGAAGCGAAATGGCGGAACGTCCTGTTTCGAGATAATAGGCTGGCGCGTTGGCAACGATGACAACGTCATCTTCCTCGATCCCATTCTCAAGCATGACCTGTTCCGCCGCCGGGTAGTTTTTCTCTT
>CAYJPO010000099.1:0-15073 GCA_964372045.1 uncultured Anaerolinea sp.
TCACCTTACGCAGTGTCGTTCTGAGCGAAGCGAAGAACCTCTACGATTGTCTCAGAGACCCTTCGCTATCGCTCAGGGAATCACGGTCGTGTGCGTAAGATCAGTTAATTAAACTTTCCGAATACGAACTGCTTTTTCGGTAATCACACTAAATGCGGAAAGCAGTTCACTTCCGTGTTGCGATATTGCCAAAGAAACAATTTCTGCTTTCTCTTGAGAAGAAAGCCCAGCAAGCCGATACAGAACAACGCCACGTTTGACATAACCCTGACGAAAGATCAATTCGCCAAAATCTTTATCCGCAGTTAATAGCAATGTATCTTCCTCACTAGCCAACACCAAGACTTCTTCATCCATAATACCTGGGGACATTTCAGCAACATAGCCAACATCATGTCCGTCACGCCTTAACCGCAGGACGATTTCATTATCCACACTTTCGTCAGCGAGAATTTTCATTAGACAGACTCAGAAATGGGATAAATGACATCCGCACGCAGGGCTTCACGTGCAAATTGTAAGGCAGCCTGAATCCCTTCTTTCGTCAAGCGCGGGTGCGCCTTTAATAACTGGTCAAAAGATTCACCTGCTGAAAGCCCTTCAAGAATCAGGTCAACAGTAATGCGGGTTCCTGAAACAACGGGCTGCCCCATCATAATTTTCGGATTTGAAATAATCATTTGCGTTTCCATTTCAATTTTCCTTTCTTCGCGTTCTTTGCGCTCTTGGCGGTTAGCAAGCTCTTAGCCCATCGGCATGTGATGTTTCGCCGCGTAGTGACCTGTGATGTAGTGATACAACTGCCGCTCGATGTCAGTCAACAAGCTGCTTGCGCCAATGCGGAACAGATCATTCTTCAGCCAGTCATCGCCGAGTTCTTCCTTCATCAGCGACTGCCACGCCATTGCCTGCTTTGCGGAGCTGATTCCGCCCGCGGGTTTGAAGCCGACTTTGTAACCGAAGCGGTCGAGATAATCACGGATGGCGCGGGTCATTACAAGACTGAATTCCAGTGTGGCATTGACCGTTTCTTTTCCAGTGGATGTCTTGATAAAGTCTGAACCTGCCATCATGGATACTAGACTGGCTTGATAAACCTGTTTGAGAGAACCGAGATCGCCAGTGGCGAGGATGGTCTTCATGTGAGATTCACCGCAGGCTTTGCGAAATTGTTGCAGTTCGTCGTACATGGCTTGCCAGTCCCCCGTCAACACGTAGTTGCGGGCGATGACCACGTCAATTTCTTTGGCTCCTGCTTCCACGGCTTGCTCAATTTCCTGGATTCTTTGTGGCAGAGGAGTCTGTCCCGCAGGAAAACCTGTCGCAACAGAGGCAACTGGAATGGTAGAGCCTTGAAGCGCGTGGACTGCATCCGCGACACGGTTGGAGTACACGCACACCGCACCGACAGTGATCCGCTCGCCGTTCAATCCAAGTTTTTCAAGCATATCGGGGCGCAACGGCTGTTTGGCTTTCGCACACAGACGCTGCACACGCCCGGGCGTATCGTCGCCAGCGAGGGTGGTCAGGTCAATGTTGGTGATGGCGCGTAAAAGCCACGCCGCCTGCCAATCCTTTTTCACGGTACGGCGACCTGTCAGTGTGGCGGTACGGCGCTCCACGGCGCTCTTGTTGATGTGCGCGCCCATCACCCAATCAAGGTCAAGGGGCGTGCCGGGGTTACGAGTGTGATTACTATTCATGGAAACTCCACTAATGTTGTCTGACATCATTATACAGCCAACTAAATAGGAAGTGAAAACCCTCCAAAGATATTCGGAGGGTGAAATGGACATGATTCTGATGCGGACAGCAAGGGTTATCTAACCAGCATGGTTTCGATCCACTCCTTCGCCTCTTTCTGGGAACGGCAAATGCGGATCCTCAATCCACGGCGGATCGCCAACTCTCTGGCAAAATCCATCAGGACCGGGTCGTGTGCGGGGTTCGCATCCACATAGATCACCCAACGCAGGACAGGCGGCGATTTACGCAGTCCTTTAATGACCTTGACGATATCGAACATGCTCAAGCCGGGTCCGCGCAGGTTCTCTTCGATCAAGACCATGGAAATTTTTTGTCCTTCGCATATATCTCCGATCTCATGGATGTAATCCGTCACGTTTTTTACGGAATTCTCGCCGGTCACATGGGCATGCAGGTAGGCAGAAGTTGGGTGGACAGTGAGTTGATAGGTCATGGAAGGTTGTGTTCTGGGGTAACTTGCGCGGCAAATTGTGGAATATTTCCTATGCGAATATATCATAATGAAACTTCAACAACGGCACTTTGACATGAGATGTTAACTATTCCCCACCAGTAATGCGGTCATAGCCCACAACCATACAGCGTGGGCTGGGTTAACGATTCAAAGTCCATTTTATTGTTAAAAGGAGAACCCGCAATGATCCACGTACTCGTTCGATTTACCGTTGAAGACCTGGCAAGATGGAAGACCGTGTTCGAAGAGGCCGGCACACTCCGCAAGAATTTCGGTTCCCTTGGGGTACGCGCCTTCAGCAAGGTGGATAGCCCCAATGAGGTCGTCATCCTCGGGGAGTATTCCGACAAGGCAAAAGCCATGCAGATGTTCCAATCACAGGATTTCCGCGATGCCACCGCCCGTGCCGGGGTGAAAGGACCGCCTGAGGTCACTTTTTTGGATGAAGTCGTTAATCTGCCTGCATGATCGTCAGCCTCCGGGTCAAACCGGAGGTTTTTTTATCGCAAAATGGCTGTGCTATACTTGAAAATACAATTGCAGTGGTCGCTTTATTTGTAGGATAACCGGGTCAATTCCCTTTGGAAGTTCAAAACAATCAACCTAAAGGTCACCTCATTCAATGCGCTCAGGCAGCTTCGGCAAGTTCATCCAAAATTATTCCTGGCTGATCGTTTCCATTCTCCTGCTGACAGGAATCCTCGGGACGATCAACCAGAACAACGGAAAACAAAACCTGTATACCTACCAGGCGGAAGCGTTCCTGCAGGGAAACTTTGCAATTCAGGAAAAACAAGGCAAACTGCCAGGAGAGACCCTTGAACATCAGGGGCGGATCTACATCCCCTTCCCCCCGTTTCCCGCGGTTCTGCTGACCCCCTTCGTTGCCTTGTTCGGTGGCGAGAGCATCAAGATATATTGGATCTCGTTCATGATGGCGGCGTTCACCTGCCTGTTGCTTTACCGCATCTTATCAACCCTCGATATTGACAAAAAAATAGCAATCTGGATTCTCGTCGGATTCGCTCTGGGCACCGGATACTGGCAGGTCTTTCGCGCCAGCGAATGGGTTTGGATGTTCGCCCAACTGACGGCAGTCCTCTTCGCCCTCCTGTCGATTCATGAAGCGCTGCATGACGGGAAAGGCTGGCTTGCCGGTCTGTTCCTCGCGATGGCGTTCCTGTCGCGGCAATTATCCGTTTATCTGATCTTCTTCATTCCGGCTTTGTTGTGGAGAAATCCACGCAACGCAGGCAGGGCTTGGAACCTTGCCGGTTTTTTCATAAGTGTTGGAATCGGCATCCTGATCTATCTCGGCTTCAATTATTATCGGTTCGGAACGTTCGGGAGCGGCTACGAAGCCCTCAATTATGATACCTATGGCGGATCGGGAAATTTTTTGTGGTCGCGCGTCAGCCAGCATGGGATCTTCAGTCCGGCGTACGTCGTTTTCAACACGGTGTACATGTTCATTCAGGGCTATCACATCAAGTTCGGCGGCGCGGATATGCTGGAGTTCTCCAGCGTAGACTGGTTCGGCACTTCTCTTCTGGCGGCAAGCCCATTCGTCATCGCCGCCTTTCGCGCGAAGGAAGACCGGCTTCTGCTTTGGGGCGGCTGGGCTGCGGTAGTGCTGCCCCTTATCCACGCATTGTTCTATCATAACAACGGATACATTCAATACAATACCCAGCGCTTTACGATGGATTTTATGCCGGTCTTGATCATCCTGTCTGCACTGGGCTTCAAGAATTCCAGCCAGGACCTGCGGTATTATTGGATGGGAATGATCATCTATTCCATCCTCTTAAATCTCATTACGAACTATCTTCCTTTTTACTAACTCTGTTTCTTGAGCGAACCGTAAAAATATCATAGCCTTCCGGCGGCAAATTCCTTCGGGTATTATTTAGAATTCCAACTCATTCAACTTTAGAAAGGATGCATCATGAACACTGTTTCACCCCGCTCCCTTGAAGACCAACGCACCGAATTTTCAAAGAGCCGGTTCCTCGCAATGCCGCTTGCCGGAACCATCGCCTGGATAGTTATCGGCATTGCAGGCGCGTTCGTGCCCGTCGGGCTGGCGGCATGGATCCTGTTCATTGCCACCGGGATGATCTTTGCGCTTGGCTTGTTGCTTGCACGCTTTCTCGGCGAAGATCTGATCGGCAAGACTCGCAACAACAACGAATTCGACAAATTATTCTTTCAATCCGTGCTGATGGCCTGGCTGGTGTTCGCGATCGCGATCCCGTTTTTCATGATCGAGCCCACTTCCCTGCCGCTCAGCGTAGGGATCCTCGCCGGGCTGATGTGGCTGCCGTTCTCATGGATGATCCAGCACTGGATCGGTCAGTTCCACACCTTTGCGCGCACCTTCCTCGTCACCATTGCATGGTTCGCATTCCCTGAACAGCGCTTCGTTATCATTCCGGCTGTCATCGTGGTGATCTATCTCATCACCCTCTACGTGCTGGCAACCCGCAAACGTCCACAATGATCGGAGAAATCTTTCATGTCCCTTAAAATTATTTCGCCAACTCCTGAAGAATTTGCCCCATTCTACGCGGACTATATCCAGCGCGCTACAGCCCGCGGAGATCTGATCGCCGCGTTATCCGCCCAACCAGATGAGTTGAAAGCCGCACTTGGGAGTCTGACGGATTCACAAGCCCGCTTCCGCAATGGACCCAAAGAATGGTCCATCAAGGAGATCGTCAGCCACCTGATCGATGGAGAGCGGGTCTTTTCGTACCGCCTCTTGCGCATCTCCCGTAAGGACAAAACACTCCTGCCCGGTTTCGAGCAGGAAGATTACGTCCGTGAATCCGGCGCGGATGAACTTCCGCTCGCCGACCTGCTCGCTGAATTCGAATATCTGCGGCGCGCGAACGCCATCGCCATCAAAAACATGAACGATGAGATGATTGCACAAACCGGCACCGCCAGCGGAGCGACCATCAGCGCCCGCGCATTGATCCATATCCTCGTTGGTCATGTGGAACATCATATGGAAAGCCTGCGGGAAAAATATCTACCCGGCATATCATAGGTGTATCATGGATCTGACCCCCAAGCCGCCCAGAAGAGAGCACACGCTCACCCAACACGGAATTTCCCGCCTCGACGAATATTACTGGATGCGCGACCGCGAGAATCCCGAAGCGTTGAAGTATCTTCAGGCTGAGAACGATTATCTCGATCAAGCGCTCGCTCACATCAAACCATTGCAGGAGCTTCTCTTTCAAGAAATGAAAGGGCGCATCAAGGAAGTCGACTCGAGCGTCCCAGAAAGATACAACGGATATTTTTATTACACCCGCACGGAAGCCGGAAAACAATATCCGGTCTATTGCCGCAAAAAAGGATTGCTCTCTGCCGCTGAAGAAATTCTGCTCGATCAAAACCTTCTCGCCGAAGGTCACGAGTTTTGCAGTCTCAGCGCCTTCAGCATCAGCCCGGACGGAACCAGGCTTGCCTACTCCATTGATTTCGAAGGCGCGGAGGTTTACACCATCCGCATCAAGGATCTTGCAAGCGGAGAGCACCTGCCCGAACAGATCCCGGGCACGCAGGGAAGTGTCTACTACCGGACCGGCGTGGAATGGGCGGAGGATAATCGCACCTTCTATTACTTGACCCTTGACGAATCCCACCGGGCGGATAAATTCCTTCGCCACACCCTTGGCACAGACCCGGCGCAGGATGTTGTTCTCTTCCACGAAACTGACGACACATACGTCCTGAACCTGCGGAAGTCACGCAGTAAGAAATTCATCTTCCTGACCCATTTCCACACGCTCGCACAGGAAATTCGCTTCCTGCGGACCGATGAGCCGGGTGCTGAACCCAAAGTGATTCAACCCCGTCAGCCTGGGTTGGAGTATTACGCCGGGCATCACGAAGATTCATTTTTTATCATCACCAACAAGGACGCCTACAATTACAAACTGGCCAAAACTCCGATCGCCTCCCCCGGCATGGACCATTGGCAGGATGTCATCCCCCATCGCGAGGACACAGCCTTGGAATTCTTCGACCTGTTCGAGAATTACATCGTCGTGCATGAACGCAAGAACGGGGTTCGCCAGCTGCGCATCAGCAATCCCGATGGGATCAGCGATGTCCATTATGTGAAGTTCCTCGACCCGACCTATGAAGTCGTATCGGAGACCAATCCTGAATTCCAGTCAGATGAATTCCGGGTGCGGTATTCCTCGCTTTCCGTCCCGGCTTCGATCTTGAACATTCATCTTCCTACCGGCGGATGGGAAGTCTTGAAAGAAGATGAGATCCCCAGCGGATTCGACAAATCCAAATACATCACCGAATTCATCTTCGCATCCGCGCCGGATGGAAGGCAGGTTCCGATCTCGTTGGTGTATAAAAAAGGATTGGTCCACGATGGACGCAACCCGGCATTGCTGTACGGCTACGGAGCCTACGGCGCTTCGAGCGAAGCGCATTTCAACCCCAACATCATCAGCATCCTCGACCGGGGATTTGTCTTTGCCATCGGGCATGTCCGCGGCGGCGCAGAAATGGGGCGCGCCTGGTACGACGAAGGCAAACTGCATCACAAGAAAAATTCCTTCTCCGATTTTATTGCCTGCGCCGAGCATCTCATCAAAGAAGGTTTCACTTCGCCTGAAAAACTCGGAATTATCGGCGGCTCGGCTGGTGGATTGCTCGTCGGCGCAAGTATGATCATGCGACCTGACCTGTTCAAGGTCGTCATCTGTAAAGTCCCATTTTTGGATGTCATCACCAGCATGAGTGATCCGACCATCCCGCTGACCACCCTTGAATACGACCAATGGGGCAACCCGGAGAACCGGGAGGACTTCGATTACATGCTGTCCTATTCCCCATATGACAATCTGCAGAACGTGGAATATCCGCACCTGTTGTTGACCACGGGATACAACGACCCGCGTGTGGCTTATTGGGAGCCCGCCAAATTCCTCGCAAGGCTGCGGGATAGAGCAAAGAATGGGAATGTATCTCTTCTGCAAACAAACTTCAGCGCCGGTCACGCAGGCGCCAGCGGACGATATGATTTCCTCAAAGAGAACGCGCTCGATTTCGCCTTTCTCATCGATAAACTGATGATTGAAAACCGGGCATGAACGTTCTATAATCTCCATATCTTATTGTTGAAAAGGAGACGACATGGAACGCTTTATCATCGAATCGCCGCATACTGCGGAAAATTGCGACCAGGTCATGAAAGATCTACATGCCATGGGGTACCTGCATCATTTCGAGTGGGGCTGCAAGGATAATGAACACACAGCCTGGGCGATCGTGGATGCTGAGAACCACGAACATGCCAGGCAGATCGTCCCCTGGTATTTGCGCGATAAGGCAAGGATCGTGCGGTTGGTCCAATTCAAGATCGCTGACGAAGAACACACAAATTCAGGCGGTGGTTAAACAAAAACTCCCGAAGCCTTTTGACTTCGGGAGTTTGGTTTTATCGCTTACGCAGGATTCGCCGCTTTCACGACGATATCTTCGAGCATCTTCGTGGTCAGCGATTTCGGGCGTTCGATGGGCATACCCAGCGCGCGCATCCACACATAGTTGGGGGTCACGCCGAGGGCGCGTCCGACACCGAAGAGAACGGTGTAAAAGTCGAAATCGCGTACGCCGTAGTAATACTGCAGTGTACCGCTGATGGCGTCCACGTTCGGGGCGGGGTTCTTGGCTTTGCCCTGTTCCTTCAACACGGCGGGAACCACATCGAAGACCATATCCGCCAGGCGAACCAATTCATCATCGGGGAAGTATTTCTTCGCAAAATCCATCTGCGCCATGAAGCGTGGATCAGGCACACGCAGCACCGCGTGACCGTACCCGGGGATGACATGTCCGCCGTTGAGCGTGTCCCACGAGAACTGGTACAACTGCTCACGGGTCGGGACGCCGCCGAACTTGTTCTTGACATCGATCAACCAGCCGAGGCACTCCTGATTGGCGAGACCATGCAGAGGTCCAGCCAGACCGTTGAGCGAGGCGGAGAACGAAAGATACGGGTCGGAAAGCGCCGAGCCGACGAGGTGCATCGTGTGGGCAGAGACGTTGCCGGATTCATGATCGCTGTGCAGGATGAAATACAAGCGGGCAAGTTCGGCATAGCCTTTCTTGTCCGACACTTTCATCATGCGCGAGAAGTTCATGCCGTAATCCTGCTTGGGATTGTATTTCGGCTTGGAGGTCTCACCGAAATATTTCATGCGGTAAATGTACCCCGCAATGACGGGGAGTTTCGCGGTCAGGTCGAGGCTGTCTTCGAGGGCGGCTTCCCAGTACTCATCCTTCTTCATGCTGTGATACTTCGCCGCGAATACCGAGCCATTCTGCAGGGCAAGTACAGCCTGCGAGAAGAGCGTCATTGGGTGAGTCTCTTTTGGCATGGACTTGATCATCTTGAAGACATATTCGGGGACATTCGCACGCTTCGCCCATTCATCTTCTACCGCCTGCGCCTGTTCCTTGTTCGGCACTTCGCCGATCATCAGCAGGTAATACAGACCACCCACCAGCGGCATCTTCCCCCCGCGCGCCTTGGGCAGTGCCTTGAGCACTTCAGGGATGGACATACCGCGGAACCGGATGCCCTCCGCCGGGTCCACGAATGAGACGTCGGTGAGCAGGGACTTGATATCGCGCATCCCCCCGATGACCTGACCGACCGTCACCTTATCCACAACCACTTCGCCGTGCTCCTTAGCCAGCGACTTGATGCGCTCGCGCCAGGCGGGCAACATGGCAGACATTTTCTCATGCAGAATCATGACAGACTCCTTTTCAACATATCATAACAAAGGTCGAAAGCCCGTTGACCTTCGACCTTTGATTGAGACTGATTACAAACTCACCACGCTCTTAAGCGCTTCGTGTGATTCCTTGACCGAGGCAGCCGACTTCTCGAACATGGCTTTCTCATCGGCATCGAACTTGTATTCGATGATCTTTTCCATGCCGCCAGCGCCAAGCATGACGGGCACGCCGAAGTACATATCGGTCAAACCGTATTCGCCGTTCATATAGGTGGCGCACGGGACGATCAATTTCTTGTCTTTGAGGATCGCTTCCGCCATTTGCACACAGGCGAGGGAGGGAGCGTAATAGGCAGAGCCGGTCTTGAGAAGGTTCACGATCTCGCCGCCGCCCTTGCGGGTGCGGTTGACGATGGCTTCGAGTTTATCGGCGGGGAAATATTCCTTGAGCGGAATACCTGCAATATTGGAGTGGCGGGTCAGCGGCACCATTTCATCGCCGTGACCGCCGAGGACATAGCACTGCACGTTCTCGACGCTGACTTTGGCTTCCATCGCAACGAAGGCGCGCATGCGGGCTGAATCCAAAATGCCAGCCTGACCGATGACACGCTCGCGCGGCAGACCGGTCACCTTCATGGTTAGATATGCCATCGTATCGAGCGGGTTGGTCAACACAATGAAGAAGGCATTCGGTGAGTGCTTGAGGGTCTCGGTGGCGGCTTTGCCAACGATCTCGGCATTGGTCTTGAGCAGGTCTTCGCGGCTCATCCCCGGTTTGCGCGCGATGCCAGCTGTAATGATGATGATGTCCGAATTTTTGGTGTCTTCGTAGTTATTGGAGCCGACCACATGCGCATCCTTGCCAATGATGGGCATGGCTTCCAGCATGTCCAGGCTCTTCCCTTGCGGCATTCCCTCCACCACATCGAGCAAGACCACATCTGCCAGTTCGCGCTCGGCGATCCAGTGCGCGGCGGTCGCGCCTGTATTGCCAGCACCAATGATAGAAATTTTCTTCATCGTTCCTCCTTTAGGATCGGCGTTGATAGCCGTAAACTTTTACTAATTCTATCCGAAAGCATCATAGACAAAAAGTACAAAATGTCACATTTTTCGGGTAAAAAAACAGACCCGGGGATTCGGGTCTGTTTTGGGATATATCGGGTGGATTCTGCCGCTCGGACAGGATAAATTATCCCGAAGGAGGAGGCGCGGAACGTTTTCGCCTCTTTCTTAACCGTGAACTGCTTCAAGTTCTTCGAGATAGCGCGTCGCCTGGATCGCCGCGGCTGCACCCATTCCCGCGGATGTGACCACCTGGCGGAAGTGCGGGTCAGCAGCTTCCCCCGCCGCATACACGCCGGGGATGCTGGTTTCCATCCTGTCGTTGACTTTTATGTAACCCAATTCGCTCATTTCGAGCTTGTCTTTGAACATCTGTGTGTTGGGTGTGTGTCCAATGAATATGAACAAACCGTCGGTATCGAATAGCGACTCTTCGCCGGTCTGAACGTTCTTGAGTTTGAGCGCGGTGAGCTTGTCAGTGCCGACCGCTTCAGTCACAACAGTGTTCAGGATGAAGTTCATCTTGGGATGTTCTTTTGCGCGTTTCTGCAAAATGACTCCCGCGCGGAATTCCTCGCGGCGATGGATGAGCGTAACGGACGAGGCATAGCGGGTAATGAAAAGCGCTTCTTCGAATGCGCTGTCACCGCCGCCGACCACGACCACCTTTTTATCCTTGAAGAACCAGCCGTCACAGGTGGCACAATAGGACACGCCGCGACCGGTCAGTTCCACTTCGCCGGGGACGTTGAGGTGTACCGGGCTCGCCCCCGTGGTGATGATGATGGAATCGGCTTGATATTCGCCGCTATCGGTGTTCACCCGGTAAGGACGCTGGGTGAAATCGACATCGTTGGCAAGGTCAAATTCGACTTTCGCGCCGAAGTTCTCCGCCTGCTTCTGGAACAGCTCGCCCAACTGTGCCCCGCCCACGCCTTCAGGGAAGCCGGGATAGTTTTCGATGGTGTGTGTCAGCGCAGCCTGACCGCCCAACTGCATCCCGGTCAGCACGACCGGAGAAAGTTCTGCACGAGCGGCATACAACGCCGCCGAAAGCCCCGCCGGTCCCGCCCCGAGTACCAATACTTTTACGTGATTTCCGTTATTCGTCATGTTTTATCCTGGAATAGGTTCTCATTCGAAGTCGAGACGTGGTAGTACGCTTGCATATTACTGTCCCGCATTTTATCAGATGCTTACAACCATGAAAAGTTGCGTGGCGGATTATTAGCGTATTGTAAGATTTTATTGAAGTTCCGCCCCGCGCGGCGTATCATTTAAATGACAAAAGGAGTTACATCATGAAACTTTCGAAAGGGTTGAAGATCACTGCGCTGGCTCTCATGACCCTGGCCGCGCTCTTCTTCTCCTTCATGGGGATCGGTGAAATGGTCGGCGGCGAACCGAGCGGCGTCATCCACCTGCCGCCGGTGGCGCTGATCGCTCTGATGATGTGGTTCGGCTGGAGGAAGCCTCTGACTGGCGGCGCGACCATGTTCGGGCTGGGCTTGGTCATCAGCGTTTTCTTTCTCTTCGTCACCTCCCAAGCCGACCGGACGCTCGCCATCCTGCTGATGGGCGGACCCTTCCTGCTGCCGGGTCTGCTCTTCATGGCGGCATCCCTGCTCGAGAATCCGCACAGGGCAAGTCATGTCTGATAATCTGCATACAGAATCTCCATAATCTCTGACGCGCACATCCACATTTCCTCCATAAAGGATTGCTACATTTGGAACGTAAACCAAATCAATCCTATTGGAGGTAAAAATGTTTCGTAACGGTTTCATCTTTCGGCTGATCGGGGTTCTGCTCCTCGTCGGCTTGGTCGTGGCAGGCGGATTCATGGCATACAAGGCTGGCGTTGCACAGGGAATTAACCAAGCGCCTGAAATCGCGGATGCGATCCAGCAATCCGCTGAGGACGGTCAGCCCGCCGCTTCCCCGATGTACGGTCCTTATGGATACGGTCATCCCTACGGGTACAGCTTCGGCTATCGCCATCACTTCAATCCATTCGCCGGAGTCTGTTTCTCCATCTTCTTCCTGTTCTTCTTCTTCGGGTTCCTGAAGATGATCTTCTTCCGCGGAATGAGACACGGTTGGGGTCACCATGGACACGGTCCCTGGGGTAAATGGGAAGGCGGCGTCCCGCCCATGTTCGACGAGTGGCACAAACGCGCGCACGGTGAGAAGCCCGCAGAAGATACGGACAAGAAAGAATAGTCCTTGAGTAAATGAAGGAGTGGTCTCACTGCATCACGCAGCGGGATCACTCCTTCATTGGAAAGAACCATCTATTTCACAGATTCCATCAGAAAAATTTATCAATGAGTTTGCTACCGTACAAACGGCAAAATGAACCGCCAAGGCGCCAAGAGCGCCAAGAAAACCATTAAATCTTTGCGAACTTGGCGTTCTTGGCGGTAAAAATAGAAAAATGTATGGTAGAGAATCAATAAGGAGAGTGAGACATGAAACGCGAGAGCATCTTGATCGAAGCGGAAGAATTATTAACGAAGCTGGGTGATGCGAACATCCGCATCTTTGACGCGACCATATCCGACGACCCCTATCGGCAGGGACACATCCCCGGGGCGGTCTATTTCGACCATGAGCGATTTTCAGACCCCAACAGCCCATACGAGTTAACGATCCTGCCGGAAGCCGAACTTGCCGCGCAGATCGGCAATGCCGGCATATCCAATGACTCAGAAGTGATCGTTTATGCCTGCGGAATGCTTCCCTATGCGGTGCGTGCCTGGTGGGTTCTCCGTTATGCAGGTCATAACAATGTACGCATCCTCAACGGCGGATTTACTGCCTGGAATCAAGCGGGAGGACCCGTCGAGGTGGAGGCGCTGCCCTATGAGCCTGTCAAATTCATCCCCCATTTCAACCCGAAGATGTTTGCAAGCAAGGAAGAGATCCTGGCATCCATGGGAGATGACGATGTTGCCACGGTAAATGTACTGCCGCTCGTAAGTTATGAAGCTTCGCACATCGTGGGCTCGTCCTGCCTGCCCTGCATGGACTTGATGCAAGGCATGGATTATTTTCTGCCAGATGACACCCTCGCGCTTCGCCTGAAGGAAGTTGCACAACATAAACGCATCATTACCTACTGCGGCGGTGGGATCGCGGCGACCGTGAATGCAGCCGCACACTTAATGACCGGTCACGACAATGTCGCAGTGTATGACGGCTCATTGTACGAATGGCTGGCGGAAGGCTTACCCGCCAACGGAACCGGCAAATGGGAAGTCTGGAAACAATAAAATGAGTAACAAGATGTAAGGAATGAGTAACGAGGAAGAGCGCGAGCCTTTCCTCGTTACTCATAACTCATTTCTCTTTCTTCCACTACCCACTATCGACTATTCACTATATACTTCCCCCATGCCCGAACTCATCCTTGTTGTTGACGACGAACCGAAGATCGTCCGCCTCGCGCGGGATTATCTTGAAAAGAACGGATTCCGCGTCACCACCGCCGCGGACGGTCAATCTGCGTTGACGACTGCCCGGCGTGAAAAGCCAGATCTCATCGTCCTCGACCTGATGCTGCCCATCATGGACGGGCGCGAAGTGTGCAAAGCGATCCGTCGAGAAAGCGATGTGCCCATCATCATGCTCACCGCCCTCGCCGAGGAAGTAGACCAGGTCACCGGGCTGGAGATCGGCGCTGACGATTACATCACCAAGCCATTCTCGCCGCGCGCACTGGTCGCGAGAGTCCGCGCCTTGCTACGGCGGACCAAAGGCGGGGTCAAAGCGCCGAGCATCATCCGCGTTGGCAGGTTGGAAGTTGACCCGGACAAACACAGCGTCACCTACGATGACAGTCAGGTCAAGCTCACACCCAACGAGTTCAAGCTTTTGCAGTTGCTTGCAGCGCGACCCGGGCAAACCCTCACCCGTGAGCAACTCCTCGACGACATGCACGGTGTCGCCTCCAGCTTCGACCGCAGCATCGACTCGCACATCAAGAACCTGCGTAAGAAACTCGAAACCGCATCCGGCGAATCCATGATCGAGACGGTGTATGGAATTGGATATCGGTTTATTGAAAGGAAGGAATGAGAAACGAGTAACAAGAGACGAGTAACGAGAATTGAGTCTCATCTCATCCCTCCTCCCGCCCATGTCCCACAACCACTCACCCCGCCATTTCTCCTTTTCAAGAAGACGAAACGTCAATCGTCGCCGATTCTTTCCGTTCGCGTTCTTCTTCTTCGGCTTCTTCATGCTCTTCATCGGAGGAACTGCCGCGCTGTTCTACTGGGCATTCTCGGAATATTCCGGCATCAGGAACATCTGGCTGCTCATTTGCGGAGCGCCGTCTGTCGTCATCATTTTGGCGGGATTCATCGTCTCGCGGATGTATATCCGCTTCGGCAAACCGATGGAGCAGATCTTCAACGCCATCGACTCCATTGCGGAAGGCGACCTCTCGGTGCGCGTGCCGGAAAATAAATCAGACATGTTCAGCGAGCTGGTCAACCGCTTCAACAAAATGGTCAGCGAACTGGAACGCGCCGAGCAGCAGCGCCGCAACCTCACCGCCGACATCGCGCACGAACTGCGCACGCCGCTGCACATCATTCAGGGCAATCTCGAAGGCATCATCGACGGGGTCTATCAGCCGAACACCGAACACATCAACAACACGTTGGATGAGACCAAACTGATCGCGCGCCTCGTGAACGACTTGCAGACTCTCTCGCTCGCCGAAACGGGACAGCTTCCGCTTCATCCCACCCGCTTCCTGCTGGCTGACCTGATAGCGGATCTCACCGCGAGCTTTTCGGCGCAAGCCGCGTCCCTCAACATTGAACTGCGGACGGGTGTCAAAAACCCGGAGCAGGAACTGAATGCCGATTATGACCGGCTCGACCAGGTGCTCTCCAACCTGCTGACCAACGCGCTGCGTCACACGTTCAAGGGGGGCACCATTTCCATTGAAACAGAATCCATTCCCGGCGCGGAAAGAAGCGTG
>CAYJPO010000100.1:0-15056 GCA_964372045.1 uncultured Anaerolinea sp.
CCTAGTTCCATCAATTTTTCTTTCGTCGGTTTGCCCGAAGCCCAATCCCAGCCGCGGGCTTCGTAGTATGCCGCCAGCATGGATTCAAAATCCGGCACAAAGCCAGCCGCACCGCCTTCCTGATACGGTTCGAGGAAAGCCTTGGGCAGTTTGTCGTTCGCGCGCGTCAGCCCCATGCGGTTATTGATGGCGCGTTTTAGGTTCCAGGCGCGCTCGCCGGATCTCATCAGATCGGCCGTGGTCAAATTCAAACCCAATTGCGCATTGAGCAAATCCACTTGCGTTTGGGGCGGGACATTTGCAAAGATGCAGATCAAGACCGAGTTGAAGTGCGTGCGCCAATCCTGATGCTTCGCCACGTTGGCGGCTTTTTCGGCGTGTGCGTGACGGTCAAAAAACTCGATGCCAACCTCCTCGTATGTGTGTCCCCAATCCACGAAGAAGTAATCCGATTGGTTATGGCACGCCCCGCGCGGACTGGTGGCATACGAAAGCGCCATGCCCGAAACCCCGCGCGGATCGTGATACGCAGTTTCGAGTCCGTTGACCTGCACGGCTTCGTCCTCTGCGCCAAAGGCTTTGCCCAATGCCCGCGATCCGTCCGCCATGACCGCGCCGATACCTTCGCGATGCGCCACCAAGCGGAGCAAACTTTCAGCGGCGTGAAAATCTCCCCAACGCAGCTCAAGCCCACCCGTATCCTGAAGCGTGATCTTCCCCAATTCAAATAGATAAAACGCCAACCCGACCGTGTTCGATGCGCTGATGGTATCCATCCCATATTTGTCACACACTTCGCCGAGGCGCACCACTTCCTTCAAGTCTTCGATCAACAGGTTCGGACCAAAGCCGACCACGGTTTCATATTCGGGACCTTTGCGCCGTTTGCCATCGCCCAGGTCAACCACACGCCCACAGGCAATGACACAACCCTGACACGCGCTCTGCCCAACCAGGATCGTTTCGGTGATCTTCGCGCCGGAAATATTATCCACCGCCGGGAACGCGCCCTGGTGATAATACTTGGATGGCATGGCGCCGAGATATTCGGCATAGTTCGCCGCGCCTGCGCTACCCAACTCGCTCATCACTTTCGCTTCGTTATCTTGTTTCAAAGTGCGGTTCGCTTCCGAGCGGACCGATGCGTATTGTTCGGTCACTTCAAATTTTTTCGTGCCATGCACGGCGATGGCTTTGAGATTCTTCGAACCCATCACCGCACCCATACCGGTTCTTCCCGCCATGCGCCCGTGGTCACAGCAAATGGATGAGAACAAGACACCGTGCTCCCCCGCTTCACCAATGACTGCGACTCTTGCTGATTTGACTCCGATCTCAGCCTTGACGAGTTCCTGTGTCTCGTAGACATCCCTGCCCTTCAACCCCGCCGCATCGCGGACATCGAACCTGCCGTCTGCGATCCAGAGATAAGACAACACTGAAGCCTTGCCAGTGATGAGCAAGCCATCGTATCCAGCCTTGCGGAGCTCCGGTCCCCAGAAGCCGCCGATGTTGGATTCCGCCCATAGATGCGTGGCGGGACCTTTTCCACAGATGACGAAGCGGCCTGTGGTGGGACCGTTCGTCCCCGTCAGCGGACCGTTGATGAAAAGCAGCGGCGCTTCCGGCGAAAGCGGGTCGAGTTCCTTCGTCAGCATTGGATAGAGGATCCGCGCGGCAAGCGATGCGCCGCCAAGAAAATCGCGCTCCCATTCTTTTGAGATGGTGAATTCTTCGGTCTTATTATCGGTTAAGTTGATTTTGAGAATAGGTAGCATTATTGATTACAGATTTGCAACAGTTATAAAATTTCTTTCGTAACTTCCTGCGCACAGCGGACAAAGTCCAGCACGGTCGGCACGTTGCGCATCATGTAGCCCATACTGCCGCCGACCTTCAACTTCATCGTCATCATGGCGGTCATGGGATTCAACTTGCCGGTGAGCAC
Source organism: uncultured Anaerolinea sp. (assembly GCA_964372045.1). Lineage (GTDB taxonomy): Bacteria > Chloroflexota > Anaerolineae > Anaerolineales > Villigracilaceae > Villigracilis. Next base: position 1,949 of record CAYJPO010000100.1, read on the forward strand.
GGCTGTGATGTTGTCGTAGGAAGCCGTCAACGTGAATGCGGGTTTGGGGTAGGCGGAGGATTCGGGTTTGTAATCCGCTTTTCGGCAGGTGCCATGCCACAGGTCCAGATAGAACGTGAGGCGTTCCTTTAAATTCCCCTCCGGTTCAATGTTGAAAAAGAGATCTCCCTCCCAATCTTTTGCAATGCCTTTATATTTTTCGTCTGAATTCAATTTTGTTTCCAACCCTTTGAGCCATTCTTCACTCGGGAATATCGCAGACATTCTATTTGCCTCCAGTTGATTTATATATAATTTTACCATTTTGAAAATTCATATTTTCAAAATCCTTGCACATTTGATAAAAATAGTCTATCCTTGACAGTACAGGATAACGCCTATCCTGTGGCAGTATTCAACTGTCAAAACAATTCGATTTCGGAGGAGAAAAATGAAAAAACTTTTGACATTGGCCAGCCTTGTTATGGTGGCCTCCCTTGTATTGACCGCGTGCGGCGGCGGTGGGTCGACCGCAACGGACTTGCTCGGCGCGATCAATGAGCGCGGCTACATCCTCGTCTCCACTGACCCCAACTACGAACCTCAATCCTTCCTCAATACCGAAGGCTCACGCCCCTCGGACACAAAATGCCCGAGCGATGCCCTGACCACTGCTGAAATGCAGGGCTTCGATGTGGACGTTGCCAAAGCGATCGGTGATGGGCTCGGCGTGGAAACATGCTTCGCCACTCCCTCCTGGGATGCGATCACTGCCGGAAGCTGGGCTGATAAATGGGATGTGAGCGTCGGCTCCATGACCGTGACCACCGCCCGCCAGCAGGTGCTCGATTTCAGCGTGCCCTACTACTACACCCCCGCGGTCGTTGCCGTTGCCGCTGACTCGGGTATCACCTCCCTTGATGGTCTCTCTGGTCAGGCTGTTTGCGCCGGTACCGCCACCACCTACGAAGCCTGGCTCAATAACGACATGGAAGCCCTCGGCTTGCCCGAAGCCTCCATCTACGCCACGGTTCCCGAAGGTGTGACCGTTGTTCCGCTCGAGACCGACCAGGAATGCGCCCAGGCGATCGCCGCGGGACGCACCGACTTCATTGCCTATGTGACCTCTGACACCGTGGTCGATGCCAATATCGCCGCCGATATGCCTGTGGTCAAGCTCGATGGCGCCGTGTACTCCGAAGACCTCGCCGCCGCCTTCGACAAATCGTCCACGCTCGATACCGCCACCCTGCGCGCCAAGGTGGATGAGATCCTCACCGGCTTACACAGCGATGGCACGCTCTCTGCCCTCTCCAACCAGTGGTTCGGCATGGATATCACCACAGCCCCCAACCAGTAATTTCCCGCCAACAAAAAAGGGAAGCGGACCTTCGTGCCGCTTCCCTTTTTTATAATGCCCACGGTCACAAATTGCGCGTTCCCTTTTTCAAATTGCGACCGCGATGGGTAGATTTCATCTCCACTCATCAGAGGTAATGATGGCTTCCATCACCGATCAAGACCAGGTACCGACTCCACAAGCTGAACTTCTCTATCAGGCACAGCTGCGCAAAGAACGGCTGTTTCGCACGCATGTGGGTGTTTCATGGGGTGTGCTTTTACTTTTCCTCATCTTCCTTTTCAGCGGACAGAACCTCGAGCTGGGCGGGTTCACGCTCAAGACCATCTCCGTCGACTCGGAGTTCATCCTAAAGAACCTCACCTTCATCGCGGGTGGTTTGGGGCAGACCCTTTTGATCTCGGTCCTCTCCATTATTTTCGCCATGGTCATGGCACTTTTGGCGGCGCTCGGCAGGCTTTCCAAATTCCCGCCCATTTATGCGCTAAGCACTTTTTATGTCTCGCTGATCCGAGGCACTCCCCTTTATCTCCAGATCTTTTTCTTTTTCCTCGCGCTGCCCCAACTGGGAATTGTGCTCTCCGGCATCTTCTCCGGCGTGCTCGCCCTGGGGTTGAACTACGGCGCGTACATGTCCGAGACCTTCCGCGCCGGGCTGAGCTCCGTCGGCAAGGGTCAGCGTGAAGCAGCCCAGGCTCTCGGCATGACCCCGGGACAGACCATGCGGCGCATCGTCCTGCCGCAGGCGCTGCGCTTTGCCCTCCCGCCAATGGGCAATGATTTCATCGCCATGACCAAGGACTCGGCGCTCGTATCTGCCACTGGCTTTGTGCATGAATTGATGTGGCGCGCCACCAAGGTCGGACGCGCGCAATTCAATAATCTTGAAGCCCTGATCATGGCTGCCATGTTCTATTGGGTGCTCACATTGATCCTGACCTACTTCCAGGGAAAACTGGAAGCCCGCCTCTCCAAGGGAGACCGATAACATGTCGATGCCCATTGTAAAAGTCTCCAATCTGGATAAATATTTCGGTCGCCTGCACGTGTTGAAGGATGTCAGCCTCGAAGTGCTCGAACGGCAGGTGGTCTGTCTCATCGGCAGGAGCGGCTCCGGCAAAAGCACGCTGCTGCGTTGTATCAACTTTCTCGAAGACCCATCCTACGGCACCATCGAAGTGGATGGGATTCAAGTCAAAGCCGAGGTAAAAGGCAAGGAACGCCGTCAGTTGGTGCATGATGTGCGCTTGAAGACCGGCATGGTCTTCCAGGAATTCAACCTCTTCCCGCACATGAGCGTGATCGAGAACGTCATCGAAGGTCCGGTCACCGTCAAAGGTATGGATCACAAGCAAGCCATCGAACTCGCCGAGAAGAATCTCGACAGTGTGGGCTTGTTCTTCAAGAAGGATGAATATCCCATGCGTCTCTCCGGCGGGCAGAAACAGCGCGTTGCCATTGCCCGCGCGCTGACGATGGAGCCGCGTGTGATGCTCTTCGATGAGCCCACATCCGCACTCGATCCGGAACTCATCGGCGAAGTCTTGAATGTAATGAAGAAGGTCGCCTACGAAGGCATGACCATGATCGTGGTCACGCATGAAATGGGTTTCGCCCGCGAAGTGGCAGACCGCGTCATCGTGATGGCGGAAGGTGAATTGATCGAAGACGCCGTGCCTGAAGACCTCTTCAAAGCTCCGAAAGATCCCCGCACCAAAGCCCTGATCGACCGTTACCGCTCCGGGGAAGGTTAAATGACAGTTGCCATCACACGCAAAATAAGCCCGCGTTTCAATGAATGTGAGCTCACGCATATTGAACGCACTCCCATTGACCTCGGCATCGCCCGCGCACAGCATGATGAATATATAAAAGCGCTTGAAGCGGTCGGCTGCGAAGTGGTCGAACTGCCGGAGGAAGCGGATTTGCCCGACTCGGTCTTCGTCGAAGACACCGCATTCATCCTGCCGGAAGTTGCGGTCATTACCCGACCCGGAGCGGATTCGCGCAAACCGGAAGTGGATTCCATCATCCCGGCTTTGTCTGCTTACCTTCCGCTTGAGCATGTCTCCGCGCCTGCCACCGTGGACGGCGGCGATGTGCTCGTACTTGGGAAAAACATCTACATCGGTCTATCCACTCGCAGCACAATGGATGCAGTGCATCAGCTCAATGAACTCCTCGATGAATACGGCTACTCCGTCCACGATATCGAATTGACCGACTGCCTGCACCTCAAAACCGCCGTCACCCGCGTGGATGATGCGACCCTGCTCATCAACCCTAACTGGGTGGATGCAAGTCACTTCAAAGGCTTTGGCTTAATCGAAGTAGACGCATCGGAACCCTTCGCCGCAAACTGCCTGCCCGTCAACGGAAGAGTCATCTACCCGACATCGTTCCCAAAGACCTGCCAGAAATTGGCTGAAAAAGGTTTCCATATCGTGAACGTCAACCTCGATGAACTCGCCAAGGCAGAGGGCGCGGTCACGTGTTGTAGTTTGATCATCGCATGATCGAAAAGACCCTGACAAGCATAAAGACGTTAGGGTCTTTTTTATGAAGCGGGTATAATCGCGGGCTATGGACAACCGAAAATCAGAATCAGCTAAATATTGGGAAGAACACCTGCTCAGTTGGGAAGCGGGCGCCTACTATAAAGAAGGCGCATCCAACGCCACCTGGTGGGACCGTCTCTCCTCTGTCTTTCGCGGTGACGCGATGTACGTCCGCATGAAGACCGCGCTGGAATTGGTCGCGCCGCATATCGCAGGCAAGACCGTGCTCGACATCGGCTGTGCTTCCGGGCGCTTCGCGTTCCAAATGATCCGCGCCGGGGCGCAAAAAGTGTACGGCATTGATATTTCCAGCGAAGCCCTCGAACTTGCCAGAAAAGGCGCAACAGAACTGGGAATGCAGGACAAACTGGAATTTTCCTCGACCGATGTCGTTCAGCCCAATTCCCCGCTTACGCAAGTGGACTTGGTGACTGCGCTGGGTGTCATTGAGTATTTCCACGCCGAAGATATGTCCGCATTTCTAGGCAACCTGCGCACAAAATACTTCCTGCTTGATTTTCCCGACTACGGACGGAAAAAAGAATTCCCGACCTGGATCCTGAGGCAGGTGTACATCCGCTATAACCGACTGCCCGGCGTATATCTTTACTCGCTGGAGGAGTTCGCAAAACTTGCCGAACCGTTCGGTTTCAAAGACCTGCGCATCATCAAACGCAATAATTTTTACTATGTGACCAACCTGCCAGCATGAACAAATTTGCCTGCATCACCCTGGACATGGAGCCCGATCACGGCGACCCTGAAAAACGAATCCGCCTGCTTGATAACTCCGAGTTGTTCGAGCGCTACGTTTCCATCATTAACAAGCACAGCGCAAAAGTGACCATGTTCACGGTCACCAGCCTGTTCGAGAAACGCGGCGAGGATTTCAAACGGCTCGCTTCACGCATTCCGCTTGAGGTTTCCGTTCACTCCCACACACATGACCCCTACAATGCCTGTTCGCTGGATGAAGTCCGGGCATCGCAAAACGCCTACAAAGAATTCACCGGCAATGCCCCGCTCGGTTACCGCGCCCCGATCGGACGCATCGACAAGACCGGGCTTGCCAACCTGCTCGACCACGGCTTCGTCTACGATGCGAGCGTATACCCGTCGATCCGACCCGGGGAGTTCGGCTATTTCAATTTACACATGCCCAACATCCCGTTCCGCGTGATGCGCGAAGATGGGAAGTCATTGGTCGAATTCCCCTTCACCGCCATCGAAAAAGTCCGCATCGTGTTTGCGCTCAGCTACGCAAAACTATTGGGCTGGGGCATGTATTCGCTCCTCCTGAATATTTTCGGCTTGCCAGCCCAAACTTTGCTGTTGTCCCATCCGCATGATTTCTACTTCGCGGATATTCCCAACAGCCATTCGAAAGGCTTGGAGAAGGCGGCACTCTCAAGAAATTCGTCCAAGGCATTCGAGTATTTCGACCGGATGCTGACCCACCTGGTGAAGCAAGGCTACGAATTCGTCTTTGTCAGCGAGTTGTACGGTCAGGTAAAGGATAAAGACCTGACTGAATTAAAATGGGAACAATGGAATTAAACGAAACATCCCCGGAATTCGGGGATGTTTTGTGCGCTGGAGAGGACTTGAACCTCCACGTCTTGCGACACATGGCCCTCAACCATGCCTGTCTGCCAATTCCAGCACCAGCGCGTAAGCAGGCAGTATTATAATCGGCTTACTTTTCTTGTCAAGAACTCAATATCAGGAGAAATGTCATGACTCGGATCGTCGTAGATGCAATGGGAAGCGATACATACCCCACACCGGATGTGGAAGGCGCGGTTCTGGCTGCGCGCGAATATGGGGCGGAGATCATCCTCGTCGGCGATGAAGCGCTGATCAAACCGGTGTTGGACAAGCAAAACACTCAAGGACTGAGTATTCGCGTCATACATGCGCCGGAAATTCTCAGCATGAAGGACAAAGGCGAGGCGCTCGTGCTCAAGGCGCGCGCAAAGGATGCAAAGAATTCGATGGCGGTCGGCATGGACCTGGTCAAGAACGGCGAGGCGGATGCATTCGTCACCGCCGGGAATACCGGCGCGGGCATGGTCTCGGCCTTGTTCCGGCTGGGACGCATCCGCGGTGTGGACCGCCCCGCTCTCGCGCCCATCTTCCCCACCGCCACCGGCTCGTGTGTGGTGCTCGACATTGGCGCCAACCCGGATTGCAAATCGGAGAACCTCATTCAGTTCGGGATTCTGGGAAGCATCTACGCCGAGAAGGTACGCGGCGTGAAAAATCCCAAAGTCGGTCTGGTTTCGAACGGCGAAGAGGAAGGCAAAGGCAATGAACTGGTCAAAGGCGCCACGCCTTTGTTCAAAGCCTCCAGGCTGAATTATTTCGGCAACGTGGAAGGCAAGGAAGTCATCGGCGGCAAAGTGGATGTGGCAGTCACGGACGGCTTCACCGGCAACGTGATGCTCAAATCTTCCGAAGCGGTCGCCAAGCTCATCACGGATAAGATCCGCGAGATCATCAAGAACGGCAACCTGGCTACGAAGATCGGCGGTTTACTGGTCAAGCCCGCGCTGGGCGAGATCAAGAAACTGCTCGACCCCAGCGAACAAGGCGCAGCGCCCATGCTTGGTATAAACGGGCTTGTGTTCATTGGGCATGGACGCTCCGATGCCATCGCCATCAAGAACGCCGTCCGCGTGGCAAAGAACGCTGTGGATGTGAAAGTGCTCGACGCAATGAAATCTGCAATCGAAGAGAGTCTAAAGAAATAAAAATGAAGATCATCAAAAATGAAAAACTGATCGAACGGAACGGAAAGATCGGAAACTGGGTCAGCCTTGGCGCACTGCTTGTGCTTGGGGCAGGCATGTTTCTGTCGTTCAACAAGCCGGAGTATTTTACCTATTCGCTTGCGAGTCTTGCCATCGGCTTTATCATGACCCAGGTCGGCATGTACATGAGTTCGCGTTGGGGTCGTTCTCCGCGCCCCGATGAAGCACTGGATTCAGGGCTGAAGGGTCTGCACAGCGAATTCAGCATCTACCATTATTCATCGCCGGTATCTCACCTGCTGGTGGGTCCTTCCGGCGTTTGGGTGTTGCTCCCATACAAACAGGGTGGAAGCATCCTGTTTGAAAAGAACCGCTGGAAATTACAAGGCGGAAGTTTTGTTCAGAAATACATGCGCATCTTCGGGCAGGAAGGGCTGGGTCGCCCCGACCTCGAAGCTGATTCCGAAACCAGGACGCTGGCAAAGTTCTTTGCGAAGAAACTGGATGAATCCGCTGTCCCCGAAGTAAAAGCCATCTTGATCTTCACCAATGATGAAGTCGAGCTGGATGCGGGCGATTCTCCCATCCCGGCGATGAAAATAAAACAACTCAAAGAATTCCTTCGGCAGGGATCGAAGAGCCGCGTTCTCACCAGCCTGCAACTTGCAGAAATCAACAAGGCATTGGAATAGCTTCATCTTCAAGCGAAGCCGAGAATCGGTATGCTGAAAATCATCCGGCAGACATTTGCTGCACTCACGCCTGCCAGGCGGCGGGATATTGCATTTTTCATCGTGCTTGGATTTATCCTTTCCGCTTCCATTGTGCGCATCAAGTTGTACGGTGACCCGCATCTATCCATCGCCGGGAACGATACCCAGACCTATGTGGATGCCTCCCGTGTGCCACTGTCCTCAAGCGAGATCATGACCGGGCGGCGGCTGTTGACGACCAACCTCGTTTACAAATTCTTCGAACCGGAAGATGGATACCAGGTCCTCGTCAATGGCTCGCTTGAAACCACGAGAAGGGCATTCCAACCGGGCTTTGACGGGATCGTGATCTTTCAACTCATTTTGTCGATCGTTGGCTGGGGCGCGCTCGCCTTTATGGTCGCAAGCTATTTGAAACAGCCGCTGATGAAGATCTTAAGCGCGGCGCTGGTGATCCTCTTCGCGTTCACCCCGCAAATGGCAGACTGGGACAGCATCCTCATGTCCGAGTCGTTGACGTTTTCCCTGTTCGCGTTACAACTCGCGCTTCTCATTCGGATCGCGTTTGCGCTTTACGAAGACCCGAATGCTAGATTCATACCCTGGCTTATCGCCTGGGCAGTTGTCTTTTTCTTTTGGACATTCCTGCGGGATACGAATCTGGTCGCATCGGTCATCACAGCGCTGATGATCGCAGGGGTACTGATTTCACTGCGCTACCGAAGGAACAAGGCGCTGTATGGCGGGCTCGTTTTCCTTGCGACGGTTGTTGTCCTCGGTATGGTCACGGCAGGAATCAGCATCCGGTCCATCGTGCAGCTGCGCAACCTGTACAAGGACGATATCTTCGTCCACGAGTCGAGGGTTGCCATCTTCCAGGAAATGGGAATGCCTGCCGACGATCTTTACGACCCGGAATTCGAACCGTGGCTGGCGGAACATGGCGCACAAACCGTATTCCGCTTCATGCTGGCATATCCGGGATATCCGTTGGAAAAATTGGTCAATGACTTTCCTTCGGGATTCCAGGAGATCAAACAGACCTATTTCAATGCCCCAGAAATGGGAGACTTGCGCCAGACTCTCATGGATATCGGCGATACGCTTCACCCGGAAACCCCAACCCCATTTCTTCTCAGCGGCATCTTGTTGATCGGGTTGTTACTCCTCGCCATGAACAATGTCAGTACGAGCCGTCCCTGGGCATGGCTGGGACTTTGGCTCTTCCTGACCGCCACATTAACGCTTATCCCGACGATCCTTGGAGACACCTGGGCGTTGAACCGCCACGCGCTGTTCTCAAGCATGATCTATCGCCTGTTCATGTGGCTCTTTGCGATTGTCATCATGGACATTGCCCTCGACCAGGACAATCAGACTCCAGCCGTAACCCAATAAAAAGAATCGCCGTGAAAAATGAAATTCCTTAGAACTCACGTGGTCAATATATTGATCTTGCTGATCCTTGCCGCAGGCGCATGGCTGCGCGCGGGCTGGTATGGCGACCTGCGTTTATCCATCGCGAACGCGGAAACGGTCAGCTACGTCACCGCTTCGAAAGCCCCTGTGTTTTCGTGGAAAATATTCGCCGGTCCGCGACTCTTCACCACCAATCTCCTCTATAAATTTGCGAACGACGAACAGAACTGCCCGATCACATCCTTTGGCATGCCGGGGCTTGGAGAGGAGGATGTCCGCGAGGTGCAGCCGTGTTTCGATAAGATCGCGCTTTTGCAAAACATCCTCGCCATCATTGCATGGACCTTCCTCGCATGGATGACGGCGCGCTGGCTGAAGAATCCGCTCATGAAGATCGCCGCCGCGACCCTCATCATGGTCTTCGGGTTCACGCCGCAGATCGCCGAATGGGACAGCGTGCTCAGCCCGGAGTCGCTTACTCTCTCGATATTCGCGATCCTGCTCGGCATGGGACTGGAGATCGGGTTCCGCGCTGCGGCATCTGACGATCCGTTCAAGTCCAAGCTTATAGCGGGATTATTCGCAGGCTGGGTGATTCTCTTTCTGCTATGGGTCTTCGTGCGTGATGTACATCTTTACGCCATCCCGATCACGCTCGTTCTGCTCGCGTTGCTTTTCCTGTTGAATAAATTCAGAAGCGGAAAATTCCTCACTGCATCCATTGCGATCCTTTCCCTATTCTTATTGATCGGCTACTTTTCGGCACGAGACAGCCAGCGCGCGACGCATTTCCCGCTGATCAATGCGCTCGATGCCTACATCTGGCCCTATCCTGCGCGGGTGGATTATTTCCGCGAGTTCGGCATGCCAGAGCGCGACTCGAATTTCTATCAGGAATGGGCGGATGACAATGCCACCAAGGCATACGGCTTGTTCCTTATCTCCCACCCCGGCTTTGTCGCAACGACCCTTTGGGAGGAACTCGGTCAATTTGCCGATAGTTTCGCCCAGCCGTATTTCTTCACATCCGATATAAAGAACAGGGACGCGCTGTTGACCGTTGGCGAGGTCCTTCATCCCGAAACAGCTGCGGTGTATTTGATCGGTTTGTTGTTGTTCATGATGGCTGCGATCCATGCGATCCAACAGCGCACGCCATCCGCAGTCGTTTGGGGATGGCTGGCAGTGTGGTTCTTCGGCATTGCAGCGGTCACGCTTCTGCTCAGCTTCTTCGGCGACACCGCCGGGACTCGTCGTCACATCATGCCCTCGGTGGAAATGTTCCGCCTGTTCTTCTGGGTGTTCCTGCTGCCATTCCTCGATCTTTCCTTCGCAAGATCATCAACAGACGCATAATAAAAAATCCATTCAAAGGCTGATAACGGGGTACAAGTTGAAAATCTTGCACTCCGTTATCTCTATGGTACACTTGTTCTAATATGACCACCATCGTATCCCTTGACATCGAAACGACAGGCTTGGATGAAGAACGCGACTCGATCATCGAGATCGCGGCGGTTAAATTCAACGGGCGGCGCATCGAGGATGAATTCAACACGCTCATCAACCCCGGCAAACACATCCCCGATTTCATCACCGGTCTGACCGGCATCGACGATGCGATGGTTCGTCAGGCGCCACGCGTGCGCGACATCGCACACGAGCTGACCGCCTTTGTCGGCGATGCGCCCATCCTCGGGCACAACGTCAAATTCGATGTCGGCTTTTTGCGCAAGCAGGGCATGTTCCAATATCAGCAAACGCTCGATACCTACGAGCTCGCCGCTGTGCTCATGCCCACCGCCAGCCGCTACAACCTCGGCGCGCTCGGCAAACAACTCGGCATTCCGCTCCCCGCCACCCATCGCGCGCTCGACGATGCGCGCGTATGTCACGCAAGTTACATCCGCCTGCTCGACCTCGCCGCGGAACTTCCGCTTGAGACGCTGCAGGAACTCGTGGAACTCGGCAACATTGTGGCTTGGGATTCAGGCTGGGTCTTTGAACAGGCATTGCATATGCTTGTGAAACAGGGCATCAAACCCAAGCAGACATCGCGCGCCTCACGCAAGCCGAAACTTGATACAACATCCAAAGGGGATGCGCCGCCGATAACGCGCACCGAAGAGCCGGTTCCGCTCGACCCGGAATATGCAGCTTCCGTGCTCGAATACGGCGGACCATTCTCGCAGTATTTCGAATCCTACGAGCACCGTGTTGAGCAGGTTGAAATGCTCAAGGCGGTGTCCAATGCCCTTTCGACGGGCAACCACCTCATCGTCGAGGCGGGAACCGGTGTTGGTAAATCCTTCGCATATCTCGTTCCCGCCGCGTTGTTTGCCTTTCAAAACAACACGCGCGTGGTCGTCTCCACCAACACCATCAACCTACAAGACCAACTCATCAAAAAAGATATCCCCGATCTGCAAGCTGCGCTCAACCTCAACGTGCGCGCCGCCGTGTTGAAGGGACGTGTGAACTACCTGTGTCCGCGACGGTTGGAGTACATGCGCTCGCACGGACCGGCGAACGCGAACGAAATGCGTGTGCTGGCGAAGATCATCGTTTGGCAGTTGGAGAATATCAGCGGCGATCGCAACGACCTGAACCTGACCGGACCCATCGAACGCGAGATCTGGTCGCGGCTTTCAGCGGAGGATGATAACTGCACCACCGAAACCTGCCTCGGCAGGATGGGCGGCGCGTGCGCGTTCTATCGCGCCAAACAGGCGGCACAGACTTCGCATTTGTTGATCGTTAACCATGCGCTCCTGCTATCGGATGTTTCCACCGGCAGCAAGGTCTTACCGGAATACGATTACGTCATCGTGGACGAAGCGCATCACATGGAATCGGCGGTGACGAACGCGTTGTCATTCCGCATGACGCAGAACGACCTCGACCGCATGTTGAAGGAATTGGGCGGCTCGTCGGCAGGCTTGCTCGGCAGGCTGTTGACCGATACGCACGATGCCCTGCGTCCGTCTGATTTCGGTCTGCTACAACAAAAATCGAAACGCGCCACCGACCAGGCGTTCCGGCTCGAACAACTATCAAAAGAATTCTTCAGCTATCTGGGACAGTTCATCGCCGCCCAGCGCGAAGGACAGCAACAGAGTAATTATTCGTGGCAGTTACGCGTCGTCAATGCCACGCGCACCATTCAAGGTTGGGACAATCTCGAAATGCTCTGGGGACAGGTCAGCGAGACGATGGAGATCCTGCTCAAGACGCTGGACGAAATTTACAAGGCGCTCGGCGAACTGTACAGCGACGGTCACGAAAATGTGGAAGATGTGATGGGAAGTCTGGCTACGCTCATCCGCCGTATGACCGAAGCCGAGACCGCCGCCTCGGGCATGATGCACAACCCATCCAACGAGTTGATCTACTGGATCGAAGTCAACCCGCGCGGCGAGAGGCTCTCGCTCAATGCCGCCCCCCTGCGCGTGGGACCGTTGTTCCAAAAACATCTCTGGTATGAAAAAGCCAGCGTCATTCTGGCATCTGCCACGATGACCACCCACGGCGAATTCACCTACATCCGCAACACGCTCGACGCCAACGAAGTGGATGTGCTCGCGCTCGGTTCGCCGTTCGATTACGAATCCAGCACGCTTTTGTATGTCGCCAACGACATGCCGGAGCCGAACGCCTTCAACTACCAGCAAATGCTCGACCGCACCATTCTCGCCACTGCCAAAGCCACCGGCGGGCGGATGCTCGTGCTGTTCACCTCGTATGCTGCGCTCAAGAAAACCGCGCAAGCCATCACGGGTCCGCTGGCGCGCGAGGATATTTTCGTCTACGAGCAGGGTGAAGGCGCTTCACCGAATGCGCTGCTTGAGTCTTTCAAGACCACAGACCGCGCTGTCCTGCTCGGCACACGTTCCTTTTGGGAAGGCGTGGACGTGCCTGGTGACGCGCTCTCAGTGGTTGTCATTACCAAACTTCCATTCGAAGTGCCAACTGACCCGATCATCTCGGCGCGCTCGGAACTGTACGAAGACTCGTTCAACGAATACTACCTGCCCGAAGCCATTCTCAAATTCCGCCAGGGATTCGGTCGCCTCATCCGCACCGCATCAGACCGGGGCATTGTCGCCATTTTAGACCGCCGCGTGCTGACCAAGCAATACGGACGTATGTTCCTCGAATCATTACCGCCGTGTACCGCAAGGCAGGGTCCCGCCGGGAATCTCGCCCGCGAGGCTGGGAAGTGGCTGGGGACGTAGGAAACGCAAATAGTTTTAGGAAAAATTTCTATGAATAATTTAACGTGAATAATGTTTAAGCCGGGAGTAAACCAGAAGAGAACAGGTTTAA
>CAYJPO010000101.1:0-15010 GCA_964372045.1 uncultured Anaerolinea sp.
TAACGACCCCGGCATTCAACTGCTAATGGATGGCGCAGCCAAGACCGTCCGGGAGTTGCTCGAGCGAAAAGCCATCCACATCGAGACCATCCCCAAAGCCAACCACAACTTCTCCTCCCACCGCGGAAGAGTCCAACTGCTGGCAAAGATCAACGACCATTTCTCGAAGAACTACGAATAAAAACATAACTCACCCTGAATCAATGTATCGCGGGTGAGTTCATTTTTAAAAGCAAATGGGACGCGGGGAACGCTGAGAACATTGTATATAAACAATTTTATAAATCTTTGCAAGAATAATTTTAGTATCCTAATACGACACGATTGCAACTTGCAATGTTATACTTAAACAATAAATAAATGCACAAGCGGGAGGCTTTATGTTAATCTACAGTACGCGGTTGTTGCTTCAAGGTGCAAAAGATATAGATAAGGTTTTTGAAGTCAGTGCAGCGTGGTTATCCAGGAAAACGCACGAAGGCATTACATCAAACTTTTTAAGGTCAAATAATACAAAACGAATGCTGGACGGCAGCAAAATCGCTTCTGTCATTTCAGACCCAGATTATCCTAAACTATATTCTGTAAGATACACCCACGGTGACAAAGAAATACCAGGACGCCAATGGATTACAGATATTGGTATAAGACAAGAAAGATTTGATAGCGAAATTGAATGCAGTATATTGTTGCGTACTGATGAAATCAGCACAAGGGTGGAAACTAAACCTCAACCATCGGTCCCATTTGTAGTACACGAAATCATTAAGAACTGTTCAATTTCCGGAAAAACTGCCGGGCTATCAGTAATGGTTTTAGAGGACGAAACTGAGGTGGAAGCATTTGCTTATACTATTAGTGATCCTTCTCGCCAACATCCCATTATTCTTGTAAGTCCACTCTACGATGGCTATCTTTTGGATATTGATGAATTAAGATTTCAAGTTGAAGGGTTAGCTGATGTAATTCAAATACCCGTGGGCGCAGATACTTTCCGAATTGCAAAAGTTCTAGGCAATCAATTTGCTGCTTGGAGAGGAGCTGTAAATATCATTTTGCCCTTGGTAATAGCTCGGCAGAAAAAATTCATACCTACTATTCGCTTAATGGCAGAAGAGCTACAAGATATAGCCCTTGAAGGTAAAAATCCTGAAAAAGAAATTTTGTCTTTACTTACTCATCGTATAAATCTGCCTAATTCATGGCGCCAAACAAGCATCGAAAAAGTGATGGAGCTAAATCGTCGGCGCGAACTCGCACGTATAAAAACACAAGCATCACAAACGGGTGAAACAAATGAGTATCTTGCACTTTTAGAAGAAGATAGTAAAGAGCAAGATGAAAAAATATTCTCTTTACAACAAGAAAAAGAAGGCTTGCAGGCAGAAATTGAAGCCTTGCAAGGTGAAATGGATGATTTAAGTGACAAATATAGGTTGTTAGGTTTTGAAAAAGAAAGTCTTCTCCAAACTCTTTCAGCTACTGGACAACTTCGCGCAGATCAACCTGGCGCTGATGTTCCGGATTATATTCGAGATATAATTTTTGAAACGTACTCAAAGCACTTAACACCAAAAAACTCTTTGCAAGTAGTTTCTAGCCTTTTCCCTGATAGAGTTGAAGTACTTGATACGGCATGGAGTTCATCTGATTCCTCAATTTCATTTAAAGAAAGAGCGAAATTATTTGAACTATTATGGAAATTAGCGACATCCTATTGGAAGGATGTAAGCAAAGGAATTGGTGATGTGCAAGCAAGGCATGTTTTTGGAGCAGCATACTCAGCAAAAGAATCAGAAACAGCTGGTAGCAATGCGCGGGCAAAAAAATTAAGGACTTTTACCTACAAAAACCAAAACATACTAATGGAAAAACATTTGAAGATAGGTGTAAAACCAAGTCCTGCAGAAACTATCCGCGTCCATTTTGAATGGGTAGCTGATGAACAAAAGATAATAATAGGTTACTGCGGACCACATCTAGATCATAAATAGTTACTGAAGGCATAGTGTCTTCTACCTAATTTCACCAAACAGAAATCTTATTCTAATAATTCGTTGTTCTATCAATCAAGCCCTGTTCGCGCGCGATATGGTCACACCAGCGGAAGACGTAGATACTGATCACGCCGAAGAACAGACTCAGACCCACCAAAATTCCGAGGATCTGCAGGTCGCTGAAATTCGCCAGCGTCGGGAAGGCTTGCGCCACATTGCCAACCAGTGAACGACGCAGAAGTTCCAGCCAATAGGTCGTCGGCATGAAGTAGCCGATGGGGCGCAACCACTCCGGCAATACATCCAACGGGAAGATCGCGCCGCTGAAAATGTACAGCGCGCCTGCTGTCGCTTCGCCGATGAAACCTTCGTGACGGGCAACCGTCAGCGTGATGCCTGCCAACAGCAAGCCGAGAAGCGCAAGCATCACCACGCCGACGATCAACGTCACGATGAACAACAGCCAGTTCACTTCCGCAAAGTTGATCTTCACGTTCAGGAAGAGAATCCCAGCCGCAAGGGTGATGAAGACCGCGATGGAACCGGTGATGAAGCGCGCCACACCGCGACCGAGCAGATACAGCGGGATATAGATCGGCGCAATGTACATGTACTTGAGCGTCTTGTAATGCTCGCGGTCATCCACCACCGCCCACGAGACACCCGTCATGACCGCGCCGACATAGATGTAAAAAGCATTGCCAAGATAAATATACGGGAACAGGGCGGCGTCGAAATTTCCCTGCGTGATGATGCCGTACATGATGACCAGGATCGCCGCGCCTGAGATCGGCTTGACGATGGAATACACCGCGAACAGGAACGGGTCTGTCCAGTTGGACTCGATCACCCATCCCAGCCACGCCGCCATGCGGAACGAACGCCATGAAGTTGAGGTTTGCATAATTCACCTTTATGTCATTGCGAGGGCGGTGTTCGTCCGCCCGAAGCAATCTCCAACTCGGTAGAAGATTGCTTCGTCGCGAAGAGCAAGAGCGCTCCTCGCAATGACGTTAACGTCTACTTTCCGTGATCCTGCCCTCACGCACTGCTATCTTTTCGATGTATGCCAGCAAGATTTTCGCCGTCACAACGAACACCACCGAAAGCACCGCCAGAATAATGATCTCCAGCCGCACGGTCATAAAGCCGAACTGGAACCCCGTGGGGAAGACCAACTGACGCATCGCATCCATACCCAACGTCAACGGGATGATCGACGCGCCCGCCGCCACCCAGAACGGCAGCGATTTGATCGGGAAGTAAAAGCCCGAAGCGAGGAAGATCGGTTCCTGCGCGAGGTTCGCCATGTGCCAGGCTTCACGCCCGAACAGCAAAAACGCCGAAGCCATCATCATGCCCATGCCATATAACGCAACCATCGCCAGCATGAACACCACGAACAGTTGCAGATAACTCGACACAGTGTACGTCACACCGAACATGAACATGCCCAGCAGCGTCACCGCAATGGCGCGCATGGCAGTCGCCAGCATTCCGCCCAGCGCCATACCGAGCAGGATCGCCATCATCGAATTCGGCGCCATGATGTACAGAGCGAGGTTGCCCTGCTCCTTCTCCCAATACAACTGGCTCGACATGCTCCATAAAATGTTCATCCAAAATGCGGTCATCGCGCCGCCCATCACCACGAAGCCGATGTACTCCTCGGGCGCGTTCAAGGCGCGATAGACCAGCACATACGAAATGACCGCCAGCATCGGCATGACCACATCGAACACCAGCCACGACACTTCACGCTGCTGACCGATAATACGCGGATACGCGCGCGCGATGATGGTCTTCAAGAACAAGCGCCAGCCCGTATCCTTGCGTGAATATTTAGCACTAACTGCGTTCATTTTTCTCTCCTCAAGTAGCGCGAGATATTATCTCGCGTTACACCGTCTCACCAGATTCTTCTTCCGCCATGCTGCGACCCACGAGGTCAACGAACACATCTTCGAGCGTGGGTTCGTGCTTGTTCAGATTCATCACCTTCACATCTTTTTGCGTGAACAAATTGATGATGCGCGCCAGAGCGGATTCTTCGACCAGACTGAGACTCAACTTCGCGCCGGTCTCCGTCTCCGAGATCGCAGCTTTCGTGACCTCGGGCTGGTCGAGCAAATTTTGCTGGGTCAACCCGTTGAGCGGACTCACGTGGATCTCGAACAACGCGTCCTTTTGCAATCGCTGTTTAAGCACAGACGGCTTGTCGCACGCCAGCACCTTTCCCTTGTTGATGATGGCGACGCGGTCACATAACTCTTCGGCTTCTGCCATGTAATGAGTGGTCAGGAGCAGGGTGCGTTCCTGATCCCCTTTCAGCCAATCGAGGATGAAACTACGCACATCGCGCATTGCGCCTACGTCGAGTCCAAGTGTGGGTTCGTCGAGGAACAGGACTTCGGGGTCGGTCAGGAATCCGCGCACGATGTTCATCTTCTGACGCAGACCGGTCGAAAGGTCAGACGATTTCGTGTTCATCCTATCTTTCAACCCGACCATTTCCAGCAGGGCTTCGATGCGCTCGTTGGCTTCCTTCGACGGGACGCCGTAGAACTGCGAGAACATCCACAGGTTCTCGCGCACGGTCAGCAGACCATAGCCCGACGACTCGCCGCCCGACACCATGTTGATCTTCGGGCGCACGGCCTCGGGTTCAGCGTGGACATCCTTTCCAGCAACGCGAGCCCAGCCCGAGGTCGGGGAGAGAAGCGTGGTGAGGACTTTGATCAACGTCGTCTTGCCAGCGCCGTTCGGGCCTAAAAGTCCGAATAATTCGCCGCGTTCCACAGTTAAGTTAACGCCCTGTAAGGCGACCAATTCCTTGCGCGTTTCTTTCTTGCTGCCGCGCAGTTTGTAAATGCGACCGAGGTCTTTTGTTTCGATAGCAAGTAAAGCGGACATAATTCTCCTTAAAAAACTGTTAGGTGATTCGTTGTGTTTCCGTGCATCAAACGTAGGGGATGCGTCAAGTGCCTTTTGAACATGCGTGATAAATTTGCATGCGTAACAGATTCTCTTCTCCTCCTTTGTAAGAGAGCCAGGGTAGGCGACCCTGGCTCTCGCTCTTTAAGGGGTCAAGATGAGTCGCCCTGAGCGGCAGCGAAGGGTCTCTGTGATAATCGTAGGGATGCTCACCCTACGGGTACGATGTCGCTCTCGCCCAGCATGACTTGTAAAAGGGAAAAAGGGGATTAGAAAATCAGTTCTATTTTACTACGAGTCGCGATGTGATGTAAAATCCAATTTATGACCAGTCACCGGCAATTGACAGCCTCGGATGTGGAGAGAGCGGCGCAAGTTATCGCACAGGCATTCGTGGATGACCCTCTCACTTCGTACATGCTTCCCTTCAGGAGCACACGGATCAAAACCTTGCTCAAGTTCTTCCGTGTCTACGCCGAGATCAACATCAAGAACGGTCGCGGGTTCGGGGTCGGCGAACCGCTGCAAGGCGTGGCGTTCTGGAAGTTCCCCGTACAGGATTCGATGTCCATCAGCGTGAAGTCGTTGGGAAAATTTTTGCCGCTCCTTTTCACGATGTACCCGATCGGGCATTTTCGGGCAAGAAAGATCATTGCCCAAATTGATGCGCTCCATACAAAGCACGTTCCCGAACCCCATTTTTATCTTGATAATTTAGGCGTGCTCGCCTCAGCCCGCGGACAGGGACTCTCGTCCGCGCTCATCCGCCCGTTCTTGAAGATGGCTGATGAACAGAAGGTCATAGCCTATACTGACACGGTAACGAAGTCCAATGTGCCGCTGTATGAGCATTTCGGGTTTCAATGCGTGGAGGAGAGTTTCATCGATGGTACGGGAACTACAGCGTATGCGTTGAAGAGACCTGTTCCATAGGGGCGACCCGCCAATATTTTGGCAATTCGCCCATCCCAGGGGGAGGGACGCCCTGAAAACAAAAGAATAGCAAACACAGGGTAACCCACCCTTTACGCAACAGGACGATTTTCAAAATGGACGGGTTATCCCTACAAAAAATAGGAGAAACCAACTTTATGAGTAACGAACAAGAATACACCCCCAAGATCGCCATGAGCATCCACGCGCATCCCGATGACCAGGAATTCTCCATCGGCGGGACGCTCGCCAAGTGGGCGCGCGCAGGCTGTGAGATCATTTCGGTGGTCATCACCAGCGGCGACTCCGGCTCGAACGACCCGGAAAAAGGCGGCGAGTACAAGCCGGAACTGGCACATCTGCGCGAAATAGAGCAGACCGATGCGAACAACACGCTCGGCGTGAAAGAGACGGTCTTCCTGCGCTATCCCGATGGCGAATTACAGCCGACCATTGAGCTACGCCGGGAACTCACCCGCATCATCCGTCAGTACAAACCGGATGTGGTGCTGTCAGGCAACCCGGAAGCGTGGTTCTACGGGAACGAATACGTCAACCACCCCGACCATCGCGCCGCGGCACAAGCTGCCTGCGAGGCTGTCTTCCCGTCGGCAGGGACAAGGCTCATTTTCACCGACCTGCTCGAGGCGGGGTATGAGCCGCACAACGTCAAACGATTGTATGTTCACGGGACAGATAAACCCGATACGTGGGTGGACATCACAGAGACCATCGAGGTCAAGGTCGCCGCGCTGCAAAAACACGTCAGCCAGGTGCCTGCGGATGAAGTCGAGAAGTGGATGAAGGACTGGGCGAAAGAGGATGCAAAGGATAAAGACTTTGAGTACGCCGAGGCGTACAGAGTGATGATCCTGCAAAGCGACGTGGAACCGGAAAAGTAATCGAAAATCCGTTTAAAACAAAACGACCGGTCGTTTTGTCATTTATCGTCACTGCGACGGCGGTGGCAGAATGTAGGCATAATACAACACCTCGGTGGACATTAAGCGCAGAACGCTTTCCTCCGTCCCGCCGGGGTATTTTACGATGATCTCGTCGAGAAGCATTTTGTTTTCGGGTATCGCCGCAATGATCGCGCCGCGTTCCGTTTCGAGCGAGAAATCCGCGATCGTATCCAGATGCAGGTCAGTCTTCACACTCTTTGGCGCGAGGAATTCGGTGGTCGGGAATTCCGCGAAGACACGCGGTTCACCGATCAAATAGAGATCGTAGTCTTCGCCCAGGCGCTGGAGATGCAGACCGATCTCCATGCCGAGTTCCGCGTTGGCATCCTGGAAGAAGCGTCCCTCGCGGTAATGGACGAAATAGAACGAAAGGTTCTGATACGAAAGCAGCAGGATCAAGACGGCGTTCAGGGCAAATACAAGCGATGGTTTGAGCTTCAACTTGAGCAGAATGGTAGAGACCTGCCATGCGCCCAACCCAATGAACAGCGCGGTCGCACCGGTCGTCATCACCAGCCGCGTGTTGGCTGGCGGACTGAGGGTCAACATACCGCCAAGCACAACAACGGACCAGAACCACATCTGCAAAACAAAATTTCGTTCTTCAAAGAGTTTGATGATCGAGAACAAAAGCCCGATCAGGAAGAAGGTCGCGCCAACCGCCGTCAGATATGGGCTGTCGAAGTTCAGGAAATTACTGCCCGCTTCCTGCGAGAAAAAGACCAGCGCGGTAATCGAGAATTGCTCGAACAGCACCTGAATTGCCGACTTGCCAGTCTCCGCCACCTGAGCGCTCAGCCAGCCGTTGAGGAAGATCCCCTCCTGCCCGATGCGCGTCATAAAATGTTCAGGGTGCCGGATAAAAAACACAGCAATGGGGTTGATGGCAACCAGCAGCCCAGCCAGATACGTCCCCAACTGCCGCAGATTTGCTTTCAGGAAATCCCTCTGCCTGAAGGCAATATATCCCAGCGTGGCAATGGCAAGCGCAAGCACCAATCGGGTACCGACATAAAGATAAAAGGAAAAGCCGGTAGCGATCCCCGCTAAAAGATACGCCGAATAGCTCTTCACGCGGACAGCGCGGAAGACGAGCCAGAGCACCAGTGGAGCCATCAGGCTGTCAACGATGTTGTCCACTCCGATGCGGCTGAACTGCAGGTGGAATGGGAATGCGGCGAGAAATGCGCTGGCAATGATCCCAACTTCCACCCCGAACCATTCGCGCGCAAGCAGGTACAACGCGAGGATGCTCAACGTACCTGTCAACACGCTCATCATTTTGATGGCAAACATGGTCTGACCGAATATCAAAATGGTGAGAGATGTCGGAAGGAAGGATACATTGGGCTGACCCGACCAACCGGCATCGAACCAGTTCGTATTATCGCCCGTCAGGAGTCGCACCGCTTCCAACCCCACCGAAGCTTCATCGCCCGACCAGGGATAGGGGTGGTCCGTAAGGAAGAGCATACGGATCACCAGCCCTGCGACGACGACCGCCGCGACCAGAATAAACTCAACTTTGTTGGATTTGATCCATTCCAACGCGATCCGCGGTGAGGTAGGTTTCCAGTTCGACACATATAAAACGCCAGCCGTCAGGCTGACCATACTGAGGATCCATGCCGCGGTTGCGGAATAATTTAGCTGGGGGTTCCGGACCGAGATCGTGACATTAAAGATCAGGAAGCCCGCCAGGACGAATGTCGTCAAAAAAAGAAGAGCTGGGGTTAAATAAGGTTTAATCGCAGCCATTTCTTCTTCGCTCAAAGGTTCCTTTTCAATGGCGCGAGCAGAGAAGAAAAATAACGCCAGCGACCCGGCGAGCATGAGCACGCCGACCAAAAAGTCCTGCCGGCGCATCAACACGACTCCGCCGATCGTCAGAATGAGCGAGAGGATGAACCCGGAAATACGCAATATCGTTTTAATATTTGAAGAGGTCATTAATTTTCCATAGCCAGCCAGGCATTCGTGAAATTCTTCAGTTCCGGGCGGAATTATACTACCTGCGAAAGTCTGTCGATCCGCAAAAAAAAGACACCCGAACCCGCCCACAGCTGCGATATTATCCTCTTCGAGAAGACCGTGGGACATTGTGTCTTCGTGTTAAAACCGGAGAGTTACAGCCGATCCTAGAAGAACAAGTGCCCCAGCAGTGCCGCTGCCAATGGCATGCTGATGTTGTCAATATCCTTATAGTGAAGCGACTCGATCAATGCCCCCACCAGCGCGATCACGGCGATCGGCAGCAGGTAATCCGTGATCGACCCGCTGAACACGCCCGCGCTCACAAAAATAAAGATCATAACCACCGACATCACAAACCCGCCCACGAAGACGCTGACGGACCCCGCCAGTGACTTATCCTTGCTCCATGGCAGTTTCGGCGAAGCGATGCGCCTGCCAAAAATATCAGCCACCCCGTCGCCGCCGCACAACATCATCAGTGCGATGATACCGATCGGGGAAGTCTTCCAGTACACCACCGTCAACGCCACGAACATGATGCCATAATAAAGCGGACCGCGCAGGATCTCCTTCGGGTCACCGGTGCGGGACATGGCTTCGACCGAGGCTTTGTCCTTGATGACCCCGAACCCGATCAATGCAAATTGCACCGTAATGGCAAACGGAACCAATGCTGCCAGCCAGCGCGCTGACGGGTCGTCGTTGAACAGGAACCAGCACAATACGAACAACGGGCCCGTTCCAATGTGGATCAATTTGCGGCTGAGCTTGCTGTCGATCAAACCGCGATGGGCAATGTAATCCATGGAACGCAGGAAAATAAAGGAGAGAGCAAAGGTGATGGCGAGCGCGATGATGTTATTCAAAAGGAGCCTCCTGGGGGTTTATCGCCTGATATAACCCAGGCCTGAAATGAAAGATTTGCAGTTATAAACCCACCCGGGCTATCAAAGACTCCCAACTTTCAAAATGCGGGACTCCCGCCGCTTCAAATGCGACAGCCTTCGCCGAAATTCCGCTCGTCAGCCCCAGCACGCGGACGGTGACTTCAAACCCCGCCTTCCGCAAGATCTCACCCGCCGCCCGCACCGAACGGATCCCGCCCAGCGTATCTTCCACGACGGTCAACTCAAATGAGTTTGGCAGTTCGCTAAAGCGGCTGTTCAACGTCCCCGTATCATGCCAGTCATATGCCGCCTGCAACCCGGACAACTCTTCACCGGTCCATGCGGTCAAAGCCCCGGCTAAGGCTTGAAATGGAGAAGGTTTGACAAACACCTCAGGGTTCAGCCCATGCCGAGCGGCTATGTATTCCAATTTACCGAACGCCACCAGGGGAATCTCCCTCAACTCGACCAACTCCAAAGCCAGTTCCGCTTCGGGAGCGTAGCCAAGCGTTGAATCGGTCACCTCACGCGGCGGGTGGGATGGTCGGGCAGTGAATGCGGCAACCCGATTCCCATTCTGGAAAAACGCAGCGCGGATCGAATCATTCACATTGGAATAGTCGTGTTTCAACAGCATCGACTCCGCATCGAACTCAGCCGGAAGCTGATACGTCGCCTCATAGTTTTTACTCCCGAGAGTGAAGTGCTGGAACGTGCGCATCGTCTCCGACTTGCGGTAGTTGCGGGTCTCGGTCAACAGAGCCTGTCGCAGCGATTCGGGGATGTGAGCGAAGCACCCTGCGCGAAATGCCGTCTCAGCTGGGTACTGTCCCACCACCAGATCGAACTCGGGGATGGATAAATGATCCGACGCATCCAACTTGGGCTGACGTTGTATCGCCTGTGCGGCAGCGGACACATCATCGGGGAGATCCGGTATGGGGTGTTGAGTCAGTGCCAAGTCCCAGTGAGCGGCGATGATGAGCGGAGCCATATCCCACTCGCTGGAGATGCCGCGTTTTTCGAGGTCGGTCAGCAGATCCTCTTCGACATGAAAATCACCTAAAAATCGTTCAAGGGTCGCACGCAGCGCGGCGCGATATCCGCCCGGCTGGACAAGCACGCCATCGATATCCAACAAAATGATCTTATTCATTTATGCCGCTTCTCCAACTCTGCGATGACATGGGCGGGAGTCAACCCGCGCGCGGCAAGCAGAACGAGGGTGTGATAAGTGAGGTCGGCGACTTCTTCGATGAGGCGCTGATCTTCCTGCGCCAACGCCGCCACGACAACCTCCGCGCCTTCTTCACCAACCTTCTGCGCGATCTTCGGCAAGCCTTCATTGAATAGACTCGTCGTGTACGATTTCTCGCTGGGATTCTTCTTTCGATCTTCGATCACATCAAACAGCCATTGAATGCTCATTATGACTCCTGCGTCATTGCGAGGGCGGAGCTCTTACGCCCGAAGCAATCTCCAACACGGTGAGGAGATTGCTTCGTCATCGCTACGCTTCTCCTCGCAATGACGGATTAGATATTTCTATAAAAACACGTCTGGTTTCCCGTATGGCACGCCGGACCCGCAGGCTCGACCAACACCAAAAGTGTATCCGCGTCACAATCCACGCGGATCTCGACCACCTTCTGTACATTGCTCGACGTTGCGCCCTTGTGCCAAATCTCCTGACGGCTGCGTGACCAAAACACCGCTTCGCCTTTTTCCAGAGTCAACCGCAAAGACTCAGTGTTCATCCACGCCATCATCAACACATCTTTTGTCGCCACATCCTGCACAATCGCAGGTACAAGTCCATTGGCATCGTACTTGATTTCACTCAACAATTCTTCTTTCATCTTTTTCTCCAGACCATGGACGATAGACCATTGACCACAGACAACAATGACCAATTACTTTCCATCGTCCATCGTCTGCGTCTATCGTCATTTTCACAACCTAACAGGCACGCCCCACCCTGCCAATTCCTCTTTTAACTCCGGAATCCTCAACTTCCCATCATGAAACAACGACGCCGCCAGCGTCGCATCGGCAGACCCTTTGGTGAGCACATCCGCAAAGTGACTTGGAGTCCCCGCCCCACCCGAAGCGATGACAGGCACAGAGACCATGTTCGAGATGATGCTGGTCAACTTCAGGTCATAACCCGCGAGCGTACCATCGGCATCCATGCTGGTGAGCAGGATCTCGCCCGCACCCAACTCCACGCCACGGACCGCCCATTCGACCGCGTCCATGCTAGTGGGAGTACGACCGCCTGCCACGTACACCTCCCAACTCGAGCCATTGCGACGCGCGTCAATTGCCAGCACAATGCACTGCGCCCCGAAGCGACTCGCACCTTCAGAAAGCAACTCAGGTCGCTTCACTGCCGCCGAGTTGACGCTGACCTTATCCGCGCCAGCCAATAATAAATTGCGCATATCGTCCACTTCGCGGATTCCACCGCCGACCGTCAACGGCATGAAGACCGTTTCTGCCACACGGCTCACCAATTCCAACGTGGTCTTGCGTCCTTCGTGTGTCGCAGAAATATCGAGAAAGACCAACTCGTCCGCGCCCTGTTCATCGTAAAGACGCGCCTGCTCAACGGGGTCACCCGCATCGCGCAGGTTCACAAAGTTCACGCCCTTCACCACGCGTCCGTCTTTAATATCGAGACATGGAATGATTCTTTTTGCCAGCATAAAAACTCCTTCAAAATGACTCTAAGCCGATGTTAAGTGTACTTGACTCTTTCCATGATGTTAAGTATACTTAACATCATGGTTCACAAAAGCGTAGGAAACAACCTCAAAGAAATCCGATCAAAATTAGGCATGACCCAGGCTGAACTTGCCGAACAGGTTGGTGTTGCACGCGTCTCGATCATTGCCATCGAAAACGGACGTTTCATTCCAACCATAGAAACCGCCTTGCGCATCAGCCATGTGCTGAAGGTTTCCATCGAAAAGATATTTTGGCTGCAGGAGAACCACAAATGAAAAAAGAATTCCTTCCATATTACATTTCAAGGTTTATCCTTAGCGTGGTCTTCTCCATCCTTGTGTGGAGTTTTACATGGATGGCACTTCTCATGACCTTCGTGTTCTTCGGGCTATTCCTGCTCTATCTACACAGCGGTTGGTTCAGTATTGACCTGAGCACTCCTCTCTATCCCTTGCGCCACGACTCTCACGGGCGGGAGGTTCAAAGAAAGGCGCTCATCTTTGCTGTTTCGCTCAGCTTATTGCTGTATACATTTGCAGTTCCGTTGTCCAACTTCTTTAGTGTTCCAATAATCTCTGGACATACTGCTCTTTCCGTAGGTATCTTCACTTACTTTATCGCTCAATTCACGCTCTTTTTTAAGACTCAAGTCCAAGGGCATCTTTCAGATCAATAGTCCCTTCATACAACGCCCGCCCGATGATACAACCTGCCAGCCCAGCATCCTTCGCCGCCTTCACATCATCAATTGTATGCACGCCACCCGAAGCGATCACGTCGAGTCCGCTCTTCTCGGATAACTCGCGCGTTGCAGGGATGTTCAACCCGCTGCCCAAACCGTCGCGGCTGACATCAGTAAAGATAACGGTATCAAGTCCAAAGGTCCGCATTTGAAGCGCGAGGTCAAGCGCAGGCACGCCGCTGTTATCTTTCCATCCGCGAGTCCGCACGAGTCCATCCCGCGCATCGATTCCAACAGCAATCTGTTCCGCGCCAAAAAAATTCAGTGCATCTTTCACAATCTCTGGTTGTTCAATCGCAATCGTCCCCAGGATCACACGGTTCACACCCAAGCGCAACGCATCGGCAATCGACTCAATTGACCGCATCCCGCCGCCAAATTGCACGTGCGCGCCAAGTTTTAAAATTGACTCAAGCGCAACACGATTCGCATTATCGCTTTCACCGAACGCACCATCGAGATTTACAACATGCAACCAAGTTGAACCAGCATCGATCCAACGCTTTGCCATCTCGGCGGGGTCATCACTGTACGACGTCATCCGCGCGGGGTCACCTTCTTTCAGCCGCACCACTTTGCCGCCGCGCAAGTCAATTGCGGGATAGATCGTAAACATCACGCCTCCACAAAATTTTTCAAAATGTGCAGCCCCACCGCCTGACTTTTCTCAGGGTGAAACTGCACGCCAAACACATTCTCGCGCCGCACCGCGCACGCATAGCGAATGCCATAATCCACTTCCGCGATCACATCCGATGGATCGCCTGCCTGACAGTAAAACGAGTGATTGAAATAGACATACGCCCCATCTTGGATTTGATCGAAGAGCAACGCTTCATTCTTAACCTTGAGCTGATTCCACCCCGTATGCGGAATCTTCACCGACAACGTATCTGCAAACTTCACCACCGTGCCGCGCAGCAGACCCAAGCCTTCGTGTTCGCCCATCTCTTCACCGATCTCGAACAAGGCTTGCATGCCGACGCAAATTCCCAGCATCGGCATACCGCGCGAAACGACTTGCTTTACAGCATCATCGAGTCCTTTGGCTTTCATGCCATCCATAAAATCACCGAACGCACCCACGCCAGGCAGCACAACTTTCTTCGCTGCTAAAACTTTCTGCGGGTCATTGGTTCGTTCCACGTTCGCGCCAACTGCCTCCAGCGCCTTTTGCACAGAGCGCAGGTTGCCTGTGCCCGCGTCTATCAGTATGATTTCTTTCATAAATCGCTCCCGTAGCGCGAGATAATATCTCGCGCTACAGACTTCCCTTTGTCGAAGGGATTGTCCCACCGCGTCTTGGGTCAAACTGCGTGGACACATCCAACGCACGCGCCCAGGCTTTGAATAAGGCTTCGGCTTGATGATGGTCATCGCGCCCGTACAAGACTCGCGCATGGAGATTGCAACGTGCCTGCACCGCAAACGACTCGAAGAAATGCGGGAACAACGTGACGGGAATATTCCCCACATACGGCGTGTGCCATTCGACCTGCACCACCGCATACGGACGCCCTGACAGATCCATTGCCACGTGCGCGAGAGTCTCATCCATCGGCGCAAAACTATCGCCCATGCGGACAATTCCCTTGCGGTCGCCCAGCGCCTTATCGAAGGCTTGTCCCAACGCTAGCGCCACATCTTCCACCGTATGATGGACGTCAATGTGCAAGTCACCTTGAGCTTTGACGGTCAGGTCAAAAAGTCCGTGGACTGCGAGATGGGTCAACATGTGGTCGAGAAACCCAATGCTTGTGGAAATCTCATGCTTGCCTGTGCCGTCCAAATTTAATTTGATCTCGATCTGTGTCTCATTGGTTTGACGGGATACTTCTGAATTTCTCA
>CAYJPO010000102.1:0-14826 GCA_964372045.1 uncultured Anaerolinea sp.
ATGCGCTCGTCACCGATCTGAAGATCCGCAACGACGAACCGCTTCCCACCGTCCCACCGACCCAAACCCTCGCGGACTTTAACTTCCCGCAATTGAATGAAACACCCGGAGCCCCCGGCGAACAGACACCGACCCCAGTTGTCACGTACCCAACTTCCACGCCGCTGCCGGTCAACCCCGCCTCGTTGACCACTTCCAGCATCGTTTCCATTTTCTGGCAAAGTGCGCTCGCCATCCTCATCCTTTTTATATTTTTCTCCCTCATCCTCCGTCTCCGTAAAAACTCCTGACCTCTTCAACCTTCAACCTGCAACTCAAACCTTGGAACAAATCATGACAGAACCCTATCTCATCATCGGTCTCGGCAACCCGGGACGTGAATATAAAGACACCCGTCATAACTTCGGCTTCATGCTGATCGACCATCTCGCCGGGCAGATTGGCGCGCGCGGCATGAAAGTGCAATCGAAATCCATCGTCACCTCCGGGTTGTTTGAAGAGACCAAACTCATCCTCGCCAAGCCGCAGACGTACATGAACCTCTCGGGTCAATCCGTGCAGGGCCTGCTGCATTTCTACAAGATTCCGCATACGCACTTGCTGGTTGCCCATGATGACCTTGACCTGCCCTACGGTACGATCCGTATCCGTCCCACCGGCGGACCGGGCGGTCAGCGCGGCATGGCGAACACCATCGAACTGCTCGGTACCAAGGACTTCCCGCGCCTGCGCCTCGGCATTGGTCGCCCGCCCGGGCGCATGGACCCGAAGGATTACGTCCTGCAAAGTTTCTCGAAGGATGAGCTCAAACTCATGCCTGATCTTCTCTCCCGCGCCACAGACGCTGCTCTCGAATTCGTAAAGAACGGCTTGAATGCGGCGATGAATAAATATAACGGTGATATTAGGGAATAGGTCATAGGGAATAGTGAATGGGCAAAGCAAACCTATTCACTATTCGCTTTTCACTATATTATGCAACGACTTCTCGAACGAATTAAAGAACTTACCTCATACCAGAATCTCCTGAGCGAACTTGCCGCGCGCAAACCGGTCTCTGGACTGGGCTTGCCGCGTTCTGCGCGTTTGCCTGTTCTATCCGCCCTCCACGCGGACGTGAACCAGCCCATCCTGCTCATCACCGACCGCGCCGACCATGCCTTGGCGATGTTCGATGAGTTGGGATTCTGGATCAAGTCGCCGCGCTTTCTGTTTGCCGAACCGAACCCGCTGTTCTATGAAGATGCCGCCTGGGGTGTGACCACGCGCCGCGAACGTCTGCAAACGCTTACGGCACTTTCCACGTACCACTTACCATTTACGAAGAAACCAGAAGTTCCACCGATTATCGTCGCCTCGGTCCGCTCGTTGATGACGCGCACCCTGCCGCGGCGGGACTTTCTCAAAGCGTGCAAAAAACTGTCAGTAAACCAGACCAGCCAACCCGACGGTCTGATGCGCGAGTGGGCGCGGATCGGTTACCAGCGTGTCAACACAGTTTTGGAGCCGGGTCAGTTCTCAGGTCGCGGCGGCATCCTCGATGTCTGGGCACCCACGGAACTGAATCCCGTGCGCCTCGATTTCTTCGGCGATGAGATCGAGACCATCCGTAGTTTTGACCCTGCCACACAACGCACGCTCGAAAAACTTGAGTCGATCCTCATCACACCTTCGCGCGAATATCTCGCCGACACAACGGAAACCGAAACACAGCTTTCCGAATTTCATATTCCGTTGCTGCATCAACAGCCCGCTTCGCTGCTCGATTATCTTCCGCAAAAAACGTTGGTGCTGGTGGACGACATCAGCCTGATCGAAGTGATGGCAAATGAAGTGGAAGAGCAGGCGGTCAAGTTTCGGCAAGAGAGCATTACCGAAGGCACGCTCTCGCCAAGTTTCCCCGTGCCGTATATTCCGTGGTCCGAGGTGAACGACAACCTGAGCGAGTTTGTACATTTGGAATTGGGAGATTCGACCGAAACCGAAGATGGGCTTCAACTCGCTTCTCATTTCGGTCACGATGAACGCTTCGGCGGACGACTCAAACCATTCATTGATTACCTTGCGCCCATCGTCGAAAACGGCGAGCAGGTCTTTATTGTCTCGCGTCAGGCGCAGCGGTTGAACGAACTTTGGAACGAGCACTACCCAACTTCCGAAAACCCAAACCTCGAATTCACCGAATCATCACTCTCTGAAGGCTTTACTCTCAAATATGATTCACGTTTCACTCTTCACTTAATCACTGATTCCGAAATCTTCGGCTGGGAACGCCCTCAGCCGCGCACGCGTCAGCGCCAGACGGCGGATACGCCCGAGTCGTTGTACGCGGATTTGCAAGTGGGGGATTACGTCGTCCACGTGGACCACGGCATCGGACGATTCGCGGGTCTGATCCAGCGACAGTTGGAGGGGCATGAGCGGGAGTTTCTAACCGTTGAATATGATCGCGGTGACATTCTCTACGTCCCCGTCCATCAAGCGGACAGGCTCACTCGTTACGTCGGCGCGGACGGCGGCAAGCCGACATTGGATAACCTTGGCGGGCAGGCATGGGCGGAGACCAAGGCGCGAGTCAAGGAAGCTGTGCAGAGGGTCGCCGAGGACTTGCTCGATCTATACGCGCGTCGTCAGGTGGTGGAAGGGTTTCCGTTTTCAGCCGACTCTGCCTGGCAAAAGGAACTCGAGGATAGTTTCCCCTACGTTGAAACCGAAGACCAGAAACGCGCCATCGTGGACATCAAACGTGACATGGAGCGCGCCCGCCCGATGGACCGCCTGCTTTGCGGTGACGTGGGCTACGGCAAGACCGAAGTCGCATTACGCGCCGCCTTCAAAGCCGTGATGAGCGGAAAACAAGTCGCTGTGCTCGTGCCGACAACGGTTCTGGCGCAGCAGCATTTCGAGACCTTCTCGCAGCGTCTCGCCGCGTTTCCCGTCAAAGTGGAGATGCTTTCGCGCTTCCGTACCCAGCGCGAGCAGACGGAGATCCTGCATAAACTCTCGGTGGGTGAGGTGGATATCATCATCGGCACGCATCGCCTGATCTCGTCCGATGTCATGTTCAAGGATCTGGGCTTGGTGGTCATCGACGAAGAACAGCGTTTCGGCGTGACGCACAAGGAGCATCTCAAAAAACTCCGCACCGAAGTGGACGTGCTGACGCTCACCGCCACACCGATTCCCCGTACGCTCTACATGGCGCTGACCGGTGTCCGCGACATCTCCAACCTCAACACGCCGCCGGAAGAACGCCTGCCCATCATCACGCACGTCGGACCGTACTCGCCGCGGTTGGTACGTCAAGCCATCCTGCGTGAGATCGAGCGCGGTGGACAGATCTTCTTCGTCCACAACCGCGTGCAGACCATCGACGCGATGAAGATGCACCTCGAACAACTCGTCCCTGAAGCGCGCATTGACATCGGTCACGGGCAGATGGCGGAAGGTCACCTTTCGGAGGTCATGCATCGCTTCACCAACGCCGAGATCGATGTACTGCTTTCCACCACCATCATCGAATCAGGTTTGGACATTCCCAACGCCAACACGCTCATTGTGGACCGCGCGGATACGTTCGGTCTGGCACAGCTCTATCAACTTCGCGGACGTGTCGGGCGTGGAGCCATGCGCGCATATTCCTATTTCTTCCGCCACAAGAAACTCGCGCCCACGCTCGAAGGTCAACAGCGCCTTGAAGTCATCGCGGAGAACACGCAGCTCGGCGCGGGCTATTCCATCGCCATGCGCGACCTTGAGATCCGCGGCGCGGGTGAACTGCTCGGTACACGTCAGCATGGGTTCATTCAATCGGTCGGTTTCCATCTTTATACGAGAATGCTGGCAGATGCAGTTCGCCGCATTCGCGTTTTGATGAAGGATAACCTCGGCGTTGATCTATCGCCATCCCTCATCCTTCAAAATTCATCCTTTAATTTGCCGCTATCCATACCCGTAAACGTAGACCTCCCTCTTGCGGTCGGTATCCCCGCGACGTACATCCCCGATCAAGACTTGCGCCTGCGTTTGTATCGTCGTATTGCCGACTTGCGTGACGAAACCGAACTCGATGCGCTCGGCTCCGAGTTCCGCGATAGATTTGGTCAACTGCCGGAGATGGTGCAAAACCTCTTTTATCAGATCCGCGTGAAACTCCGCGCAGAGCAGATCGGCTTGACATCGGTTGGATGGGAATCGGGGCAGATCCTGCTCAAGTATCCCGCACCCGCCAACGGGTCCGATGAGAAGCGCTTGCCCGACCTGCCGAATGGCGTGCGCGGAGGAAAATCCCAATACTGGATCACGCTTTCGAAGGAAGAAGTCTGGACTGCCAAGTTGCTCGATGTATTAGCCCGCTTGGGGGATACCGCTTGAACCTTTAATCGGGGTTAATAACAACAAATACCCCAAAGGAGAGAGCGATGCAGAAAAAATTAATACTTGTTTTATTAGCGCTGGCGCTGATGCTTGCGGCTTGTATGCCGTCGCAGGAGCAGATCGATCAGATATTTCAATCGGCACAGGAAACTGCGCTGGCACAGGTGACCGTGGTTCCCGCCGAAACGCAGAATATTGACGAGATCGTTCAAGCCACGTTTCAGGCGTTGACGGCGCAGGCTCCAGCCGCGACGCCAGACCCAGACAATGCCGGGACGGGAGGGATCTCTGGAACGTTGTCGTATCCTTCAGAAGGGATTCCGCCTCAAGTGGTAGTGGCGTTCGACACAAAAACGAATGCCTATTATTGGGTGATAACCCAGCAAGATCAAACCACCTATCAAATTGATAACCTGCCAGTGGGTACCTATTATGTGGTCGCCTATGTTCTGCCGGATGGGAAGCTCGTCGGCGCGTACGATCAATTTTATCTGTGCGGATTGAATCAGAGCTGTAATGATTTCTCGTTGGTGGAAGTCCCGGTGACGGCGGGCTCGGTCACACCGAACATTAACCCCGGCAACTGGTATGGCGGCACCGAGCTTTACCCGGCTATGCCGAAGATCGAAGGGCTCCCGGCGGTTGAGTCGCAGGCTGCTGCAAGCGGCGGCATTACCGGGCAATTGAATTACCCCTCGAACTTCATCCCTTCGCTGGCGGTGGTCGCTTATACAGCGAATGACCTGAACGTCTATTATTATGTCATCACGAATGAGAATTCGAGCACCTATCAGATCGATAACCTGCCGCCCGGAAATTATTATGTGGTGGCGTATGTCATCGGCGGCGGGCTGGAGGCGGGGTACTCACAAGCCGTCCCCTGCGGGCTTTCAGCGGAATGCACCGATCATACGTTGATCCCGGTTGCTGTGAATGGGGGACAAGTAACGTCAGGTGCTAACCCGCAGGATTGGTATGCGCCGCCGGGAACCTATCCCGCGTATCCGCTTCCCTAACGCACCGATTGCGGTTTCTCTTTTCTGAAAACTTTTCGCCCCGATACATTATCGGGGCGAATTAGTATATTCGGACGAATTCAGGCTCTTCCTGAAGTAGAACTTCAGGAGTCCATGTGTGTTTGTTGGCTTATTGATACGAACCGCAATCCAGATCTTCCTTCAAATTTATTATGGTCTCATCCCGCTCCGTGGATGCAGGCGCACTTTCAGCGAGCCGGTCCATCGCCGAGCACAGACTGGGTTCAAGCCCGGCGGTGATGCGCTTGGAGAATTTGGTCAGCTCTTTCACCTGTTCCCAATCGCCAGTGTGACCCAGCCCTTCGATGAAGGGAATATATTCGAAGCCGTTATCGGCGCGATCTCCGTTGGACTGGGATTCATTCCACAAGCGCACGATCTCGTCCCATTGACCGTATTGGCGGGCGAGGTCGGCTTTCTCGAAGTAATAGCACCAGGTCTGGGTGTTCGTCTCGCCGTACAACGCTTCGGGCGGAGCCGGTTCTATGTCCGTCTGTTTGATGCGGCTGATATCCGAGCCTGCCGCAAGCTGGCGCATGTCATTGTTGACAAGGCGCAGGTTCGTATCCTGCGGCTGGAGGACCCACAAACAGCGCTGCATTTCGGGGTTATAGGAAAGCAGGATCATCTCCTGACTTGTGCCTTTGAAGTCCATCGTCAACTTACTGCCTTCGAGCGGAATGCCCGCCAGAAAATCGTTCACGTTGGGGTTGGTGTAGTAGAACGGGAAATACCAGTAGGGCGGCGTGTTGATGTCACCTGGCTGATACGTGGTGATGAGCGCGAACGACACCGAATAACTGCCCATATAGCCGAGAATTTCTTCGTCCGTCACGATGGCGGTGCCCGGTTCGATATCCGGTGCGCGCCAGAGCAGTTCGCGGGCGAGGCGTTCCTGCTTTTCCCATGAATAGGCGAAGTCTTTTGCGTTGGTGATGTGCATGCTGACCGCGAGCGCGATGCACAGCGAAAGGACCGTGATCTTCTTCTTCACGTCATCGAGCAGGTTTTCGATGATGACCGCCAGGATCAGCGCCGCGCCCAATGTGGACCCGATCCCGAATCTTGAAGCCGCAAATTGATTCTTATGCGTGACGATATCCTGACCGATGATCCAGAGCGGCGCCATGCCGAGGAGAACCAACAGCACACCCAGGATCAAGGGCGAGGCGAGCCAGCGTTTGGCTGACCCTTCCGAAGGTGACGAATACATCTTCGAAAGGAATAAGAACGCGGCACGGAACGTCACTGCGGCGACGAGCAGGACGAACCAGTTGAAGATCGAAGCAAAAGAAAGCAGTTCCGGGACGAGAGTGCGGTACCAACTGGTGAAGGTGACGATGACCGAATCTTGCAACGCGGTGCGGATGAGATAGACCAGGGTGGTGATTGGTGTTTCGAGCAAGTCGTAGAGGATCTTGGGCGCATTGCGGTCACCGATCGGCGGCGGGACATAGAGGAACATGCGCCAGATGACATAGGCAGCCAACGCTGCGAGATACGGCAGCCAGTTCAGGACGGTTTTTGTCATCCGCTCGCGCAGGGTGGCGGTGCGATCACCCAACAACCAAAAAAGAATTAACGGACGGATCAACACCATGCCGACATAATATTCGCTGGTGAACAGATGCAAGCCTTCGAGAAATACAGCCAGCACGATGAGAGGGATGCGGTATTTAGTTTCGGTCACCGTGCGCGCCATGAGATAAAGGCTGACGGCGAAGAAGAAGAATCCGCCCCAATACAACATGGAGTTCACTGCGTACGGTTGGATTAAAAAGAAGGGATGGACGAGGAAGAGAAAGACCGCGAAGGTGGCTTCGCGTTTGTGCTCGGGGAAGACACGTTTGAGGAAATACCAGATGGCTGTGGCGGTCAACCAGCGGGTGAGCAGGGTGGTGATGTGCCACGCCAGCGGATTGAATCCCAGCAGGTTGAACAGGCTGATATACATCCACGCGGCGTTGGGACGGCTGTCGTAATACAGTTCCTGGGTGAGGCTGGGGATGCCTTTGTTGAAAGCGTAAAAAATGTAGGGCCAGTCATCCTGGTAGTAGCCCAGCCGGTTTGCCAGCAGTCCGAACCCGGCGATGGCGATAAGCAGAAACGCGATGGGCGTCAGGTTTTCGTTGAATTTGAGCTTGTCAAGCGAGGCGCGGATGGTCTTCATATTGTCCATGATTATACCCAGCGCGGTCACAAATTGCGATTTTTGGAGAAGAGGGATGGCGAAATTTTTGACCGTGGGCATTCTATACCTTTACCAATGTGCGACCGATTTCTCCAAAGTCTGGAGACTTTGGAGTCCGCTCCACTAGCTTTTAGGGTAAAATAGAACACACGTTCCCCTTATTATATTCTTCTATATGTCATGCTGAGCGCAGCGAAGCATCTCGAATTTCAGTGAAAGAGGCCCTTCGCTGTCGCTCAGGGTGACACCTTAAAGTGAAAACATGGACTTCAAACTTCAAGCCCCCTTCATCCCGATGGGCGACCAGCCCGAAGCCATCCGCGGACTTGTGGACGGCGTACACCGTGGTCTCAAACACCAGGTACTGCTCGGTGCGACCGGCACGGGCAAGACCTTCACCATCGCGTCGGTCATTCAGGAGCTGCAAAAACCGGCGCTCATCATGGCGCACAACAAGACGCTCGCCGCGCAACTGTACGCCGAGTTCAAGGAATTCTTCCCACAGAACGCGGTTTCATACTTTGTCTCCTATTACGATTACTACCAGCCGGAAGCATACGTTCCGCGCCACGACCTGTTCATCGAAAAAGAGACGCAGATCAATGAAGAGATCGAACGACTGCGGCTCGCAGCGACGACGGCGCTCATTTCGCGTCGCGATGTCATCATCGTCGCTTCGGTGTCTTGTATTTATGGCTTGGGCTCACCAGAAGAATTCGGCAAAGGGACGGTGACTCTGCAAGTGGGGGAGATCTACCGCCGCAACGCGCTGCTGCGTCAACTGATCGAGAGCCAGTACCAGCGCAACGATATGGAACTGCGCCCCGGCACCTTCCGCGTGCGCGGCGATACGCTGGAGATCATCCCTGCCTACGAAGAGAAGCGCGGATACAAGATCACCTTCTTCGGCGATGAAGTGGAACGCATCATGCAGTTCAGCCCACTGACGGGGGAGATCTTCGACGAGCCGAAGGAAATCTCGATCTACCCTGCCAAGCAATTCCTGACCGATGCCGACCGTTTGAAAGAGTCCATCGTCAATATCGAAAAAGAACTTGAGGAACGGCTCGCCTTGTATAAGAGTGAGGGCAAGTTCCTCGAAGCACAGCGCATCGAACAGCGTACCCGTTACGATCTGGAAATGCTCAAGGAAGTTGGCTATTGTTCCGGC
The DNA here is from genome assembly GCA_964372045.1 of uncultured Anaerolinea sp. GTDB lineage: Bacteria > Chloroflexota > Anaerolineae > Anaerolineales > Villigracilaceae > Villigracilis. Next base: position 8,777 of record CAYJPO010000102.1, read on the forward strand.
ATCGAGAACTATTCGCGTCATCTGGATGGACGTCCCGCCGGGTCACACCCGTGGACGATGATCGACTTCCTGCCCAGCGATTATCTACTGATACTGGACGAGAGCCACATGACCGTGCCGCAGATCCGCGGTATGTACAACGGCGACCGCTCACGCAAAGAAACGCTGGTGGAATACGGCTTCCGCCTGCCGTCCGCGTTGGATAATCGTCCGCTCAAGTTCGATGAGTTCGAGCAGGTGATGGGTTCGACTATCTATACGTCCGCGACACCGGCGGATTATGAAATGAAACACGCCGAACAGGTCGTCGAGCAGATCATCCGCCCGACGGGCTTGGTGGACCCGGAGGTCGTCGTACGCCCAAGCAAAGGGCAGGTGGACGATCTGGTCGGAGAGATCAAGCAACGGGTGGAAAGAGGCGAGCGCATCCTCGTCACCACCCTGACCAAGCGCATGGCGGAAGACCTCACCAAGTACATGAAGGAATTAGGCATAAAGGTTCAATACCTGCACTCGGAAGTGGAGACGCTGGAACGCGTCGGCATCCTGCGCGATCTGCGCCTTGGTAACTTCGATGTGCTGGTCGGTATCAACCTTTTGCGCGAAGGCTTGGACCTGCCGGAAGTGTCGCTGGTGGCGATCCTCGATGCGGACAAGGAAGGCTTCCTGCGTTCGGATACGGCGCTGATCCAGACCATCGGGCGCGCGGCTCGTAACGTGAACGGACGCGTCATCATGTACGCCGACCGCATGACCGACTCGATGAAACGCGCGCTGGACGAGACGAATCGCCGCCGCGCCAAGCAGGTGAAATATAACGAAGAGAACGGCATCATTCCGTTCAGCATCACCAAGGCGATCCACGACCTGACCGAGGAGATGTCTGCCAAGGCTGTCAGCGAAATGCGGGGCGAATATAAAGTGAAGCGCACAGGCGATATGCCGCGCAACGAACTGCGTCAGATCATCCATGAGATGGAAAAGCAGATGAAGGAAGCCGCGAAGAACCTGGAGTTCGAGAAAGCGGCGGGGCTGCGTGATGAGCTGTACGAGTTGAAGAGTCTGTTGGCGGAGGATGAAAGCCTGAAGCCGTGGGAGCGCATCAAATTGCTTTCCGGCGAAGAGGAATAAATACAAACATGACTCACCCCGAAATAAAGGTTTCGCGGGTGAGTTCTTTTTTACGAGCAAATGGGACGCGGATTCACGCGGACAACGCGGATTCTTTAATCCTTTCGGCGCGCTTCGCAGTCTGCGCTCGTCCGCGTCCCATATTAAGTTCGGGGTTAATTATGCTTTTTTGTATAAGGAAACGAAACCGGTTCGCTAGATCTGTTGTGACTTGACCAGTTCTATGCCGAGCCTGGTGATCTCGTCCAGTTTATCGGGTGGGAGGACGCCTTGCGTGGCGATGTAGACTCCGTTCGGGCTGTACAGGACGATGATCTGCGAGAAGCGCGCGCCGGATTGGAACTGTTTGAGCGGGTACTGCGTGCCCCAGGCTGTGAGTGGATTTTGCGCCCACGGATTCATGATCTGGCGCGCTTCGGTCTGGTTGTTGGTGAATGCCATGAAGTGTGTGGCAAGCTTCGGGGCGAGAGAGGCGTATGTGTCTGCCCGGTCGATATCCGGCGTATCGGAAGCATTAAATCCGTAGAGGGCAATGGACTGTTTGAACAGGGTCTTGCTCAGGGAGGCGATCAACCCGGAACTGGATTGTCCCGGCACGACCTGGGCGAGGAAGAGGAATCCCCCCTGCGTTTTGAAATCGGGCGAGAACCAGCGCATACCGGGTGTCGCGCCCAACCCGAAGGATTGCAATTGCCAGTTGACCCCTTCTGTGGTGCGCATCTCGGCGTTGGAGCCGGTCATGGCTTCCTGTTGAAGTGTTGCCATGGAAGCCCCTGCTTTTGGCGCGGCGCGCAAGATCCCCATCGGGGTCTCGTCGAACGCTTCCTCCAGGTTGAGAAATGCCCGGAGCTGATTTGCCCATCGTTGTTTCAGGAACGAGCCGCTGGATGAATACGCGCGGAAGGGGACCCGCTCGCCGCTTTTCAGGAGCGCTTCCACGCAATAGGTGGTACTGCGACCGCCCTTGCTGCTGCGGCTGGTACTGCTGCTCACAAAAATGGTTTGGATCTGGTTGAGGGGGATCTCTTTGACGGAGTGGTGGAAGACCGAGCGATAGTCGAGGGTGAGCATGCCGGTCTGTTTATCGGCGGTGACCGTCAGCGCGTAGGAGAGGACGAACGACAACAAGCCAACGCCTGCTGAGACCAGCGTGTGCATGATGAATGCAGTTCCACCCGTGATGAAAATGTAGATGCTATACCCGAAAGCGATCAGACCGAACAGCCATCCGAAGATGGGGTATTCCCTGAGTTTGAGTTCCTGTTCCATATTCCGCTCCTTTGGTGGTATGGTTTTCTTATTATAAGGAGGGAACCGGGAAATGGGGAGCGGGATATCGTTCCTACTATCAGGATTATTTCTGTCGTGTTTAGAAGCCGGAATGGATCTCGATAAAGTGGGTATCGCTCACCCCGTTGATCGTAAAGATCAACCGTCCATGCCCCTTGCCGTAGGATTCCTCGAGCTTCCATCGCCACACGCATTCTCCGTCGGCGTCTGCAATGGCATCCATCACCAGGATCTCCCCCGAATGCGGGATGAAGGTCAGCTTGCAGTTCGTCCCCGGATCTGCTTTTACGGAAACGGTCAGATAGTTTTTCAGTAATCCCTTTTGCGGAATGGTTACGTCGAAGTGCGGGGCAGGGGTGAAGGGCGTAAAGGTAGGGACGCTGGTCGGTCGAGGGGAAGCGGTGTCTTCGCGCAAAGAGAGCCAGGTCAACGAAGCGAGGAGTACCAGTAAGAGGGAAGCGTATAGGAACGATAAAGTTTTTCGAGATGAACTCATTTATTTACGGTTCTTTTTAGGTTTGGTGCTATTCGTATTGGCTATATTATCATCACCTGCAATGATGTTTCCATCGACATTTCCGCCAATGTAGATATTGGTCGTATTTCCAGCGGACTGTTTTCTCTCCGCCTCGCTGACCACGCCGCTGAGTAACTTTCGCACGTTGACCTTGACCAGCCTATTGCCATTTTTGACAGGATGCTCTTCAAATCCATCCCGTTCCAGTTGGAGCAGGTAATCGTAATCCAACGGCTCGGCTTCGGGTGCTTCGGGGATTGGCACTCGTTTTTGAGGTTCCAGACCTTTTATCGAAGCATGTATCTCATCCAACTGATACCGCATCGCGGACAGGGCGTCGCGGCGCGTGTGTTCAACTCCATCAATGGCGATGGTGATCTTGCGATCTTCAATATCTGCCTTGACCAGCGCTTTGTTCCCCCGAGACGGGGCTTCGTCGCCGATTTTCAACACCACACCCGTGCGCCAGACGAAGCCATCATCAATCTTCTGGTTCATGCGGACGATGAAGCGTGTAATAACGCTGGAGGGCAAAACAGGATAGGCATACTCAAAGGCTGGGACGCCGTTGAAATTCAGTTCGGCGGGTTCGTCTTTGGGGAGCAGGTCGGGGACGAGGAAGGTTTTGTCGGGCTCAATGTCGTAACATAATTCAAATTTTTTCATCATGTCCACGATGAAGAGCCGTTTGCCGCGCGGATATTCGGGCAGGTTGAGAATTTCATCGAGCATGGAGACGGTGATGCCTTTGTTAAGGCGCGGGAGACATGAAACGTACAGACATCATCCGCTATTTATCTAATAATCAATTGAATAAAATATTTCAAGATTAAGATCTTTTGCATATATCATCTTAGATTTTGTTCTTGAATCAACCTCCCATTTTCCATCGTGGAAACAAATTCTATCTTCAAATGCTTCAGTTTGTGGGAGGTGAAAAAGTTGTCTCCTTGTTATTATGCCATCAATTTTGAAGCAAGTGTCATTTCGGCTTTTCAACTCAAATCTTTTGCTACTTTGGTTAATTGGGTATATTTGCCCATTATTTATGGTCATATCGTCAATCTTGTGAATTGCTTCCACGCCATAGGGTGTATTAACAGAGAAATCTAGACTAATCCTTACAGATGGCGTGAATGGCGTGATATCGCCTATGCTGTGAATTTTTATTTTATCCAGCGTGACTTTGAAGTTTGCTGGCGATATTTCTGCCGATGTGCAGTTAGATAATGCTTCAAATGATGTTGCATAACTTACAGTAGTGGGTTGATTATTTATTAAATAGTTTACCCTGTATGAAATTGGCTTTCCAAAACTAGCAGAACTAATTGAGACACCTTCGTTTAAGTATTTATTAATATCCCTACCTGTAATAAAATCTATCGCTGTATCTGCTGATCCGCCATATGCAATCACCTGAAACTCAGATTCAGAAACTATTTTCTCCAAGTCCTGTTTTGCATAAATGCCAAGGTCAATTTGGTCGCCGATGATATTAAACTCAATAGCCTTTCTAAAAGCTGCGCTAGTTGTAGTTGAACTTCCAACTAATAGAAGCATCCTTCCATAAGTCACTGATTTGACATACGCTGGTGGATTGTTCTCGCCCATAAACTTGGACGCCTCATTGAAGTTTATATCTTTGAAAACATCGGTTGGAGATAAGGGATCATCAAAAGAAACTGTGAAATAGTTTTGTTTAAATGCCAAAACCATATAAGTTTTTTCAGTACTACTGGCTTTTTCGATACCTGGCTTTATTTTTACAGGAAGAAAACCAAGCGAGCCGCCTAATCCGAGAATTGCCTGATCCACTGACTTATACTCTTGAATGTAATATTCAATTTCAGCTTGAGGTATCGTTGACTCATCTGGCAACAGATTTTGAATTGCTGTGGTTACGCTTGAATAACTCGGATTTTCTACTTCCATTGCTTGTATCCGAACATTTGGTAGATCATTGATAGAGATTATTGCAATTTGTCGCTTAAGAGGAATTCCACTTAGCTCACCCTTTGAAAGTCGTTCCCCTTGTATTATTGACCCCGGCCATACGTATGGCGCATTCGCGTCAATGACTGCAAAATCGCTAAAATTACTAACCCATGTTTGTTTTGAAATTTCACATTCTTCCCAAAAACCATAGTTGTAATCAAATTGTGGCGTACCCGTTCCTGCTTGGGCTGTAGCCACTGCTGCTTGTGGTGTTGCCGTGCCCGCTTGGGCTGTAGCCATTGCAGCTTGTGGCGTTGCCGTGCCAACTTGTGCTGAGTGTATTTGAGATTGCTTTGTTGAGGTTGATATTATTGCTTGTTCTGTAAGCTGTAAATTTCTTTTTTGAGTATTGATATCAACCTGCGTTCTATATTGAAGGTAGAAAATTGTTATAAAGAGAACTACGCAAGCTGCAATCAACAAAAGAGGTTTATTTATTTTGGCTCGCACTCTGTTAATTATTGATTGGGTCGTAGGTGTTTCTTCGTTGTTCATTTTTTCTTCTCCTTCTCTTACTCAGTTGATTAGCTTAGTACAGGTCGTCTATCAAGACTTTGTACTAATAATATTCCTTGACATACCCATACGCCTTCTCGAATAACTCTGTATCGGTGTGGAGTTTATATTTCGCCAAGGTTCTGCGTAGCGCTTTCCTTACTTCCCGCCTTCCGTGGATTGCCAATCGGGGAAGCGGATTTGGCGGACGATGTTATCCATATTCTAATACTCACCCGCAAACTTCTCGTGGACCCATAGAAACTCCTGGCGTTTGTTCATCACGCGGACGAGACCGCCGAAGCCAGGGTCTTTGGCTTTGAGCAGGGCGTGGAGTTCGCGCAGGGTGGAGCCGTCAGAGCGGAGGGCGATGCCGTGTTCGAGATGAGTGGAATCTGCTGTGCCGAGGAATTCGCTGATTTTGGCGGTTTCGCCGAGGGTGGCGTCAATGATGCCAGTGCCAAAGTCTAATTGTTCTTCGATGAGTTTGTAGGCGGTTTCATCCAGCGCGAGCTTGACGGCAGAGGAAGCGACGGGGAGCACCATGCCCAGCGTGCCTGTCAGGAGTTTCAGGTAGGGGCTGGCTTTCTTGAACCATTCACGCTCCAGTTCGAGGTCGTAG
>CAYJPO010000103.1:0-14287 GCA_964372045.1 uncultured Anaerolinea sp.
TCCCGGACGGTCTTGGCTGCGCCATCCATTAGCAGTTGAATGCCGGGGTCGTTATCGGCGAAGATGAATTTGGTGTGAATGTTGCGGCTGGCGATCTTGTTCAGGTCGTGCGGTAGGTCTTCAATGTCTGTGTTGCCGAACCAGCGGCGGACCTGGTTGACCGACACCTCGATCAGCGCTTCGGTCTTGAGCCGGATGATGGAAACTACAGTGGGGATCACTTCCAGCAGGTTCTTCTCGCCGCGCAAAACCTTCATCCACTTATCTTTTCTGCGCATCGACTGTTGATATTGATTCCAATCGAAATAAGTATTGGACGGCGCGACATCGAGCGACATGCCTTCCTTCCAGTAAAAGGTCAGCGGGTTGATGGGCACGATCTCGTGGATGACATCCTCTTCCAAATGAACCGCGGATTGGAAGGATGCGTACGCGCCGGAGCATAACCCCATCAGGATGACATCGTTCGCGCCGATGCGGTCTTTCAAAAAGCAGATGGCGTGCTGAACGTTATCCAGCGCTTCAGCCATATAAGGGTCATTTTCCTTTTCAAACTCTTCGCGGATGCTGTCGCCAAGTCCTAAAAAGTCCAGCCGCAGGACGGGGAAACCGAGGGATAACAATTGACGCGCGATGTACACGTAATTTCGGTTCGGACCGATGCGATGCACCGAACCGGCGTTGAGCAGAAGAATTGTCGGTTTGTGCTCGGCATCTCGAAGCAGGGGCAGGCTCAAGATCCCGAAAAGAGGCGTTTGAGGGATGCGGCAGACCGTCTCGGTCACGGGGAATCCGCCGCCAGCATCCATGCTTTCCTTGGCGCTCAATCCATAGGTGTAGCAATCGTATCTCGTCTGTTGACATTGTTCGAGCGCGAGGAATGGCGCACGGTCAATTGGCGCCGTGTGATTAACAGCGGTTATCAGGTGGTTCGTGATCTCTTCGATCGCCTGGTGTGGAACTTTGCTGTGGTGGGGCAGTGCCATCATGTCGGCGTAGCCCGGCAGGGTGGAATGATGGATATTGAAGCCGCGCGCCGACCAGCCTTCGATCAGGTCGGTCGGGCTGGGAAGGTCATTGGTGGAAAACAGGAAGATGTGCTTCGCTTGCGGGTCGGTCTCCAGCATCGAAAGGGAGATCAACTCGTTCATCGTTTCGCGCGTGATGACAAAACCGCCGCCTTCCAACGAAGTGCTGTCTACATCCAGGTCGGCATTCTCGCCAGTGCGTTGAAGCGCCAGCATTTCGCGGATGTACCGCCGCCCCTCGACGACCGGCACCCAGCACAGCAAGGCTTCGACTTCGATGCGGGCGGAGATCATGGTGGCGAGCGTAGCGCCCATGCGCAGACCGAGCAGGCTGACCCGTTTGACGCCGCAAGTCTGCTTGATGAAGTTGGAAACGCACTCGATGCTATCCAGCCATTTTTGGACGCGTTCGGGGTCGGTATCGAGCCCCGAAGAATCACCGGTGCCCTGATATTCCATGCGGAAGGTGGGAATGCCTTTCTGCGCGAATTCATCGGCGAGGTGACGCAAGCCGCGATACGAGTTGATGAATTCATGTCCCACCGGCGGGCAGATGATGACGGCGTGGTCGCTCGGTTTCTCCGGCAGGTGACACCAGGCGAGCAGAACATCCCTTCCCATTTCGATGTAGAAGGGGATGCGTTCAATGCTCGCGTTCGTTGTTTTTATCATCTAGGGTCCATTCGGGGTTGAATTATTTCCGGCAGGTTCAAGGCGTGGATGACGACCTGCGGGGCTTTGGACGCGGCGTTGACCGGCTTGAGCGTGATATATTTGTTTGCGTTCGGCATCAGGTGGAAATAAGTATCGTCAGGCAACCAGCCTTCACATTCGATGTGGACAGCATAAAGAAAATGATCGGAGAGGATCTCGAGGTTGTAAGTGCCGTCAGCTTGCGCTGTGAGATTCGTAGTCAGGTTGGAAGCGATGGGTGGGAAGTGATGCTTCAATGGGAAGTGGAATTGCTGGCTGATGAGCCGTCCGCTTTTATCGGTCAGCGCGGCGCAGGCAACTTGATAAGCGGGCGCGCCGAAGCGATAGGCATAGGCGGTGTCGTAAAAACCGCCCAGCAGGTCTTCGGCTTGGATGCTTTGCGTTTGACCGGAATTCAGTGTCACATCTCGCCGGGCTTTCGCAACCGGGACGTTCCCATCTCGCAGCAGCGAAAACTCGACAGTGCCTGTAAATGGTTCGCTGTTCTCGTTGATTATGTGCAAATGCAATCCCTGTAATCCTTCGTCGGTGATGAGGACGCAAACGGGTTGAAAGACTCGTTTGAGAAAATAATACGCCGCCTTGGGATGATTGCTGCTGTCAATTACGCCCCAGCCAGCGCCGGGCAGCAGGTCTTTGTAGAACCAAACCAATCCGCCGCCGCAGTGGCTGTACGATGAACGCCATTCGGAGAACACCTGACTCATCATTTCGCCGCTTGCGATCCGCGAAAGAGACAGGTATCGGGCTTCATCCATGTTGCGCAATGTCAGCGGGTCTTCGCCGAAAAGCGAACTCAGATAATGATCGCGGACATCTTCGAAGTCCCAGTCTGTGCCGGTATCATGCGGCACACCGCGCTTCCAAAGCGGATGCTGAGTCACCGGCGCGGAACCGTCCTTGAATTTTTCCAGCGTTTTCGCTTCGGGCATGTTGGCAAAGCCAAGACACTCCGAAGTGAATTTCACATCCGCGCGGCGCACGTCAGTGATGTCACGCAGGTACGCGCCTACACCGTAATAATGCGCCACCCCTTCGCGCGTGTAGAACGGCAGCGTCCCGCCGAATGGGGAGGAGGGTACATACACAGAATCCGCGTGCAATGACTTCACCAACTCCGGAAGTTCCGATGCGAACCAATCATTGCGCCACATCTCAGCCGGGATGCCCAGCATTGCGGCTTGCTGTTCCACTTCGCTGTTGCCGCAATACGCGACCACACTTGGGTGTGCGCTCAGTCGTTTGAGTTGATACGACGCCTCGGCGTTGATGTTCACTCGAAAGGCTTCATCGCCGACGGGATAATCCATGTTGGCGAACATAAAATCCTGCCAGATCATGATGCCCAGGTTGTCGCATAAGTGATAAAACTCATCCTGCTCGTACACCATCGTCCCGCCGACGCGCAGCATGTTCATGCCCGCATCGCGCGCGAGCAGAAGCGCTTGACTCAAATCATCTGTTTTGCCATTCAATGAAAGGATGTCGTTGATCGTCCACACAGCACCGCGGGCGAAGATGGACCGCCCGTTGACCTGGAATTGGAAACGACCGTCCTGTTGATCGAGCGTGACATTGCGAAACCCAACCCGCGCCTCTTTCATGACGTGGAGCTGGTCGCCGGACTTGAAGATGAATCTATACGGATAGAGAGTCGCTTCGCCATGCGTGTGCGGCATCCATGCGCCGACGTCTGGCAGGTGGAGCTCTTTGTCCAATTGAATGATGGCGGCGGAACCTGTGAACAAGGTGTGCGTCTCACCATTTAATTCCAGCAGGATCTCACAAGGTTCTTCTGTGAGGTTGCTAATATCCGCTTTGAGGTGAAGGACGCCAATGGAATTTACGAATGTTGTTTGCAGGGAGAAATCGTTCAAGCAGACCGCACTCGCGGACTCAAGCCGCACGCCGCGCCAGATGCCGATCGGTTTGGCGGGCGGAGTCCAGCCGGGGATGTAGCCGAGCAGGGAGGTGCGCACCCAGCGCAATTGCTGGTGTTCGACCAGTTTGGTCTTCCAGCGCGGACGTTTTTTGAAACCTTCGAGCGCCTGCTTGACGGAGCGAAAACACAGGACGAGTTGATTGTGCGGTCCCAGTTTGCCGGTCACATCGGCGCGGTATCCGCGGAACATGTTATCGGTTTGGAGGATCTTTTCGTCGTTCAGCCAGATTTCGCAAAGCGTGGCAAGCCCATCGAAGACGAGCGTGTGCCGTGCGGCAGCATCATCGAGATCGAATTCAGTGGAGTACCACCAGTCTGAGCCGTCGAGGTCAGTCAGGTCTTCGATGGGATGAGATTCAGCCATCAGCGACGCAACCGTTATGGGAGCAGAGACAGGTCCAAGTTCCGGGGAAGAGGCGGTTTTCACCTGTTCAGGACAGTCGTATTGTCCAGGGTCGGTCCTCTGAACTCGCCAGTTATGAGTCAATTCCATCATTTGGATTAACTGTATTTGTTCAGCAGGATGTCTGTGGCGGTCTGCCAGGCTTGTCCCATTTTTTCGATGGGTGAGAAGTCGAGGGGTTTCTTTTTGCTGACCGAGCGCGCCAGTTGGAATTGGGATGTTTTGGCGGTGGTGGAAATATCATCGAATAGGGCTTTGGCTTCGCCCAGCCCGGTTTGACCGTGATCCTCCAGCCATTGCAGGTAGGTCTTCGAAAGTTCATAGCACGCGCCAAGCTGGCGAAGGGTGACGAAGGAATAAAGATGGAAGGTTTCCATCGGTTCGCCGGTCAGCCAATCCACATCCTTTGCGAGCCGTTCAGTGAAAGCTGTGAACGGATTTTTTTGCGGAATGAATCTCAGCTGGCGGCGCAGCAGGTGGATGGAACTTTCGACGAGGTCGCCGCGGTCTTTGGAACTGCTCCAATCCTTGACGAACTCCACATACGGCGGAAGGTGGGTTTCATCCTTGTCATTGATGCGGAAGAGATTGACAAAGTCGTCGCCGTTGAGATGGTAATACCCCTGTGCGTGAAAATAACCGAGGTGTCTTGCTTCGACGTCGATCTCTGTGACCGCGATGGTGGTCTTGGTGTGGCTGAGTTGGTAGGCGGTGCCGTGTGTATCGGGCAGATAGTACGAATCCATTTCAACAAGAACGGGTCTGCCCAGCCCAACCTGTTCATCCACGTGTTCGATGAGCGATTTCCAAATGGTCAGTTCCAGAACGTCCAAACCGTAGAGTTCGTAGAGGTCTGCAATGGGGAATTTGAAGAAGGTCCACTGGTCGCCTTCAAAGTCAATGCTGAGCGTGAAGGGCAGGGCGGCAATGGGCTCGTGCCGCATGGCATGCAGCAATTCGACCCATAGATCGGAATAGCAATTCGTCTCCGCCCAAATGCGGTCCGGTCCGTGAATGAGATGGCGTTGATACGTTTCGGGGTTAAGATCCAGGATCGATTTTTTCATAACTCAAGCGCAGACTTCACGGAATGCGGCCACGCAGCGATGCGAAGACCGAATTTCTTGAACATTGCCAGCGCGGTGCGTTCCAAACCGAAGCCGATGCAGGCGGTATGTGCGAACTGCCCATCCGCGGTCTTGATGTTGTACGAATGGCTGAAATGGTCCATGTGGTAATTGCTGGATGCGATCGCGGTCGGTTTTTCGACGCTGGTGATGGGATGCACCAGTTCGTATTTCATCGCCTGTTCGATCTGCGATACGACCATCGCGCGTCCGCCGCGCCCGAAGAAGGGATCGTTAGCGACAACCTTTTGCACTTCGAGCCCGACGCCGAGATACAGTTCCGTGCCCCTCTCCAGCCAGTTGTCGCGATGTTTCACCGCCTGGTCTGGCGTGCCGAGCCGCACGAACTCCCGCTGGCGGAAGGACTGCATCCGCGCGGGGTCTACGGAGGGCTCGTGGCGGAAGACGAACCCGACCAGGTCTACGAGCCGCCCCTGTTTAGGCAGGACGGTGTCTCTGGCGGTTGGGTACAGCGGATAACAAGCGGCGGGCGCCATCATCAATTCGATGGGCTGCAGGTCGGCGGTCCAATTCTCGCCGTTCTCACGTTTGCGCAGCAATTCCATGTGGTCGCGCTCGTTGCCGAGGAACCCGTGGATCGAACCCATCAGATGCGGGAACGTTTCGATGTGGGATGTCTTCAAGTAATCGTCGCGGCTGATGATGGGGGGGAAGCGCATCACCTCCGGTTCGAGGTGACGGCTGTTGCGCGTCAGATACGCTTCGAACTGCTGGATGACCCCTTCGAATACTCCGCTTCGTCCATACACCCCCGGAACGCCGCTTTCGATCAACAATCCCGCCGCGACGAGCTCGCGTTGAAATTGTTCCTGGGCTTGTTCTGGTGAATTTTGGGAAGCGTTCATCAGGTCCTTATTCCTCCCGCTGCATCAACAGCAGGTTCGAGTTGTGGTTCATGATGCGGTCATTGTTGACCATCAATGCCGCGCCGTACGCATCGCGCAGATGGCGGCTGAGACTGTACTTCGAGTCGTTGCGGTACCCGGCGATGCCGCAGATCATGAGCGAGCGGCTGACAATATCCAGAATGAGCGTGGAGCAGGAGATCTTCAAGTTGTTGATCTTGACCGAGAAGCTGAAACTATCGAGCGCGTCAGTGTTGTTCTCGGAGAGATGTTTCTGGTATTCCAACGCGCAGCTGTGTACGTTGTGACGCATTTCCTGCAAAATGGAATGGACTTCTGCAACGCGCAGGGATGCGGTCTGCGGGGCATTCGGATTCTTCTTCATCATATCCCGTACGAATGCACGCGCCATGTTGACCGAGTCTGTAGCGATGCCCAGCCAGAGCGAGCCCCACAGGATGTGCGCGGTCGGGTGCATGCTGTGACTGAGAATTTCCGCGAACGGCGCGGGGATGATCTGGTCCACGCTGCCTTTTGATTTGACAATGAACCCGTCGCTGCATGTGCCGCGGAAGCCCATCGTGTCCCAACTGGTGGTGTGTTCCAGTTCGTAATCGCCGCGGCTCAAGACAACATGCACCTGATCGTTCGCAGGCGAGTCGGGGGTGCGCCGCGCGGTGATGAAGAGGTCGTCTGCCTGGCTGCCGTAGGAAATGACTGGAGCGTTCTTGGTGAGCGTAAAAGATCCGTCCACAGTTTCCACGGCGCAGATGCTCGAGCGCAGGTCGCCGCCCACGCCCATTTCGGTGGTCGCCGATGCCAGCAGTCGTTGGTCTTCCACGACCCGTTTGAGATAATTTTGAAAATGATCGCTGACCCGTCCATGATGGCTGGCACACGCCACCTGGATCTGGTGCATGGCAAAGATCATGGCAGTTGAACCGCAATATTGTCCCAGCGTTTCACAGATCCTTGCCACCTGACTGATGTTCAAACCCATGCCGCCAAGTTCCTGCGGAACGTACGCGCCCATCAACCCCATCTTTTTGATCTCGTTCATCCCTTCCAGCGGAAAACGCGCCTTCGCGTCCACATCCGCTGCGTTCGGTCTCATCACTTCTTCCCCCATTTTGTGAATGCTTCGCAGTACGTCGTCGAACTTTGCCTGGCTGATTCCTGTTTGGGTGAGTTGTGCCAACATTAAGACCATCCTAGTTTTTATTGGTTAATTGGTGGACCACGTCTGCTATCGATTGAATACTTCCAAAGGTTTTTCTTCCCAGCATGTTATCTGGAATCTCGATGTCGAACTCCTCCTCCAATGCCAGCATCACCCCGACGGTCGCGAGGGAGGTGAGACCTGCGTTATACAAGTCACTATCATTTTCCAACTGATTAACAGATGTGGAAAGTCGACCGTTTTTTGCAAGGATATCCCGTACTTTATCAAGAATCATCAAAACTACTCCGTTAAATCAGTAACGAACTGTATTTTCATCCATTTTATCTGAAATTAACAATTTTGAAAGGTTTTTTTAATTGTTATTCGAACTGAAAATTTGTTTATACAAGAATCGGTCGGTGAGACGGGGATCGCATCATGCGTGACGAGCTGATCTTTTACCGGACGAAAAGGAAAATTTTGAAGCCGGTCAGTTTGATATAATGACATCAACCTTTATCATGATCGCGTAAAATTTTGCAAGGATTGGAGCGATTGTGCTGCATCATCCACAATTCATTTACTCAATGGCACGAGCCCGTTTTGGGCTTGAAAATTCGCTGCGACATCGCAAGATCAATATGGATTATCTGGGGAGGATAAAATTCCATCGCGATCAGTATCGCCGGATGGACGACCCCCAACAAATTCCGGTCATTCTCAGGGACCTCAAGAGCCGGATCGAAAAGATCTCCAAACCGGAGAAGGTCGTTCGTAACCTGTCGCCGTTCATGCTCGTCAACCCTCGAAAGAACAAATTGATCCGTACGGCTGCAGAGATCGATCTCGCCTGCCAGGCGATCGGACTGGCAGCGTATGTCATGGAATCTGCGGCGTGGCAATCGGGTGAGCAGATCGTCCTCCACGACAATCAGTTGGAGGCGGTCTTCGCTCTGGCGGACGGGCGCATCGTTCAGATGGATACGGGCGAAGGCAAGACCTACGTGGGCGCCGTCCGGGCTTTTCTCAACAGCCTGTGGGGCATGCGGACGATGATCGTCGCTCCGAACAGCTATCTCGCCCATCGAGATTCCCAGTGGATGCTTCCGTTTTACAGGCTGCTGGGCATGAGCGTTACCTGTGCAGATCGCAGCGTCAGCTGGAATGTGTATTATTCCAATGTTTGTTATGTCTCGTTGAGCAAACTGATCTGGGATTACATCCATAACATCCAGGTGCAGGATGCAACCGAATGGACGTTCGTTACCCTGGATGCGGTCATCATCGACGAAGTGGATGCCGTGCTGCTTGATTCGGGCAGCCACGGACTCCCCGTGTATCTCGATACAAACCCAGCCACGTACACACGCGCATGGGATACAGCCTGCAGCATGAAAAAGGATGTGCATTACAAGATGGAGTTCGGCATGGCATTTATGAGTGCCGGATATCAATTCCTAAAGGAGCAGTGGCAGTCCCAGGAGCCGGAAAACGAAGACGGTTTGGTCGTCTTTGCCTGGCACGTGCTGTGCGCATTAAAGGCAAAAGAGGTCTACAAAAAAGATGCGGATTACATCGTGGATGGAACCCGCATCCGCCGTATTGATGAAAAGACCGGCCGTCCGGAAAGCTCGGGTTTCACTCTCGGGATTCAGCAGGCGTTGGAGAAGAAAGAAGGTCTTCCCATTTCGATGGAGACCATCTTTATTTATACGATCCATCCCGGCACGATCCTCAATCAGGCGCGCAATCTGTGTGGGATGTCCGGCTCCGCCCTCAGCGAACAGATCGCCTTTCGGAATCTGTTCGGGCTCCCGACCCTGACCGTCCCTTCGAATCAGGCTTCAAAGCGCATTGTCCACCCGGATGAATGTTATATCAATAAGAAGATCCAATTCAAGCGGGTCTGTTCCCTGGCATTGGAATACGCCGGGGAGGGGCGGCCGGTATTGGTCGCGACCCAATCGATCGAACAGGCGGAAGTTATCGGGAAAATGATGGAGAGTCCGGAGCGGATCGTCAACGTGATCACCGCTAAAAACCATTACGAAGAAGCGCGGATCATGGAAGTGGCGGGACAGCCGGGAGTCATCACGGTTGCCGCCCGCATGGCAGGCAGAGGGGTCGATATTAAGATCCATCCCGCGGTTCAGCAGAAGGGTGGCTTGGTCGTCATCGGCGTTGGGCGCTTCACCCTGCTGCGTTTGGATGAACAACTGATCGGCAGAACAGGCAGGCAGGGACACGGCGGCGAGGTCTATTTCATTCTCTCCCTTGAAGATGAGATATTCAGACTGAGGCTTGAGGCGGGCATGGGTATGCCGAAGAAGTTATACGAGAACATGATCAATGAATCCGGCGAGGAATGGGAAGACGATCTCTATGCGGTGAAGATTCAGAAGACCAGCTACCAGTCCATCATTAAGCAAACCCAGGCGGCTTTCCGCGACCAGAACTACCAGAGTCTTTCCGGTCAACTCGTGCGGGATAACATCCTCGACCCGGTGCGTTCCAATTACGAGAATCTGCGTTACACGATCCTCTCCACCGACGACATCGACAAAGTGGTCAAGAAATTGCTGGCTCAGGCGCTTGCCATGGGGAATGAGGAATTCATTCAAAAGCTGGAACGGCTCGCGGATATTCGTATCTACCATCCCGACGGAGACTCGAAGGATGGCAGGGTTTCTGATAAAGCCGTGGAGTTGCTCCATGCCGATTATCTCAAACGCCGGAGCAGGCTGGGCGAGATCGGTCTCATCCGTGAGCGGATCATCCTCCTGCGCAGCCTTGATTTTCAATGGGCATTGCTGTATTTGGATTGGCAGAAATTCACCGAGTTGAACCCGCCGAACTTCAGCGGTTTCATAAATGAAACGATCTTTCTATCCAATCGCATGAGGCTCTTCAATCATTATTTTGCCGAGCATGCTTTGGAATACCTGTTCCAGATCGATCTCGGGGACGTCCTGCAATTATGTTATTACTGGAGGGGCACGCTGATCCCGGTGAGCGCGACCGGAGGGAAACCACTTGGCGGGGATGTGGATGTCCCGGCGGAGTTCACGTTCCGAGCCGGGGACGAGGCGCGGTCACGCCTGCGTTCGAGCGGGACCGGACCATCGGATGCAACCAAATCCGGATATGCCGACTGGCTGACAGGTCCGTTGACGATCTCCCCCTCGCAAGCCGGGCGCCGTCAGGTACTGCGGATGAGGCGTCTGACGGAGGGGAGCGTCTTTTGGCAGCGCATCAGAAATCTTCCGTTCATTCTGTTGCAATTTGCCGCCGTGCTGATCGGATTTTTCATCACCTATTTTGTTTTGGGAAATCTTTTCGGGAACGTGCAAGCCCTGGCGGGGCTGACCCCTGAACTGGTTTTGCGGTCCATATCCAATCCAACGTTCAAGCATTACATTCCGCTGGTGGTCCTGGTAAGCGGACTCCTCCTGGTGCCTTCGCGAAAACAACGCAAGGTGACCCTGCCAGCTTATTACGTGCTGATGGGGCTGATGTTCCTCCTCGCCACGTTCATTGCTCTGCTGACCGGAAAATTCGCGAACATCAACCTCCAGCTGCCGTTGATCGTGTTTGGATTTTTATTCCTGCTGGCAGACGCCCTGCTGTGGTACGGCGGGATCAATATCAACCTCGGGCTGCCTGTGGTCGTTTGCCTGCTTTATCTTGGGAGTTCGTATAAATTCGATGGCTTCCCATTTACTTCCCCCGCCGAATGGTTCCTGTGGAGCATTCCGCTTTTTGCGCTTGCAGCGTTTCTATTGAAGGACAAAATGCAGTTGACCATGATAAAGGATTGGACGCCGGTCTCTACGGAGGATGAGTATGTGCGCCATTCCTATGCCATCAACTGGCTGGATAACGCCTTTCCGCTGGCTGCCAGTTTTGTGTGGACAGTGCTCGCGCTCGGCGTGCTCGGTTCCCTGCCGATCCCCGAACCGGTCAAACCGTATGTGTCCTCCGGATTGTTCGTGTTGATGGCGGTTGCTTTTGTCATTCAAAACTCGAAATGGAAATTAAGTCCCTCCCTTTATAACAATGTGGCGACTCAATCAAAGGGCGTACTCACGTTCAACAACCGTTCGATCTCCCCGGAGACGATCGTAAAGTCCCTGCGCTGGCGCAGCCTGCTCGGCTGGTTGATCCCATTGACCGTGGCGGCTATTCTGGTGGCAACGGGTCCCGCGCTCGAACCGACCCGGCAATTGCTCTTGCTCACCTGTGTGGGGATGCTGGGTGTGACGGCGGGACAATGCCTGCGTTACCTGTATCACCGCTTTCAATATTGGGTGGATTCCAACGACCTGATCAACATGACCCATAATGAATTGGCGGGTCAGTCCTCTGGCGAAAAAATAAAGAAGAATTTGAAAGCCCCGCTCTTCTGGCTGACCTGGGGCACGCTGATCGCGCTGATGGGCTGGACCGTGTTTACGATGCTGCGATAGCAAACTCAATTTTTGTACACGGAATTCACGGATTTTTGCAAAGCGGATGGAATCTCTCCATCCGTTTTGTTTCAGCGATTGTCGAATTCCATTGGCTTTTCAAAGATTTCACCACAGAGCACACCAGGGACACAGAGATTTTTTGCTCTGTGTTATCGTGTGTCAAAGACCGTTTTTCTACGGTCATGGCTCAACTTTTTCAGGCAGGGATTTTACTTCGGGCTTTGGTTTAGTGAATGCTTGGACGTCGGCGCCGGGTTTCCAGAATCGTCCATCCGGCAGACGGGTGTTGGTATCGAAAATGGCTTGAGGGAGGTCATTTGCCCCTTCGAGGTTTGCCCCAACGAGATAAGCGCCGGTCAAATTCGCGAACATCATTTCGGAATTTTTGAGGTTCGCACCGCGCAGGTCTGCACCCCGCAGGTCTGCCTGACGTAAGTCCGCGCCTTCGAGGTTGGCATCTCTGAGGTAGGCTTTTTTCAACGAGCCATCGAACAGCCAGTTATGTTCCGAAATTTCATCCAGCGCTTTCAAAGCATCAGCATTTTGAGGGCTTCTCAAATGCTCGATCAGCCATGTCTTTCTGCGCGTAATATCCTTTTCGGTCTCCTCTTGCCTTTGCCGCCTCGCGAAGATGAGTTCGAACAATAGATACGTGACGATGGCACCCAGCAGGTCAGTGGATAGATTCTGTGCCCAGCCCGCCCACCATTCCCGCGTGAGACCGCTTGGGGAATTCCGAACCGAAAACAAACTGAGAACGACCGACAGGGTCATCAGGATCAACAAGATCAGGATCAACACCATGCGGGGATCGATCTTTTTTGATTTTTTCATGACGGACTCCTGTTTCGTGACGTTTTCAATTCCGAGTCTACCATGCGGGAACGCAAAAGAGTACAATACCGTCATCACCCCTAAAAGGAGAATTGCATGACCCTATTCCTGGACGGTTCGTCCCTTACTATTGAAAAGCTGGTCTCGATCGCGCGTTTTAATGAAAAAGTTGAACTCACCCCCGAAGCCCTGGAGCGGATCAAGGTCTGCCGGGCGATGCTGGAGGAGAAACTTGCCGCGAAGGAGATCATGTACGGCACGAACACGGGCATCGGCGAATTTTCGGAGACGATGCTCACCGATGAGCAGGTGAAAGAGTTCCAAAAATATTTGATCTACAACCACGCGGCAGGGATCGGAGACCCGGCGCCGATCGAGTACGTCCGCGCGGCGCTGGCGGGACGCATTAACGTCCATGCTCATGGGAATTCAGGCTGCAGACCCGAGATCACCTTGACACTGGTGGAGATGCTCAACAAAGGCGTCACACCAGTTGTTTGTCAAAAGGGATCGGTCGGTGCCAGCGGTGACCTGGCTCCGATGGCGCAAGCCGCGCTGCTATTGATGGGGGAAGGGGAAGCCTATTTTAAAGGCGAGCGGCTGCCCGGTCACGAGGCGATGAAGCGCGCGGGGATCGTGGTCCCCGGATTGCAGGCGCGGGATGGACTTGCCGCCATCAACGGTTCCAATCTGTTGACGGCGATGTCTGCACTGCATATTTACGATATGGAACGCTTCCTCAGGCAGGCGGAGATCGCGGCGGCGATGTCCATCGAAGCCTTGCTGGGAAACATGAAGCCGTACAACACCAAACTGCACGAACTGCGCGGGTTCAGCGGCGCGATCAAATCAGCCCAGAATATTGCCAGGGTCGTCGAAGGCTCGGACCTGACCACCGGCAAGATGAAGACCAAGGTACAGGATGCCTACTCGATGCGTTCCACGCCGCAGGTCATCGGTGCGGCGCGGGATGCGATCGCGTATGCGCGCTCACAGGTGGAGATCGAATTGAACGGGGTGGGCGATAACCCCATCTTTGTGCCCGAACTGAAGTTGACGCTGACCGGCGCGAATTTTCAGGGGTCACCGGTGGCGCTGCCGATGGACATGGCGGGAGCCGCCATCACCATGGTGTGCGTGCTCGCCGAGCGGCGGATGAACCGTTTGACCAACCCCGCGCTCTCTCAGGGACTGCCCGATTTCCTTGCGCACCAACCCGGCTTTTATTCGGGGATGATGCTCAGCCAATACACCGCCGACCATTTGATCGTGGAACAGCGCATCTTATCCGCTCCGGCTTCGATTCAATCCATTCCGGCGGCGGCGGACCAGGAGGACTTTGTCTCGATGGGGATGAACACCGCCATCAAGAACGGACAAATTTTGGATAACGCCTATGGCGTGCTGGGGATCGAGTTCATGGCGGCGGCGCAGGCACTGGATTTCCGCGAGTTCACACCGGGCAAGGGTTCGCTCAAGGCGCGCGAAGTGATCCGCAAATATGTGAAGCACCTTGATGTTGACCGCCCGTTGTTCAACGACCATAACGCGATGCAGGCATTGGTAAAGTCAGGTGAGATCCTGGTGGAAGTTGAAAAGGCGGTCGGAGCGCTTGCCTAATTTACCAGGACTTACGTAGAATGATTTTTTATCCACTATTCTCAAAATTTTGAGGCGTGTTCTGGAGTCCCGAAGTTCTACTTCGGGATAACGCGCAAGTAGAACTTGCGCACTCCAAAATA
>CAYJPO010000104.1:0-14173 GCA_964372045.1 uncultured Anaerolinea sp.
TCCACGCCCGCCCACACGCAGAGCTTGTGCCCAGAATTGGTATACCTACAGGTCAAGCCGCAAATCGTCAGGCGGTTCTTGAGTTAGTTGCTTGGTTTATTGAAACAATTTGATTTACAGGTACGATAAGGAGATCCAGTATGGCTCAATTGATTTACTCGGCAATCGCGTCACTCGATGGCTACATCGAGGACACAGATGGCAATTTTGACTGGGCAATGCCAGATGAAGAGGCGCATAAATTCGCCAACAATCTCGAACGTGGGGCTGGCACGCATCTCTACGGACGTCGAATGTATGAGACCATGATGGTTTGGGAGACCGACCCCAACTTAGCCGCTGAGTCTCCACTCCTGCGCGACTTCGCGGAGATATGGCAGGCAGCCAACAAGATCGTGTACTCCAGGACATTGGAGGCTGTCTCCACTCGCAAGACGCAGATCGAGCGAAACTTTGATCCAGAAGCGATCAGGCAACTGAAAGCGGCTAGTGAACAAGAAATTCTGATTGGTGGTGCCGATCTCGCCGCTCATGCCTTTCGAGCGGGGTTGATCGACGAGTACCATCTGTTCCTCACACCTATCATTCTGGGAGGTGGAAAACCATCCCTTCCAGACAATGTTCGATTGGAACTCGAGCTTTTGGAGGAACGCCGCTTTGACAACGGCATGGTATACCTCCGTTACCGAGTAAGGCAAGGAAACGCCGCCTAACACGGCATCCCGGAAGTGCGCCGGGTATTGCCCTTGCAAAGTACGCGGGCAAGCGTGCGGCACGCTTCGCAGTCAAGCAGTTTGCTACGGCTATTCATTTTCGGGTTGGGCGGCAACGCTGTACTTATCCCAGAGCAGGCGCCCAAAGGGCAAGCCGAAAATCGTTGAGTCCGCCGGGGCAAAACACTCGGCTTGAGAGGAATAAAAAATCCCTCGCTACGCTGCAAGGGATTTTTGCTTTTTGGAAATTTTGAATGGAACTGCGTCTTTTATAATATTCTGGAATAACGCTGCCCGGATTTCAGAGTAATACTTCCAACGCTCTGCGCTAATTAGGCGCACGTCAAGTTGTACATCATATTTCAGCGCGATTTCTGAACTTATAGTACTGACGGCTTGTTGCACCTTCCAATGATCATTTTTAACAATAAGAAGCAGGTCTATATCTGAGTACACCAAATTGTCACCACGGGCGCGCGAACCAAACAAGGCAGCAGACAACAGATTTTCGCCGTCTGT
Organism: uncultured Anaerolinea sp.; assembly: GCA_964372045.1. Taxonomy (GTDB): domain Bacteria; phylum Chloroflexota; class Anaerolineae; order Anaerolineales; family Villigracilaceae; genus Villigracilis. The sequence continues at coordinate 1,233 of CAYJPO010000104.1, forward strand.
CCTACGGACAGACTCGAGAAACTCCTTTACAGCTTTCTTCTCTCGCGAAGAGAGGTTTACAGCAGATCGTGTCGGCGTAACCATTTTTCAACTTCCTCAACAAACCCTTGGGCTTTTGTTATTACTTCAACAGCCTGTTCTTTTTCCAGATGATCGTAAAGTTCATAATCAGCCGTTTGACGGCTTGCCATGATGAATTCATAATCATCGCTGAATTTTCGGTCGAATTCGCCGGTCTTAATAAAGGCCTGACGGAAGAATACAAGAACAGCGCTATGCTTTCCGAATGCCTTTCCTTTTGAATACAATACGGCGCTTGCCGCATAAAACACTGCGTAGTATGCACGATTACAGGCTGAAGAATAATGTTCCGACCGAAGGACTTGTTCAGCAACCTCAAGCATCTCCTTCGCATGTTCCATATAGAGTTTGAAATTCTCTTTTGGGTCAGGCATGGAACAAAGTATAACGCAAATTGAAAACACACGAAAACTTTGGTTCTATAAACTCGGTGTCTTCCACTTCTTGATGACATCCGCAAAATGCGGTTGGATCTTTTTCTCTCGAAACGGGTACCAGCCTACTTCCCCGCGCACGGCTTGTTCCTTGAGTTCTGTCGAGCCCCAGATCAGCGAGGCGCCCGCTGCGCCGCATAAAGCGGATGCCCAATCGTTCGCGATGAACAGCGAACCGAAAATGCACAGGATGCCAAGTCCCATCACGTAGGGCCACCACAAATAACCAAAATAACGCTCTCCGCGGATCACCCACACAAAACCCATGCCGATGACGAACAAGGTCACGAGGCAGATCCAAATGCCAAAAAAGTTCATTTCGCACCTTTCTTCATCGCGGCGATTTCCTGGGCGGTATACGGTCTGCCGATGGGGTTTCGGGCGAGCAGATCAACGGAGGTGGCTTCGGAGTATTCTGCCAAGATCTTTGCATGGCGCGGATTGTTCGGATTCGCGGGCGCATGCCCGTGTTTGATGCGATTCTGTTGGCGATACAGTTCAAGCGCATCCCAGAGCAAGGTCACACCGAGGATTCCACCCGCCGCAGACAGAGGCAGGCTCGAGGTCAGGGTGGAGGCGAACCATAGCCCCAAGCCCAACACGAGTGCGCTGAGAGCCGGTATCCAAAGCTTCACAACTTCCCGTTCGATCTTCCGAACCGATACATGCCCCCACCAAACTCCAAAGAACGTGGCAAGCGCGGCGGATAAACCAATAAAATTTAATTCCATGAGCCTATAAGGGGATGGCGAAGAAGAATGAGCTTCCCGCCGCTTCCCTGCTTTCGAACCAGGTCTCGCCGTCTTGCAGGTCGATGATGTGCTCGACGATCTTCAAGCCCAGCCCCATGCCGAGGCGTGGATCGTCCTTGTCTTCGAGGATGGTTTCAAAGGGCTCGAACACTTTTTCCTGATCTTCTTCGGCGATGCCGATGCCCGTATCGCTGACCTCGAAGACGATCTTGTCCGCTTCACGCTCCACGCGGACGGTGATGGTGCCGCTGTCGGTGAACTTGACCGCGTTATGGATGTAGTTCAACAACGCCTGTGATAATCGTGCCGGGTCACCTTCGATGGGCGGGAGGTTTTCGGGAATCTCCTCCTCCAAGGTGAGACCACCTTTTTGCTCGATCAACTGGTCGGCAATGGTCATCACACCGTCGAGCAGAGCGTAAATATCCACTTCCTGCAAGTCCAATTCCATGCGGTCCGTAACGGATTCGGCGTAATCCTGAAAATCGTTCACCTGCACAATGAGCGGCATGAGCGCCGCCTTGATATGCTCAATGGGAGAATCGGGGATGTCAATGTAATCTTCCAATTCCTCGATGCGATACAGGTCATTGACCTTCGCATTCACCTCGTTGAGTCCTTTACGCAAACTATTGGACATTTTGTACAAGAACTGGTTATAGATATCAGGGGCGTTCATGTTTCCTCCTAGTCGGCAATGGCTGGTTTTTCGAGTGGCTTTGTTTCTTTCGAGAGGTAGTACAGGCTGGCGACAAATCCGATCAACATGACGGTTGATCCGGTGAGGAACGGGAAATTAATGTTCATATCCAGCGCCACACCCGCCCAAAGCGGACCGATCACCCGTCCCAGGCTCATGAAGGCGTTGTTCAAGCCCATTGCCACACCCTGCCCGCTTTCGGCTCGCTTGGAAATCAACGAGGAAACAGCCGGACGCAGCATGGAGTTGCTCAGAATGAACAGGCTGGTCATAAGGATGACGCTGGTCAGGTCGGTGGCGGTCAGCATGAGCAGGAAACCGAAGATGCTGGCAAACAGCGATGCCTTCACCACAGCCACATCACCCCACTTGCGCGTGGCGAGTCCGGTCAACACGCCCTGCACCACAGCAGAGACAAGCCCGACCACCGTCAGAATGATACCAATGGTCTGTGAGTTGAAACCGTAGCGCGCTTCGGCATAATAGGCATAAATGCCTTCGAAGTTCGTCAACGCAAAATTATGCAGGAATGCCAGCACAAACAGGAAACCGATCGGACCGATCAAAGCCGCCCACATGGCGTTCAACTGCGGACCACGGAATCCCTTGCGCTCGGTGGATCGTTTTTCAACGGGATGTGATTCGGGCAGGAAGAACCAGATCAGGATGACCGCCAGGAAAGACAAGGCGGCTGAAAAGAAGAATGGCGCTTGCAGCGAACTTCCGCCCATCATGCCGCCGATGCCGGGACCCAGTACCATCCCCACACCCATTGCCGCGCCGACGACTCCCATGCCTGCGCCGCGTTCATTTTCCTTGGTGCTGTCACCTATGAACGCCATGGCGGTCGGTAATGTGGCAGAGGAAAGAATACCGCCCAGCGCCCGGAAGAGATACAGAGAGGGTAGATCCGTAGACAAGCCGAAGCCGATCATGGTCAAGCCGTTGCCGAGCGTGCCCATCAACAAAAGCGGTTTACGCCCGAAACGGTCGGAGAGATCACCCCACAATGGCGAGAAAATGAACTGCATCAACGAAAAAATTGCCATGAGAGTACCCATGGCAATGCCGCTCCCGCCAAATTTTTCCACAAGGAACGGCAGGACCGGGATGATCATCCCAAACCCAAGCATCACGACGACGAGTGTGAAAAAGAGGATCGCGAGGTTCTTATTTTTGAACATGGTGTGATATTCTAATCCTGAAACCCGGTTCGATACAGTTCAAAATATACACCCTTGTTCGCGAGCAATTCGGCATGGGTTCCCTGTTCCACGATCTTCCCGCCTTCGATGACCACGATCTTATCGGCATTCGTAATGGTGGACAGACGATGTGCGATGACGAATGAAGTCCGCCCCTTGAGCAAAGTGGCAAGCGCATTTTGGATGACCTGCTCGGTCTGTGTGTCCACCGATGATGTGGCTTCGTCGAGGATCAAGATACGCGGGTCCGCCAGCAACGCGCGCGCGAACGAGATCAACTGCCGCTGACCCACGCTCAACGTCACACCGCCCTCTTCCACGGATGTTTCGTAACCATTCTTCAAATTGATGATGAAGTCATGTGCGCCGACCGCTTTCGCCGCGGCAAACACTTCCTCATCCTTCGCATCCAACCGCCCGAACAGAATATTTTCCTTGACCGTGCCGTTGAACAGGAACGGGTCCTGCAAGACCATGCCCATTTGTTTGCGCAAGGAACCCTGAGTCACCGTCCGCAAGTCCACGCCGTCTATGAGCACACCGCCTCCGGTCGGGTCATGGAAGCGCGCCAGTAATTTCACGGTGGTCGTTTTGCCTGCGCCCGTCTCGCCAACGAAGGCAACCGTCTCACCGGGCTTTACATCCAGATCGATCTGATCGAGGACGAGCGCCGGATCATCTGAATAATGAAAGGAGACATTTTCGAATCGGACCGCGCCGATAATGTTTCCCATTTCTGCGGCATGGTCAGCATCCCGAACCTCGACCGGCGTATTGAGCAGGTCGAGAATTCTCTCACCGCCCGCCATCGTGGATTGAAGCGTATCGAAGCGGCGGCTCAGGTCGCGGATGGGCTCGAAGAAGCGGTCGATGTACAGGACGAACGCGATCAACACGCCCGCAGTAATGGATTCGCCCAACACCGCCGTTCCACCGACATAAACCACCAGCGCCGTCGCCAGCGCGCCGAGCACATCGATCACCGGCGTGAAGAGCGCCGCCATCCATGCCGCGTCGAGGCTGGTCTCAAGAAAGTATCGGTTGACGTATCCGCTGAAGGTCTGGTGATTCCGCTGTTGGCGCGAGAACGCCTGCACCACCCGCACCCCGTTGACATTTTCCGCGAGGACCGAGTTCGCCCATGAGACCGCGGCGCGCACCCTGCGATAATTCTTGCGTGCCGCTTTTCGGAAGGCGACCGTCGCCAAGATCATGAGCGGCAGTACCGCAAACGTCAGCAGGGATAATTTGAAGTTCAACGCCAGCATTGCGATCAGCGTGCCGATGATACCCAATAAATTACGGACGATCGCCAGCACCGCCCAGGTGATGAACTCGCGCAGGGTGCCCACATCGTTGATGACACGGGTGATGACACGCCCGACGCTGTAGCGGTTGTAGAAGCTCAAGGACAGTTTTTGCAAATGGGCGAACATCGACGTACGCACGTCGTAGAGCACATGCTGACCGACGCGCGCCATGATGCGCACGCGCCAGTAGTTAAATCCCAACTGGACGATGGAGATGACCAGATAAACAAGCACGATGTTCCGCAAAGCAAGCGGGTCTTTGGCGTTGATGCCTTCATCGATGGCGAGCTTTACGAAATACGGACCGGATACGGAGGCGGCAGTGACGATGACCATCAACGCCAGCGCGAAGATCATCCGCCCGTAATACGGCTTGAGGAATTGCATCAATCCCTGCGCAACGCGGGGGTCATAGCCCTTATCGAGCTGCTCTTCGGATTGGGTGATGAATGTAGGTGGAACGATTTTGGTGGTCATGTAGTTGGGTGGTTAGCCTGAGTTGGATTTGCCTTGGAAGATGGTATTGTCGTGCGTGGGCTTTTCGCTGATGATCTTCTCCACCGCGGTCTCTTCCTCAAAACCATCGCGCTGCATTAATTGCAGGTCATGGATCTCCTTGTACAAGCCGCCGCGCGCAAGCAATTCGTTATGCGTACCGCGCTCCACGATCTGCCCCTTGTCCATCACCAGGATCATGTCCGCCCGGCGGACGGTGCTGAGGCGGTGGGCAATGACGAACGTGGTGCGACCTTCCATCAATTCATCGAGCGCAGACTGGATCAATTTTTCGGTTTGGGTATCCACGCTCGAAAGCGAATCATCCAGGATCAAAATGCGCGGGTCCATCAGAAGGGCGCGCGCGATCGCCACACGCTGGCGCTGTCCACCTGAAAGCGTCACGCCGCGTTCGCCGACGATGGTCTCATATCCGTGCGTAAAGCCTTCGATAAATTCATGCGCCTGGGCGGCTTTGGCGGCGGCAAAGATCTCTTCGTCAGTTGCGTCGGGTCTCCCATAAGCGATGTTCGCCTTGATCGTGTCGGAGAACAGCAGTGACGTTTGCAAAACTATGCCGATCTGTCTTCGCAGCGAGGTCAACTCCACATCGCGCACATCCTGTCCATCCACAAGGACAGCGCCGTCAGACACATCGTAAAAGCGCGGGATCAAATTGATCAGCGAGGTCTTGCCGGAGCCAGTCTGCCCGATCAGCGCGACGATCTGATTCCGCTTGACCTGCAAGTTGACCCCGCGCAACGAGCTGACCTTTTCATCCTGATATTTCAACGAGACGTTTCGGAATTCCACCTCACCGATCAATGTGGATAACGTGACCGCATCTTCCCTGGACCTGATCTCTGGCGCCGTATCCAAAACTTCGAATACTCTTTGAGCGCCTGCCGCGGCTTCGCCGCCCGCGTTCACAAGACCGGTCAGCGCCTGGGCGGGTTCCGCCAGCATTAACAGATACGCATTGAATGCAACCACGCCTCCGATGGTCAGTGCGCCGTCGATCACCATTCGTCCGCCGAAGTAAAGGATCAGGATGGTCCCGATCGTGATGAGCCAGTTGGTCGTCGGCATGATCTTCGCCCACTCGTAAATGACGTGCAGCCATTTATTGTAAACATCCTTGTTGGCGGCTTCGAAGCGGCGGATCTCATAATCCTCCCTCGCAAATGCGCGCACCACCTGAACACCGGTCACGTTTTCCTGCAAGCGGTTGGAGACCTCCCCCACCGCCATATCCACGGCGAAGAATAATTTGCCGATCTTCGTCCCGAAATTTCCAGTCATCAAGATGAGCGGGATCATCGGCAGCAGGGCGATCACCGCCAGTGTCACATTTGCAGACATCATCACGGCGAGAATGCCCACGGTCAACAACACAAAGCGGACAAGCTCTGGAATGGATGACCCTGCGAACCGTTCAATGGCGCGTACGTCCTCGATACAGCGCGAGATCAACTGCCCTGACTGGGCGTGGTCGTGATAGGCAAACGGCAAGTATTGAATGTGGTCGTACATGCGATTCCGCAGATCGTAGCCGACATGGGTCGCGACCCATTCCGAACTGTAACGGTTGCCCATGCCCAGAAGCGCCGAACCCAGTCCAAGCCCGAGCAGCAGAAGCGCAGATCGGACCAAATTGGAGGTGTCTCCACGCAGTAATCCATCATCGATCACATTCTGAATGATGCGCGGCACAAGCAGATTCAGCCCGGTTAGAGTCAACAACATCACAAGCGAGGCGGTCACCTGCCACGCATACGGTCGAAGAAATGCGGCTGTGCGAATTAGATTTTTCATATTCGGGGAAACAAGAATACCATAAACAAAAAGCGGATGTCCTTTGGGCATCCGCCATGATCAACGACTAGGCTGGGAGGGTTTCCGGTTTGCTGAATCTCAGAGAACGGAAAAGGAACCGTATGCCAAATGAAAGAAAAAATACAAGAAGCCAATCGAGGGCGAAGATACTGCGCGGGAAATTCTCGAACCATCCACCCGCATACCCCGCGAAGGCGATCCCGGCGATGACGAGCGAGCCTGTCGTTACCGAGAGAAGCAGCGGGCGGACCATTTTCCAAAATGGAGCATGCACATTAAGGAGGTCAGAAGCGCCAAATCCGATGGTCAACCCCGTGCGCAGGATGAAGGCAGACCAGAAGATCAAGCGCATCATATTTCGATACGAATCGTATTCACGCCCTTCGCCAAAGCGAAGCCGGAAAACCAGGAACACCGAAGCGCCAAAGATAAAAAGCTCAAGCAGCAAAAGCGGAATGTTAACCCGCTGTAACGTCTTTTTCAACCAGCGGCGCAGAGGAGTATCCACATAAAAATGAGCCAGCAATCCCAACCCGATCATGAACGGCAGGAAGACCAGATCGAAGATCTGGCGCGGGTCGGCAAGGGACGCACGTTCCAGGGCGCGTTCAAAGAGCCAGACCACCGGCACATGCAGGATGTAAATTGCATAGGAGGTCTCGCCCAATGTGACAAGCGCCGGATGGCTGAGGATCCGCGAGAGGCGCGATTCGTCCAACGCCAGCGCGATAATGAACAGGATCATGATCGGCGCAAGCAACCCGGACATCGGCTGGAGGTCGTGCGGCAGGGCTTGGAAAACGGTACTGCTGACGATCGTGTACCCAGCCACCAGCAGGAAACTCCCAGCAAGGAGCGCCCACACCACCCAAGGCTTGTTCTTTTGCTCGCGTCCCTCCCGCATGAACCAAATCCCGCCCACAACCCCAAGGATGAACGAATTCAAATGGAACATCGGGAAGTACACGATGATCTCTTTATTCTCCTCGACAAAGCCGAGCCAAAGGGAATAATGGATCACCTGCGTCAGGATCCACAGCCCGAGCGAGAGCCAGATCAATTTACGGTTGGACTGGCGATATGCCCAGACAATAAAGAACGGGAAGACCGCATAGAAGAAAAACTCCACCGTCATGGACCAGGAGGCATAGTTGAAGGATTGCGAATATGCCGGGATCCAGGCTTGGATGACAAAGATATTCGCCAGTATCTTTTGCGGCTTGATGCGCAAAAGGGAGTCAAGATAATAATAGCAAGTCAACGCGAACGAGATGATGTAAAGCGGATAAATGCGGATAAAGCGTGTGCGCCAATACCCCCAAAAGTCGAATTTCTCACCCGGTCGGAAGTACACCAGGCACATTACGAATCCCGACAAGACATACAGATAACTCACCGCCGTCGGAGCAGACCGCAGCAGCGGGTTGATGAGTGGATGATTCAAAAACGAAACATAGATACCTGCGCTGCCATGATAGATCAGCACCAGCATGACCATGGCAAAACGCATAAATGTCAATTGATCGAGTCTTTTCATTAAATCCTCAAGCGGAAAATCCAGCCAATTCTACTCGAAAAAAATCGGGCTGACACGCGTCAACCCGATCAGAATGGCAGGCGGAAATTTTCTTACACATCAACAGCGAGGCAGGTCAGGGTCTGCTCGATGCCAGGGATGGGCTGGATATCCAAAGCGGTGATCTTGCCAAGTTTGGCAATATCTGCGGTTTCCACGACAGCGATCGCATCGTACGGACCGAAGGTCATGTTCGCTTCCACCACACCCTCCAGCTTGCGCAGGTGGCTGACAACATCCTTCAGGTCACCAGCTCGAACTTTGATCAAAATATAAGCTTTCATGGGATCTCCTTTTCAGCTTTAGTCTTTCTTTGCACGAAGGAACACAACCCAGTAGACGGCAGCGACCAGCACCGCCCCACCAATGATATTGCCAATCGTAACAGGAATCAAGTTATTCACAAAGAATGCCTGCCAGGTGAGATTTTCAAGTCCAGGCACTTTTCCGGCGATCTTTTCCATGTAGGCGGGGTCGAAACCCTTCACCAGCAGGGCGTACGGGATGAAGTACATATTCGCCACACTGTGTTCGAATCCCGCTGCGACGAAGGCTGTGATCGGGAAAATTATGGCAACGATCTTGTCCAGTGTGGTGCGTGCGCTGTAGGTAAGCCAAACCGCAAGGCAAACAAGCGCATTGCACAAGATCCCCAGCGCGGCCGCCTGGAAGAATTCAAGATCGCACTTTCCAACAGCGATCTTCAACGCGGTAATCCCAATAGAATCGGAGCCAAAGGTGTATTGCTTCGTTAAAAACATCAACACAGCGGTGGCAATGGAGCCAATGAAGTTCCCGGTGTATACGATCGCCCAGTTACGGAGCACAGCGTGCCCCGTCACCTTGCCGCTTGCCCACGCCATCACGATCAGGTTGTTACCGGTGAAAAGCTCAGCCCCACCAACAACAACCAGGATCAGACCAAGACAAAAGGCAAGACCCGTCAGCAGGCGCGTAACCCCATATGGGAACCCGGTGGAGAATGCAACCGTACCATCCGGGGCAGCCACGGACATCCCACCCGCCGCGGTGGTTGTGGCAAAAATAGCACCCAGCGAGATAAACGCTCCCGCAAGAATGGCGAGCATCAGCATGGTGAATGCCGGCATTTCAGCCTTGCGAACACCGAGGTATTCCGCCCGGGTTGCCATTTCAGCTGGAAGGAGAGAATCGATACGAACTTCATTCATAGACTATCCTTTAGTTGGCTTACTTGTGATTTTTTTCACATCATTAAGTATAACCGCGTACGCAAAAACGAGTATATCCGTTGGTAATAAAAACAGGGTGATAATTATCTGATGATTTATTCGCCTCTTCGTTTACCAAAAAGGGAACCGACCGCCGCGGCAAGCAAGGCAACCAACACGATGACCCCCACCGCGATCCCACTGTTGGTCAGTGTGGCGGGAGGCGTGGGAATCGGTGTCGGGGTGGACGTCAACGTCGGCGTCATCGGGATGGTGGGTGTGGAGGATGGGATCCCAAATGTAGCCGTCACCACCGGGGAGGGTGTGTAGGTCGCCGTCAGTGCCTGCTTGATCAGCAAGGTCTGCCCCTCGAAGATCTCGTCAGTCGCCAGCCCGTTTAAGCGTTTCAATTCTTCGATGGTAACTCCGTATGTGATCGCAATGCTCCACAGCGCTTCATCCTTTTTAACCACATGAAAGATCTCACCGTTTGGCAGTGCTGTGTTCGGGACGATCAAAGTTCCCGTACCAACAACTACCGGAGGCGTCCCTGTCGCGGATGCGGTGGTCGCAACCACCTCCCCATCTGAGGAGCCGACATCGAGGACAAAGTATGTTATCCCGTTGGCAACAGCGACACCTGCGCCCGCATCGAGATACTCCTTCGAGAGCATGGTGGTTGAATTCGTTGAATGTCCCTGCCAGGCTTGAACCACTTCTGTCATGCTGAGATCGACACCCGAGTAAATGTTCTCTGCAAATACGCCGCCGGAGGTCAGGTCACCAGCGACGGAGTATCCCGCATCGAGGGCGCGCTGATAGGGGCGCTTACCGTCCGCGCTGAAATGCGAGAGGACACCTTCAGAAGCAATATACTCGGCGTGCGCCTGCGCGACTGACATAAGCACAGCATTGACCTGATACGGTGCAAGCCCGTTCGTCTCCCGCAGCGCATTCACTTCTTCGATCAAGTCAACGGCGGCAAGGTTCGGAGAAAAATATTCCGGCTGGGCATCTGCCTCAATGGACGGGACCAGCATCAACATCAGAAAAAGAAGCGCGGGGATGAGCATGGGGAGGATACGTTTCATCGCAAAAATTATACCCGTAGGGGCATGTCATCCTGCCAGGGGCTTTATCCAAATCTGCACTTTGCACCTTCCGCAAAATTAGGGGCGGGGGTAAAATTATATATAATATATAATGTAGGAGTTCACCCATGCCCGGCTTTACACCTGGTCGCCGCTTCCAGCCGCCCTTTATGCCGTTCAAACGATTGCCGTTCACAAAACGCGCACTCGCAAAAATCGAACTCGCCGTCAAAAGTCCGCTCTTCGGATGCCGGATGTGTGGAAATTGTCTCCTGCAGGAAACCGCATTCATCTGCCCGATGGAATGCCCCAAGGGGTTACGTAACGGTCCATGCGGCGGCTCAACCCCCGAGCGCTGTTATGTGGACGAATCCCGCCCGTGCATTTGGTACAAGATCTACGAACGAAGTTTCAAACTTGGGCGTGAAGCCCTTTTACTCGAAGTGCTCCCGCCCATGGATTGGGAAAAGGCTGGAACGGACGCCTGGAGCGACGTATTCATTCAGGCAAAGAAGATCGGTGTGGGGACAATTGCCGCGGGTCTGACCTCCCGTGAGCCTGGTTCTATTTCCCGAACATTGGATTCGATCTTTAGACCTGTCCGCCAACCCGAATGGTGGCAGGGTGACTCGCAGTATCACGCCCCGAAATATTCGGAACCCGTCTCTGAACTCGAACACCGACTCAAAGCTGGCGAATTCGTAGTGACGGCTGAGATCGCCCCTCCCCTTTCGATCAACACAGACAAAATGATCCGGCACATCGGCATCCTGAAAAAGTATGCGGCAGCCTTGAACTTCACAGACAATGCCTCTGCCACCCCGCGCATGTCTTCGCTGGCGTGCAGTAAGATCGCACTGGAACAGGATGCGGAACCGGTGATACAGATCGCCGCGCGCGATAAAACCCGCGTGGGGCTGCAATCGGAAGTGATGGGAGCGTCGGCACTGGGCATCCGCAACATGCTCTGCCTGACCGGCGACAGCATGGCGATGTCACCTTCACCGCGCGGTCGCATGGACATCGTGGACATCGATTCCGTCCAAATGCTGTGGATCCTGCGCCGGATGCGGGATGAAGGAAAATATCTCGATGGTCGCGAGATCAAGACGCCCCCGAAATATTTCCTCGGCTCGGCTGCTTCGCCCTTTGCATCCAACATGAAATTCCAGGCACTGCGCGAACAGAAGAAGGTCAACGCGGGGGCGCAATTCTTCCAGACGAACGTCGTCTTCGATGCAGATGACCTGGATAACTGGTTGAACGAACTTGCCAAACGCGATGTGCTGGGAAAGGTTCACATCCTGATCGGTGTTTCCCCGTTGAAAAGCTTCAAGATGGCTCGCTACATGAACAATAAGATCCCCGGTGTATTCATCCCCGAAACCGTGTTGAAGCGCATGGAACTCGCCGAGAAGCAGGGCAACGCCGAAGAAGAAGGCGTGCAGATCACGCTGGAACTGGTCGAAAAGATCAAGACCAAACAAGGCGTGAGCGGCATCCACATCATGGCGGTGGGATGGGAAGAGATCGTGCCGAGGATCGTGGAAGAGGCGGGGATCGTTAGTCAGGTAGTTGGATAGTTGAGTAGGTACGTAGTTTGGTAGTTTAGCGAAGGAGGTTGATCTCTTTGGGAGATAAGTCTCTCCATTGACCAACTTCCAATGTACCAATTTTTATTTCCCCAATTGCAACTCGATAAATTCTCAATGTGAACAAGCCGACCGCCGCAGTCATGTGGCGGATCTGGCGTTTTTTGCCTTCGCGCAGTTTCACTTCGAGCCACGCGGTCGGTCCGTGCGGAGTGACAGGCTTTGGGCGCTTGGGCAGTTCCGGGTCCGGGATGAGGCGGAAGGAAGCGGGGGTGGTGAAGTAATCCTTGAGTTGGATGCCGTTCGAGAGCCGACCCAGTCTTTTGGGGGTCGGTTCGCCTTCCACCATCACATAATATGTTTTTTCGATGTGATGCACCGGGTCGGTGAGACGTTTGATCAGCCCGCCATCGTCAGTGAGCAGGAGCAAGCCTTCGCTGTCGCGGTCAAGGCGACCGGCGGCATAAACATTCGGCACGTCAATGAAATCTTTGAGGGTGGGATGACCGGTGCCTTCGTCGGTGAATTGAGAAAGCACACCGTATGGTTTATTGAAGAGAATGGTACGCATGACGGGGCAATCATACCCCATCAAGCTTCAAGTTAGACGTTTATTCCTGCCATGCAGACGTCGAAGATGGTCTTTGCAACTTCATGAACCGCAGTCAGTACCGCCGGG
>CAYJPO010000105.1:0-14098 GCA_964372045.1 uncultured Anaerolinea sp.
GAGTAAATAAAAAAATACACGTGACTCGTGTCGTGGTCACGCGCATTCTCCTTTGCAAATCCGAGGTCTGGGCTGGCTTCGGATTTGTCTGTTTTAATGTTCGACCTTCTCCGCAATCACCCAGGCATTAAAACTACTCGTTTCAATACGCACGCGGGCATTGGGATAACTCAGCAGTTCGGCAATGCGCGGCGGGGAGAGGAAGTGACTGCGCATGAGCGCAAGTTTTTCCGCGAGGGCAAGCAGTTTGACTCCGAAGAGTCGCAGGTCGGGTTCTTCGACAACGAGTTTGCCGCCAGGTTGCAGAGTCCGCCAGAGTTCGTCCAACGTGCCGCGCTGGTCGATGACGTGGTGAAGCGCGTCCACCATGATAATGCGGGCGAAGGTTTCATCGTCGAAGGGCAGTTTTTCGGTGTGTGAGCAGACGGGGCGCAAGCCGTCCTTTTGGCGGGCTTCGGAAAGCATTTTGCAGGACATATCCGCCACAATCACAGAATCGGCTTTGCCGTTCATGAACTGCGCCACCCGCCCCGTGCCGCCGCCCGCGTCGAGCAACGCGCCAGAGGCGGGCAGGTCTGCGAATTTCCAAATCTCCTGCGGGTCTTTGGGCGGGATGAATTTTTCGTAGAAGGGCGCGAGAAAATCGAAGTGATCAAAAATGGGCATGGGGCTCCGCTTGAATGGGCGCGAGTATAACCCAGTTAAGGGGCGCATTGGATTTGCCTTAAGGCAAAGATTTGCAGGCGCTCCTTGTGATAACTTTCACATAAGTAAATCATCTTAAGGAGAATTCCATGAAAGAAACTTCCAAAACCAAGCGCCTGATCCTTGCCATTCTGGCGGTCGTCGTCGGCGCGTTCATGATCGCGGTTGCACCGTTTTTGATTCAGACCTCGCTGGAGCGAGTCGTCTCGGCGCTGGTAACGATATCGGCAGAAAAACCAGCCTATGCCAGCGGAATCCTGCTTTTCTCGTATATCTTCCCGCTCTACCGGGGATTGATCTTCATCGGCGGGATCATCCTGCTCCTGCTGGCTCGTCCCATTTACAAGGGGGAGGAATGGACGTATCCGGTTGCCCTGCTCGCCTCCGCTTTCCCCTCTGCGGGAGGCATGCTTTTGTTCATGCCCTATGTATCCTTCATAGATGGTTACCCCGTCCCAATGACTGTCTCCATGGTTGGGCTGACTTTCTTCTGGTCGCTCATCCTGCTGCGCAATGTGGACAAGTGGATCAAGTGGGGACAGTTCCTCGCGCTGACCTTCGCAGGGATGTTATCCACTCACGCAGTCATCACCGGCACGGGCAACCTTCGCACTCTGCTCACCCGTCCCGACAAGCCATTCTACGATGGACTCGGCTGGTGGATTCTGTCCTGGTCGCAGCCAATTCAGTGGATCTGCGTGGTTCTGCTTTTCATCACAATTTACAAGATCGCGGAACGCAAACAGTCCGGCTGGTGGCTAGCGCTGATTTCGGTCACATCCCTCGTGGCGATTGACGTTCCCATGCAGATCATCCGCCTGGTCATCGCGAAATCCACCGCATGGGATTATTCGTATGGGCTGCCGATGATCATTGGGATGTTCTTTGTTTTGCTTCACCCGAAATTCAAGGCGGCGCTCATCCACGAGGAATAGTGTTGCTGCAAGAATAAAGAGTGACTCGCGCAGACCTGACATGTCTCATCCGCGCTGCTGTCAAACAGAACCCATGCACGGACAGCGGCGCGTTTTCATCAGACTTTTGCGGAGAAATGTCAGGTCTTAACACCCAACCATGAAAATGAAAATCAACCCTCGCTATTACCCCATCATCATCCTTGCCGCGTATGTGATCTTCCTACTCATCGGCATCCTGTTGGGATTTGGTCCCCAACGCGGCGGGGGGCACGGAAGCAATCTATTGCCGCCGCTTGCCTTGACGCTGGAGAGTTTTGCATGAGCGCTGCCGCGCAAAAATCCAAACCGTTTTCACTCGCCAAAAGCCGCGCCATCATCCAATGGCTGGCGGTGATCGGCACATTTGTGATCGGACTGCGCCACATCATGCCGGGTGAAGCCTCACGCGGCGGATCCTTCGACTCGTTCTGCGCCTTTGGCGGAATCGAAACGCTTCTCCCCTACCTCTTCAGCGGACACCTGCTGAAGACCACCAACCTGCTCAACTTCTCGGTTCTGATCGCCACACTGGGAGTCGCGCTCGTGGCGGGACGCGCCTTCTGCGGCTGGTTGTGCGGGCTGGGCGCGCTCCAGGATTTCATTGCCGCGTGGACGCGCAAACTGCTCGGCGAGAAACACCATATCCGCGGCAAACCCAGCAAGACGATCCTGCCACTGCGCCTGCCCATATCCATTGACCGTCCGCTTCGAAATGCGAAATATGTCGTGCTGGCGGCGATCCTGGTTGCCAGTCTCTACGCGGCGTATCCACCCCTGCGCGAATTCTGTGCCGTGCGCGCCATCTTCAGCCTTAAGATGACCCCGCTCCTGTGGCTGACGCTTGTCGTCTTCCTAACAGGCTCGATTTTGGTGGAACGCTTCTGGTGCAAATATTTCTGCCCGCTCGGTGCGACGCTGGCAATTTTCAACAAAATCGCACCCGTGAAATTGGTCAGCGGTTCGACCTGCAACCAGTGCGGACGCTGCGACATCGAGTGTTCGATGGCGATTGAAGACGTGCCGCTTCACCTGAACAACGCTGAATGTATCCGCTGTTTGGAATGTATTGACACCTGTACGCGGGAAGGTTCTCTGGAGTTGAAAGTTTTGAAGATAGGAGAAAAACAATGAAAAACAATCACAAACTTGGGGCAGCGCTTTCCGTCCTCGGCATTTTGACGGGCTTCCTCGTCCTCTACCTGCTGGCGGCAACTTACATGCCGATCGTCGAAGGGAAAATCGCGGGCGGCAGACCCGATGAAGCCATTACCGTGCGAATTGTGTATGCCTTGCTCGGTTGGGTGGGGATGACCGCTGGCGCGTTGTGGGTGGCGGTTTTGTATGGCTTTCTCAACCAACAGGAATGGGCTTGGGGATTGGGTGTGGCGGCAGCAACAGCGCAAATTTTGGCAGGGTTCTTCCCAATGATTCCTGCCGCCAGTATCGGGATGTCCACGCCGACGGTTTTGGTTTTCATCCTTGGCTTCATCCTCTGGTTTGGGATGTTGTTCATCGGCGGTGTGCGCAAGCAGATCATCGCGCTGGCATTCGTCAGCGGGCTGGCGTACGTGCTGACCTTCATCGACGGCGTCGGCTCCATCTCGCGCTACCAGACTTCGAGCGACGGCTTCGCCATCGGCATGTACGCGATGGGACAGATGATTAACTGGTGGGGCGCGATTGCCTGGGCGGCGTTCATCTTCGTGCTGGTCAAAGGGAAGTCGTGGGCGCTGCCGCTGGGAGTTTTCGCGGCGTCAGTCTCCATTTTCGGCGGTTACCCTGTGGGACTGACCGACGTTTTCCAGATTGGACGCTTCTCGATGTTTTTGGTCGCCCCCGTCATGAGCACGGGACTGCTGGTCTACCTGTTGCTCCCCGGTACAAAGAAAATGCTTGTGACGTGGAACGCGGCGGGGTAGCAGAAATCTCGCGGGAGAAAAACGCCCGGCGAAACAGAATCCGCTCAAAGGTCAGGGGGAGGCGACCCGGGGCGGATTCCGCTCTTTGGCTGGGGAAACAGGTCAAACATCAAGTTTGAGCGGATGTGTGACCTTTGTTACAGAAAATTGATTTTATTTGTGCAATAATTCACATAAAGACCGATTTATTTGTCTTTTGTCAAAGACAACCCACCTGCTTTGTGATATTTTTTACACAGGCTTAAAATCCGCTTAGGAGTATCTTCCATGAAATTTCTCAAAGACCGAACCGATTTCCTGTTTCGCTCCACCAGGGGTTTGACACTGGTGGCAATCGCGGTGGTCTCCATCATCACGGGCATTTTCGGCACGCTCTCAGGTCCGATGGTGGAATGGGGCATCAAGGACATCACCGTAAACCTGCTCGGCATGAAACTGGTCGAGGCCGACCGCGAAGGGCGCATCATCATGCTCTATCACACGATAGCCATGACCGTCACCGCCATCGAGGTCTATTTCATGACCGAAATCCTGCCGATGAAACGCCACGAGCAGACCATCATCAACGGCATCATAACCACCGGCTACCTGACCGCCGTCATCTTTGGCTTGCTCTTCGCCTATTGGGGACATAACTTCACCTTCCACGGGTTGTTCCTCGTTGGGCAGTCGCTGGTCTTCTTCGCGGGCATCCTGCTGACAGGGGCGCTCAACCCCTGGAAGAAGGAATACTTGCTCCCCGCGGATACGCCCCACGCCCGCTCGAAAGGCGGCTTGGATTTGGAGCGTATGGCATTCTTCGTCATGGCGATTGCCATGCTGGTTTCCGCCTCCTTCGGCGCGGTGACTGGCTCGTTCTGGGGCAACGGTCACGAGACCTTCCTCGGCGAAGACCTCATCCGCAACCCGCACAAGACCGACCTGCAAAAAGCCATCATCGGACACCTGCACATCATGCTGACCCTGCTCGCCGTCGGCATCACCCTCATCGTCGGGCATTGGGTCAAGTTCAAGGGCGTGTTGCAAAAAATCGCCATGCCGCTGATGGTCGTTGGCATCATCGGCACGACCATGGGCGCGCTTTCGGTGGTCTGGTTGGAATGGGCGCATAACATCATCTACGTCGGCTCTACCTTCATCATGCTGTCCGCGCTATTTTACGTCATCTACACTTGGGACTGGCTTATCAAGGACGGCACGGCGGGAATTAAGAAGCCGAACTTTTTCCAAAAGATGGGCGCTTTGCTCAAAGACCCGCTCAAGTTTGGTCCTGGCTGGCAGATGGTCTTTATGAACTTCACGGTCAGCGGCGTGGGCATTTTTCTCGCCATCAAATTGGAGGAAATCTTCCGCGTCTGGCCCCACCGCGAAGAGCGCATCACCCTGACGGGACACTGGCATATCCTCTCCGCGCTGATTGCCACCATCATCTTGATGTACTTCGCCGACCTTTCGGGCTTGAAGGGCAAACTTCGCCAGTGGTTCGGCTGGTCAATCATCATCCTTTCAGATATCGCCTTCGGTTCCGCAACGGTCTTCTCGATGAAGCGTCTCTTTGTGGATGAAGCCAACCAGCAGGGCATTGTCAACACCACCATGCTGTTGATGGATATGGGCTTGGGCATCCTGCTCGTCGTGCTGGCGCTCTTCATGATTTGGAGGCTATACGACTTGTTCCAGCAGAGAGGTCACTGGGCAAAGGAGTACGCGACGGAACGCAGAATCAACGCCGAAGCCGAACTGGCAGAACAAAAACGCAAAGCCGAAGAACTCAACGCCATTTTGAAGGAGGTGTCGAAATGAAAAAGGCACTCTTCACCCTGACCCTGCTCGCGCTGATGATTGCTGCCTGCGGCACCACCCCGAGTATTGGCTCGATTACCCCGCCCTTCGTGGATACGGGAGTTGATTCAGAATCCTGGGCGACTGTCCCCGCTGGTGAATTCCCCTACGGACAGCACGACCACATGACCGCAGTGGATTACGATTACGAAATCATGGTCACAGATGTAACCAACGAACAATATGCCCGCTTCCTGAACGAAGCCCTTGCCGCTGGAGCAATCCAAGTCGGCGAAGTGGAAGTGGAGGCTGGCGAACAGATTTGGACGGAGGAAGGCGTCTTCGGCGCGTATCCTGGCGACCCCTTCGACGGCTACGAACACGAAGAGGAAATCAAGGCGGGCGATAAACTCTACGTCCCGACCACCGCCGAAGGGCTGCGCCTGACCGAGTCGGGCGGCACGTTCTCGTCCATGCCCGAATACGCCAATCATCCGATGACGATGGTCACCTGGTTCGGCGCGAATGCTTACTGCGAATTTTACGGCTGGCATTTGCCCACTGAAATCGAATGGGAAAAAGCCGCGCGCGGCACGGAAATCGTGGACGGTCACGGACTGCCCTATCCCTGGGGCGAACATATCGAACGCAACAACGCCAACTACTACTCGTCCTTCGACCTGTTCGAGAAGACCTTCGGCAAACTTGGCAACACCACCCCCGTCGGCTTCTTCAACGGGCAAACCTACGAAGGCTACGCCACCCTCGACTCTGCTTCGCCGTTTGGACTGTACGACATGGCGGGCAACGTCTGGCAGTGGACAGGCGACGATTATCACGACCAGCATTACCGCATGATGCGCGGCGGTAGTTTCTACACCTACGAAGTGGACTTGCGCGTCTGGAAGAACAACAGCGCGGGTCCGCAGTATTACAGTCCGCAGGTCGGTTTCCGCTGCGCAAGGTAAAATAAGAGAATAGAGAGTAGAGAACAGTAAATAGTAAGTAAATAACTGCCTCTACTCTCTAATTATCTATTCTCTTGCTTTAGGAGTTCCTCATGTCCGCCCAATTGCCAACTACCAACCACCAATTACACATTACAAAAAGAATCGCCCACTACTGGAGCCTGACCAAACCTCTGCAAAGCGGATTGCTCCTTGCGACAGGTCTGGCGGGTTACATGAGCGCGCGTTGCCCCGTCTTTAATATTGCGACAATATTGGGATTGGCGGTAAGCCTCTTCCTAGCCATTGCGGGCAGCACCCTGCTTAACATGTGGTGGGACCGCGACATTGACGCAAAAATGGGACGCACTCAAAAACGCGCCACATCCAAAGGCATGGTAGGAGAGAACGAGCTCCTGCTGGTCGGTCTGGCAGTCTCAGTGATCGGCATTGGCTGGGCGCTGACGATGGGCTGGCTTTACGGCGCAGTTGTCTTTTCTGGCTGGTTCTTCGATGTGGTTGTTTACAGCATGTGGCTCAAACGCCGCACCTGCTGGAGTATCATTTGGGGCGGCATATCTGGCGCGATGCCCATCCTCGCGGGTCGCGTACTCGGTCTCGAATCCATCGACTGGATCGGTCTCATGCTTGCGCTCGGCATCCTGCTCTGGATTCCCACCCACACCCTGACCTTCAGCATGAAATTCCAAAAAGATTACGCCGATGCAAGCGTGCCCACCTTCCCCTCCACCTATGGGCTGGATGTTACCCGCTTTACCATCGCCTTCTCCTCCGTCCTTGCCGCCGCCGCCATGATCGCCGCAGGTGTTGGCATCGGCATGGATTGGGGCTTCCTGCGCCTGCTGGGTGTGCTCTCCATGGGTCTCTTCATGCTCGCCGCCGCCATGACCTTCAAACCCACCGAGCGCGTCAATTTCGGTCTGTTCAAATACGCGTCCGTCTATATGCTTGCTGCGATGATCTTGGTCGTATTGGAAGTAATTTAGTAGGTCACGCTTGAAGCGTGACCTACAGAGAACTTAATGAAACTCTCTCCCCTCAACCGCATCCTCCTGCTCCTCACCGTCCTGCTCGCCTCCTATCAAGTCTCCGCAGGCATAGACGGGTTCGATACCCTGCCCATCATTGCCTACACCATCGCCTTTGGCGTGATCCTCGTGGCGGCATTGCTCATCTTTATTTTGGGGATGGAGATACTTGACTCGCCCCTTGTGGTCATCGTCTCCACAATCATTCCTTTGAGTTTGGCAGTTGGCTTGGTCTGGCAGCACCTCGCCTCCTGGCGGACCTCGTACCTGGTCTTCGCCATCATCGGTTTCCTCGCCGTGACCTTGACCCGCCTCAGCCCTGCGTCTGGCAAAATCCCGACCATCGTGTTGGCAATCGTCCACGGCATTGCAGGCATGACGATTTTTCTCCTGCCGATTGTTTTTTCAATTCAAGGAAACGCACGCCCCATGTTTTCCCTCGTCGGCGTCGGCGGCGCGTTGATCGGCGTGGGCGGGCTGCTGCTTTCATTTCTCAAAACGGGCAAGCCCATCCTCTCCCGTGAAATCATCTTGAAGCTGTTCCCCATCCTGCTCATGCTGACCACAGCGTTCTTCGTAGCGGGATTCAAATTGGGATAAGCAATGACCATTATTTCCTTCGTGAAATCCATGCGCGGTGAATTGAAGAAAAGCCGTTTTAAAATTTGGCTGCGGGCTTTTTTACTCGTCCAATTCGCGGCTATCTTTTGTGTTTACTTTTTCCGGGATATTGACAATGGCTATACCAGTTGGCGAAACGTTGCGCTGGTCATCGCGGCATTTATCCCTGTGGGTTTCGTACTGAGTCTGCTCGTCCCCATGAAAGCGGATATGGAACTGCGGGCGGTTACCTTCAAACTCGACCGGATCTATCTCTTCCTGATCTGGTTCCTGGTCATCGCCAAACTTATCATCGGGCGCACCCCCGCCTTTACCCCTGAAGCGGACTTCATCATGTCCGCCATCATCGGCATTATGTTCGGCAGGTTGAGTGGAATTGGGATCAGAGTAAGGCAACTTAAACTTCAACATGGTTTTATTCAAAGGAAAAATGTTCAGGTCACGCAATAAGCGTGACCTGTTTTTTTTCACAAAAGGAGTAAACAATGTCTTCGAATAGTTTCTTCGCAAAGTCTCTGCGTTTCATCGGGATCGTGTTGATGGGGTTGACGGGCGGCTTCACCCTGCTGGGCGGAATTGGCACCACCTGTGCCGCGTTGTTCCCAACCAAGTTCGGAAGCATGGCAGCGCTGGCTCCGTTCCAATGGCTGTATATTCTCTTCGTGTTGACAGGGATCGCGCTCGGAATTTACGGAATCCGCGCCACGATCATGCTCATCAAAGGCGCGGACAATGCCTACCGTGACACGCTGTATATTCTGCTGGCAGGCGCGGTGATCGGCTTCAGTCACATGGAGATGTCCCGTATGCTGCGCGGCATGTCCATGCCGGTGGATGCAGTGGTGTACACCACAGTATTGACGCTGGTTATCTTCCTGCTCTTCCGCATTCCGTTCATCTGGCAGGGAGTCAATTTTGAAAAAGGCAGCACTAAAAGCAACCTGCCCGCGGGCGGAGCGGCGGCGATCCTGCTGGGGATCATGACGTTGACCATTCAATTCACGATGGGCTCCACGCACACATGGGGCGGCGTGAACTACGCGGACGCCTTCAACACGTCCATGACGGTGATCGGGGTGGGGTTGTTGATCCTGGGGGTGGGACTCTTCGTCAGCGTGGCGAAGGTTTGGGAACCGGCTCACAGGCTCCAGGTCCGGGTAAGAAGCGTGTAACTTCGCATTGCAATCCCCGGTAAAAAGACCTCCCCGTCAAATTTGGCGGGGAGGTCTGTCTTATTGTTCCGAAGTATTGGGTACGCTGGAAGGCGTTTTCCGCATCTGGTCTTCCTGCACCATGCGGATGCCGTTGTTGACCTGATTGCTCACTTTCGCGACCTGGTCCTGCAAAGCCATGAGAGTATCGAGGACATAGTTATCAGCATCGGTGCGGACGGCTTCCGCTTCGGCGCGCGCTTGAGCGAGGATCTGGTCGGCACGGCGCTGGGCTTCCTGCACGATGATGTCCTTCTGCGCGAGTTGATCGGCTTTGTCGCGGGCGATCTGGAGGGTGCGGTTGGCTTCCTCCTGCGCCTGCGCCATGACCCGGTCACGCTGAGCCACAACCTGCTGAGCCTTCTTGACCTCCTCGGGAATCGCGATGCGCATCTGGTCGATCAATTCCAGCATGCGGTCTTCATCCACGACGACATTATGCGTGAAGGGCACTGCCTTCGCATCGTTGAAGAGTTCTTCAAGGCGGTCGATCAGTTGTAGGATGTCCATAGGCTACTCGTGAAACAGAACGAATTTTCTGATCGCTAGTTTAATAAAAAAGCAGACCTTTATCAAACTATTGAGCAAACTCAAGTTTTCTATTTGCCAACTAATGCGATACTCTGTAATTCTAGCACATTAATCTCGCAGCGCATTCGGAAGGGACTGCTCCCCCATTTGGGCGACCTTTTCCTTCAGAGCCAGATCCACATGCGAAGGGACCATGCTGGAGACATCGCCGTTGAGCATGGCGATCTCGCGCACGGTGGATGATGAAAGGAAGGTATGTTGTTCGGCGGTGATGAGCGCCACGGTCTCGACATGGTCACCGGCAAGCCGCTGATTCGCCAGCGCCATGCGGAATTCGAACTCGAAATCGGAAAAGACGCGCAGTCCGCGTACGATGACCTGCGCATCGATCTGCTTGGCAAATTCGATGGTCAAGCCGCTGTACCCCGTGACTTTGATCTTTGGATTGTTCTTGAACGCTTCTTTCACAAGGGTCATGCGTTCTTCGGGGGAAAACAACAGGTTCTTCAACGGTTTGTCATACACCGCCATCACAACTTCATCGAACAATCGTGAAGCGCGGTTGGCAATGTCCATATGCCCGTAATGGATGGGGTCGAATGTGCCGGGAAATAGTGCTCTGACCATTTTTCTCCAATATTGATGTAGGGGCGGGGTCTCCCCGCCTTATTTCACGATAAGGGAAAAGGCGAGGGAACCTCGCCCCTACGGGATTTACGATACATCGCTCGAAGTACCCATCCAGAATCGTTCGAACGCTTCGGCGAGCAGGGCATGTTCGGGCTGGGTTAGATAGGCGTCGCGCTCGAAGAGGGCTTTTGCCTGTTCGCGGGCTTTTTCGATCAGCGCCACGTCGGTGATGCTCGCCATCTTCAAGGAAGAGGCAAAGCCAGCCTGACGTGTGCCGAGGAATTCGCCGGGACCGCGCAGTTTCAGGTCGAGGTCGGCGAGTTCGAAACCGTTGTTGGTGGTCGCCATCGCCTGCAGACGTTCGTTCTCGGTCGCATCTTCGTGCGTGGGAATGAGCAGACAGGTGGACGCCACCGAGCCGCGCCCGACACGTCCGCGCAATTGATGGAGTTGTGCCAGACCGAATCGGTCAGCACCTTCGATCAACATCAACGTGGAGTTGGGCACATCCACACCCACTTCGATGACCGTGGTCGAAACCAGGATGTCATATTCCTTATCACGGAACTTCAACATCACTTCGTCTTTTTCGCTTGGCTTCATGCGTCCGTGCAGCAAGCCAAGTTTCAGGTCGTGGAAGACCTGGTTCGACAACGTCTCAAAATCATCCACCGCCGCGCGGACATTGATCTTCTCGTTCTCGTCGATCAGCGGATAGACGATGAACGCCTGATTGCCATTTTTTACCTGTGCGCGGATCATCGTGTACGCGCGCTCGCGTTCCTGCGGACGGAGAACGTAGGTCGCAATCGGCTGCCTGCCAACGGGCATCACATCCATCACGGAGATGTCGAGGTCACCAAAGACCGTCAGAGCCAGCGAGCGCGGGATCGGCGTCGCGGTCATCACCAGCAGGTGCGGGTTCGTGCCCTTGCTGCGCAATTCGGCGCGCTGTTCCACGCCGAAGCGATGTTGTTCATCGATGACCACAAATTGCAGGTCGCTGAATTGCACATCCGGTTCGATGACAGCATGCGTGCCGATGACGATCTTGATCGAACCATTCGCCAATCCATGACGGATCGCTTCCTTCTCGGACTCAGACGTGCTCCCCACCAGCAGGCGGATCTCATCCTGCTGCAGGAATCCATTTTCACCCGACAATAAATTGACGAAATTCCGGTAATGCTGTTCTGCCAAAATGGATGTCGGCGCCATGATCGCGGCTTGCGCTCCATTGGAGACGACCATGCTCGCTCCAAGCGCAGCGATGACCGTCTTGCCGGAGCCCACGTCACCCTGAATGAGCCGGTTCATCGGCTTGCCCGAGTCCAGGTCTTTGCGAATGTCAGTGAGTGCCTCCAACTGGGCGGAGGTCAGGGTGAAGGGCAGGCTCGCTAAACGCGCACCCAGCCACTCGTCCGCGACAGCGAAGCGGCGACCTTCCACCGATTGCCAGTCACGTTTTTGACGCAAGACGCCCATTTGCAAATAAAATATCTCATCGAAGGCAAGGCGTTCGCGCGCAAGTTTGAGCCGCGCCTGCGAATCTGGGAAGTGGACCTGGTTCAGCGCTTCACTGAGCGAAACCAGCCGCGCCTCGCGCTTGACCGTATCGGGCAGCGCATCCACCACCGCAGGCGCCCAATACGCGACCACTGTCTTCATCTGAGTACGCAGCCACTTTTGCGTGATGCGCTCTGTCAGTGAATAAATGGGCACAATGCGATTCGTAGAGAGATTTTCCATCTCTACAGATTCCCAATCCGGGCTGTTCATCACGATGCGCCCGAGATATTGGTCGATCTTTCCTGAAACCGAGATCGCCTCGCCCTGCTTAAGTCGGTTCATCAACCATGGCTGGTTGAAAAACGAAATCCGCAGAGAGCCTGTCCCGTCGCTGATGATGACTTCGATGATATTCATCTGGCCACCGCGTACCGGGCGGTTATGAATGCTTTGGACAGTCCCCAACACTGTGACCACATCGCCATACATCAAGGATTGGATCGGCTTGAGCAGCGTGTAATCCTCATACCGGCGCGGGAAGTAATACAGCATATCTCCCAGCGTTTTCATCCCAAGCTTTGTGAGAGACTCGGCGTTCTTCGGTCCCACACCCTGCAGCACGGTCAATTCTGCGCTGAGCGCCGCCGGGGTCTGGCTGTGTTTTGCGCTGGTGGCAGATTCGAATCGCTGCGGTGGAGCCTGCCTCGGTTTTTGTTGATGTTGACGCTGCTGGCTTTGTCCCTCCGGTGGAGCGGGAGCGACCGCCTCGGCATTTTCCTGCCCATTATCAGCGCTTCGCTGCGGACGGGGAGGCTGGGGCTGCCCCTTCGGCTTTTGTCCTGCCTCCGGGTATGTTTCTGCTATTCGCTTCCACAAGCCCTTGAGCGACTCTGCCCGCCCTTCGGGGCTGAGCTTTTCATATGACCGCAATCGCGACGCCACTGCCTGTATCACTTCTTCGGTCACGCCGTCTGCGCGGGCTTCCCCTTCCCAATAATCGAGCATCTTGGCAAGTCCACCAATAATGGCGGTATTCTGGTATTTGTTTTCGTGTTCGAGTCGAAAGAATTTGCGTAGTTTTTCCAAAGACGGTTGCATAATGGTCAATTTTATCATGGGCAGGGTAAGGATACCCGCAACGCTCCATCTAAAATCCCATATAATCCCCCAAAGGAGACTTTCATTATGGATTGGTTCACTCACAGCAGGCTTTTCGACCTGGCACGCCAGGGGAAACGGTTGACGCACATTGCAGCGGTCATTCCGCTTTCCATGCTTTTCGCATTCATCAGCCAGTTAGGCGTTATTCCCATCTTCATCCTCATGGGAGCGTTGTACGGTTTCTCTGAAGATGGCATTTTCACAGACGGTCGCGGCGCGCTCGAAGCCGGTTTTTGGATGGGAATGCAATTGGTCTTCGCCTTCGTTTTGATCTACGTCATCCTTTGGGCATGGCTGAAGCTCTTCGAAAAACGTCCCTTCTGGACGCTGGGCTATGAAACAAATGATGCCCTTTCGCAATACGGGCGCGGATTCCTCATCGGCGCGGTGATGTTCGCAGGCGCGGTGGGGATTTTAGCCCTGTTCGGCAGCGTCACATTCGAGCAGGGTGACCCATCTCAACAGGGTTTTGCTGCATTGGGCGGCGTGACCCTTGTTCTCATCGGCTGGGTCGTGCAAGGCGGCGCGGAAGAGGTGCTCATCCGCGGCTGGGTGCTGCCGGTCATCGGCGCGCGCTACAAAGCGTGGATCGGCTTGCTGGTCTCGTCGCTCATCTTCTCTCTCATGCACGGGCTCAACCCCGGCTTGAGCGCCATCGCACTGGTCAACCTGGCATTGTTCGGCGTGTTCGCTGGCTTATTTGCCATGCGCGAAGGCTCGCTGTGGGGCATCAGCGCCTTGCACAGCGTTTGGAACTGGGTGCAGGGAAATTTCTTCGGTTTTCAAGTCAGCGGCACGAACGCTGATGGCGGGACGCTCATCAACTTGATGGAGATCGGCGCAGACTGGTTCACCGGCGGCGAGTTCGGTCCCGAAGGCGGGCTGGCGGTGACAATCGTTTTGGTGATCGGGATCGCTATCACATTGTTCTGGAAGAGTGGAATGAGGGAAGAACAAAAAAGCAATCCCGAAGGGGTGAAATAAATATGTCATCCCTTCGGGATTTTATATGTCCATGTGCAACCTAGTACATTGCTAAGTTGAATATTTTAGGTAGATTATACTTGGCGAATGACC
>CAYJPO010000106.1:0-11269 GCA_964372045.1 uncultured Anaerolinea sp.
AGATGCAGTTCTCGATCTGATCGAATTGTTGGTTCAAACCACCTTCATCAGCGCCATAGACGTTCACGGTCACGCCATCAGCTTTGAATTGTTCTGTAACGGAAGTGGCAACGCCGTTCAAAAAAGGATTGGCGAGTGAAGGGATGATGTAACAGACCACTTTGCCATTGATATCAAAAGGTGATCCGGGTTTTGCAGGCACCATGGAAACAACGGTATCCTCAGCCGGGGCTTCCTCAGCATCAGGGGCATCTGTAGCGGCGGTTTCCAGCTCAGTTGCGGCGGCTTCCGGTTCAGCGGGAGCGTCTGTTGCGGCAGGTGCGCAGGCTGCCAATAAGATTCCTACTACCATAAAAATCGCCAGGAATTTAGAAAGTACCTTCTTCATCTTTTCTTCTCCTTGGTAACATATTGGAATTGACCAGCGAAATCTGGTCGTAATGTCAGAATACGTATTTTTTCAATGGATTCAATTCAATTCTTGATATAATCTATTCCAAAACGGAATAGATCGGAGAGGATTGTGGAAATCAAACAAGTCCAATATTTTCTATCGATTGTGGAAACCGGGTCTTTCAGCGCTGCGGCAGATAATTTATATATCTCGCAATCTTCTCTATCCAAACGCATCATTGCATTGGAAAAAAGTCTGGACGTCCAATTGTTCAACCGAAGCAAGCGAAAAGTGTCCCTAACAGAAGCGGGGAAAGCTTTTGAAAAACATGCTCGAGCCTTCAATGAACTTTATAAATCCATGCTGGTAGAGATCGGGGAATTTAGAAATACACTACCCACATTATCAATAGCTGCCATTCCAGTGATCGCACAATATGGAATTACAACCCATATCGCCAAATTTAGAACAGCCTACCCTGATATTAATCTTGTTCTTGAAGAACGAGAGGCATCTACAGTGTTACCTGCCTTAACTCAAAACAAATATGATCTTGCCTTTGTTCGTGACTACGGTGTGGATACGGAGCAATTTTCAACCTTTGAAGTTGTCGCCGACAAATTGATGGTCGCGGTTTCAAAAAGCCACCCACTCGCAGACCGCGAAACCGTTTCGCTTTCTGAACTTTCCAATGAAAATTTCATTATGTTCAATAAAGGAACCCTGGTATATGAACTGGCTATCAATGCCTGTAGATCCGTCGGGTTTGAGCCAAGGGTGTTTTATTCAACATTGCGCGGGGCAAGCATTATCGGTCTAGTGGCATCCAACAGCGGTGTCGCAGTGATGATGGAAAAGGTATTGAATTACTACGGACGCCCTGATGTGATTGCCATCCCACTAAAAGAAACTTTTACAAGTAGAATCATCATTACATATATGAAAGAGAAAAAACTTTCCAAGCCTGCAAAAATGTTTATCCGGTTCATAGAGAAAAACCTAAACGAATAACCTTGCAAACACTGCTCAAATCTACAGGCTATCAGACTTTAATGCGCTCACACTCGACGATTAAAATCAATACTACTTTTACTGACAAGGTTTTCTTCTTTTTTCACCCCAACACCCGTCAGTCAAGATAAATATATTCGATTTAATTTGTCAGCGCGTGTTTGTCATCGCATCCTCAAATTATCCCGCACGATCGCTGATCTAGAGAAATCCAATCTCCACATTTGGCAGAGGCGCTGCAACAGTGGCCGAAGTTGATGCTGGGGTAGTGGAAATCTTGTTCGAAGACGTTCGATCCAGAACGTCTTTTTTGATTCCCAAAATTCCATCTTGAAAATTGCCGAAAAAGTGCTATGATTGATTATGATTGTTTTTTGATTGATTATGAGAGAATTTACTCCTACCCCCGAACGGCAAAAAAAGATCCTTTCCCTGCTGACCAAACAGGGGCGGCTAAGCGTGTCTGAGATCGTGGCGCACTTCGAGATCAGCGAAGCGACCGCTCGACGTGACCTGGAAACGCTCGCCACCCAGGGCAAAGCCCAGCGCGTGCATGGTGGTGTGATCGCCGTGGAACAGGCTCCGCCGGAATTACCAATTCTCCAACGCGAAGGCGAACAAGCAGATGAAAAAACAAGCATCGGACGTGCTGCGGCGGAGTTGATCGCTGACGGTGAGACGATCTTCCTCGGCTCGGGGACGACGATTCTTGAAGCTGCAAAGCATTTGCGCGAGCACAAGAATCTTACGGTTATTACCAACTCCCTGCCTGTGCTGAATGCGCTTGTTGGCATCAAAGATATCACTGTCGTTTCATTGGGCGGACAATTACGTGAAAGCGAGCTTTCTTTTATTGGTCATATCACCGAGCAAGCGCTCGCGGAGTTGCGCGTGGATAAGGTCATCATGGGGGCGCGCGGCATCAGTCTCGAACACGGGCTAACGAATGACTACCTGCCCGAAACCCTGACAGATCGCGCCATTTTGAAGATCGGGCGAACGGTTATCATCGCGGCAGATCACACGAAGATCAATCGGGTTGCAACCGCCATGCTCGCTCCGTTGAATGCCATGCATATCTTTGTCACAGACTCGAACGCAGAGAAGAAATTCCTGCAATCATTGAAGAAACTTGGAATCGAAATCGTAATTTCGTAGGTCACACTACCAGCTTGCCAGAATTTGGAACACCATGCTTCTCAAAGATTTTCGCCCAAAATCAAAACTTGTTACGAAAACCACCCTGGTAAACACGCCGAAATTCCCTGTCATGGACGCGCACAACCACCTTGGCGAACCCTTCGGCGGAGGATGGGACAAGAAGCCATTGAACGAATTACTCGACCTGCTGGATGAAGCTGGCGTGACCCATTATGTTGACCTCGATGGTGGCTGGGGCGAAGATATCCTCGATGCACATCTCAAACATTTCAAGGAAGGTGCGCCTGAAAAGTTCCAAATCTTCGGCGGCGTGGATTGGGAGAAATGGCAGCAATTGGGCAACCAATTCCCAGAGTGGGCCGCGAAGCGTTTGGTCGCACAAAAAGAACGCGGCGCACAAGGACTCAAGATCTGGAAGCCGCTTGGTTTGCACATCAAAGACCATACTGGCAAATTAGTGGATGTGGATGATGAGCGCCTCTCCCCCATTTGGGAAACGGCTGGCGAACTTGGTTTCCCTGTTTTGATCCATGTAGCTGACCCGGTCGCATTCTTCGACCCCATCGATGAAACCAATGAACGTTGGGAGGAGATCGGCGAGCACCCCGATTGGGCGTTTACCAGCCCGCCTTTTCCGTCGTTCATGCATATCATGAACTCCTTCAAAAACCTTGTTACTCGTCACTCATCGACAACATTTATCGGCGCACATGTAGGGTGCTATGGTGAGAACCTTGGCTGGGTCGGGCAAATGCTCGATGACTGTCCAAACTATTACATTGACATTTCCGCGCGGCTGGGCGAATTGGGGCGGCAACCTTATACTGCAAGAAAATTCTTTCTTCAATATCAAGACCGCATCTTGTTCGGCTCGGATATGAGTCCCGATCTTGATGCATATCGTTTGTGCTACCGTCTGCTCGAAACCGATGATGAATATTTCAACTACAACACCAGCGAGGTTCCTGGGCAAGGGCGCTGGTATGCCTATGGCTTGTATCTACCCAATGATGTCTTGAAGAAAGTCTATCGCGAAAATGCGATGAGGGTTTTGAAAATCCAATGATCAACTACCACACCTACAAAGAAATCAAATCACAGACTCAAGCCTGGGCACAGGCAATGGATGTTGTCCACGCCTCGGTCCCTCCCAAAGCTGGCGACTATGACCAGGTCGTTTTCACCGGTTGCGGCTCGACTTACTACCTCTCGCTGGCAGCTGCGGCTTTGTATGCCGAACTGACGGGTCGTTCCGCCCGCGCCGTTCCTGGTGGAGAGTTACTCTTAAATCCTCAAACTGTATTGACTGACCCAAAAACACTTTTGGTCGCTATCAGCCGTTCCGGCACAACGACCGAGACCGTGAAAGCAGTTGAAAAATTCAAAGCCGAGAAGCGCGGAGATGTGGCCGTGATCAGCAATTATGACGAGGTCCTCTCGCGGCTGGCAGACTTCAATTTTGTGATCGATAAAGGGCAGGAAGAATCGGTGGCACAGACTCGCTCATTCGCTTCAATGTATGTAACCGTGACCGCTTTATGTGCCAAGATGGCTGGGCGTGGTGATCTGCTTTCGGCAATGAAAGACCTGCCCAAAACAGGGGATGCCTTAATGGCAAAGTATGAAACCTACGCCAAAGAGATCGGTGAAAACCTGAGCTTCGACCGTTTTTATTTCCTCGGCTCTGGCTTTCGTTATGGATTGGCGTGCGAAGTGAACCTCAAAATGAAAGAGATGACGCTCACCCACAGCGAGCCCTTCCACTTTTTAGAATTTCGTCATGGACCGATGAGCATGGTAAATCAAAATGCCGTTGTGGTGGGAATGCTTTCAGATGTGAACCGAGTCCACGAGGCGAAGGTACTGTCAGAGATGAAAATGCTTGGGGGAACCGTAGCAGCTATCGGCGAGAAAGAAGCGGATGTCTGTTTTGGGTCGAATATTCCAGAGAGTGTCCGCGGTGTTTTGTATCTTCCTGTTTTGCAGTTGATGGCGTTCTATCGTTCGCTGGCTAAAGGTTTGAATCCTGATCGCCCGACCAATTTGACGGCGGTCGTGAAATTAGATTTCTGATCAAAAGGAGAGAAGCATGAAAAAGGTACTGTTCATTTTTGTAATGGCAAGCCTGTTGCTTGCGGCTTGCGGCGGCGGTGTGTCTCAAGCACCTGTTGCGGAAGAAGGTTCCGTAGAGATCACATTCACGATGTGGGGAGCGCCCGAAGAGCTCGCAGTTTGGCAGGCGGTGGTGGATGATTTCCACACAGCCAACCCGAACATCACAGTGAATGTGGATGTTTCGGATTGGGATTCCTATTGGACGAAGTTGAACACCCTGATCGCGGGCGGTACCCCGCCGGATGTGTTCGCGATGGATGCGCCGCTCTTTCTGGACTGGCAAATCCGAGGTGCGCTGCTGAATCTACAAGCATACATCGATGCCAATCCCGGCTTCCTTGATGGGTTTTATCCACAGACGTTGGCTGCCTATAAAACAGCGGATGGATATTACGGCATGCCGCGCGATTTCCAAACCATTGTGCTGTTTTACAACAAGGACATGTTCGATGCCGCAGGCGTGGCTTACCCAACCGCGGATTGGACGTACGATGACATGCTCACAGCTGCAAAGCAGTTGACGCTCGATACCGACAATGACGGAAAGATCGATCAATACGGACTCTGGTCGGACACCTGGGACATGGAACTTCTGTGGAGCGAAGCCATTTGGGCGTATGGCGGCGAGATCATCAGCGAAGACCACGCGAAGACTTTGATCGGAGAGGGCGGCGCGCGTGATGCTTGGGCATTCATTGACAGTCTTTACAAGGAAGGCGTGATGCCGACTCCAACCACGTCAGGCGAATTCGGATTCGATCTATTCCAATCGGGCATGGCGGCGATGACCACCATTGGTCATTGGGCAGTGCCTGGGTATGTACAAGCAGGGATCAACTTCGATGTTGCGCCGATGCCGAACGGACCTGCCGGGCAGGCGACCAGTGTGAACAGTGCGGGGTTTGTGATCTCGAAGGATTCAAAACATGCCGATGCGGCGTTCGAGTTCATCAAGTTTGCGCTGAGCGAAGCAGGGCAGAAGCGCCTTGCCGAGTTGGGGTTTGCCATCCCTGTCCTGAAGTCGGTTGCGGAAAGCGATGCGTATCTCAAACAGCCCGGCGAGTTGAACCAACAGGTCTTTCTTGATTCGATTGCCTTTGCTCACGTGAAACCCGTCTTCAAAGGCTACGAAGAATGGGCAGGCGTGGTCGGTGACGGCTTGATCCCTGTCTTCGACGGTGAAGCTGAATTGAACGCGACGCTGGATGAGGTGATCACCGCAGCAGACGAAGTACTGGCTGCAAATAAGTAAACCACCTAAGAGCAGGCAGGTTTCTGCGAAATCTGCCTGCTCTGGCAAGGAATGCTCATGGAATACGGACTCAAACCTCTGGGGCGGGAAAAACTATGGCTCTGGCTGATGCTTGTACCCACGATCATCGGTCTGGCGTTTGGAACCATCGGCTCTTTGCTTGCAACGCTTGGGCTGAGTCTCTTCAATTGGGATTTGATCAACCCTCCCACATGGGCAGGCGCGGAGAATTACCTTCAGCTTTTCCAAAACAAGGATTACATCGAAGCTTTCACGAATACACTGAAATTTTCCGCACTGTATGTGCCTGGGGTGGTGGTCATTTCGCTTTTGCTCGCCGTATTATTGAACCGTAAAATTCGCGGCGTCGGATTCTTCCGTACCGTATATTTCCTTCCCACCGTAACTTCTGCCGTTGCCACTGCGCTGGTGTGGAATATGATCTACGGCAAGGAAACCGGCATTCTCAACTTTGCGCTTGAATCCCTGGGCTTTGCGCCCATTTGCTGGCTATGTTCGGACAATGCAATGATGTCGGTGGTCATCGTCAATATTTGGGGGGCGATTGGCGAAGGCATGATCATTTTTCTGGCTGGGCTGACCGCTATTCCGCGCGATTATTACGAAGCCGCCTCGCTGGACGGAGCTGATGGATTTCAGCAATTTTTCAGGGTCACAATCCCATTAATCACCCCGAGTATTTTCTTTCAGACTTTAATTTCCGCCATCAATGCCTTTCAAGCCTACGACTACATATACATGCTAACCCGCCGCGGACAGGGTGATAGCAGTGTTCCCGTTGCTGTATATTCGATCTACCGCAACGCGTTCCATTTCTTCCGCATGGGCGACGCCAGCGCGCAGGCGATCCAGCTTGCGCTATTAGTGGCAATCTTTATGGCGATCATGTTCTGGTGGGAACGCCGCTTTGTGGTATACGAATAGGAGTGAGGCATGTCCAAATCGATAAACAAAATCGTCCTCGATATTGTCGCGTATGCCTTTCTTATTTTCGGCGCGCTGACCATGCTCATTCCTTTCATTTGGATGATCTCTGTTTCCTTCCGCCTGCCTGCCGAACAATTTTCCCGAAGTATCATCCCCAACCCGGTCACCACCCAAAACTACTTCGACCTTTTTGAGGATTTGCCCGACCAGGCATTTCTTTATCTAACATTCAACAGTTTCAAGATCTCCTTGCTGACTGTCATCGGTCAGGTATTGACCTGCGCCATGGCTGCGTTCGTCTTTGCCATCGTGAAATTTAAAGGACGCGATATTCTCTTCGCGCTCCTGGTTGCCACGTTGATGATCCCGCCGCAGGTCTCGCTCATTCCGAATTTCATCATCTTCAAATACCTAGGCTGGATCGGAACTCAACTTCCGCTCATCGTGCCTGCTTTTTGGGGCGGCGCTTTTGGAACATTTCTCCTGCGGCAGTACTTCCTCACGATCCCACGCGATCTTGTGGACGCCGCCCGTATGGATGGCGCTTCCCTCTTCGATATCTTCTGGCGCATCTATCTCCCCTTGTCCAAACCTGCCGTTGCTGCACTCGCGATCTTCGTTTTCAAAGACGCCTGGAACGATCTACTCCATCCGCTTGTTTACCTCCCCACCGACATGCAGAAAACCACACTTACTGTTGGTTTGACTTTCTTCCAGCAGCAACTCCAGGCTGGTGGGAAATTCACCGTGCTGATGGCAGGAGCGTTTTTGTCCATTCTGCCGTTGCTTATCATCTTTTTCATCGCCCAAAAGCAATTCATTGAAGGCATCGCTCTGAGCGGTGTAAAACG
Organism: uncultured Anaerolinea sp.; assembly: GCA_964372045.1. Lineage (GTDB taxonomy): Bacteria > Chloroflexota > Anaerolineae > Anaerolineales > Villigracilaceae > Villigracilis. Next base: position 7,733 of record CAYJPO010000106.1, read on the forward strand.
ATAAAGTATCATGTCGTTGCGAAAGCGAATGCCCGAAGCAATCTCCTCGCAAAGACATAAACAAAAGGAAACTACATGCCCAAGATCACATTCATCGGCGCAGGCAGCACCGTCTTCGCCAAGAACCTGCTCGCAGACATCCTCGCCTTCCCCGAGCTTGCCAACTCCACCATCAGCCTGATGGACATTGACCCCGTGCGTTTGCAAACAACCGAGATCGTGGCGCACAAGATCGCGGAGTTCTTCGGCGCGAAACCGAAGATCGAAGCCACACTCGACCGTCGCGCCGCCCTCGATGGCGCAGACTATGCCATCAGCATGTTCCAGGTCGGCGGCTATAAACCCAGCACCGTCATCGACTTTGAGATTCCGAAGAAATACGGCATAAAACAAACAATCGCCGATACACTTGGCATCGGCGGCATCATGCGCGGACTGCGCACCATCCCCGTCTTTCTCGACATCTGCAAGGACATGGAAGCCGTCTGTCCAGATGTGACTTTCCTGCAATACGTCAACCCGATGGCGATGAACACTTGGGCGATCAACAAAGCCACCAAAATTAAAACGGTTGGATTGTGTCACAGCGTGCAAGGGACAGCCGAAGTCCTCGCCGAAGATATCGGCGTGCCCATCAACGAGATCAACTACATCTGCGCGGGCATCAACCATATGGCGTTCTACCTCAAATTCGAACGGGACGGCAAAGACCTCTATCCAAAAATTCGCAAAGTTGCAGAAGCCAAATCCTATGCGCGCGGCTATCGCGAACTTGCCAACCATGTCCGCTATGAAGTTTTCAAACGCACTGGTTATTTCGTCACCGAGTCGAGCGAACACTTCAGCGAGTATGTGCCGTGGTTCATCAAACAAAATCGCCCCGACCTGCTCGAAGAATTTGAAATCCCCGTCGACGAATACATCACGCGCTGCGAGATTCAGATCGCCGAGTGGGAAGCCGACAAAGCCGCCCTCGAACGCGGTGAACTCAACGAGTCTTACGAACGCAGTCAGGAATACGGTTCGCTCATCATCCACTCGCTCGAAACAGGCACGCCGCGCGTTGTGTATGGCAACGTCGCCAACCACGGGCTCATCGACAACCTGCCCGATGGTTGCTGCGTCGAAGTCCCCGTGCTCGTCGATAAAAACGGATTGCAACCCACGCACATCGGTAAGATGCCCCCGCAACTCGCCGCCATGCAACAGACCAACATCAACGTGCAATCACTGGTCGTCGAAGCTGCGCTCACTCGCAAGCGCGAACACATCTATCACGCCGCCATGCTCGATCCGCACACCGCCGCCGAGCTCAGCCTCGACCAGATCTGGTCGCTCGTCGATGAACTCATCACAGCCCACGGCGACATGCTCCCCGAATACCAATGAGACGCGCGTTTACCATCTTTCTGCTTTCATCTTTCTTATTAGGATGTAAATCCGCCTCCGACTCACCCGAGCCTGCCACTACCTCAATAAAAGAATCCACACTCATGCCTTCTACTACCCAACCTTCGACCTTTGACCTTCAACCTTCACCCACCTGGTGGCAACCTAAATCTGGACTCACCTGGCAATGGCAAATCGGGGACAATGACATCGATACCTCCATCGAAGCCGATGTCTACGACATTGACCTCTATGTCGACCAAGCCATCATCGACAAACTCCATGTCAAAGGACGCAAGGTCATCTGCTACATCAGCGTCGGCTCCTGGGAAGATTGGCGCCCCGATAAAGACCAATTCCCTGCCGAAGTGTTAGGCAAAGATTACGATGGCTGGAAAGGCGAACGCTGGCTCGACATCCGTCGTATTGACCTGCTCGCTCCCATTATGCTCGCCCGTCTCGACCTGTGCAAAGCCAAAGGCTTCGACGCCCTCGAACCCGACAACATGGAAATTTATACCAACGACACAGGCTTCCCGCTCACCTACGATGACCAGTTAAAGTTCGCCTTCTGGCTCGCAGACGAAGCCCACAAACGCGGACTCGCCATCGGGCAAAAGAACGCCTCCGATCAGGTTAAAGAACTCGTAAACATCTACGACTTCGCCATCACCGAAGACTATTTCTATTACGATGAAGCTGAAAAGATGCTTCCTTATATTATGGCAGGCAAACCTGTCTTCGCCGCCGAATACACCGACCTGCCTGGCGACTTCGCAGCATTTTGTGAACACTCAAAACAACTCAACTTCAGCACCATCCTAAAAAAACGCGGATTGGATGCCTGGATACAAACCTGCCCGTAAACCTAGTCAAAGGTCAAAGGTCGGGGGCTTTTGACCTTTGACAAAAAAGCTGGAACCCAACCCATGAAATCTATCACCATCGGCAAACTTCGCGGACTACAACAAATCTCCTCCAAACGCGGAACCTTCACAGCTCTTGCGCTGGACCATCGTCAAAACCTGCGAAAAGCCAACCCCGTCTTTGTAGACGACACCCAACTTTCTCAGTTTAAACTCGATGTGACCTATGCACTCGCTTCACAAGCGACTTCTGTTTTGCTCGACCCTGAGGTCTCTGCCGCGCAAGCCATTGCAAAGGGAGCCATTCCCAGCAACGTTGGTCTGGTCGTCGCTGTTGAATCGACGGGCTATTCAGGCGATGACATTGCCCGTCAGGCACAGATCATCCCTGGCTGGTCGGTCGAAAAAGCAAAACGAATGGGCGCCAGCGCGATCAAGTTACTCGTTTATTATCATCCCGACTCCCCCACAGCATCCGAAATCGAATCCTTTACGAAACACATCGCTGATGAATGTGCCAAGCTTGATCTCGTCCTCATGCTCGAACCGCTTTCGTATTCTCTCGATGAAAGCAAAAAACTTACCTCCGAAGAAAAACGTTATGCTGTCGTGGAATCAGCAAAACGCCTGTCACCCTTGGGCGCAGACATCCTCAAAGCGGAATTTCCACTTGATATCGCAGAATCAAATCAGATCTTATGGAAAGAAGCGTGCGAAGAAATTTCCGCAGTTGCCAACATCCCGTGGATTCTGCTCTCTGCCGCAGTGGATTACGAAACATTTTCACAACAGGTCACCGTTGCTTGTAATGCAGGTGCCAGCGGCATCGCCGTCGGTCGTGCGGTGTGGAAGGAAGCCGTCAATATGATGGGTGATGACCGCCTCGAATTTCTTCATACGGTTGCACGTCAGCGCATCTCGCGGCTCACATCACTTTGCCATGCCCTCGCCAAACCTTACACCGATTTTTATCAAGCTGACGCGCCATTCGATTGGTATCGGAATTACTGAGCAAATACGTACACAAGTACACAGGTAAACACGTTTTGTGTACTTGTAAACATACCCATGAAACTATTTGATATTCTCGTCGCAGGTGAAATAAATCCTGATTTGATACTTTCAGGTGATGTCGCGCCTGAATTCGGTCAAGTCGAAAAACTGATCGACTCTGCCGTGCTCACTATCGGCTCATCCTCCGCTATCTTTGCCTGCGGCGCGGCACGTCTTGGGCTGAAGGTCGCGTTCATCGGCGTGTGCGGTGACGATGTCTTCGGTCGCT